>JAJDZD010000065.1 GCA_022824865.1 Chloroflexota bacterium | reverse complement strand
GCCCGGCTCACCACGAACGGTATCGAGGGTCGTTGCTGCATCCGATGGGTGGTTCGACTCGGCCCTTCGAAAGACTACGGGCCGGCTTACCACGAACGGGGACGGAAGAGGCCGCTTTGAGACGGGCCCGTACGAAAGATGGAGGCGGGAGGCCGCCTAGGTGACCACCATGTCTCCGAACACCTGTCCACCGTGTGTCCGATCTGGACACCCAGGAGAGGGAGGAAGAGCGGACGCGGCTTCGGGGGCGAGGGGCGGGTTGCGGGGGTCTCCTGGTGGCGGGGCTGCGCTTGGGGGCGGATCTGGTCAGTTGAATTAATGACTTGCGCGGAGCTTTCTCCATGTGACATGCTGCTCGGCCTATTGAGACAAGGTCTCAATAGCAGCATGGAGGGCGAGTAGGAGATGTTTCGACGAATGGCGCTTGCGCTGGTGGCGGCCGTGGCGTTGCCCATGGTCGTGGCTTGCGGGGAGCAAGACGACAGCTCGGCCGCGGCTTCAACGCCCGCGCCTGTGACAGCAGCGGCGCCGGTGACGACCGCCGCGCCCGCGACTGCCGCGGCCATGGCGCCGACCGAAGCGCCGCCGCCCTCGCCGGCGCCGCAGACTCCGCAAGCGGCCGAGACACCCGCACCGACGGCAGCTCCGACCGCCACGGCCAAAGCAGCTCCGCAGGCCGCGGCCGCCGAGGCGACACGTCCCACGCTGAAGGCCGGCGTGGTGTGGCTTGACAGCCCGCTGGACCCGGTGCAGGGCGGTTGGGTTGCCAGTCAGTCAGGGATGTCCGAGAACCTGTTCCGCCTGTCTCCCACGGATTTCAGCCCGACGCCATGGCTGGCGATGGAAGCCACTGACGTGAACCCACTGACGTGGAGGATCAAGCTTCGGTCAGGCGTGACGTTCCACAACGGCTCGCTAATGAACGCGGAAGCGGTGAAGGCTTCGCTGGAACGCACGATCCGGTTGTCGGAAGCGTCGGCGAGCGCGCTGGGGATCGAGAGTATCGCGGTGAGTGACGAAGAGACGATCACAATCACCACGGCGGAACCTCGACCCACGCTGCCGGGCCTGTTGAGCGGTCCGGCGGTGGCTATCACCGATGCCGCGGCCGCCGACGCCGCCGGCGAAGGCAACTTTCTGCAGGCAGGCGCCCTGACGGGGCCCTACATTCCCACCGAGTACATCCTGAAGGAACGCCTGAGCAGCATCGCCAATGACGATTACTGGGGCGGCATTCCCGCGCTGGCGGGCATCGAGCACTTCGCCATTCCGGACATCAACAGCCGGGAACTGGCCCTGCAGGCCGGCGACATTGACGTTGCCGTGAACATTTCCCCGGAAGGTGCGCAGACGATTGACGCCCATCCCGAATTGGAGAGCCGCACGGCGGGCATAGGCACCGCGGCGGTGATCTGGTGGGTGAATTTCGAGCGGCCGGCTTTGTCCGATCCGCTGGTGCGCCGGGCGGTGAGCCTTGCGATTGATCGCGAGAGCATCGCGGGGCTGATTGCGCCGGCCGGCTCCGGGTCGTTCGCCGAATTCCTGCTGCCCGACGCCCTGGCGTCCTGCCCGGGCGTCACCGCTCCGGGTTTCGATCCGGCGCAGGCTCGCGAACTGCTGACGGAGGCCGGCTACGTTGACTCCAACGACGACGGGTTTGTGGACAAGGACGGCGAACCGCTGGAGATCGTTATCGGCGGTTACCCGGAGCGGTTCCAACTGCCCATCATGGCCGAGGCCGCGCAGGCGATGCTGGCCGACGTGGGGATCAAGGCCGAGGTGCTCATTACCGAATGGTCGGTGGTGAAGGAGCCCGCCTGGGATCTCTTTGGCTGGTACAACAACGTGGTGGAGGCCGGTGACCCCATCCAGAACATCGGCAAGTTTGTCGGGGTCAGCGCCGATGCCTCGGGCAGCGGCGCCAACAATTACGGTCACTTCCACAGCGCCGAGCTGGAGACCATCATCAGCAGCGCCGCGGAGGTTGCCGACGTCCAGCAACGCCAGGAGATTGCCTGCGAGGCGCTGGACATCGTGGCATCCGAGACCGCGCTGCTGCCGGTGGCGCACGCGTACCTGATCTACGGTGTCAATGAGCGGGTGACCGGATTCGATCCGCACCCGAGCAATCTCTATTTCTTCGACCATCGCATCGGTCTGGAAGGGTGAGTGAGCTAACCGGATAGCGGGCGCGGGACGAGTCTCCGCGGGATGGGCGCGTATGTCGTCCGACGGCTGGCCACGCTGCCGCTGCTGCTGCTGGGAATATCGGCGGTCAGCTTCGCGCTGCTAAGCGTGGCGCCGGGCGATCCTGCGGAGACCGTCCTGCGCCAGCGCAACCCGGGCCAGATGCCCAGCTCGGCGGCCGTGGCCGCCATGCGCGCCGAGCTGGGCCTGGACGCTCCCCTGCCGGTGCAATACGTCCGGTGGATGTCGCGGGCGCTGGGGGGCGACATGGGCCGCTCCTACCTGACGGAACAGCCCGTGGCCGACCAGCTGGTGCGCCGCACGGTCCCAACAGCCTTGCTGACGGCGTCCGCCCTGGGCCTGGCGCTGCTGTTGGCCGTGCCCATGGGCATCCTGTCGGCCCGGCGACGGGGCGGCACCGTGGATGCGGTGGTACGACTGGCGGCGCTGGTGGGCGCGGCGGTTTCTTCCTACGCCCTGGCCTTCGGACTGATCATTCTGTTCGCGGTGAAGCTGTCCTGGTTGCCCGCCATCGGCTACGGCTCGGTTGCCCAGATGGTGCTTCCGGCGGTGGCACTGTCGCTGGCGCCGATGGCTCAGCTGACGCGGCTGATTCGGGCCAGCGTTCTGGATGTGCTGGGGCAGGACTACATCCGCACGGCGCGGTCCAAGGGGCTGTCTGAACAGACCGTTGTGGTGAGGCACGCCCTGCGTAACGCGCTGCTGCCGGCGATTGGCGCCACGGGAGTGATCCTTGCGCACTTGCTGGGCGGCGCCGTCATCATCGAGACGATATTCACCTGGCCAGGTCTGGGTCAGTTGATCGTGGGCGCGGCCCTGACGCGGGACTACCCGGTGGTGCAGGGGTTCGTTACCTACCTTGCGGTGATCGTGCTGCTGGCGAACCTGGCGACTGACATTGCGCTGCGCATCGCGGACCCGCGCCTACGCTTCGAACGGGCCACGGGGTAGCGGCCGATGACGAGCGATGCCGCACTCGCGGGGGAACGACTGCCCGTCCGGCCGGTCACCATCGGTCCGCGCCGACGGCGTCAGTGGCATGCGCTGCTGCGGGAGCCGGGAACGGCGCTGGGGCTGTTTCTGGTGGTGTCCCTGCTGCTAGCGGGACTGCTGGCGCCCTGGCTCCCGATTGCCGATCCCACCGAGATCAATTTGCCCGAACGATTGCACGCTCCGTCGGCGGAGCACCCGTTTGGCACCGACCATCTGGGTCGAGACACCTTCAGCCGGATTGTCCACGGTGCACGCACGACGCTGCTGGCCGCGGCGGCAACGCTGGTGCTGAGTATGACTATCGCCGTGACCGTGGGCATGCTGTCCGGCTACTACGGCGGCTGGCCGGACACGGCGCTGATGTGGGTGGTGGACCTGCTGCTGGCGTTTCCTTCGCTGATCCTGGCGTTGGCCGTGGCGGGAGCGTTGGGCCCCGGGCTGTTCAACGTGCTGCTGGCCGTGGGCGCGGTGTGGTGGGTGAGCCACGCCCGCATCATTCGCGGGATCACCCTGGGGGAGCGAGAAATGGCGTACGTGACGGCGGCACGGGCCGCCGGAGCCAGCGACCGGCGCATCATGCTGCGGCACATCGCGCCAAACATCCTGGGCCAGATCGTCGTGCTCGCGTCCCTGGATGTCGGCTGGATCATCCTGGGCGTCGCCGGTCTCAGCTTCCTGGGGCTGGGCGCGCAGCCGCCGACGCCGGAGTGGGGCGCCATGCTCAACGACGCCCGCCCGCACCTGCAAACCGCGCCGCAGCTCCTGTTGCTGCCGGGAGCGGCCATCTTTGTGGCGGTGTTGGGATTTAACCTCGTGGGTGACGGCCTGCGGGACCTGCTGGACCCGCGTACGCGGCGACCAGGGGGGTGACCGGCTGGGACGAAATCAGCGGATGCTCGAACCGCCGCGCAGACTCGCGCGGATGCGATCTGTTCGACCCTCGTTGCTTCCTACCCGCCAGGCCGTCACGCCGCCCTGCGCGTCGAGCGCCGCCAGCGCGCGTCCATCGGGTCGCCAGTACAACGCGCTGACGACGTCATCCACCGTTCCAGCTCCTTGCGCACTGCCGTGTCCATCGCGCTTGAGCGACCACACAACCACGCCGCCGTCGCGTCCCCCCGATGCCAGGCGCATCGCGCCGGGAGCGAAGGCAAGCGTCGTGATGGGTCGTACATGAACATCCAGAACGCCGGGCCGCGTGCCTTCGGGACCACTTCCCCGGAAGCTCCAGACCGTGACCGCCTCGCTGCCGCCGGTGGCCAGCAGGGTGCCGCTGTCATCGAACGCCAGGGCCGACGGCTTGGCCGGATATCCGGACATCATGGAGTCCTCCTCCGTGGAGCGACGCCAGAAGTGCACGGAGTTGTCCTGGCTGCCGCAGGCCACGATGTCGCCGTCGGGGCTAAGCGCCATCGAGACCAGAGAGCCCATCCACTCCAGCTTCTGGCCAGGCTCCCCGGTGGAGGCGTTGAAGAACGTCACGCGGCCGTAACAGGCCGTGGCCAGTTCCTCGGCGCCGGACCAGGCGATCGCGCTGATGGTGCTGGGGTGATCGTCCGATCGCCAGGCCTCAACTCCGTCCGGACCATAGGTGTGAACCTGCCGGGAACAGGAGGCCGCCAACCACTGGCCGTCCGGCGATCATGCGACGTTTTCAACCCAACCGTTTCCGACCTCGATCGCCTGGCTGACCTGACCTTCGGCGACACTCCAGACCAGGATCCGGCCGTCCTGGCCGGCCGTAGCGAACGCGGGCTGGCTTGGGTGGCTAGCCGCCGCCAGCACGCCGCCTTCATGAACTCCGCGCCGGGTCCATTTGGTCGCGCCAGACTTGCCGTCGAACGCGTAGACGCCACCCGCGGCATCCCCGACGACCAGCGCCTCACCGCGAGAGGTCCAGCCGCCGGCAATGGCGTAGTCACCGACCTCCGCGGACCAGCCCCGGCGAAGAACACCCCGCGAGGCGTGGACAGTCAAACGAGACATTCCTCGAATCCCTGGCGCATGAACTGCTCGGGGAGGTTGCGGCCGATGAATACGAGCTGATTGCGGCGAGGCGCGTCCCCCCAGGGACGATCCGGCTGTCCGTCGAAGAGCATGTGCACGCCCTGGAAGACGAAGCGGCGCGACTCGCCCTTGAGGCTGATGAAGCCCTTCATTCGGAAGATGTCCACCCCGTATTTGACGAGCAGTTCGCTGAGCCAGGCGTTGAGCCTGTCGGGATCGACGTCGCCCTCCGTCTCGATTGCGATCGAGCCCACCTCGTCGTCGTGCTCATGCTGCGCGACCCAGGTTCGCTCGACCTCGACGGGAACCACTTCCGTGGTGCGTGCGGCGCTGGTCGCCGTGGGGGGCGCGCCATTCGCGTTCGTCAGTTGCAGATCAAACTCCTCGGCGGTGTGCTGGGTGTAGAGGCCAACATTCACCGGCGAATCGACCTCGAAGAAGAACGACTTGCGCCCCTGGGAGTCGAGCTGGAGGTCGAGGTGTTGTCCGAGAGCCAGCTGGTCGCCGGGGCGAATGGGATCCGCAGGTTCGGCGTAGCGCCGCACACACCACTCCGCACCCTCACGAAGCGCGGAGTCATCCGTGCCCTGGTCGGGTACGACGACGAGCGACATTGACGGATCAGGTCCATCGGCCAGGCTGAGTTCGTAGCGGCCGCTATCGAGCGAATAGACACCCGTCCATTCGAACGGGTATTCCGGCTCGAGAAACGTGGGACGACGCCCGAGCACCTCGTCCAGGTCGAAGGCCCCGAGGTTGAGGACCGTATCGACTGGGACTTCCGCCATCTCGCTACGGACGACTCGCGCCATTCGGTTCATGTCGCGGAGCCGAGTCTCGAGCGTGTCGAGCGCCTCGCCGTCGACTAGGTCCGTCTTGTTCAGGACCAGTACGTCCGCGAACGCGATTTGTTCCGTGCTCTCGTCGCTGCGCCCGAGTTGCTGCTCGATGTGGGCGGCGTCGACGAGCGTGACGATCCCGTCCAGCGCGTACTCCTCGCGAATCTCGTCGTCCATGAAGAAGGTTTGAGCGACGGGACCGGGATCGGCGAGCCCGGTGGTCTCGACCAGCACGTAGTCGAACTTGTCGCGGCGCTTCATGAGGTTGCCGAGCACGCGGATCAGGTCTCCGCGAACCGTGCAGCAGATGCAGCCGTTCGACATCTCGAAGATTTCCTCGTCAGCGTTGATGACGAGCGCCTGATCGATGCCGACCTCCCCGAATTCGTTTTCGACCACAGCGATGCGTTTGCCGTGCTCCTCCCGCAGGATCCGGTTCAGCAGGGTCGTCTTGCCGGAGCCAAGGAAGCCGGTGAGGATCGTCACGGGTATGTTGCGAGGCGCGTCCATCTAGTCCTCCTGGAGCGGTGGTTCGAGCACCGACATCTGTACGTCGAATCCCCACGCCGTGCAGACCTGGACAAGGTCTTTTGCGTCAACGGCGTCCATGGGTTTGTGCAGCTTGAACTGAAGTTGCGGCGCGTCAGGCCGAAGCAGGCCAATCACGGTTTCGACGGGGTCGCAGCCTGCTTCGAGACACGCGAGCTCGGTGACCGTGACCGTGACGTCATCGGAGAGGTTCAGCGCTTCGCGCAAGGCCTGCTTGATGCGTCGAGACCCTTCGAGGTTCGGGTAGCGGGGCGATGTGTTGATCAACATGCGTTCGAAACTCCCTCGAGTCGGCGAGACCCACCCGGGTGAGCCACGGTTTCGCCAGCCCTCCCGCCGTGGATCCATGGAAGGGCATCCGACGCCCGCGGGCGACGGTCATGCCGCATTGGCACACTCATCACAGGTTCCGCGCAACACGACCTCATGTCCCGTCATCTGAAACCCATCCGGAACGAGGGACTCGAGGCCCTCGACGCAGCCGAAGAGGTCGAACGCGTGGTTGCAAATCGAGCAAAGAAAGTGATGGTGATGCTCGCGGTTCCTAGGCTCGTACCGAACGCCGCCGCCCAACACCTCGACCGACTTCAGCGTGCCGTCAGCAACACCCCGTCGGAGCGCGCGGTAGACGGTGGCGAGACCGACACCCGCTCCGCCCAGGCGGCTCCACAGTTCCCGGGCGGACAGGGGACCGTCCGCCTCGCCAAGGGCCCGGTAGACGGTTAGCTGCTGCTTTGCTCGTGACATAGATAAATGATAATCGAGTCTCAATAGTCGTCAAAACTCCCCTCGCTACGGAGCTCTCGTCGCGGGGTCTCGGGTGGAAGCACCTTCGCTTGCGTAGGCGAAATGGAGGCTGGGTCGCGGGCAAGAACTCCGGCGGAATGCCGCCCGGCTGACCACGAAGGGTTGGGTGCTCGGAAGAGACCGGTTTCAAGCCGGCCCGCACGCAAGATCGGGACCGGAGTCGCGTGTGGGGCCTGCCTGGGGGCGTAGCGGTGGGGATGCGAGAGGTTGCGGGGACTCTGGATTGTCGGGCTAGGACGATCAATCCGTGGTCCGGTGGGTGTTTCGGCGATTGACGGGTTGGCCGGGTCGAGGCGGTGGCTAGAATGGCCAATCCCCAGCAAGCGAGTAGCGCTTGAGTGGCTGAGGCAATCTCCCAAGCGGGGATTGCGCAGATAGCGTGGGATGGGCGGCTCGACGCTGAGCGCAATTACCTGTATTTCGCGGCGTTGACCGATCGGTATCGGCGGCAGCACCAGTGGCTGATTTCCGCGGTTGCCGCCGCGTCGTTCTTTGCGGGCTCAAGCTTTGTCATCGATGTCCTGCCGCCGTGGGTGAGCGCGGTGCTGGCCATGCTGGCGTCGCTGCTTGCGTTGGCCCTGATCACCATCGATCCCTCAATGAAGTCGGCCAAGGCCGAAGGCGCGAAACAGCACTTCAAGGCAATCAGCGACGAGTGGAAGTACCTGTGGTGGCACCAGTACGACCCCGACGCGGAGATAAAGGCTCGAATGCTGGAGATGCGAACGATGTCAGGGCCGGAGGTGCCCGTTGCCCTCGACGACAAGCTGAACAACAAGTGTCACGACCGGGCCATCGAGATCGTACGGGCGGAGTACAGCGTGCCGGCTGGGTGACGCGCGAGAGCCACGATGACTCGGCACCGCGCAGCGGTACGGCTCCACGACCAAAGCCGAATCCACCGCCACCGCGGCCGCCGCCCAGGCGAAACAGATCCTCGGTCGCGACGGATGAGGCCACACGCGGAAGACGCGCGAGAGGGCCCGTTCGCAATCTGGGGACGGCTATTCATGAGCTATTCGGGCTGCTTGGGGGCGTGGACCTGGAGATTCCGTCGCGGGAGCCGATGCGGGAGCCGCCGCGGTTCGACTGAGGTAAGGGCGGGTGATCGTCCTGGACACGAACGTTACTTCGGAGTTGACGCGGGCACGCCCGGCGCCCGCGTTGCCGGCCGGAGTGGACCGACAGGACACTGGCGGGTTGTTCGTGACCGCGGTGACCGAATCTGAGATGCGCACGGGGATCGGGCTGCTGCCGGGGGGATGGCGTTGCGATGGGTTAGCGACGGCCGTGGATCAACTGTTTGGCGAGGTATTTGGCAGGCGGGTGCTGGCCTTTGACGCGGCGGCCGCCCAAGCGTAAGCCGAGATTGCGGCCGGCCGCCGCGATGTGCGTCGGGTGATCAGTCAAGCGGACTGCCAGACTGCGGCAATCGCGCGCTCCAAGGGGATGGGTGTGGCGACGCGGGATGTGGAAGGGTTTTGGGGGTGTGGGGTTGAGGTGATTGATCCGTGGGCGGGTGGGTGAGCGGCGTTTCATTCGCCGCTCGGTTGTCCGCAGGACTTCACGAACGTCACTTTGAGGAGTTGTCCTCATGTCTCTGGCACGCACCGCTCAAGGCCCAAGAGCGACGTGTCCATACCCCGCAGATTCGAAAGCGTGGCTGGGATACAGCCCGTCAGTGAATTGCCGCCGAGTTGTAACTCTCGAAGAGTCTCGATCTTGGCCAACTCGGGCGGAATGGGACCGGATAGCGCGTTATTGGAGAGGTCCAGGACCCTTAAGCGGCCGAGGCCGCTCAGCTCAGTTGGAATCTCGCCGGTCAGATCGTTGTCGGAGAGGTCCAGCACGAGAAGCCTCGTCAGCCGGCCCCACTCGGCAGGAATCGGGCCGGTGAACCGATTACCCGAAAGGTCCAATCTGTCAAGGTATTCCAACTCCGCCAACGCCGTCGGAAGGACCCCGCCATGGGCGAACTCACCGAGTGACCCGTCACCGAAGTCCAATTTCCTGACTCGGGGAGGAGAGCCGGAAACGGACACCCCCTCCCAGTCGTTTACGGGAACATCGCGTCCCCAGTTGGTGGCGGCGGTACCAAACTGGTCGTGCCGTAGTCCCACCAGCGTTTCGCAATCCCGGACCAAGCCAGCGTTGCGCAGGGGTGCCGATACCACCACGCCGGCACGACACGACGCCGGCGTCGCCGGAATCTTGACCACGAGATCTTCCTGACGCTCCGCCATCAAGCCATCGTGATCGCGGACCAACATCCGGGGGTCCGACCCATCCGACGCTAGGCTGGCAAGCACCACCTCGCCGCCGCTGTAACGGAATCCGCTGCCACCTTCCGAAGGTTGGTACAGCGCGATCCGCGTCCCGTCGGGCGACCAGGCGGGCACCGAGCGCGCCTCGTATACGTGCGGCGACTCGTGCACCTTCACCAGCTGGTGCATGGATTCGCCGTCAAGGGCTACCACCCAGACGGACGAAGTAAACGCAACCAGGATCCGCGAGCCGTCCGGCGACCACTCAATGGTTGAAGCCCAGGCTGGCTCGACACGTAGGGTCGTCAGTGGCCGAGCGTCCGTTCCATCCGCAGCGATCGTGTAGACCGCCGTCGAGCGACCGTCGGCCTTGGCAAACGCGACCCGCGAGCCGTCCGCCGACCACGCCGGTCCGCTTATCGCAGTCGAGAGGTACTGTCGTTCAGTCCCGTCGGCGTTGATCGTGTAAATCGCGTAGGGGTGTTCGTCCCGTAGGACGTATGCGAGGCGCGAGCCGTCCGGCGACCAACGCGGCGGATGATTAACCGGCGCGACGCCCAGGTTCCGCACGTCGGTGCCGTCCGTCGCCATGGTGTAGAGACGTGAGGGTCCATCGCGCCCGTCCTGGGCAACGAAAGCAATCCGTGTGCCATCCGGCGAGAACGCTGGAAAGTTGCCTGGATGGAGACGCGTGAACGTTCCCTGATCGAGCCGAACCAGCGTGACCTCGTAGAAGTCGTCCTTGACCCGAAAGGTCGAGTCGCCGGACGGATACGTGAGAATTTTTATGTCGGAAATCATCGGATTGCGTGTGGGGCACTCCCCCACACGTTCGGCCAAGGCGTCGAAATCCAAGCAGATTGCACGCCCCGGACGTCCACCTTCCGGCGGAATCCTTACCGTTTGCATATTCCGACTTCCACCACTCACATACGTCCAGCACACGGCGTACACCAGCGCGGTGCCGTCGCTGGATACGTCAAGTCCCGTCAGTCGGTTAAAGGCGTAGTGCGCCGAGCCGATATGGAAGTCGCCGGATTCACGAACGAGCCGGAAGAACTGCCTGCCATCCATCGAGACCATGTGCACCTCGGCGCCCTCGCCGAACACGATCCACCGGCCATCCGTGCTCCAGTGCGGAGGAGTCTCGAAGCCGCTGATGTCCCGGGTCCAGAGAGGGTCAGCGTCGAAACCGCTGCGGTGGAGGCCGTAGTCGAGACGGTGCGAGCGCTCTGCCGAACCATAGACCTGGCATGACCCGGGTGTGCCGGGCGCAAGTGATAACGATGGAACGAGACCGCGCCTTTCTGCTTGAACTTCGGACTGGCTCTGCCCGGATGCAGCACCACCGGCGACGGCCAGCAACGAATGCGGTTCGTCGTCTGAGATTGAGGCGAGTGCGGAGTGGTGCGTCTCTGAGAGTGCAGATTGAGCTTTGCGGGAAGGGGGGATCGTTGCAGATCCTGGGGCCTGCACAGCACTCTGCCGAAGGTCTGCTAGCCGAATGCCGCTCTTGGACGCCGCCAAAGTCTCTTTCGTCGCTCCAACATTGAGCGCTGCGTTCTGCGAAATCGAGCCGGTGAACGCTCCAAGGATGAGGACAGTCACGACCGCGCGACTGGCGGTCAAGGCGGTGCGTTTAAAGCGACTCATGCGTCGGTTGCGCAAAGTCGGGTAGTTGTATTGCCTCAACCAGATGACTCGGGCCCTGTCGAAACATCATGTGCGTTAGGCTGGCAGAGCTTCACAGGCCCCCATTCTGGCTCGTCAAAGACTCTTCGGCGGTCGGCGACGGGCTCAAGCGCATGACTGGCGCCGTGATAACCCTGGTCAGTCCGGCTGGTTTAGCGCATCGATCGTCCTCGGGTCCAACTGGTGCGGGAAGGTCGCCGGCGTTGCTGGTCGGAGGCGTCCGCAGTCGCCTGTTGTAGCTCGTGGTACCGGTGGCTGCCGACGGAGGCTCTATCCCGACTCCTCCTGACTGCGACGCCCGGTTGCTTTGGCTCGAACGGGTCTCAGGGGTCGTGGCAGCGGACTATTGCGGTTGGCGCAGGATTGTCTTTGGTGGGCATGGGATCGCCGTGAGTCCATGACCGGCACTCATCGCGGTACTCCTGTGATTTCTGTACTGTCTCTCGTTGACAGCCGGCCGCAACTGTCAGAAG
This sequence comes from Chloroflexota bacterium, assembly GCA_022824865.1. GTDB lineage: Bacteria > Chloroflexota > UBA11872 > UBA11872 > UBA11872 > UBA11872. The sequence goes on along the minus strand of JAJDZD010000065.1, from coordinate 80,707 downwards.
CAGCAGGACGACGACAGCCGCCGGCGCCAGGCGCCAGCGGCTTGGGCGAATGCTCATTGATGTCGCCTCTTGGCTAAGCAGCGTAGCTGAGTTCTGCGAAGCTCGTCACATCGGACGGATCTGAACGCCGCGCCGGCACTTGTGCACGGCGGCGTGTATCGCCGTGATTGTGTCCATGTGGATGACGAGGCGTCGGGATGGCGCGTAGCGGTGATGTTTTGGATTCTTGGGGTTGCGTAGGTGCCTAGTGCGGGCAGGTGGGACGATGCACGTTGGGACTAGCGGCTTGACCTTCCGCTAGTGCGTCCCGGACCGCGGTTGACTTGACGCGCTGGCCTGGGGCGCTTGGCGGGGTTAGGGGTCGAGGCGGAAGGGTGGGTAGCGGTCGGTGGTGAGGATGAGGGCGTAGGCCTGGACGCGGGCGCCGTAGCGGATGACGCCGACGATGAAGTCAAAGAGGGCACGCGGGTACTCGGCGGTGATGACGACCATGATCCAGCCGAGGACGACGGCCACGAAGGCCAGGATGGAGAGGATGACCAGGACGATGTAGTGGGGGATGGCGAGGAGCCACTTGACGAGGGGGAGCCAGCGGTTGAGATCGGTCTCGGCGTTGGGGTACTCGATGTCGAGGTGAACAGCCTGGTGTTCGTCGGTTGAGGGGTACTCATCGCGCAGGGCCATGAAGTAGACCTCGATGCGGTACACGAAACGGGTGAGTTCGAGATTCCAGTCGAACCACCAGCGCGGGTACTTGTGTCGGAAGACCAGCATGAGGACGAGCGGGAGCCAGAGGATCGGGATGGAGATGGCCGTCTGTCCACTGTCGCCGAACTGGCCGCTGTTGACCATGCCGGGAAGCAGGGCGGCCACGATGAGGATGGGGATGATCATGAAGAGCCTGAAGAGCGTGGTGACGCGATTGAGGGGTCTGTCCGGATAGTCAACCGAGAACTGGACGGGGTAGTCGGACTGGTTGCTGGCCATGCCGTGTGGGCCTCTCGGGAACTAGTGGACATAATCCTATGTTTCGGGTTCGTACTTTGGCCAGCGAGTGACTGGCCGGGTGTACGGGCTGCCGGGGGGTGTCGCACCATGCGTGGTCATGGATTGACGGGCCGAGCGCACACGAAGGAACACTGAATGACGGGCAGCGGAGGGCGTCCGCTGGTGTTGGTGATCGAGGATGACCTGCGGTACGTGCGGCAGTTGCGCGCGGATCTGGCCGTGGGCGACTTCCGGGCGGTGTTTGCCGGGACGGGCGCGCGAGGTCTGGACGAGGCCGTTACCGAGAGGCCGGATGTGGTGTTGCTGGACTTGGGGCTGCCTGATCTGGATGCGCTGGTTGCGCTGCGGCGGTTGCGCGAGTCCTGCGACGCACCGGTGATTGCGATGACCGCGCGGGAGGATGACGAGGGGATCGCACGGGCGCTGGAGGCGGGGGCGGACGATTACCTACCGAAGCCGTTTGACCAGGATCAATTGCTGGCGCGGCTGCGGTCGGTTTTGTGGGGGGCGCCGGCGGGGGCGTGGCCGCCGTTTGAGTCGGATGGGCTCTCTATCGACTTTGCGGCGGCGGAGGTGGCGGTGGCCGGGCGGCCGGTGGGGTTGAGCGCCTCGGAGTTTCGCCTGCTGCGTTTCCTGGCCCGGAACCGGGACCGGGTGTTTACGCCGGCTCAGTTGGTTGAGGAGGTGTGGGGATCGGAGTATGCGGGGGACCGGCATCTGGTACGGGTGTACGTGGGGCGGGTTCGGGAGAAGATTGAGCAGGATCCGAACACACCGCGCTACCTGGTCACGAAGCCCGGGATCGGTTACATGCTGCGGAAATACGGGTAACACAAGGCCGCAAGGGCCGGGGCGCGGAGGTCCGGCTATTGCCGAGCGTCCGCAGTTGACGGTGGGTGGGATACCATCGGGGTTGCGCTGAGGATTGCGCTGGAGTCGAGTGATGGTGGCCGTTGACTCCCTGACCCGTCCCGCCGAGCGGGCGCCCACGTATCGCAAAGTCGCGCCCTACCTGGTGGACTGCGACTGCCACCACCTGTGGCACAAGATCGACGAGATCTTTCCCTATCTGCCGCGGCAGTACGTGCAGGAAATCAAGGACTTCGGATCCATGTTTCCGAACGGCGGCTGGACGAACATGCCGAACTCGCACGGCTACCGGACCGATCACGACGTGGACGAGCACACGGACTTTGCGGAGTTCACGGTCAAGGAGCACCTGGATCCGTACGGGTTCGACGTGGCGATCCTGACGGGGCAGATGGTCTACCCGACGGTGGGGATGACGAATCTGGACTACGCGGCGGCGATCTGCCGGGCGCATAACGACTGGACGATGGATCACTGGGTGGCGAAGGACCCGCGGTTCCGCGCGACGCTGGCGGTGGGGCCGAACGACCCGGTGCTGGCGGTGGAGGAGATCGAGCGGCTGGGGGATCACCCGGCGGTGGTAGGGGTGATGCTGCCGGCGGGCGGACGTCATCCGTACGGGAACCGGATTTACCACCCCATATATGAGGCGGCGGAGAGATACGGGCTGACGATCGTGACGCACTTCGGGGGCGAGGGGCGGGGTCAAACGAATCCGCCGACGGCCGCGGGATTCCCGACCTACTACCTGGAGATGCGGATGGCGCGTCCGCAGATTGCGCAGGCGCATACGGCCAGCCTGATCTGCGAGGGGGTGTTCGAGAAGTTCCCGACGCTGACGTGGGTGTTCGTGGAAGTGGATACCTGGTGGATTCCAGGGCTGCTAAACCACTTCGACGCCGACTGGAAGGCGGTGCGGGACTACACGCCGTGGGTGAAGCGGCTGCCGAGCGAGTATTTCCGCGATCATATCCGGGTGGGCACGCAGCCGATGGAGCAGCCGGGATCGCGCGAGGACCTGCACTGGTTCCTGGAGCAGGCGCGCGCGGACGAGACGCTGGTGTACGCGAGCGATTTCCCGCACTGGGACTGGGACTCGCCGACGTCGGTGGCGCCGGATTTCCCGGCCGAGATGCGCAACAACATCTTTGGCGAGACGGCGCGCGCGGCGTTCAGGTTGTAACGACAGTTTCGATGGGTCTGGCTGACCAGAGACCCTTGCGTAATCCGTGGTGGGTTGCCCGGAAGACCCCTCACCGGTTTCGGCCGAAGACGCCCGAACCTGCCTCTCCCCCAGGAGAGGGGAAAGAACGGCGGCTCCTTGAAGGGATTGACAGCGCAACCCCGCCCCTCGGGCTACGCAACAGCCTCCCAGGAGAGGGAGTAAGAGCGGCAGGAGCATTGAGGACTCCGGAGTTTCGCAACGATCTCCAGGGGGAGAGGGAGGAAGAGCGGCCGTGGCTTAGGGCGCGCGAGGCGTCTTGCGTGGGGCTCCTGCGGCATCGGAACTCTTAGAGGTGGCCGCCTCGGACGAGGTTGTGGTTTGCCCGTTGGCCGAGTTGCCGCCAGGGGAGCGGTGCGAGGTTCGGGGGGCGCTCACGTACGGGGTGACGGTTTTCAACCTGGACGGCGAGTTGTACGCGCTGCTGAATCACTGTCCGCATCGGGGCGGACCGCTGTGCCGGGGGCGGATTCGGCCGCATCCGGTGTCGGACCGGGTGGGGTACTGGGAGTTCGAGCGGGAGGGCGAGATTCTGCGGTGCCCGTTCCATAACTGGGAATTTGACATAGCGACAGGGCAGGCGCTTTACGACGAGCGGGTGCGGGCGCGGACGTTTCCGGTGGAGGTGCGGGACGGGCAGGTGGTGGTGCGGGTACGAGGCAGGCGGCACGTCGCGACGTAGCTATCGGCGGCAGCGACAGGAGGCGAGTCGAGATCGAGGAACGGTAGTAAACCCAACACAGCGGTTTGGGGGTGCGTGGGACGCTTGCCAGACTCCTAGCGGGGATACGGCCCTTCAACCAAGTCTGAGAATTGCAGCCAATGGAACAAGGCCATAACGGCAGCAGCCCAATTGTGGTGGTGCGCGACGTTCACAAGTCGTTTGGGGACGTGCATGCGCTGGCCGGGGTGAGCCTGGAGATCGAGCGGGGGACGGTGCTGGGTCTGTTGGGACCCAATGGGGCCGGCAAAACGACGCTGGTGCGCGTGCTGACGACGCTGCTGGACCCGGACGAAGGGTCGGCGGCGGTGGCGGGGTTCGACGTGCGGCGCGAGCGGACGCGGGTGCGTCCGTTGATTGGGCTGGCGGGGCAGTCGGCGGCTGTGGACGACACGCTGACCGGCCGGGAGAACCTGGAAATGGTGGCGAACCTGTACCACATGGGACGGGCGGCGGCCGCGTCGCGCGCGGGTGAACTGCTGGCGCGGTTCGACCTTGTGGATGCAGCCGAACGGCAGGCCAGGACCTATTCGGGCGGGATGCGGCGGCGGCTGGACCTGGCGGCGAGCCTGGTGGCCGATCCCGAAGTGCTGTTCCTGGACGAACCGACGACCGGGCTGGATCCGCAGGCGCGGCTGGAACTGTGGGCGGTGATCCGCGAGCTGGTGGCGACCGGGACGACGGTGCTGCTGACGACGCAGTACCTGGAAGAGGCCGATCAGCTGGCCGATGAGATTGTGGTGATCGACCACGGGCGCATCATCGCCCAGGGCACGGCGGCGGAGCTGAAGGCGCGGTCGGGCGGCGAGCACCTGACGGTGCGGGTGAGCGACCTGGCGGCACTGGCACAGGTGCGGGATGTGCTGGAGGCCGAGGGCGACGGGCCGCCGACGGTGGACGAAGCCACGGGGACGGTGTCAGTGGCGGTTTCCAACGGTCCGACGCGGCTGGCCGGAGTGGTGCGGCGGCTGGACGAGGCCGAGGTAGCGATTGCCGACATCGGGCTGCGGCAGCCGACGCTGGATGAAGTGTTCTTGTCATTGACCGGGCACCGGGCCGAGAGCGAGCCGGTCGACGCGCCCGCGGGAGCGGTCTGATGGTGGTTTCGATGGACGCGATTCGGGTGGAGGCGCGCCATGCGCCGGGCGACATCCTGCAGTTGTGGAAGCGCAACATGCTGGCGTACCGGCGGCAGCCGGAATTGATGGTCTTTTCCACGATCCAGCCGGTGATGTTCGTGCTGTTGTTCGCGTTCGTGTTCGGCGGGGCGATTCCGACCGGGCCGGTGGAGTACATCGACTTTCTGCTGCCGGGAATTCTGGCGCAGTCGGTGCTGTTCGGGTCCACCCAGACGGGCGTGGGACTGGCGGTGGACGTGACCAGCGGGATGATCGACCGCTATCGCACGCTGCCGATGGCTCGGTCAGCGGTGGTGGCGGGACGGATCCTGGCCGATACGACGCGGAATGTGTTTGTGGTCGGGCTGATGCTGGGGGTTGGATTCCTGATCGGGTTCCGGTACCACGGGACGGTGGCCGGGGCGATTGCGATGCCGTTTGTGGCGGTGTTGTTCGGTCAGACGTTTTGCTGGATTTCGGCGGCCATCGGCACCAGCGTCAGGCGGGCGGAGACGGCGCAGGTGGCGTCGTTCGTGTGGTTGTTTCCGCTGGTGTTCGTGAGCTCGGTTTTCGTGCCAGTGGAGACGATGCCCGATTGGCTGGAAGTCGTGGCCGAGAACAGCCCGGTCACGCACACGGTCAACGCGATGCGCGGGCTGGCGCTGGGGACGGATTTCTGGGAGCCGCTGGTGTGGGCGCTGGCCTGGATGGCGGGGATCATGGCGGTGTTCGTGCCGCTGGCGGTGTGGCGGTACCGGTCGATCCAGTAGGCGGTCGTCGCTAGCCAGTAGACTCCCGTCGGCTTGCGGAACCCGGAAGTAGCTGCCGATGTCTGCGTTGCGTGCCGTGACGATTGCGAATAGCGACCTGGGCGGGGCCGGGCATGGATTGCATCGGGCGTGGCAGGCCAATCCGGACGTGCGGATGGTGGCGCTGGCGGACCCGGTGGACGAGGGGCGCGACGAACTGGCGGCCGCATGCGGGGCGGAGCGGACGTACGCCGACTATCGCGAGATGCTGGAGCAGGAGCGGCCGGACATTGTGGCGATCGCGCGGCACTGGTACGACGACGGGCGGGTCGAGGAAACGCTGGCGGCCATAGAGGCCGGGGCGAAGGGCTTGTATGTAGAGAAGCCGCTGGCGCCTTGGGCGGACCAGGCGCGGGCGATTATGGGTGCCGCCGAGGCTGCGGGGACGCACGTGATCCTGGCGCACCGCAGCCGCGAGCACCCCGGGATGCAGACGATCCGGGCGCGCGGCGAGGCCGGCGAGTGGGGCCCGCTGACGCGGATTCGCGCCATGGACAAGGGCGACCACCGGGTGGGGGTGGAAGAGTCGATGATCCATGCGCCGCACGTGTTTGACGCGATGCTGTACTTGGTGGGCGAGGCTCCGGTGCAGGTGTCGGGGCTGGTGTTGCAGGACGGGCGGCCGGCGGCGCGCGCGGACGCGGTCGGGCGAACCGAAAACGGGGCCGGGCCGATCGCGGGCGACCGGGTGTCGGCGACGTACCTGTTTCCGAGCGGGGTTATCGGCACGTTCGAGTCGGTGCCGGTGGGTGACGGGTCATACGGTTCGGACCGGCTGGGAGCGGACTGCTACTACCAGCACGCGCTGGTGACGTTGCGGAATCAGCCGCGGGGGCAGTTTCACCTGCTGCCGCGGGGGGATGTATTTCCGACAGGCGGCCAGGTGGGCTGGGAAGAGATTGTTGCGGATGATCCCTGGGCGCCGGAGGGCGTAGACACCATGACCTGGAGCAACCACGTGCACGGGTGCGAACTGGTGCGGCTGATTCACGGTGGGGAAGTCCGGCCGACGACCTGCACGGGCCAGGACGCGTTGATGGGCGTGGAGATGCTGGTGGGGGCGTACCGGTCGCATTTGGAAGGGCGGCCGATTGCGTTGCCGCTGGAGGATGCGACGAATCCGTGGATTTAGTGCCGGCGTTCGGGCGATGACGTTGGGCGGAGGCGATGTCGACTAGCTCAGATTCATTCGAGCCGTTGACCAGGGCGTTGGAAGCCGTACCCCGACTCAAGGAACTGGCGTGGCGGTCGCCGGAGCGGGTGGTTGGATCGCGGGAGTTTCAGAAGTGGAGAGAAGACACGACCGCCGCTATTGCCGACATGTACGGCCCGGAGTCCGCCCAGGCCAGGTCATTCGCGGGGATTCAGTACGCGCCTACTCACTTTTACTTCGGGGCTTCGGACGAGACGTATCGGCAGGTCTACTTCCGAGGCCTGGACGTGGCGGCGACGACGATTCGGTCGATGCTGGAGGAGATGGGCGAGCAGCGAGGCGACCGGGACTCGTCTTCGACGGCCTAGTGTCCGCGCAAACCGCTGAGTCCTTGCACGGTGGGTGCGTCTTAGACTGACCGGCGCCGAAGGTCGGCGGTGAAGAGGACTGGAATCTGTGAGCCAGACGACGTCGGGGCGTTCGGTTATGTACACGGTGCTCGTGTCCGCACTGCTGGCGGCTGCGGTTGGTGCGCTGGTGGGAGCGGTTGCGAGCGTGCTGCTGGGTGGCAGTGAGCCGGAGGGTGTGGCCGGGGCGGCGGAGCGGGCGTTGATCGAGAGGTTCTACGAGGAGTCGTGGAACCGGGGCGACATCAGCCTGATCGACGAGCTGTTCACGACGGACTACGTGCTGCACATGCAGGACGGGCGCACGATCGGGCGGGACGGGTTCAAAATCGAGATTCCTGAACTGCGCAGCTCGTTTCCCGATCTGAGCATTACGGCGGACGAATGGATCATGGCGCCGGGCAAGATCATTGCGCGGGTGACGTGGCGCGGGACGCATACGGGCCAGGGCCTGGGGATCCAACCGAGCGGGAACACGTTCGAGGCATCGGCGATTTACATCTACCGGTTCGAGGGGGACCGGATTGCCGAGAGCTGGGCGATGTTCGACTCGCTGGGTTTCAGGCAGCAGCTTGGATTGCTGTAGGGCCGGGTGAGCCAGGGAGCTTCAGCCGGCGCGGCTCACCGCCGGTCGAGGGCTTGCAGAGACTTCGTGACGTTTTTCACAATTCGCACGTAGCGCGTACCACAGTCTGAAGCCATAAGCGTGAATCGGAACAAGGTGTCGATGTTTGGATTGCTGGCCAGCCTGGCCGCCAGTTGGCGCCGGGCGGCGGCCGTGATCGTCGCGTGGATCGTGGTGGGCGTGGTCGTGATCGTGGCGGCGCCGCCGCTGGGCGACGTGACGACTACCAGCCAGGAAGACTTCCTGCCAAGCGACTCGGAGTCCCGGCGCGTCCTGGAATTGGTCTCGGAGAAGTTCCCGCGCGGACAGGGCGTCCCGGCCATCGTCGTCTTTCATCGCCCTGAGGGGCTGTCGGATGCCGACCTGGCGGCAATAGCGAAGGCTGACGCGGCGTTGCAGTCGGATAGCGCGCCGGAGGAAATCCAGTCGGTGCTCTCATTGAGCGGGTCACCCGACGCCGCGAGCGCGCTGACGGCGCCGGACGGAACGACCGTGACCACGATCGTCACGCTTTCGGGAGCCCGCGACACCGAGACGTTCGGAGCGGCCGTGCAATGGATTCGCGACCAGGCGCGGGCCGAAGTCGAAGACATTGGCCTGACGGTGGCGGTCACCGGCCCGGCCGGAATTGTTTCCGATGCCGTTGAGGTATTTGGAACCTTCGACTTCCGGGTCACGATGATCACCGTGATGCTGGTTCTCGTGCTCCTGCTGCTGATTTACCGCTCACCGGCGCTGGCCCTGTTGCCGCTGGCGGGGGTGGGCTGGACGCTATTGGTGGCGCAATCGGTGGCCGCCTTGCTGGCCGAGAACTTCGGGCTGTCGTTGAACGGGCAGGTCACCGCTTTGATGTCGGTGTTGATGTTCGGCGCGGGCACCGATTTCACGTTGTTCATTGTCGCGCGGTACCGCGAGGAGTTACGCCGTCAGCCGGATCGCTGGCGAGCCATGGAGGTATCGCTCCAGCGGATCGGGCCGGCTATCGCTTCGAGTGCGGGCACGACAATCGCGGCCATGTTGGCATTGCTGCTGGCCAGCTTTGGATCGTTCCAGGCGATGGGTCCGGTTCTGGCCATGGCGATCTTCCTGATGCTTGTCAGCGGTCTCACACTCGTGCCGGCGCTTGCGGTCCTGCTGGGTCGCGCAGCCTTCTGGCCCGGCAAGATGCACGTGAGCGGCACGGAGCACTCGCGCATCTGGTCGCGGGTGGCGGACGTCGTGACGCGGCGTCCGGTCGCCACGTTTGCGGTGACGCTGGTGCTCCTGGTGGTGTTCGCGGCGGGCGCACCCAGCATGAAGCCGAACTTCAGCTTTATCGATGGATTCCCTGACAGCGCCGAGTCGAAGATCGGCGCGCAGATCATGGACGACAGCTTCGGCGCCGGCGAACTTGCGCCGACGAACATTTACGTCCGCACGACCGATGTCGACGGAAGCCTGGTTGACCTGGATCAGCTCACACAGGCCGTGGCGGCAGTTCCGGGCGTCGCACGGGTTAGTGGGCCCACGCGTCCCACCGGGGAAGCATCGGCGGTCGACGCGGCAACGCTGCAGGCGGCGATTGCGCAGTTGCCGCCGGCGGTACGGGACGGAACGCCAAGCGGTCCGCCTGGAGGCGCACCGGCCGCGGGCCCGCCGGCCAATGCGGATCCGCAGCAGCAGGCCGTCCTGCAGGCCTACTTCGCCGGCCGACGGTTTGTATCGCCCGACGGGACCACCGCTCGGCTGGACGTGGTGATGGCGGACCAGCCGTACGAGGTGCCGGCGATCGATCGCATTGAGGACATCCGCCAGATCGCGCGATCCGTCGTTGTCGGAACGTCGCTGGAGAACGCGGAGATCCTGGTTGGCGGTCCGACGGCGCTGCAGACCGACGCGCGGGCATCCGTGAATCGCGACACGGCGCTCATCGGTCCGATCGTGATCGTGCTGATCTGGATAATTCTCCTGGCCTTGCTGCGCAGCGTCGTGGCGGCGACCTACCTGCTGGGCAGTGTGGTTCTGAGCTTCCTGTCGGCGGTTGGGCTCTCGGTCGTGATCTTCCAGAACTTCATGGATCACCCCGGGGTCGGCTATCAGAACCCCGTCTGGATGTTCATCTTCCTGGCGGCGCTGGGGGCCGACTACAACATCCTGATCATCTCGCGGGTGCGCGAGGAAGTTCAGGAGCGAGGGCTGGTTGAAGGTGTTCGCACGGCCCTGGCGCGAACCGGCGGGGTGATTACTTCGGCCGGCCTGATCCTGGCTGGGACGTTCTCGGTTCTGACCACGTTTCCGTTGCGCGATATCTATCAGCTTGGGTTTGCGGTGGCGCTGGGCGTGCTGATGGACACGTTTATCGTGCGGGCGTTGTTCGTGCCGAGCATCGTGCTGCTGCTGCGGCGCTGGAACTGGTGGCCGTCGCGCATTGAAACGTCGCAAGTGCCGGTGCCGGTCGAGGTCGCCGAGTCGGAGCCGACAACAACGGTTCGATAGGAAGCGACGAGGGGTCGGCGGGCATTTGCCGGCCTCTCGTCGACTTCGACTGGGCCCTCTATGCCGCCTCGGCCGGGTGGGGAACGAGCGCGCTGCGGGTGACCTGACCGGCGTCCTGCTGGACGAAGGCGTCGTTGATGTCGGTGAGGTTGAAGCGGCTGGCCAGCATTTCATCGAATGGCAGGCGTCCGGACTCGCGGGCGACGAAGGCCAGCGCGGCGGCGAGGTCACGGGCCCGGTAGTGGGCGACGCCGATCAGCGTGACGCTGCGCAGCACGGCGTCTGACGGGTCGAAGGAGCCCGCCCAGCCGACGTTGATGTTGCCGATTTCGACGAAGCGGCCGGCGGGCGCGGTCATGTAGACGCCTTCCGCGACGACGCCCGGGTGGCCCACGAGTTCCAGCGTTACGTCTGCGCCCAGGCCTCCGGTGAGGTCGCGGACGGCCTGGACGCGAGCCTCGGGGGTGTCGGCCTGGGTGATGTCGATGGTTTCGTCGGCCCCGAAGGCGCGGGCCAGTTCGAGCCGAGAGGGAATGCCGTCGATGGCGATGACTGGGCCCGCGCCGCGGGATTTGGCTATGGCGGCGGCGTAGAGACCCAGACCGCCGGCGCCCTGGATGGCGACGCTTTCGCCGGGGCGAAGTTTGGCCCGGTCGAGGCCGGAAACGACCTGCGTCAGCGCGCAGTTCACGCCGGCGACAGACGCGTCGGTCAATCCCTCGGGAACCCGGAACATGGTGTGGCCGGGGTACAGGTAGTAGTACTGGGCGAAGGTGCCGCGAAAGTGAGGCCAGTGGCGCACGCCGCGCAGGCGTTCGCGCTGCCGGTAGGGGCAGGCGTAGGGGTGGTCCTTCAGGCAGACGGCACAGCGGCCGCAGGGGTCGAAGTAGCGGAAGACGACGCGGTCGCCCTCGCGCACGGGCTGGCCGGCCGAGTCGGTGGTCACACCCTTGCCCAGGCGGAAGACCTCACCTACGCCCTCGTGGCCGAGGGCGTAGGGCATTTCGAAGCCGCGGCCCACCAGGTCGGCGTCGCCGCGCCAGTAGTGCAGGTCGGACCCACAGATGTTGGCGAGCCGCATCTTGAGCACGATCGCGCCGGGCCGCGGGTCGGGGACTGGGAAGCTGAGAAACGTGAAGGGCTTCTTGATCCCGTGGAAGACGGCCACGACACCCTCGGAGTTGTCGCCGCTCAGTCGGACGCCTCCTCGAACAGGCGTTCGCCGCGCTGCAGGCGCTGGGCGATCTGGAACGTCTGGCCCTGGGAACGGACGGTGGGCGCGTGCGCCGCGAGATAGCGGGCGCCGGCCACCAGCGCCAGGGTGGCGTCGGCGGGATCGCCGCTCAGGTTGGCCTGGTGAATGCTGGCCTCCACCGCTTGGATGGTGTGGAAGTTGCGGTCCTCCCGCAACAGGTTGCCGCCCAGCGCGGCGAGGAGGGTCTCCACCGGCGCATCGGTGGCGCGGTAGTCAACGACGAGGCTGGCGGCTTCGTCGACCTGTTGCTGGCGGTCGAGGAGGTCGGGCAGAAATTCCAGCAGCTCGCTTCCCGACGTGTGGCCATTGGCCCGGGGCAGACGGGCGGGCGGGACGTTGAGGAAGCGGTCCAGGTAGACGCTCATGGCAGCGTCGTAGATGCCGCGCACCAGTTCCCGCGAGCCCGATCGTTCCAGGCCTCCGCGGACGGCGTTGGCGAACGAAAGGGTGTGGAGCGCCCGGTCCCAGTCGCCGAACTCGTTGGTGACGTGGAACTGGGCCACTCGGGTGATGGCGGCCTGGGTGACGGCGTCGGCGAGCTCGACGGGATCGGCGCCGTGGCGCAGGGCGTCCGTGAGCGAGTCGGCGATGGCCTGGGGATCCTCGCCCAGTACCGTTTCTATGAGGTCGGCACGGCCGTCCCATTGGGTGGGTTTGATGTCGGCCGCCAGGATGTCGGGAAGGTCCTCGAACGTGTCTTCCAGTATCTCCACAAGGTCGATCGGCCGGCGCCAGGCGTTGGACTCCTCCATGCGGCCGGCGTCGGCGTAGCCGCGGGCGAGGGAGCCGATTACCGTCTCAGCCAAGTCCCAGCCGGCGATGTCCAGGGCTTCCAGGGCCTTGTTGGTGAAGTCGAGCACGTGGCCGTTGGACAGGTAGCGGTGGTCGGTGGCCGCGGCGAAGAGCATGTCGGCAATGGCGGCCTGGTCGATTCCGGCTTGAATGGCCGTGAGCAGGCAGCGTTCCGCGCCGGTGGCATCGCGCACGTCGACGAAGCGCCGGAACCAGCGCTTGAGGGTGGCCGAATCGGCGGGAGCGTCGGGCAGGGGGCCGACCTCGAACTTGGGCGGCGATCCGGAGGAGTCGCCGGCCACGTTCGACAGCCCGTGAAAGATGGCGCGGGCGTGCTGTTCGGGCGGCAGATGCGGGAGTAGATTCATCATGCAGGTGAGTACCGTGAGGCCGGGGCCCCAGCCGTCGCTCTGGTAGCGGGTGCCGAACTCGAGGCCGATGCGGAAGGGTTCGCGGGGGTCGGCGCCGCCTTCGACGAGGGAAACCGCAGCTTTTGCAATGACGAGCGAGAGGTTCTGCTCGAGGCCGGCGCGCAGGCGCCGGCGGTGATGGGCCAGTTCGTCGCGGCCGTTTCGTAGATCAACCCAGACGTCGCCGTCGATGACCTGAGTCGGAAAGGCGGGTACGTCGTCGGCCCACAAGTCGAAGGTGCCGCCCGTCGTCAAGTCAAATCGGGCGTGATGTCAGTGGCAGGTGAGGATGCCGTCGTCGACGCTGCCGCGATCGAGGGGGAAGCCCATGTGGGGGCAGCGGTTGTCCAGGGCGTAAACGCCGTCGCCGTTCCGGATGAGCACCAGGGTGCGGTCGCCCGCGCGCACTCGGTGGCAGGTCCCGGAGGCGAAATCGCTCAAACGCCCGGCGTAGGTGAGTCCATCGGTGGACATAGGTCGATTCTCCAGCCGTGCGGTACCCAATACTGCGGTGCGGGGGGCGCGGTTGCCAAAGGGGGCGCGAAAGTCGTAAGCCGGTGGAGGCTGTTCGTTTGCGGTCTGACAGTGCTGCGCGACGCGGAGGTCGCGAGGCCCTGGGCTTAGGCGGCGAGGTCGTAGACTGTGCGCAGGGCGGAAATTGTTTTACCTACCGCAATGGAGGCAGAACCTTGACCGCCCTTTCGATGGATGACCGAGACCGGCTCAGCCGCCTGGAAGGCGGTTACGAGCACCTGGCGACGAAAGCCGATCTACACAAGGCCATAGGCGATCTGGAGAATCGGCTGACCAAGTGGATTGTCGGCCTGATGCTGGGATCCGTGAGCGCGGCGGTGGCCATTGCCGTGGCGGTGGATCGGTTGGCTGGATAGGCGACTAATCGGCCGATTCGTCGTATACTGAGGCGTCCCGTGCGGGCCACCCGCCGGGGTTTTATTGTGCTTGGCGGGCGCGTGTGGCCGTGGCAAACACGAAGCGCGCCCCTGAATGGACGGCCGCCCAGCGGCTGCGGAGTTGGACATGCCTCGCCGAGGTGATCGGCTCGTTGTCACGCTTGAGTGCCGGGATTGTGGTTCGCGCGGTTACGTGAGCAGCAAGAACCGCCGGAACAACCCGGATCGGCTGGAACTTCAGAAGTATTGTCGCGCGTGTCGTTCGCACACGGCGCATCGTGAGACGCGCTAGCGGGTGATTGGCCATGTTGTCGACACGGGAACTGCGCCGGAACGTTCGCCGGGCGCCGCTGACGCGTTTCGTGCGCAGCGCGTACCAGGAACTGCGCAAGTGCCAGTGGCCGACGCCGGAACAGACCGTGCGATTGACGGCGCTGGTGCTGGCGATCAGCGTGTTGATGGCGATCATTCTTGGCCTGGCCGATTTGGGATTCGACCGCCTGTTCGAACTGATCACCTCGTGAGGGAGGGCGCCGGAGCATGATGGCGGAAGCCAGCCAAGCATCGACCCAAACTGCCGCAGACGGCGACGCGCCGGCCCAGAAGATCCCGACCGACGCCGAGTGGTATGTGGTGAACACGTACTCGGGCTATGAGGCCAAGGTCAAGCAGAACATGGAACAGCGCGTGCGCTCCATGGAGGCGACGGACAAGGTCTTCCGAATCGTGGTGCCCGAAGAGGACGTTGAGGAATCACGCCACGGGCAGCGGCGGACGGTGAAGCGCAAGATGTACCCCGGCTACGTGCTGGTGCAGATGCTGTCGCTGGACGAGACCAAGAACTCGCGGGACGCGGATGCCAAGCGGGAGGCGGACGCCGCCTGGCAGGTTGTACGCAATACGCCTGGCGTGGTGAACTTTGTGGGCGCGGACGCCGGGTCCGGCCACAAGCCCATTCCGCTCTCACCGGATGAGGCCAGCACGATCTTCCGGCAGATGGAAGGCGAGGGCCAGCGGCCCGAAGTGCGCATCCAGATCGGCGAGCGGGTCAAGATCATCGATGGGCCGTTCACCGATTTCTTCGGCACGGTGGACGAAGTGATGGAAGACAAGGAGCGCCTGCGGGTGCTGGTTTCGTTCTTTGGACGCGACACGCCGGTTGAACTGGACTTTCTCCAGGTCGAGAAGTCCGGCGGCGGGTCAATCATCTAACCAGGCGGCTTAGGAACCATGGCACGACGCGTTCTCGCCACGATCACGCTGCAATTGGAAGCCGGGCAGGCGACGCCGGCTCCGCCGGTGGGTCCCGCCCTGGGCGGATACGGCGTGAACATCATCGAGTTCACCAAGACCTATAACGAGCGTACCCGCGAGCAGGTAGGGTCCGTGATTCCGGCCGAGATCACGATCTACGAAGACCGCTCGTTCACCTTCATCACCAAGACGCCGCCGGCGGCGGACCTGCTGCGGAAGGCCGCGGGGGTGGAGAAGGGTTCGGGCGAGCCGAATCGCGAGAAAGTAGGCACGGTTACCGAGGCGCAGGTTCGCGAGATCGCCGAAATCAAGATGCCGGACCTGAACGCCTACGAAGTCGAGTCGGCTATGAAGATTGTGGCCGGTACCGCCCGCAGCATGGGCATTGAAGTCGAGGATTAGGCATGGCGCGACATAGCCGACGGTTTCAGCAGGCTCGGGCGGCGGTGGACCGCCGGGCGCAGCACACGCTCGGGGAAGCCGTTGACGTGTTGCTTGGTCTGCCTATGGCGAAGTTTGATGAGTCGGTGGAGTTTCACGCCAACCTGAGCGTCGATCCGACGCATGCCGATCAGCAGGTGCGCAGCACGGTGACGCTGCCGAACGGGACCGGCAAGGAGCAGCGAATCATCGTGTTCGCCAGCGGCGACCGGGCGCAGGAAGCTCGCGACGCCGGCGCCAACGAGGTGGGTACCGACGAACTGGCGGAGAGGATTCGCGGCGGCTGGCTGGATTTCGACGCCGCCGTGGCCACACCGGACAACATGCGGATCATTGGACCGCTGGGCCGAATCCTGGGTCCGCGGGGGCTGATGCCGAATGCGCGGGCCGGCACGGTAACCAACGATGTCGGCCGGGTGGTGAATGAGCTGAAGGCGGGACGGGTGGAGTTTCGCGTGGACCGCCTGGCTAACCTGCACGTGGTGGCGGGCCGGGCCTCGATGGGGCGCCAGGCGCTGATCGAAAATCTACGCATCCTGATCGCCGCGGTTGTACGGGCGCGGCCCAGCGCGGCCAAGGGCTCGTACATCCGTACAATGAGTATCTGTTCCAGCATGGGTCCGGGCATTCGCCTGGACGCGCAGGCCGCGATGGCCGAAGCGGCAGCGGCCGGGGAGTAACGCAGGAGTCGACTCGAACCAATCCCCTACAACTGCATAGCCAGAGACCGCGGGCCAAGCAATCTCTCGTGTCGAGAGAGCCCGCCGAGGCGCGAACGGATGATCGAGCGGTTAGCCGACCCGGTGCGCCGTTCGATTTTTTGTTCCCTTCAAAGGAGGAGTTGCCAGTGGCGACACGTGCGGAAAAGGCCGCCGTGGTAGACGCGCTCGCCGACCAGTTGGCGTCGGCCTCGCTCAGTATTGTGTCGGGGTTTACCAACCTGTCGGTCGCCGATCAGCAGGAACTGCGAACCCAGATGCGGGCCTCGGGCGCGACGCTTCGAGTGGTGAAGAATAATCTTGCCGCCCTGGCGGCTGACCGGGCCGGGATTCAGGGCCTGGACGCGCTGCTTAACGGGCAGTCGGCGTTGACGTTCAGCGGGGAAGACCTTCCAGCCGCGGCGCGAGTGCTGCGCGACTTTTCGCAGCAGCATCCGACGGTTGAGATCCGTGGCGGAGCGCTGAACGGCGAGGTCCTTGACGGCGATCGGGTGCTGAAGTTGGCGGCGATTCCCGGTCGCGAGCAACTCAATGCGGAAGTCGTGTGGGCGATTGGCGCACCGATTTCCAACCTGGTGCACACATTGGATGGATTGATCTCAGGACTGGTTTTCGCGCTGCAGGAGCGCGTTGACCAACTACAAACCGCCGAAGGAGGCGCGTAATGGCCAAGGTAACGAAGGACGACATTCTCGCATCGCTCGATTCCATGACCGTGCTCGAGCTTTCGGAGTTGGTGGAGGCGCTGAAGGAGAAGTACAACGTCTCCGGCGCACCCATGGCCGTGGCCGCCGCGCCGGCCGACAACGGCGCGGCCGCGGCCGAAGTTGAGCAGACGGAGTTCTCCGTGGAGATCACCAGCGCCGGTCAGCGCAAGATCCAGGTAATCAAGGCCGTGCGTGAGATCACGGGTCTTGGACTCCGCGAGGCCAAGGCGGTCGTGGACGCGGCGCCAGGCTCCATCAAGGACGGCCTGTCGCGCGAGGAAGCGGACGCCATGGTTGCCAAGCTTGAAGAGGTGGGCGCTACCGTCGAGGTGAAGTAGCGCGCACGGTGCAGGCGGGCGGCAGGCCGTCGCCCGCGATCCGAAAAGGATGGGGTCGGCCGAGCATGATCGACGCCGTCATCGTGGCCCATGGGCAAGCGGACGTGACGAGCCGTGCGGCTCGCAGCATTCGCTCGGCCGGCGGCCTGATGCAGTCGCTGACGATCGTGGACACCGCCGATGATCCGGCGCTGGCCGCCGTGGCGAACGAAGCGACGCTTGACGCGAGACTGCTGAGCCGGCCCGATAATCCCGGCTACGGCGCGGCTGCAAATGCCGGTGTCGCTCTGGGGCAGGCGCCGCTGGTTCTGGTGGCCAACGCCGACGTATGGGTGCATCCCGGCGCCCTGGATGAATTGGCACGGGCACTGGAGGAGGCGCCGGACGCGGCCTGCGTTGGACCGCTGCTGCTGAATACGGACGGATCTCCGCAGGACTCCGCGTTTGCGTTTCCCGGCCTTGGACAAGCGGTCTCGGATTTGCTTCCGCTACCCGCCCGAGTTCGCGGATCCCGCCTGAATGGTCGGCTCTGGTCGGACGGACCCACGCGGGACGTGGGCTATCTGCTGGGCGCGTTCATGCTGATACGGCGCCGGGCATACGAGCTTGTGGGTGGGTTTTCGTCGGCCTACTGGATGTACGCCGAGGAAGTCGATCTCTGCCGGCGGTTCCGGGACGACGGCTGGCGGGTGCGCTACGTACCCACCGCGCATGTGACTCACATCCGGGCCGCCACTACATCCGCCCGCGACACCGAAATGCTGCCGCAGCTTTACCGCAGTCGGGCACGTTGGTACCGACGGCATTGCGCCAGGCCCACGGCCAGCGCCGCTATCGGGTTGATGTGGCTGTTGCTGGGCGTGCGCGCGCGCTTGCCGGGCCCGCGTCGCGAAGCCTACGCCGCGGCTCAGGCCGCGCTGAGTTTGGATTGACGGCGATGGCGGCAATCAGCGCGATCGTTATCGCCCGCAATGAAGAGGCGAATCTCGGTGACTGCCTTGCGACCGTGGCCTGGGCGGACGAACGGCTGGTCATCGACGCATTCAGTACGGACGGGACCACCCAGGGGCTGCCGCCCGATGTTCGCCTGATCGAGCGGACCTGGACCGACTTTCCCGATCAGCGCAACGCGGGACTGCGCCTGGCCGTTAATGACTGGGTGATATTCGTTGATGCCGATGAGCGGGTTCCACCGAATCTCAGCCAGGAGATCCAGATGCGGGTGGGAATGGAAGCGTTTACTGGTTACTGGGTTCCGCGCCGCAACCGGATCTTTGGCCGGTGGATGCGCGGGGCTGGATGGTGGCCCGATGACCAACTGCGAATCATGAACCGTCAACACGCTGCCTACGTATCCGATCGGCCGGTCCACGAGCTGGTGGACGTGAACGGAACCGTGGGGCGAATGGAGCATCATTTGGAGCATTTGAGCTATACGAGCGTAGCCCAGTTCCGGGCGCGTCAGCGGCTCTACGCCCAAGCGGTGGCCGACGACCTCTACCGGTCGGGCATGCGACGGCGACTTACGGCGGTTGCGCTGCAACCCGTGCGCGAGTTCTGGCGGCGGCTGGTCAGCTTGCGCGGATACCAGGACCGGGGCGTTGGCGTATTGCTGGCGACCCTGATGGCTGAGCACGAATGGCAAGTTCAGCGGGCTCTGCGTGCCCGCTGGAAGGCGGACGGCGGAGGGCGAGGCCCGTGACGCAGCTGCGGTCGGTCACGGCGGTCGTGGTGACCTGGAATTCCGCGGCTGATATTGAACCGTGCGTTGCCGCTCTGTTCGCCGCCGAAGGTGAGATTCCGGGAGATCTTGACATAATTGTAATCGACAACGATTCCGGAGATACGACTGTAGAGATTGTCCGTGGGCAGTTTCCACGGGTCAGGCTCGTTCAGGCCCATCGCAACCTGGGATTCGGCGCCGCCGCCAATATCGGAATAGCCAGCGCCAGTGGTGACGCGGTGTTGCTGATCAATCCCGATGCGCACCTTGAGTCGGGCGCGCTGGGGGCGATGCTGGCGCACTTGAACGGCGAGCCGAACCTTGGCTGCGTGGCGCCGATGCATACGGCGGAGGGATTACCGCCGTATTCGCCCGCCCGCCGGCTGCCTACGCTGCTCGCGGCGGTAACCGATGGAACGATTGTCCAGAGATTTCTTCCGAACCTGCCGGCGCTGCGTTGGTACTACATGCAGGACACTCCGGACGAGAAGCCTGAATGGTTGACCGGCGCCTGCCTGTGTTTCCGGCGCAGCGCGCTGGCCGAAACAGGCGGGTTCGACGTCGGCTACGAGATGTATGCGGAGGAAGTGGACCTGCTGCGCGAGCTCGGCTCTCGCGGCTGGCGCTGCGGCGTCACGCGGAACGCGAGTGTTCGACATCGCGGCGGGGCAAGTTCCGAACAGGACCCAATTTCCCGCGAGCGGCGTTTCTTTCACAGCCGCTACCGCTACGTGACCAAGACCTGGGGCTGGCCGGTGGCCGCGCTGATGCGCCTGTTCGTGGCGATTACCGGAGTGCTGCGTCTGCTGGAGCAGTTCGTGCGCCTGCTGCGTCCGCAGGCGCGTGCCGACGCCCGGCGTGAACTTCGCCAGATCGCGGTCGTAACTCTCTGGCAGTGGACCGGGTGGCGGCGCTAGCCGCCGATGCAAATGTGAGGCCGACTCGACGCGTTCTCTTCGTTACCGGTGAGTATCCACCGCGTATTGGCGGCGTGGGCGACCACGTGGTCAGGCTTGCGGCGGCCATTGAGGCACGCGGATTGGCCTGCCATGTGGCGACAGAGTCGAGGTCGGCGAAGGATCTGGCCGCTCGGGTGCATTCCGTCGGAAGCGGGCTGCCGCTGCAAGCGATCGTCGACACGCTGCGGACTGTCAGGCGTGTGCGGCCGGACGTGGTTCACCTGCACTACCAGGCGGGGGCCTTTGCGCGACCGGGCGAGATGATGGGACTGGCACGGCTGTTGCCGAGCCTGGCGGGTCCCAGCCGATTGGCGGTGACGTTTCACGATCTCCATCGGCCGTACCTATTTCCAAAGGCCGGTCGGTTGCGCGAGGGCATGGTCCGCAGCCTGGGACAGGGTGCAGACACGGCGATCTACGTTGACGAGGTGGATCGTCGCCAGGCCGTCGCGCAGGGATACGGTGAAGCGAATAGCCATTGGATTCCAGCCGGGCCGACTATCGAACCGCCTGCGGATAGCGGTGATCGTCGTGCCGCGCGAGCGGCGCTGGACCTGGATCCTGATGCGTTCATGGTGGGTTTCTTTGGCTTTCGGCAACGAAGCAAGGGTATTGAGGTGCTGGCCCATGCCATGCGTCGCACTGAACTCGCCGGGCCGGGCATGCGCCTGGTTTTGATCGGAGCGGCGGGACCACCGACCAATGTCCGGCGCGCCGAACCACCGGTTCCGCCAGGCACTTTCGATGGTGTGTGCCTGGTTGACACCGGCGAGCAGCGGCCCGAGATGATCTCGCGATGGCTCGTGGCTTGCGATGCAATCGCGCTCCCGTTTCTGGATGGCCTCTCAGCGCGCCGGGGGTCGTTTATGAATGCCGTGGCGCACGGCGTTCCGGTCGTGACGACTGTGCCCCCCGTTGAGGGAACGGTGGACGTAGGAGTGGAGGAAGTAGCGTTAGTGGCGCCAGGCGACGCGGCGGGGCTGGCGGTTGCCCTGGCTGAGATTCGCGACGACTCGGCGCGCCGACGGCGGCTGGCCCAGGGCTCGCGGGCTATTGCCGCGCGGCACACCTGGGCTGAAATCGCCCGGCGCACCCTTGCTGCGTATGGCTGTCTGGCTTAGCGAAGCCGCCGCCAGACGAGGTCGCGCGGGGCGGCTTACGCCCACCGTTACGCCAATGGCGGTGTTGCTGGCCGTGTTGGTGCTCGGAGCGGCGTTGCGCAGCTTGCGGCTGCAGCAGTTGGGAGATTTCGACTTCGATGAAGTCGCTGCCGTCTGGTACGCGCGATCGCTGCCGTTGGACATCATTGCCGCCATCGCGGAAGCGCCGTTCGAGCATCCGCCGCTGTACTACGTGGCGTTGCACTTCTGGAGCACGTGGTTCGGTGAGCAGGAGCCGATCGTGCGCTGGCTGTCGGTTCCGTTTGGCGTGCTGCTGATTCCCGCGACCTATCAGCTTGCCCGCATGTATCTGCGTCCGTGGCCATCAGTCCTGGCTGCCGGGGTGGTGGCCGTATCGCCCATGCTGATCTTCTTCAGCCGCGAGGCCCGCATGTACGCGGCGGCGGCGCTGTTCGGCACGCTGGCGCTGTGGCTGTTCGAGCGCGCGATGCGCCGCGGCCGGCCGCGCGACTGGTTATGGCTGGCGCTCACCATTGTGGTTGGCGCCTACGTGGACTACACGGCGGCGCTGGCGGTGGTCGCGATGAACCTCTCGCTTCCGTGGCGCGTCCGTGAACAGCGCCGTCGGGTGTATACGTTCGTCGCGCTCGAGCTCGCGTGCCTGGCCGCCGCTCTACCGTGGGTCCTGTTGGCGCGCGGAGTCCAGGACAGTCTGCCGGCGTTTGGAACCGGCGACCTGGGGCCGGGCTTGATCCGAGAGGTTGCAGCCAGCGCCTGGTTGGATGTTTTCGTGGGCGACGCGGCGGTTCGCGGCGGCGGACGGGCCGGCGCACTGGTCGCCGGGATGCTTGGCGCCCTGGTCGTGGTTGGCGTCGCCCTGGCCCTGGCTCGTCGCACGGCCGGTCTGTTGCTGGCGCAGGTCGCTGCCGTGCTGGGATTTCTGGGGCTGCTGCTGATCTTCGACAAGGACTATCAGTCCCGCTACCTCCTGCCGACGATTCCTACGCTGGCTGTTCTGGCGGCGGTTCCCTTCAGCCTGGCACCGCGCCGCTCTTGGGTCATGGCGCCGACGGCTGTGGTGGTGGTTGTCGCGCTGGCGGGTCCGGTGTATGCGTCGCGGGCTTACTACGACGACTATCGACGGGGCGATTACCGCTCGATCACCTCCACCATCGAAAACCTGGCCCGCCCGCGGCGGCCTGGTCGTGACGAAGGCAAGTTCAGGGACGCGGTGGTTCTGGCCGGTCCCTGGCAGGGGTGGTACTGGCGGCACTACTTTCCGGATTTTCTGGACAAGGTCGACGTGTGGTTCCTGCCTGAGGAAGTTCCGCCGGCGGTGACAGCCAAAGAGGTCGGTAGCAAGCTTGAGCGCGCGGCCAACAATCACCGGCGGCTGTGGGTCGTGCTGGCGGGGCTGGAGCAGGCCGATCCCGAGGGACATGTGGAGGCTTGGCTTAGCTCCCAATGGCAGGCGCGGTCTGAGATCTACCGGAACGGTGTCCTTCAGCTCTATATGACAAACGTGCTGGACCTGGTTGATCGGCGCGGCCACGTGGAGCTTGATGGCGATTTTCAGGTCGACATGATCCAGTTCAGTGGTACACGGGCCGATCAGGGGCCGCGCGAAGCGGGCGACGGCGTGCGCTTTACCGTATTCATCCGTGCCCTGCGACCCGTGGACTACGACCTTCGCCTACGCGTCTGGCTGCGTACGCCGAGCGGCGTGATCTATGCGAAGGATCTCTACGCCCAGGATCGCTTCCTGCAACGCACAAGCCAGTGGCAACCGGATGAGAAGCACCAACTTCGCACCGCTCTGTGGGTACCGGCGGAGGCCGAGCCGGGGTCGTATGAGGCGTTCGTGGCCTTTCTACGTCCGGACGATCGGTCGCTGACGGCGGTCGGGCGCCTGGCCCGTATCGACCATCCTGGTGTGGACTATCTCTGGCTAGGTCCGGTGGAGATCGCGCCCCCGACCATTCCGATGGCCAACGAGGCCACGTTGCGCGAGAGGCTGGGCGGACCGATTCGCTAGCGGTCGTCGCTGGTGCTGAACATTGACCGACTCATACCGCCGCTCAGGGTCAACACTCCCGCGTAGACCACTAATCCCGCCACCGCGGCCGGGATCCAGGGCACGTCGCGAAGCAACCAGATTGTCAGTGCCAAGCAGCCCGCAGCTAACGTGGGGCGGAGCGCGGGTTCCAGCAGATGCCGCAGCACGTGGTCGCGTCGCAAGATCCAGGCCAGCATGGCCAGGAGCACCGCTTCGCTGGCTATGGTGGTGGCGGCGGCGGCGAGGAAGCCGAAAACGGGTACCAGCGCCAAGTTGGCGCCGACGTTGAAGAGCGTGGTTACCAGGAAGGCCGGCGTGAGCCACCACTGGCGGTCGAGGGAAATGACCACGTACTGAAGCGTTCCGTTGAGGTAGCTGAGCGGTAGAAACCAGATCAGGATCGCCAGGGCCTGCGCCGTGAACGGGAGAAAGGCTTCACCCAGCAAGACTCCGACCAGAGGCTGGGCGTAGGCGAATAGGAGCACGACGGCGGGCGCGGCGAAGGAGATCAACACGCGCCAGGTGCGGGCCAGCCAGCGGCCCAGGGTCTCCGGATCCTCGGCCGCCCGCGCCATGAGCGGGAATGCCGCCAGCACGACGGCCGCGGGGATAACGTTCAGCGCGTTGATGAATTTGTAGGCCGCGTTGTAGTGCCCGACCACGGTGGTGCCCTCGATCGCTTGCAGAACCAGGATGTCCAGTTGAACGAAGGCCGTGGCCAGGAGGCCGTTGAGCATGAGCGGGAATCCTGCCGCCAGTAGCGGGCTCCGGTGCGCACGGCCCTGTCCTCCCGTTCTGAGGAGGGCGAAGCCAACGGGTCGCGCCAGAACCAGCAGCGAGGCTGTACCTGAAACTGTTCCGGCCACGGCCAGCCCGACCACGCCCGCTCCTGAACCCAGCAGCAGCAGGCCCAAGCCCACCGTTAGCGCGGAGGTGCCGACGGCGACCAGCCCCCGGCGGTCCATGCGTTCCCACGCGCCGTAGACCGAGGCGTACGCCTGGCCCAGTGCCGTTGGCAGCAGGCCGACCGCCAGAACGGCCGCGGTGATCACCGTGGCTCTGGAGACCGACCCTGTCGCGGAGTAGACGAGCGCCAACGCCAGCATCAGCGGGGCGCTGATTCCGACGAGTCGCAGGCGTATCACGAGGCCCGCACCGAAGACGGGACGCAGGTCCGCGTTGCTTCGAGCAATGTCCCGCGTGAGCACCGTGCCGAGGCCAAACTCTGTGAGCGCCGCGAAATACGTGAGCAGATTCACCGCAAAGGCGTACTCGCCATTGCGCTCCGGGCCGAGGATGCGCAGCGCGACAATCCAGAAGACCCAGAACACCGCGCGGTCAAATCCGCTGGCCAGCAGCGGCGTGAGGGCGTTGCGCGTGAAGCGGCCGCGTGCCGCCGCTTCCGTTCGCAGCTCGGGCGGCGCAACGGGCCGTCCGCTCAGCACAGCCAGATACACCGTGGCCAGCGCGGCAATGACGGATCCGGCGGCGACCATTGCCTGACCCAGCCAGGCCTCAGGCATAGGGGGAGGGGAGGGGGCGGGCCCTGGCCAGGAGCAGGACCACCGTCATGGCCACAGGCCCGCCACTACTTCAATCGGGCCCATGCCCAAAGTGTGACGCGGACCGCGCGCTTTCTTTTTCGTTTCCGCCGTTGGGCTACCCTGAAGTTGATGATGCCGTCATTGACCACCAAAGCCTACGACTGCCTGGATTGCGGCCGGCGCTACGATGTTCCGCTGCGGTTCTTCGAGACCGCGCGGGGCCCCGCCGACCGCGGCTGTCCGAGTTGTGGAAGCCGCAGCCGCAAACGCCGCCGAAGTCTGTTTTCTTTTCTGCGTGACGCGTATCTGACCTACAGCACGACCTGAGCGGTAACCGGCAGCGCCGGCGTGTCCGGCGCCACGATGGGCGGCATCCTGGATTTCAGCGACGACGACTAGGGTGCGCCGCCGGTTAGTGCGCACCCCTACAATCAGGCAATCCCGTCCACGGCGACTTGCATGATGCACAACCTGTCTCCGCCCACGCAGCGCTTGGTTTGGGCGTTGATGGTGGCGGTGGGCGTGTTTGTGCTGTTCCTGCTGTTTGAGCGGATGCTTGGGCGGTTTGGCTTGGACTTCATCGTCTACTTCGAGCCGTCAGACTTGCAGGAGGACCGCCGGCTTCCGCTGGATGGCCGCGAAAGCACCGAGTACGCGATTCGCACGGTCGATACGTTTGACGAGGCGGCGTCGCGTGAGCCCACGACTCTCATGATCCACGGCGACGCACGGGATGAGGTGGACTTCAGCGTCGTGCGTGCGGAGTTCGAGCGAGGGACGGTGGTCATCGCGGTCAACATGACGCCCGACGAACTGGCGCCGTTGGTCGATCCGGGCATCGCGGATGTGGCGACTGTGAACGACGCGCTACAGGCACCCTTCTACACCCTGATCGCAAAGAATGAAGAGCAATGTCCGACGGGCTTGCAGCCCGACTGCGGCGCCTATCTGGTGGAGGCGCGTAACTTCACCGACTTCGGCGAATTGGCCAGCCACGCGCGCGACGCTTTGAACGTGCGCCTGCGGGCGATGCTGACGCCCACGGCCGAGCCGGTGCCGGCGCGCTGAGCTGTCGGCGTCGCCTTGCACCTGGCGTCGGGGTGGCGGTCCGGATGGGAGCCGTGCGAAGCGCTTCGCGCCATGTCAGTGATACCTTCGGCATTGAGCGCTGGCGGTGATGGGCGGTGGCCGGAAGGCGCGATTGATTGGGCGCACCCGTTCGTCGGCAGTGTCCGCGAGCGATTCGCAGGAAGCCACCATGACCGAGTCGATTATCACCGCCGCCGCCGCTGTCGCTGCACTGGTTGCGGCAGGCGGTGCGTTCTACCGCTGGGGCAGAGTCGAAGAGGCCATTAGCGAGTTGCGGAAGTCCGACGAACGGCTTCAGGCCAGCATCGACCAGGTTCGCGAGGATGTGCGCGAACTGCGAACGATTCTGTTGAGCCAGCAGCGAAGCGACTAGCGCCCGAAGTCTCGCCGAAAGAGCCGATGCAGCGGCAAGGGTGGGTTGACCACTAGCTCGGACGCGCAACGTCGCATGGGCGGCCAGTTCGCGCAGATTCTAGGGCCGCGACCACCGTAGCGACGATGTGGCGGCCCTGGCGGGCATTGAGCAGGGTGTCGCCGCCGGTGTCCAGGGCGGTTACGAAGTGGTCGACCTGGCGGCGGTCGGTTTCCTGGTCGGTGCGGCGGTTGCGGTCGTCGTCCGGGGCGAGTCCGCGGGTGTGGACAGCGACT
The DNA here is from genome assembly GCA_022824865.1 of Chloroflexota bacterium. Classification (GTDB taxonomy): domain Bacteria; phylum Chloroflexota; class UBA11872; order UBA11872; family UBA11872; genus UBA11872. The sequence goes on along the minus strand of JAJDZD010000065.1, from coordinate 54,332 downwards.
TCCGGGCGCGGTTCGGCGACGACCAGCGCGCCCGTGGATCCAACGACATGTATCCGAAGCTCGCCAATGTTGGGGTGGCTGGGACGTCCGATCCGGCCGCTACAGAGTGAGCCGATGACGCCTCGTTCCATTTCCAGGGAAACCGTGGCGATGTCTTCGACCCCGCGCTCGGCGTGGCGCCTGAAGAAGTGCGCTGAGGCGCGTCCAAAGGCGCGCACCGCGTCCAGGCCCAGGATGTGGCGCATGTAGGCCAGGGGGTAGATGCCTTCGACGGTCAGCTCGCCTTCGCTGAGCCAGGAGTCCGGGATCTCTTCCGGCTCGTCGGAGTTCAGCAATACGCCGGCGTCTTTGCAGAAGAAGAAGTCGACGTGGATGGCTCGCGGCTCGCCGATTTCGCCAGCGTGGACGATGCGGCGCGCTTCTTCGATGGCCGGCTGGGTGTTGCGGTTCCAGAGCAGGAACCGCACGCCGGCACGTTCGACGGCTTCGACGATGGCGTCGCAGTCGGCAACCGTTGGCGCCATTGGCTTGTCCTGGACGACGTGGAGGCCCGCATTGGCCGCTCGCACGCTGAGTTGCGCGTGGCGCGCGGCTTCCGATGAGACAACGGCAACGTGCGGCCGATGCCGGACGATGGCCGCGTCAATGCCGGGCTCGTAGGGAACGCCCAGGTCGACGGCGAGCTGTTCGTTGCATTTGTGCACCCAGCCGGCGGCGGACGGCTCGTCGGAAACGCCGACGACCTGGAAGCGCGGGTGGTCCTTGAACGCCAGCGGCACGTAGTCGTGCTTGGCGGCGCTGAGCGCCAGCACGCGGTAACGCTCAGGCAAGGACATAGCCGTTCTCCGTGAGATGGGCGGTCTGACCGGACGCGACCGAGGCCGCCGCAGCTTCCGCAATCTGTAGCGCGGCGACGGCGTCGGCGCCGGAGACGGAGGGATCGCGCCCTTCCGTGATGGCCTGGGCGAACTCGTCGAGCTGCGCGCGGACGGCCGAGGCTCGCAGGTCGGTCAGCGCCGCTTGCGGTCGTCCGCCCCGGTAGACGAGGTGAACGTTGTGGTGATCGTCGGCGTAGGCGGCGCCGAGCGATCCGATCAGCGCCAGCGAGTAGTAGCCGCTGCCGAGCGGCAAACCGGTGGTAATGCCACAGATCGCCATGGCGCCAGACGCGTAGCCGAGGTGGATTTGCAGCAGTTCGGGCGCGGCCAGAGCGTGAACGTGCGTTGGGCGCTCGTCGATGAGCCAGAGCGCCTGGTCGATCTCATGCACGCCTTCATGTAGGCAGAGGCCGCCGCTGCGCGCCGGGTCGTGCTTCCAGCCGCCCGGCGGTCCGGGAAAACGACGCAGCCAGCGGTGGCTGCGCAGCATGCCGGGCTTGCCCAACTCGCCCGCGGCCAGTGCCCGATGCACCTGCACGTTGGCGGGCATGAAACGGAGCGTGTGGGCCGGCATCAGCCGCACGTCGGCACGCTCGGCGGCTTGCGTGACCTCCCCGGCCTCGTCAGCCGACAAGGCCAGCGGCTTCTCGACCAACACGTGCCGACCCGCGCGAATGGCGGTCAATGCGATATGGGCGTGTGAGTCGTTCGGCGTGTTGACGATCACCGCATCGAAGTCGGCGTTCCCTGATGCGAGTAGGGACTCGAGATCTCCGAGGTGCCGAAAGGCGTTGGCCGTGCGCGCTACCGACCCTGCCGGCTGCGGATCGATGTCGGCGACTACGGACAGTTCGCAGTGGTCGGAAGCGGCGGCCGCGGCGACAAGGGCTGGAGCGTTGCGTCCACAGCCAACGAGCGCCAGACGAATCACGGCCGCACCTCGCACGCTGCGCAGGTGCGGATTCTAGCGCCGGCGAGCCGCATGTATGACATCAGGCTGTGACCCCGCATCACGGCCGTGGCTTTACGGCGTTCTATCAGCACCGTCGCCGTCGCGGCGGCCGGACGATTCCGCGGCGTTAGACTCGTCACATTGAGGAACGATGACCCAGTCCTCCATCATTCGATGACCCGGATTCCTCGACGCCGCGCGCTCCAGGCAGGTCTGACGGGGACGATTGCGCTGGCTGCCGGAGGGGCCGTCGTCGCCGCCGACGTTGGCGCCGAGTTTTTTCCGAACCTGGAACAGGGCGCCGGCAGCGCGCCGTGGGGTGTGGCGGTCGGCCCGGATGGGCTGATCTACGTTACCGACTCGCGGCTCAATCAGCTCGCGGCTCACTCGCCGGCCGGCGGCATTGTGCGCATCCTGGCCGGCTCGGGCTCCGCGACGGGAGAGCTACGGCGGCCGCAGGGCGTGACCGTGTCGCGCCAGGGCGAGGTTTTCGTTGTGGACGGCGGCAACCGTCGAGTGCAGGTCTTCGACCTTCAGGGCGCCTTCCTTCGCCAGTGGGGTCGCCGCGGCTCCGATCCAGGTGAGTTCAACGCACCGCGCGGCATCGCGCTCGACACGTTTGGCGATGTCTACGTGGCGGATGGGTTCAACGACCGGGTGCAGAAGTTTGATCCCAGCGGCGAGTTCATGCTGGCTTGGGGTTCGCGCGGCCGGGCGCCGGGCCAGTTCGGCACGCCAACCGGAATCGCCGTGGGGACGTCGCAACTGGTCTACGTCGCCGACACCTTCCGTGATCGCATCCAGGCCTTTGAGCTCGATGGCTCGTTTGCGCGAGTCGTGGTTGAAGCGCCCGTGATCCGAAACCCGATCGGATTGGACGTGGATCTCTCCGATCGACTTTACATAACGGACGACATTGATCAGCGGCTGATCATCATCGAGCACAATGGAACGACGGCCGGATCGGTCGGCGCCGAAGGACGTCAAACGGGAGAGTTTCAATTCCCTCGAGGCGTGGCGGTCAACGAGGCCGGCCGCGTTTACGCGGCCGATTCGCTCAACCACCGCGTGCAGTCACTGCAGACGGGTCTGCAGCAGACGATGCCGCCGACGGAAGCGGCCGACCTGGCGGTTGGAGTTGCGGCGCGGGCGCCGCACACCTCGCCAACCGCTCACAACCTCACCAATTGGCTCGTCCGCCGCACGGGTCAACTCCGGGTGGCGCCATTTGCGGCGTATTTCACGACCACCGGTGGGATCGATCGCTGGGGATGGCCAATCTCCGAACCGCTGATCGAGAGCGAGGGCACGGTTTCGCAGTATTTCCAACGCGGGGTCATGGATTGGACGGCGGACGCCGGCGCCAGGCGGGCCGTCCTGCCGCGGCCAGTCTGGGACTTTCTGGGTGGAGGACGTGGCGGGGCGCCTGACCTGGGCGTTGAGGCAAACGTCATCTCCGACCAACCCGGCGAGATGATCGGTACGTGGGGGCACCGCGTGTCGAACTTCGCCATTGACGGCACCGAGATCGGGTTTCTCGATTTCTTCAACACCTACGGCGGCGAAGAACAGTTTGGCGCCCCGCGCACCGAGGCACGGCCGGATACCGGAGACGCCGGCACTTTGTATTCGGACGACGCACCGTTAGGCATCATCCGCCAGTACTTTCAGAACGCCGTCTTCGAATTCGCGCCCGACCGCCCGCAGCCGGTGCGCCTCCGACTGATCGGCCAGTCGTTAAGGAATCGCCTGTATCCGGCTTGGGAGGAAATGGCGGTATTCGCCGACCAGTCGCCCGTCGCAAAGGGTCAGTCTGTCGGGATCCCGGACCTAAGGCTCTAGGGGAAGTAGCTCTCGCAATTATCGCGCACGAAGGTCGGGTTGCCTTGCTTGTCCAGGTGGACGCGGGTTGATTCAAGCAAGCTGTCCTGCACAAAGTCGCGAATGGCGTGCAGGTCCGGCCGCCACAGGATTGCGCCGTCCAGCCCCTCTTCCGGAACCATCAGATCGTGGCCGCGCGCGTGGACCGCCCACGAGTTAATGCGTTCCGGAGGGATGCTCAGCAGCAGGTTTCCAAGTGCCGGCACGCTCCCGATTGGAAAGTCGGTCTTGAAGGCTCCGCTCAGGCTGGCGATCAGGCCGGGCGCGTTGACGACCAGGGCCGGCGAGAGCGATTGCTCGCGGAGCCCGCGAACCACCTGCTGCTGCCGGCAAATGCGCGCGAAGTCCCCGCCAGGGTCGTACTTGCGCGAGCGTGCGTAGGCCACGGACTCGCGACCATCGAGCGTGTTCCAGCCTTCGTCCAGGGTCAGCCGAATCTCTTCGCCCGTTTCCAAATAGACGAAACGCTCATCGAACTCCCGGGGAGACCACACGCGCACGCCGCCCAACTGATCGATGATGGCCTCGACGCCATGAAAGTTCACAAGCAGCCAGTGGTCGATTTGCAGGCCGGTCACGTATCGGAGGGTCTGCTTGAGGTCCTCCATTCCCCGGCGCTTGAGCACCTCGTTGATCCGCGACGAATGCCCGTCACACGCCCCGAGGCAGAGATCACGAGGAAGCGACAGCACAAAAATCGATTCCGAGGCCTGATCGATGCTAACGACCATGATGACGTCGGTATTGCCGACGAAGCTCTCGGCCTGGTCCACGCCGAGAACCAGCAGGTTGAGGCGCTCGGTCGGTTCGGGCGCCGGCGCGACGGCGTACGACGGCGGAAGCGTGGGGGTCGGTGTTGGCGGCGGTGGTGTCGGCGTCGCCGCCGCCGTTGGCGCTTCGGCTGGTTGAACTGCCGTGGGTGGGGCGGCGGCTGTGTCGGAGGCCTGCGGGGGCGGTTGGTTGGACGTGCGCGGAACGGCAACGACGCCCGGAGGGGCAGACGGCGCCGAGATCACGCGCGGCCCGGCGGATTCCGGCGCCGGGTCGCCGCAAGCCCACAACGCGAGCGCGCCGATCAGCACGAGACACGTCTGGCGTAGGCTGCGCGTCAATGTATCTCCGGTTGCCTGGAAGGGCCGTCTGATCGCGATCGGGATGTCCGCAAGTATCACGGACGGCTCAATGTCCTCGCCTCACCCATCGGTCAGTGCGTTCGCCGCGTGACGCTGTACGACCCGGACGAGCCGCCGGTTGACGTGGATCCAGAGTTTCGGCGGAGCTTTCAGGACCGGATTGTGCGGTGGTACCGCCGCGCCGGCCGCGACCTGCCCTGGCGCTCGATCTCATCGGCCTACCAGGTAGCGGTATCCGAAATCCTGCTGCAGCAGACCCAGGCGGCACGGGTTGCGCCGGTCTTCGAGGAGTTCGTGGCCCGCTGGCCCAGCGTTGAGGACCTGCACGCGGCGACATTGGAGGACGTGAAGGCACTCACCGATCCGTTGGGTTACCACGTCCGAGGAACCTGGCTGAAGGAGATGGCCCGTATCGTCGTAGAGCAACACGGCGGCCGGATGCCGGACTCGCTTGAGGCTCTACGAGAACTCCCGGGTCTCGGGCCATACGCGGCGGCCGCCGTGTACGTCTTTGGCCTCCGCCGTCGCGCGGCCTTGCTGGATACCAATATCGCGAGGGTGCTCACGCGCGCCGTGGGGCTGCCGGCAGACGGTTCCGTCTACCGGGATACCCGACGGCTGCGCGATCTGGCCGAGCAACTGGTTCCGGCTCGGCGTCACTACGACTATCACCAGGGCCTGATGGACCTGGGCGCGACGGTATGCCTGTCGCGTTCGCCTCGCTGTCAAGGCTGTCCGCTGCGACGCGTGTGCCGGGCGGTGGCTGGCGGTCCGCCGGCTGCGTTCTGGAACGAGCAGGGCGTGGTGATGGCCGCGGAGCGAACCGTCGGCTACCGAGTGGGATCCCGAGCGGCCGTCAATCCGAGGCCGGAGGCTCCGACGCGCCGGAACTCCGGCTAGAACCGCGCGCGTCGGTTCGATCCGCTAGCAGCCGGCGGATCGCAGCGGTCACCATGTCCACCCGGGGCGGACCACCCAGCCCCTGCGCCTTGCCACCGGTGTAGACAGAGACAACCAGCGGCGTGTCCGAGCCGTAGATCCACGGCTCGGTGGCAGTGAAGATGGTGACGCTGGGCGTACCGACACCAAGCGCCAACTGGGCGCTGGCCGAATCGTTACCCACGAACAGATCACTGCCGGCGATCAGCGCGCCCAACTGCCCGAATGTAGTGCGGCCTTCGAGGTTGACGACCGGCTGCGTCATGGCGCGCCGCATGGCGGTGATGGATGGGCTATCCGAAGCGGTGCCAACCAGGCAGACCCGGGCGCCGCGGCGCTGAACCAGCCAGTCGGCCACCGCGGCAAATCGCTCCGCGGGCCAGCGTTTGGTCACGTCCACGGCGCCCGGATTGACGCCGCCGCCGGGTGCGATCACCACTCGCAGGGGGGCCGAGTCGAGGTCGAACTCCTCGGCCAGCCGTCGCGCGGCAGGCACATCGGCCTGCGTGGGCCGGAACACGCATACGTCGTCCGTCGGGTTGAGGCCGGCCAGGCGAGCTAGCCGACGGTACGTCTCGACTTCGTTATCTTGCATGCCCACCGAGAGGCGCGTGGTGTGGGCAAAGCCTCGCAGCCGGCTATCCAGCCCAATGCGGTAGGGAATGCGGGCGAAGTACGGCAGAAGCGCCATGGCCGGTGACCTGTCGAGCACAAAGGCCGCGTCGAATTGGCGTCCGCGGATGCGGCGAACGAACGCCAGGTATTGCCTGGCGTCATAGCGACGCGGCGTCCCGAGCATGCCCATCGGCATGATCTCGTCGATATGCGGATTGTTCGCCAGGGCCGGCGCGGCGTAATCGCCCACGGCAAAGGTGATGCCGGCCCCCGGCAACTCGTGTCGCAGAGCCGCCGTAAACCCCGTGGCGCGCAGCACGTCCCCCAGCGCCAGCGGCTTGATGACAAGCGCCGACAGCCGTGGATTGGGGGGCAGCGGTCGCCCTTCAGGCGGCTTGGGCCGGATAGCCAACCGTGCCAGCCAGCACAGTGCCGTGATGCCGGCAGCGCGCGGTCCGGTGCGTCGGCGCCAGTCGCCGCGGAAGGGGCCATGCGGACGGAGTCGAAAACTGCTCATTCAGCCGCCCGGCGCACGCTCACTGACACTGGCCTACCGCCTCGATGCCCGGTTCCCTTGATCGAACGAGCCTACAATCGACGCGATCCGGCGGGATGGTCTACGCAACGAATGCCTGTTTACGAATATCGCTGCACGGCTTGCGGTCGCCGCTCGTCGCGCCTATTCAAGACCCTGGCTGCCGTGGTACATCCGGACTGTCCGTACTGCGGTCAGTCGACCCTGGAGCGTCAGTTCTCCCGGCCAACCCTGTTGCGTGGCGGCCACGCGGACTCCGGTGACCTGGGCGGCGATGACTTTGGCATGGACGACGCCGCGCTGGCCGAACTGATGCCCGGACTGGAGTCGGGCGATCCGCGCAGTTTGGCGCGCATGACCCGCCGAATGTCCGAGGAGATGGGCGAAGATATCCCCCAGGAATACGAGGGCGTCCTCAACCGCATGGAATCCGGCGAAATGCCCTCCGACGAAGAATTCGACGCCATCGAACCCGACGATGGCGACGTCGTGGACTCCGACGACTATTAGCGTTCGACTCGTTGCGCTGGACGTTGACGGAACGCTGGCGCGCGCCGGCTCGCCCATCGATCCGACCATCCTGGCCGCGCTGGGTGACGTTGCGAACAGCGGCATCCAGGTCGTCATCGCCACGGGCCGCGGTTGGCTGACCATGCGGGAGACCGCGCGGTTGCTGCCGAAGAGCGCCTACCTGGTGCTCAACAACGGCGCCGCGACACGCGCCGTGGCGGACGGACTTCTGATCGAATCGCGCGAAGTTTCACACGCCGTAGCCAATCAAGCGCGCCTGGCGTTTCGCTCCGCCGGGCTTCCGGCGATCTGGATCGAATCGGCCACGTCAGGCGACCGCTATCTGGTTGAAGGCGACTGGCGAACGTCGCCGCCCTACCGCCTTTACCTCGATCCAAAAGGAGCGCGCGTCGTCCGCCTGGCCCATCCTGATCTGGCGCCGCCCCCGGCGCAGGTATTTGGGCTCGCGCCCTTCGAGATTGGCGCGGATCTGGAGCGCGAACTGCGGAACGCGCTGGGCGACCGGGCCTCAATTGTCGTCTGGCGCAGCCGGCGACTGGAGTCGGTCGGGCTCGAAGTCCTGCCGCCGGGCGTTACCAAGGGCGCGGTCGTGGCGCAGCTTGCCCAGCGACTGGGCGTGCGAGCCGTCGATGCCGTGGCCGTCGGCGATGACCTCAACGACCTCGAGATGCTGGATTGGGCCGGCCGAGGGCTTGCTATTCAAGGTTCGCCGGAACCGCTGGTTGACGTGGCCGACGCTGTCATTCCGCAAAGCGGCGACAGCCTGCGGCGCGTGCTCGAGGAGCTGAGCGGCGTCTAGGTGCGGTCCCGTGGATCCCTCTGCTCCGTCTGATCGCCAGGCTTTGTGAACTTACGATGAGCCGGATGCGCCCAACCCTGATCGTCGTCAGCGGGCCACCCGCCTCGGGCAAGACGACCCTTGCGCGCGCGCTGGCTCAAGCCGTGCACTGTCCGGCCATCTGCCGCGACGAGATCAAAGAGGGGTTTGTCTGCGGCGCCACCTCGGAATCGTTCGTACCGGAACGGGGCGATGCGGCGAACCAGGCGGCCACGGCGGCATTCTTCGATGTGGTCGACCTTATGCTTCAGCGCGGCGTGACCCTGGTTGCGGAGGCCGCCTTCCAGCATCACCGCTGGGCGCCGCGGCTGACCGCGTTTGGCAAGCTGGCCGACGTGCGGGTCATCAATTGCGTGGTGGACGACGCGGTCGCCCGCCAGCGCCGCCGGCAACGCTGGATCAACGAGCCCTGGCGCCGGCGCTTCCACGCCGACCCTAGCCCGGAACGACTGGCCGGTATGGAGCCGCGGGCGGTCGATCAGCCTGGTGCCTACCAGCCGATCCGATTGGATCTGCCCACCCTCGTCGTCGACACCAGCGATGGATACCGACCTGAGTTTCACGAGATCGTGTCATTCGCGAGCGGCTAAAGCGGCGCTCTTCATGCCGCATTCAAGTCACCGTGCCGCCGGCTGAGTCTGAAGCACCCGGTGCTACGATTCGAGTGCATGCGCCGACGTAGCTCAGTTGGTAGAGCAGGGCTTTCGTAAAGCTCAGGTCGTCAGTTCGAGTCTGACCGTCGGCTCCGAATCCGTTCCCAAGCCCCGCACTCCAAACCAGAACGGAAATCAGGCCTGACCATTCAATGGGCCCGGGCGTTCTTGCTTTCGGAAGCCGTATACGCGTCGCTGTGACTTCGAAGCGGCCAACGACGCGTCGGACCCGGTCAGGCCACGCAGGTCTCGCGTCCGCCGGACCCGTACACGTGAACGAGTACCTCATGTTCCCCAAACCACGCCACGGACTCCTCTACCATGCCGAGCGTCAGCCTGTAGAAGCCGGGTTCGGCTGGCGCCTCGACGAGGCCCTCGAAGACGACCCCGGACCCGCTTGGGACCCTCAGCCAGGGGACCATGAACAAGCGGCTCTCAGGCTCGGGAAGGCTGCCCTGGCCATCGAGGGCCACCCAGCGCGTACCGAGTCGAAACGTACCGTCCCACACCTTTGCGCCGGTGTTTTCGGCCGTAACTTGGACGTAGGCTGACTCTCCGGACCGAACGCAGTCCGGCACGGCGAACACGCTCAGTTCCACCGCCCGGGGCTCCAGGGCTAGCGTCTGGTCCTGAATGACAACGTCGGTGGCTGCGACTTGCTCTCCATCGACCGTGAGCGCCAGCTGATATTGACCGGGTAAGGCTGGCGTTCGCGCATGGACAACGGTCAGTGCTTGTGCCGAGCTATTGGCAGGGATTAGTGGCGGTACGTGAAACCGAAACGACTGCTGGCTGGTCGGACTTCCATCGACGGTGGTCCAGTGAAATTCGCCGGACCGAGTCCGGCGACCCGTCGGAGGCCGCCACGGGACATCGGTATGGTTCTGAAGGGTGATGGGAACAACGATGGCAGCGTCGGGAACCGCGGCGTGGAGTACCGGCTGAACCTTCACATCGCTCCAGTTGCCTGCGGACGAGATGCCATCGGGCCCCAGGTGAGTTACGACGAAGCGCCCTGTGTCCAGCACCTTTGCAGACGGCCGTACCTCCTGAATCACAGCCTGCCATTCCTCGGTCCGCGTCTCGGACAAGTAATTCCGGTCAAGCACGATTGAGCGCACGCCGAATGCCACGAGCGCTTCGGTCACCAGGCGTCTGTTGCTCGCGTCAGTCCAGTCGACGAGTCGCGCCAGGTAAGTCGTACCGCGTGGCGTGAACCCCGAGTAGCCGCCAATCAACGCCTGGCGTCCGCCGTTGAGCGACCACCACATTCGATGCATATACGGGTCGGGCGTTAGAAACTCAGCGCCAGACGGAGCGAATGCAACGGCCCCGTCGGATGACTCTTTCAATGCCTCGTGCAAGGCCAGTTCGTTGGGAGGTGGTCCGACGGACACCGGGGACCGAGCAAACTCGATAGCGCAGAAAACGAGCAGGGCTGCGGGGATAACGTGCCTTCGCCAACCAGTTTTCCAACCCAGGCGACTGAGTCGATCGACGGCAATTGCCGCCAGCAGGGCCATGGGAAGCAGCGTCCCGGCGGCCAGAAGTCCGGCGATCCGAAGCGAGGCGAATCCGGGTATCACTGAGTGAGCCGTCGCAAACGGCAGCGCCAGGCCGGTCAACTGCCCATTCCACCAGAGTTCCGGGCCCAGCGACAGAAGGAACAGGAGGAGACCTGCGCCCACCAGCCCAACTACCGGTGTTCGAAACCGGGCGTAAGCGACGCCCATGACGAGTCCAAATACTGCGAGGGGAGCGGACACAACGTTCGGAAATAGAGGTGAAGCGTCGGGAAACCTCTCAGCGACTGCCTGAAACCAGAGCAGAGACTTCGTGGCCGAGGACATGTACGAAGGGAGACCCTCGCTCAGATGCCTCGCTTCGTCGAGCGTGCGTGTCGCTTGGTTGTCCAGCCAGAATCCGACGTATCCCATTAGCAGGGGAAGAAACGGCAGCGCCGCGACAACAATGCCGGCGATCGATTTGGCTCCAAGCTGGAGGTCCAGGGTGCGCGGGCCGCGAAAGAACAAGGCCGAGGCCATGAGTGCGAGCAGCGTGATCAGGGCAATGAACCCCAGATAGACCCCTGTTGCGAACTGAATGAAGACGCACAGCCACGCTCCGCTGATCTTCCACCAGGCAGGATGTCGCAGGAACTGGAACCAGAGCACTGTGGCCAGTGGCGTCCACCAGAACATCTGCATGTGCAGGAATCCGGCAGACGCCTGCTGAAACGGTGCGAAGGCGAAGACGAATCCGGCCAATACCGCCGGCCACCATCGGCCGATCAGAAGCCAAGCCGCGATTGCGGCCACGGTCGCGTTCAGGATCGGGCTCACGATTACCAGGAAGTTGAGACCAGCAGTTGGCCCAAGGACCGTGGCGACAACTGCGTAAATGGGCAGTCCCCCGAGCAACAGGTGGGTATAGAACAGCGAGTCACCCATTCCGAAGAAGCCCAATCCTTCGAAGAACCGGTGTGGCTCCGTGAACAGGCTGGTGCGCTCCCACTCAAGCGTGTACAGGAACAGGAAGTTGTCGATGGTGGCGAAGTGGATGCGGCCGTCGCCGGCTAGCCGAAATGTGAATAGGGAGGCGCACGCATAGAGAAGCACGGCAGCCACGAACGGCCAGCACCAACTGCGAAGCGCCCAGTGCCGGACAGCCCACTGGAGCCTTCCTGCAAAGTCGCCGACTGACAGCCCGGATCTATGGGCTGATGGCATACGTCGCCTCGCCATCAGCGACAACCGAGGCAAAGAGGACATTGATGTGCTTCAGCGCGCTGACGTCTGGACTCCCCAATCCCAACATTGGCGCCTTCACGGGAAACAGGTGCTGCCGTCAACGCGGGCTCGTACGATGTGTCGGGGGCCCAGGCGCGAAGCTGGCCTGGTGTCGACGGCGAGGCAGTGCCAGAGACCTATCCGCTTTCAATTCCGGCTCGAATCCCGACGAGCACGCAAAGTCCGGCCGCTGATCCGCCGACCGAGGCTACCGGTCCGACTCCGTGCTCCGCTCATCAGCGGCCGGTCATGGATGTGCGGACGGGATATACCGAATCGGACCAGGTCCGGCGATGGACTCCGAGGCTCCGTGGAAATATCGTCGCGCATCGGTACCAGCGAACTGAGACTCGGTACGTACGAGCCATCGCTCAATTGGCACCGAGGACCCTGGGTTAGCGGGAGGGCCGACGGGGCTTCAACGCCCTTGAGCACCACATCCGCACTGCCCCACACGTACCAATCCGCGGATACCTCAAATCTGACTCCGATCGCCAGATCATGAGGCCGCCCTACCGAATGTATGCCGTCGGTCTTCGTCGGCTCTCATAGGTTGCCGTTAAGTCCGCGTCACGGATCTCATCGGGAATCGGTCGGTTCCACCACGAGGGTGCGTTGGGGAAGGGAAAGACATCGTGCCAGGCCAGCACCAGCGTGCGCCGCGCGTCGGTGGTGTTGGCCCGCGCCGCGTGCATCACCCGGGCGTCGGCGATTATCAGGTCACCGGCGCTCACCGGAAGGTCGACCGCGTCCGGGTGCTCGGCGAATGCCGCATGGTCTTCGTGATCGTCAACGGCCTGGATATCGGCCTCGTGGGCGTCCGGCAGCGTGTCGTGCAACTCGATCCGCTTGGTGTGCGTTCCCGGAATCACCTGCAGGCAGCCGTTCGCCAGGGTCGTATCGGTCAGATACACGGAGAGGAAGACCTTGGTTGGCCAGGGTGTCGCCGCTTCGGGGCTTTCCCAGTTCATGAAGTCCTGGTGCCAATACAGCGGTGGTCCTTTCGGGGGCTTTGAAAGAATGATGATGCCGCCCGAGGGCGTCAGGTCCTCCAGGTGAATGGCCTCACACGCGGCTCGCAATTCGGGGTAGGCCAAAAAGCGCTCGGCAATGGGGTCAGGGAACACTCGCTCCGACAGCTCCCGCGGCCGCTCGTCCCAGCGATCAGGCGGTATTACCTGGATGTCGCTGCCCTGGTAGCGGTACTTCGGGTCGACCTCGTGGGTGGCGAAGTAGTTCTCGGTCCACACCCGCAATTCGTCCAGCATCGGCTCGGCGACGACCTTTGGAATGACCGTATATCCGTCGTCTACGAGCTGGTCGCGTTTCTCAACCGCCTCCGCGCGAGTCAGATGCATAGCGGCGTGTCCTTCGACAGCTTCGGGCCTTCGGGAAGATGTCGAGAGTGTACGTGTGCCGTCCGGGTGCGTCGTTAACCCATCGTGTTGGGACTCGTCGGGTCGGCGGCGGATGCTCGAGCCGACGTTCCGCTGAAGCGATGACGAACGTCGCCGCCAGTCGGTACCATGCGCTCTTGGTAAAAACGCGCTCCGAAATCCACGTCGAGTTGTACATGGGAGCGCGAGGAGGGATTTATGCGAAAGGCACTGAGCCGTCGTGCGGCGCTCCGCGCGGCAGGCGCCGGCGCAATGGGCATCGGCGCGGCGGCAGTACTGGCGGCCTGCGGCGAATCGGAACCTGAACCCGCACCGGCAGCCGTTGCGGCAACCGCGGCGCCGGCGGCAACCGCCGCTCCGGCGATGACGGAAGCTCCGGCTCCGGCCATGGCGGCAGCTCCGCAGTCCGAGACGGTCACAGTCCGCTACGTTAGCGACCACACCTCCGGCCCGCGTGGCGCGGCCATGCAGTGGGGTCTGCGCGAGTACGCCAAGTCGCGACCGAACATCAACATTCGCTTCGAGCCGCAGCCCGCGGACTACCGCGAGACGTTCCCGCTGCAGATGGCGGCCGGCACGCAGGCGGAAGTGGCGATGCTGGACGGCGGGATGCTGGGCGCCTTCGTTGCCGACGGCGGCTTCACCCAGATCAACGATGTCCTGGCCAAGCGCGACGATTACAACGTCGACGAGTACTACTTCATCCCCGACCTCTACACGGTCAACTTTGACCACGCCCATGGTGAGGGCGGCTCGGTTCCGACCGTCATCGAGGGTGACCAGTTCGGCATGCCCTTCCAGGGCGCGACCGGCGGCATTCTGATGAATGTGGACCTGGGCGAGAAGGCCGGGATCGAGTTCCCGAGCGAGGGCTGGACGTATGCCGAGGACTACCTGGAATCGGCCAGGAAGGCAACCAATCCGGACACCGACGAGTGGGGTTCGTGGGCGCGTAACGACTACGAGTTCCAGTGGGCGCCCATGTGCTTCGGTTCCGGAGGCCTGGCCTACCGCAACGCCGACGAAACCGGCTTGGCTGTGTTCGACAACGGCGGCGACTGGGGCCTGAAGTTCTCCGTCGGGATGATTCACGACACCGGGGTGTCGTTCCCGGACGGCGAGAGCAAGCGGGTGTCGGGTGAATTCGGCAACCCGTTCGCCTCCGGCAAGGTGTGGTCGTGGCTGGGCTCGGGCGTTTACTCGTCCGGCTTCCACGTGCCGCGCATCAAGGACCGCTTCTCCTGGTCGCTGGGCCCCATGCCCATCGGTCCGGAGGGTTTCGAGGTGCATTCCTGGAACGACCAGCCGAACCTCGTGACCAATGGCGCCATTCGCCTGGGCACGATTGAAGAGGCCGTTGACCTGACGGTCTTCCTGGGCAGCGCGGTCTACCAGGGCCGCGTGGCGATCGACCGCGGTCACCTGCCGATGATCAAGACCGCGTTCAACGACGCCAGCGCGACCAACCCGCCGCCGGACGGCATGGAGTGGCTGCAGCGCTACGCCGACGCGCCGGAGAGCCGCCACCTCATGATGGCCCTGCCCAACTGGTGGGAAATGAATGAGTGGCGCAACGCCTTCATCTCCGCTGCCTACCTGGGTGACGTCTCGGTTGACGAGGCCATCTCGGGGGCCGAGAAGTGGGTCTCCAGCACCCTGGACTCGCAGCGCGACCAGCTCAACGCGGCGCGCCAGAAGTTCGGCTTCCCGGCTCTGTAAGCGAGCCTTAGCAGACGACCGCCCTGCGGTCGCACTTTCCGAGGCCCGGCGCGCAGGCGCCGGGCCTCGGTGCTTGAGCCGCCGAAGGTGCGGCCGACGCGTTGACGCGGTCCGCACGCCCGATCGGCGGGCACGCCCACGGTCAAATGGTCGATCGGAATGTGGCGGAATGCGGAAGTTCCGTTGACCGGTCGCGCGCGTTCGCCTATGATGGGTCGTTGCCCCGCGGAGCAATCTGCGCGCGGCCCTCAGCCTTCGCCCAGGCGTTTCGGCTGCGAACCTTGACAAGTGAAGATTTACGCGAATGCGTAAAGCTGCAGTTTTGCCGGCCTAACGGAGATCAAGCTATAACGGGCGCTTGGCGGATGCCTTGGCGTCAGAAACCGAAGAAGGGCGCAGCAGGCTGCGATAAGCCACGGGGAGCCGCGAGCAGGCTTTGATCCGTGGATACCCGAATTGGGAAACCAGGCGGGGGTAATGCCCTGTCACCTCGGGCTGAAGGCTTTCGAGCCAAAGTAGGCCCCTGGAGGGTACCGGGGGAACTGAAACATCTAAGTACCCCGAGGAAAGGAAATCAACCGAGATTCCCTGAGTAGTGGCGAGCGAAAGGGGAAGAGCCCAAACCGCCTTTGTGTAAGGCCCATGCCGTTGCAAACGCGGGGTTGTAGGACCCGGTGGACACTCGTGGGAGTGTCACGCAGTTATCAAGTCGCTCACTAGTCGAAGGGGTTGGAACACCCCGCCAGAGACGGTGAGAGCCCGGTAGGCGAAAGTGAAGCGACCTGCGACCGGTGTTCCTGAGTACCACGGGACACGTGTAACCCTGTGGGAACCTGGGGGGCCCACCCTCCAAGGCTAAACATTTCTGGCGACCGATAGTGAACAAGTACCGTGAGGGAAAGGCGAAAAGCACCCCGGAAGGGGAGTGAAATAGAACCTGAAACCAAGCGCCTACAGACAGTCAGAGCGCTATGCCGACTAGAGATGCAGCTTGCGCGGCGAGGCGTGGATGGCGGTCTTCGGACCACCGCCCGCGCAGCAAAGCGTGAGCGCGCGTCTCAACATGACGGAATGCGTGATGGCGTGCCTTTTGGAGTATGAACCGGCGAGTTACGCTACGCGGCGAGGCTAAGGGTCTTTGGTCCGGAGCCGTAGGGAAACCGAGTCTGAATAGGGCGACCAGTCGCGTGGAGTAGACCCGAAACCAGGTGAGCTACCCGTGGCCAGGATGAAGCGTAAGTAACATTCCGTGGAGGTCCGAACCCACCAGAGTTGCAATTCTGGGGGATGAGTTGCGGGTAGAGGTGAAATGCTAAACGAACCTGGAGATAGCTGGTTCTCCCCGAAATAGCTCTCGGGCTAGCGTCGGGCTTTGGTGTCGTGGAGGTAGAGCACTGGTTGAATGCGGGTCCCAACGGATACCAATTTCTGTCAAACTCCGAATGCCACGGCACGCGCCCGGCAGTCAGACTGTGGGGGCTAATCTCCATGGTCAAGAGGGAAACAACCCAGACCGTCGGCTAAGGTCCCGAAGTTCCTGCTAAGTGGGAAAGGAAGTGGGGTTGCAGAGACAGCCAGGATGTTGGCTTAGAAGCAGCCATCATTGAAAGAGTGCGTAACTGCTCACTGGTTTAGGAACCCCGCGCCGAAGATGTAACGGGGCTCAAGCAGGACACCGAAGCCACGGACTCGCGCAAGGCGCGAGTGGTAGGGGAGCGTTGTACAGGCCGCGAAGGTCGAGCGTGAGCACGGCTGGAGCGTGTACAAGTGCGAATGCCGGTATGAGTAGCGTCAATGCAGGTGAGAATCCTGCACCCCGAATGTCTAAGGGTTCCTGAGCAAGGATACTCCGCTCAGGGTTAGTCGGGCCTAAGCCGAGGCCGAAAGGCGTAGGCGATGGACAACAGGTTTATATTCCTGTACCACCTGGCCAACGTTAACAGCGAAGGGGGGACCCGGGACGGTACGTTGAGCGTGCTGATGGCTATGCACGTCCAAGCGCGTAGGAAGACGCCGCAGGAAAATCCACGGCGTTAGTTTCGAGGCGTGATGGGAAGCTCAAGGGCAACCGCGAGCAACTCGATGAACCCGACCCGGCTAGAAAAGCCTCGTAGCGAGTTGGCCTGGTGCCCGTACCGCAAACCGACACTGGTAGACACCGGCGAGAACCGGAAGGGGATCGGGACACGGTCTGCTAAGGAACTCGGCAAATTAGCCCCGTAACTTCGGGAGAAGGGGTGCCTCGGTAGGGTGATGGTGCTGCGCGCACCTGAGCTCGAGGAGGTCGCAGTGCACAGGCTCAATCGACTGTTTATCAAAAACACAGGTCCCTGCGAAACCGAAAGGTGATGTATAGGGGCTGACACCTGCCCAGTGCCGGAAGGTTAAGGTAACGGGTTCACGCTCGGAACCGAAGCCCCGGTGAACGGCGGCCGTAACTCTAACGGTCCTAAGGTAGCGAAATTCCTTGTCGGGTAACTTCCGACCCGCACGAATGGTGTAACGAATTGAGCACTGTCTCGGCAGACCACCCGGCGAAATTGCAATGCCCGTGAAGATGCGGGCGTCCTGCGGCAGGACAAAAAGACCCCGTGGAGCTTTACTGCATCTTGGGATTGAGTCGCGTCTGCGCATGTGAAGGATAGGTGGGAGACAGTGAATCCGGGGCGCTAGCTTCGGTGGAGTCACCCTTGGGATACCACCCGTGCGCAGCTGCGTCCCTAACCCGTGTCCGTGATCCGGCGCGGGAACAGTCTCAGGTGGGCAGTTTGACTGGGGCGGTCGCCTCCCAAAATGTAACGGAGGCGCCCAAAGGTTCCCTCAGGCTGGATGGCAATCAGCCGTAGAGTGCAAAGGCACAAGGGAGCTTGACTGCGAGACATACACGTCGAGCAGAGACGAAAGTCGGGCTTAGCGACCCTGCGGTTCCGAGTGGAAGGGCCGTGGTCAGCGGATAAAAGTTACCCCGGGGATAACAGGCTAGTTGCGCCCAATAGTTCACATAGACGGCGCAGTTCGGCACCTCGATGTCGGCTCGTCACATCCTGGGGCTGAAGAAGGTCCCAAGGGTTGGGCTGTCCGCCCATTAAAGTGGCACGCGAGCTGGGTTCAGAACGTCGTGAGACAGTTCGGACTCTATCCGCCGCAGGTGTAGGAGGCTTGAGAGGGTCTGTCCGAAGTACGAGAGGAGCCGGATGGACGGACCGCTAGTGCACGAGTTGTCGCGCCTGCGGCATCGCTCGGTAGCTATGTCCGGTTTGGATAAGCGCTGAAAGCATCTAAGCGCGAAGCCAGCCTCAAAACTAGGCCTCCCACTGGGCTAACCAGGTAAGACCCCAGCGAGATCAGCTGGTTGATAGGCGGCATGTGTAAGCGGTGTGAGCCGCTCAGCAGAGCCGTACTAACGGTCGAGGGCTTGGTAGCTGTTAGGTCGGCAATAGTGCAGCTTTGCGTGACGCGGCGTCAGGTTTCCCGGTGACCTATGCGATGAGGCCACACCTGTTCCCATCCCGAACACAGTCGTTAAGTTCGTCAGCAGCGACAATACTGCCGGGGCAACCCGGTGGGAAAATAGCCCGTTGCCGGGAAACCTGACGCCGCGTCCGTATCCACTCATCCACAGTCGTTCGCCCCTCAAGCTTGCCGTGTCTTGCCATGAGTCGCGATTGCCGTGTGACATGCTCGCAACCAGACCATGACGATTGAGCAGCCCAAGCCGCTGCGCGGCCAAATCGCTCTTGTCGCCGGTGCCACCCGCGGCTGCGGACGCGGCATCGCTGTCGAGCTCGGCGCCGCTGGTGCCACGGTCTACTGCACCGGCCGTACGACGCGTCGGCACCAGTCGCCCATGAAGCGGCCGGAAACAATCGAGGAGACCGCCGAACTGGTCGATACTGCGGGCGGACTGGGTATCGCGGTTCAAGTCGATCACACCGAACCGGCGCAGGTCGAGTCTCTCATCGCCCGCATCCGGAACGAACAAGCCGGCCGGCTGGACATCCTGGTCAATGACATCTGGGGCGGCGAAGACATGATCGCCTGGGGCCGTCGCTTCTGGGAGCAGTCGCTGGAGGATGGGCTGCTTTTGCTCCGTCAGGCGATTCACTCGCACATCATCACCAGCCACTTCGCCCTGCCGCTCATGCTCGAGCACGGCCAAGGCCTGGTCGTGGAGGTCACGGACGGCAATACGCTGCGCTACCGGGGCCAGCTCTACTACGACCTGGTCAAGACCACGGCGATGCGTCTGGCGCTGGCCTTCGACCACGAGCTCCGCGAGCACAACGACGAAAACCGTATTACGGCGCTGGCAATCACACCCGGCTTCCTGCGCTCCGAGTGGATGCTGGACCACTTCGGCGTGACCGAGGCGACCTGGCGCGACGCCATTGAACAGGACGTCGACTTCGCCGTCTCGGAAACGCCCCGTTTCCTCGGTCGGGTCGTCGCGGCGCTGGCCGCCGATCCCAAAGTCAACCGTTACGCCGGCCAGGCGCTCACCAGTTGGGATATGGCCAAGGTCTACCAGATCGACGATGTGGACGGCCGGCGACCGGACTGGGGCTCGTACACGCCGGTCAACTGAGACCGATACGCCGGACGCGTCCAGGAACCAGTCGAATTAGTCGCCCCCGAGTTGCCATACTTCAGGCAAGCCCTGACTGGACCACCAAACATTGGCCGAGAAGCCCTCGCCGGAGACCATTGACCTGCATGCGTTCTACTCGCGCATGGCCGAGTCAGCCGCAAGCCTGCCCGACCTCTATGACGCCATGGAGGGCTGGTCTGAGGTTGTGGTCCGCGACAATCCGATCCTCGAATGCCAAAAGGGGTGCGCGCGCTGCTGCATGCACCAGGTGCTGGCCGGCGAACAGGAGTGGGCGCTGATCCACGACTGGATGCGCGAGAACCTGACCAGGGAGCAGCGCCTGACGATCTACAAGCGGGTCACCGACCAGGTGGAGCAATACGGCAATCCGCTCAGCCGCTGGCTCAAGATGCGCAACAAGCAGCCGAAAGCCTTCGTTCGCGCCGTCGGCCAGGGCTTCCGCACCGAGGTGACCCGCTGCCCCATGCTGGGACCCGACAACCGCTGCGAGGTCTACCCGGTCCGCCCGTTTGTCTGCCGAGCCTACGGTCGAGCGCGCATGCCCAGCGGCAACGCCATGATCTGCGAGGTTTTTGCAGGCCGCTTCCGCCAGCAGGAGCGCACCACCACCGATATCCCGCTGGAGGACATGTCCATCATGTCGCCCAAGTACTTCGAACTGGGCGGCCGCCAGAACTCGGAGGACGGGCTCTACACGCTGCTCGCCATCCACCTGCTGCGCAATCGCACGGCCTCGGGCGATCTGGCCAAGCAGCCGACACCGCTCAGTGCCGAACGAACCTACCCGGTAGTAACCCGGGACGATTTCCCGGGCAAGCGGTAGGTCGCCAGCCGTTTGAGCTTCTTCTCCCTCAACGGCGTCCGGAAGTTGGAACTAAACCGCCCCGCGTTTCCCATCGGAAACGCGGGGCGGTTTAGTTCTTCTGGCCGGAGTGGGCTAGAACCCGCGCGACGGGTCCTTGCGCGTCAGGCCTCGCTGCTTGGCGTAGTCGTCCAGGTTGAAGCCGGGCTCCAGGTAGCTCAGGCGCGTGGCTTCCTCGCCTTCCAGGATCTTGTGCGCCGCCGCCGCGACCTTGTCGGCGATTTCAATCGGAATCGTGCAGATGCCGTTCTCGTCGCCGTGCACCAGGTCGCCGGGATTCACGTCCATGCCGTCGATCGCCACAGGCACCTGAGCGCGGATGATGCGATTGTTCGCGTGCGAAGGCGCCAGCCCGCGCGCGAACGGCTTAATGCCGGCGCCCTTCACGCCTTCCAGGTCGCGCAGAGCCGCGTCGGTCACGATGCCGTCGGCGCCTAACACGTGGGCCAGGGTGGCCATCCCGTCGCCCGCGTGCACGGAGTGCGTCGGGTCGTCGCCAAAGTCCTTGATCACCAGCACCACCGGATTCGGCGTTTCGTCCACGGCCTCCCACATCTGGAACATGCCGTCCGGGCTCTTGGGTGCGTCCTCGCTCATGGTGTCGCCCAGCGCGGTGACGGCGTAGCCCAGCATCACGCCCATGTCCGGGGCCAGGTAGCGGATGTTGGTTCCGGTGAACCCCAGCGTGTTGGGCCGGACGTCGAACGTCTCAATGGCGTTCAGAATCGTCGGCGTGTCGATCTCGCGAAGTTCGTCAAGCTGCGCCTGGGTCAGGGCCACGGCGACCTCCAGATATGAATGCTGCGGGAACGTGAGGATATCCGACGGCGCGCCTACGCTTCAGCGCCGGCCAGTTCCTCGTACGCGTCCGCGTCGAACCCGAAGACTCGAACGTCGCCCGCGGCCAGCGTGGGACGCCGCACCAGGTTCTGGTTGCCCAGCATCAACTCCAGCGCCTGCGCGTCGTCGATGCTGTCGCGCTCGATCCCCAGCTTGCGGAACGACGGACTGCGTGGGTTCATGACTTCTCGGAGTGCATGCGGTCCCGCAATCGCTCGAATATCGTCCTCGGTCAACGGCTTGCGCGCGTAATCGCGCGGCTCATAGTCCATCCCGGTCGCGTTCAAGGCCGCACGGGCCTTCCGGCAACTCGTTCAGGTGCTCTTGAAGTAGAACGTCGGCAGCGCCATCAGCAATCCTCCTTACGCGTCGCCCCACGTCCGAAAGCCGATAGCCAGCCCTGCGGACCGCGCCAAATCATGGCATACGGGTCGGCGTCGTTCGCAGGCGTCGTCCAGGACTCACCCGTGAGGACGTCCAACCGAAACTGGCGTTAAAGATTGCGTCCCTTGAGGAACCGCACGCCAAGAACCACGCTCCAGGCCACCCACGGGAAGTAGCAGATCCTGGACACCGTGATCATCGTCCGGTCGGGCACGGTATTCCCGATGATGACCGCGATCAGGCAGATGACCGATACGGCTGCAATTGCCAGGGCCGTGATCCTGAGGGATCCGGGCGGGTATATGGCTGACAGGCCCAGGTTGAAGGCCATGAATCCGGAGGCGACGGCCAAACTCGACAACATGCTCATCCCCGAATCCACCATGTAGATGGGGATGGCTGACTCAAGCCCCTGCGCCGCGTCGAGCTGGGTCCTGGTCAAGATGAAGGTCAGCCCCGAGGTGAGAATCCAGCCAAAGGCGCCCACGTTCATAAACAGGATGCCCAGCCGTGACAAGGCGGCCGCCATGGTGTCCGGCCGCATGACCCGGCTGATGCCGGACAACCCGTAAAGCATCAGGATGAGGCCCAGCGGCACCATGAGAGCCGTAACCCGCGCAATGTTCGGGTTTGACGCCACGGCTGTGATGGTCGCTGCCGGGTCGGTCGAGTCCGCGGGCTGGATGAACATTCCCCCCGGCTCAATCGCGAAGAAGATCAGCGCCAGCACCGGGCCCACAACCAGGCCAAGGGCCTCCAGCTTGTTTACCGAATTCGGTCCCATGGCCCGTCATTCTTTTGGTCCGTACTATCCCGGACCATCATAGACACCTGCTCGGAGGATCTGGAGGACGCCTCCGGGCGTAGCGCGGACGTCGGAGCGCGTCGTTCGCTCAGCCACTCGCCCGCGGTAGTGGTTCGGGCTCCAGTCGTCTCAGGCCTGATCCCACTGCAGGATGATCGACAACCATCCGTCTGGGCCGCGTCGAATCATGTCATACAGGTCCGCGGCGTTCGTGTACGGCTCGCGGTGTGAAATCAGCCGGTCGACCCGGAACTCGCCGCGTGCCATTGAGTCCAGGATGTACTGCCGGTTGGCCGCGCGCGTCCACTGGAACATGTGATACGGCTCGCGCGGGTACATCGACTGATACGTGCCGATGATCGACAGTTCCTTGCGCAGCAACTCCACCTGCAGGCCAATCTCCACGGTGCCGGGCGGGCTGCCGGTCATTGAGACGGTCCCTCCGGCCGCCGCCTTCATGCAGTCCGGCAGGATCTTCGGCGTGCGCGTAACCATGAACACCACCCGCGCGCCGCCGCCCGTAATGTCCTGAACCGCCGCCACGGCGTCCTCGCGCTGAGCGTTCACCGTGTGCGTCGCGCCCGACCACCGGGCCAGTTCAAGCCGCTCGTCCAGCAGGTCAACCGCGATCACCGGATACGCGCCGGCCATCCGCGCGAATTGCGTCACCATCTGCCCTAGTCCGCCCTGGCCAAAGACTGCCACCGAGTCGCCCAGCCCCGGTCGCGCCCGTCGAACGCCATGCAGCGCCACGTCCCCCAGCACCACGAAACTGGCGTCTTCATCGCTGACGTCGTCCGGTATGTGCCCCGCGTAGGTGGCCTCATCCGGCAGGTCCGGGTCGACGGTGACGAGCCCGGCGCCCTGGTGCTTCAGATACGTCAGCACGCGGTCGCCTTCGGCATAGCCTGCAATGGCACCGCCAACCGCGGCCACCTCGCCAACCATCGAGTAGCCGGGCTCACCGCGCTCCGATTCGGCCAGTTCCAGGATGTTCAGTTCAGTCCCCGCGCTGATCAGCGACCGCGTCGAGCGCACCAGGATCTGGTTCGGCGCCGGATCGGGAATCTCGACATCCTCGATCGCGACAGCGCCGCCTTCGAGAAACACGACCTGAGACGTTGTGATTGGCACGGGCAGTTCAGCAGTCGAAGGCCGCGCGCATCATGCCCTAACCTGCGGTTCGCGCCCAAACTTAGTCGGGCGGCTTGCGTGGGCGGTAAGGTTGACGCCAAGCCCTATTTGCGCCCGTAGGAACACTCCCATGCAATACCGCGTATTCGGACGAACCGGCTGGCGCGTCTCGGCCATTGGCCTGGGCTGCTGGCAGCTTGGCGGGCAGTTGGGCGCGGTTTCCGAAGCCGACGGCATTGCCACCGTGCATGCCGCCATCCAGGCCGGCATCAACCTCTTCGACAGCGCCGACGCCTACGGCCCGCGCCGCAGCGAGGAGATCCTCGGCAAGGCCCTCGCCGGCGGCCGGCGCCCGCACGTCTTCGTCGCCACCAAGGTCGGCAACCTGGGACGGCCCGATGGCCACCCGCTCAGCTTCACCACGCCCGAACACATCTACGCCTGCTGCGACGCCAGCCTGCACCGGCTGCAAACCGACTACATCGACCTCTACCAGTGCCACATCCGTGAGCACCCGCGCCACGATGTGTTCCTGGAAGCCTTCGAGCGCCTGCTGGAAGCCGGCAAAATCCGCGCCTACGGCACGTCATCCTTCATCCCAAGCGAAATCGAGTACTTCGACACCCACGGGCGCTGCCACGTCGCCCAGATTCCCTACAGCGTGATCGAACGCACCTACGAAACCGACGCCCTGCCGCTCTGCCAGGAACGCAATATCGGCGTCCTTGTCCGCGGTCCTCTGGCCCAGGGCGTGCTCGCCGGCAAGTTCGCGTCCGACCACCGGTTCGAAGACCCCACCCGATCCGGCTGGAATACGGGCGACGCCCGACAGCGCTTCCTGGAGCGCGCCGCCGCGGCCGAAGCCCTGCGCCCGATGTCCGGCGAAGGCCGCAGCATGGCCCAGCTCGCCCTCGCCTTCGCCATCGCTCACCCGGCCAACACCTGCGCCATCCCCGGCGCCCGCTCACCCGAGCAAGTCCGCGCCAACGCCGCCGCCGCCGACCTCACGCTCAGCGACGACGAACTCGCCACCCTCCGGGCCATCGCCCCGCCTGCCTAGGAGCCCGGGGCTCAACCCTCCTCGGGGTCGATCTCCCAGTAATCGCGCCCGGCCACCGCCCCGCGCCGCAACGGATTGCTCGTGGCTGAACCGGCAAAGTCGCGGTCCACATAGCGCGAACGCCTGCCGTCGTCCCGCTCGGGACGTATACCGAGACGCAATGTGGAAATGATGTGCGGCCGCGCCTTCCTGGCCTCGATGTAGAACCGCTTCGGATCGAACTGCCGCCCCGTCCACCCCGCCACCGTCAGTCCCAACGCTCGGCACAGCAGCGTCTGCCCCGCGCACAGCCGCCGATCCGCACGCCGCGATCGGCCATCCGGCGCCGGATTCAACTGGTGCATCGCATCCAGCGCGGCCTGCGGCGAGCGCTCGTCCACGATCGGCACTCCCGCCTTGATCAGCACAGCCTCCGGCCCCGTCCCGCAGCTCACGTTCAGCGACGCCCCGGCCCGCGAGTGATACATGTAAATCGTCCCCGGCGGCATCCACATCGGCTCGCGGCTGGGTGTGCGTCCCAGGTGCGCATGGCTCGCCGGGTCGTCCAGCCCGTAAGCCTCCGTCTCCACGATCTGCGCGCCCAACCACAGCCCATCCAGCCATCGCCGCAGCACGCACCCAATCAGCTCGCGCGCCACCGCGTCGACCGGTCGCTGGAAAAAACTCAGATCAAGCAGCGAACTAGGGGCAAAGAGCGGGCGGCCGATCTTATTCGGCTACGCGACTGGCTTCAGGTTCGGGGGCGCACCTGCCGCTGCGCGGCGTCTACCAGTCCGTCCGCCCGCCCTGCGGAACCTCGCGGCCCTCATCCAGGTCCAGCCGGTCATAGTGCCGCCGGATATCCGTCCGGTGCCCCTGGCCGCACTCCTCCAGGAACTCCCTGAACCTCGGCCAATCCCAGTTTGAGCCTTCGCGCGGCTCGTCCGTGGCCATTTCCCGGTTGAAGTCATCGATCTCCGCCGCCGTGCGCGGCTGCATGTGCTCCTGCACCCAGGCCAGCACCTCCTCGTCCGTCGGACGGGTGCGCAGCGACTCGATAAACGCATCGGTCTCGATCCCCAGGAAATCGCACATGCGCTCGGTGCGTCCCCAGCGGACCACGTACTCGCCCATTGTGCCGGCCAGGTCGGCACGGCCCTTATCGATCGAGCGCGGCAGAAACCCAATCCCGCCCAGCTTCTCGTACCCGCTCCGAGGCACGTCCTTCGTCAGGTCCATCAAGCATCCACCCCCAACGCCAACCCCGGCACCGTAGCACGGCGTCGGTCCAGGTCCGTTGTGGCAGCATCTCCGTCCCTCGATTCAAGAGCGTGAGCTACCCGAAGAACTCGAGTTTCTGCGGCAAGAACCCTAACGCGAGGCCTCCGCGCCTGCGCTCTGTGATTCAGAGGATCGAAGCGCGGCTTGAGCGGCAACGGCGGACGTAGCCTGCGTGCCTGCCAAGACGATCCCCGGAGCTCATGCTGTGCTTCGCTGCGTCAAGGCGCCTCGGTGGAGAATGCTGGCCGGCTGGCCGAGCACCAGGACATTCTTGCGCCTCATCCTGGACCTGGCCTCCAGGCGGTCGGCCTGAGCACGGGAAAGCAGCAACGCGGCCGGTGAGCCGCTGAGCTCCCGACGCCTCAGGAGCCGCAGCAGCGCAACGGTCCGCACCGTGGGAAACCTGACCCCGAAGGGCAGGTTAGAGACAAGCGTGCAGCGGGCGGGCAGCGACGTGTAGTCGAACTCCTCGAACGCCGCGTTGGCCAGAACCGTTCGGCGGTCCGCAAGCCTTGTGCAGGCGGAAAGGTAGGCATCGCCATCCACCTCAAGTCCGATCCCGAGCGCCGCACCGTACCTGTCGGCCGCCATCCCCAGGATGGTGCCTGTGCCCATGAAGGGATCGAACACCGTGTCTCCGCCGCGCACGCCCGCCACCGTAAGCAGCCCGCAGGCGAGGTGGCGTCGCAGGCTGCCGGGCCGCCCGTCCCGCTCGCCGCCCAGGTTGCTGTACAGCTGCAAGCCAAGCACTGCCTTTTTGGCGTCGGCCTTGCACAGCAGGCGAATGCCGTCGCGCTCGGATCGTCGCCATCTGGGAAAGGCGGCGGCCACGGCGCCGCTCACCAGCCGGTCAAGCTCATCCCGGCGTATGGACGTGCGCCCATAGAGCTCGGTCGTCATAGAGAAACGGCGGACGACCGTCCTCTCGGCGAGCGGCAGCCACCGGAGCACGGAATTCTTCAGACGCGCGCTGTCGAGACGCCGCGCCATTTCCTGGGCCGCGTCGGATCGCCGAGTCGTACTGAACTCTGCCAGCGAGCCATGGACGGTGGCAGGGGTCTGAAGCCGCACGGACTCGAGAACCGGCGCCGCTGGCGCAACGAGGGAGGAGTCGCGGTGGTGAAAAGCCACGCGGGCTGCGACGCCGAGGCCCCGCAACTCTCGCAGCGTGGCAAAGGCCCAGCCCGGCTGGGTGGTGAGGAAATACGTTGCCTTCAATGGGATTGCCCGAAAACCGGCCGCCCCAACTGTAGACGCGGGTGTCCCCCCGGCTGGGTGCGACTCGTGCCATTGGACGGGTCCAGGACAAACCTCACGGCCGAGAGATGCTTGATTCCTACCAGTTTGGTGGAGACGGGGGGACTCGAACCCCCAACCCCCGCCTTGCAAAGGCGATGCTCTACCAATTGAGCCACGTCCCCTGTCGCGATTCTACGTGTGCCCGCGCCCGCTGAAACCCCCAGGCGGCGGGCGTATACTGTCCCATCGCAGCGCTGGGGCCCGGTGTCCCGGCCGCTCGCGGGCTCTTAGCTCAGTCGGTTAGAGCGCGCCTCTGATAAGGGCGAGGTCCGTGGTTCGAATCCACGAGGGCCCACCAGCAATCGTGACTCTTCCACGGACTCCACCATTGCGGGCCTGTCATTGCTCAAGTCCCCTGGGACGTCAACGGCAGCTTCCGCGAAGCACTAGAGTGTGGGTGGAGGGTTGAACGGATGACAGACGCAGAAACCTCGACGACCGCGCAAGACGAGAGGGCTGCCGGCCTTCCACGCCGCCCACGCGAAGAGACGGCCCGTCTCGGCGACGAGATTTACGAGCGGGACATTCGTCCGCAGGTCGAGGCGGATCATCAAGACGAGGTTGTCGCAATTGACGTTGAGAGCGGCAGTTGGGCTGTTGGCGACAACGTGATTGCCGCGACGGACCAACTGCGGGCACAGCGCCCTGGCGCTATTGACGTCTGGCTGCTCCGGGTCGGAAGTCGGGCGCTCTATCACTTTGGCGGTCGACCTCTACGGAGAGCCGAGTGATCGAGGGCGTGGTGAACGCCGCCTATGAGCCTGTGATAACCATTGTCGTACAAGGCCAGGCGGGGCGGACAAGGGAAATCGAGGCTGTGATAGACACTGGATTTACCGGATTCCTGACTGTGCCCCCTTTGTTGGCGACGGAGTTGGGATTGGACTTCCGCGGTACGAGCCGGGCAACCCTGGCTGACGGCAGCGAAGTAATGCTCCCTTCCTACGGCATAGCTGTGCTGTGGGATGGTCAGCCGAGGTATGTGGAGGCAGACGCCGCCAACGCCACTCCTCTGGTCGGTATGCGGATGCTGGACAGGCACAACCTGATTGTGGAAGTCGAGCGCGGTGGTCGCGTTGTCATAGAGCCCAGGGCGTAGCCCGGGCGCGATACCAATCATGCAGGTGTTGCAGGTTCGCCTGGGACACCCACCCGCATCTCAATGATGGGTCCGTCTACAGTCCTCTAAGGATCTCCGGCGGCTCTCATAGCTCCTTGGTCCGCCATGGAGGCCAGTCATCAGCCACGCTTCTGGACTCACGCGCCTCCCGGATGATCTCAATCCCGTCGTCCGGCAGAACCTTGTCGCCAAACGCCTCCTCTTGAAGGGCTACAAGTGCTTCGATGTTGAAGCTGCCGGCGAACGCGCCGTTGTCCGCGTCTCGAGTGAGTTCCCGCTCTTTCGCGGCCAGGCAGTACCGTCGCATGCTGATTCCCTTGAGCGCGGCCGCCGCCTTCAGACGCCGTTGCACCGGAGGGTCGAGGTCCAGTGTCAGCCTCTTCTTCTTGGCTTGCATTGCTGCCCCCTGCTCAATATGGTGGCCAACGTCGCGGGTAGCCCAAATGCCGAAACACGTCAATTTCGAAGATGAAAATGGGCAACTGGGAAGATGAGGCCACGGCCGTGAAGAAATCTTCGTGGCCCGTTTGGGACGCTCAGTCCGTTCCCACCCACATCTCAACGACGGTTCGATCTAACGTCCACGTCGGCCCACCGCTGTAGGGCTGCGGCGGGAGGCGATTCTGGCAACGGCACCGCTTCAGAACCCCCGCTATGAGGCGCACGAAAACCCGCCCCTGCTCGCCTCGCTGGGGTACGGCCTGCAATTCAGCCTCATTGCCTCTGCCACGCTCCTGGTCACGCCCGTCATCGTGGCCAACGCCTCCGGCCGCGACGAGTCCTACCTCATCTGGATGGTCTTCGCCTCGCTCCTGGTCTGCGGCCTGTCCACCATCCTCCAGGTTCGTCGGCTCGGACCGGCCGGCGCTGGCGCCGTGTTGCCCATGTTCACCGCCGCCTTCGCCATCCCGTTCTGCATCACGGCCGTGGCCGACGGCGGACCCGCCACCCTCACCGCCCTTGTCCTCGTCTCCGCGGTAATTCAACTCGTCGTCGCTCGCTGGCTGGTCATCCTCCGGCGCATCGTCACGCCCACCGTCGGCGGCACCGTCATGATGATCCTCTCCATCACCCTGGCGTCCGTCGTATTCGGCCTGCTGGACGACGCAACCGAAACCGAGCCGGTGGCTGCCCCCCTTACGGCGTTGGCCACGCTCGTCATCGTCGCCGCCCTGGCCTTGCGCGGATCGGAACTGCTCCGTCTGTGGGCGCCGCTGATCGGAATCGTCGGCGGCTGCGTCGTCGCCGCCGTGTTCGGCATCTACAGCTTTGACCGTGTCCTGGACGCACCCTGGATCGGCCTGCCGAGAGCCGCGCCAGGCCTCGGTCTCGACTTCGGCCTCTCCTTCTGGACGCTCCTTCCCGGCTTCCTGTTTCTCGGTCTCATCATCTCCATCCAGGCCAACGGCGCCGCCATCGCCGCCCAGCGCGTCTCCTGGCGCGACGACCGCGCCGTGAACTTTCGCCAGGTCCAGGGCGCCTTGGCGGGAACCGGCGTATCCAACCTCATGGCTGGCCTCGCCGGCGCCGTTCCCAACATCATCAATCCCGGCTTCGCCGCGTTCACCCAGATCACCGGCGTCGCCTCTCGCCGCGTCGGCTACATCATCGGCGGAGTCCTGATCGTCCTGGCCTTCCTGCCCAAGGCCTCCGGTCTGCTCAGCACCATTCCCGGTCCGGTCATGACCGGCTACCTCATCCTCATAACCGGCACACTCTTCGTCGACGGCGCCCGCACGGTCATCCAGAACGAGGACAGCCGCGACAAGGTCGTCGTCGCCGGTATGTGCTTCTGGATCGGCGCGGCCTTCCAGTTCAACCTCTTCAACCTGCCCGATCTTGGTCCCGTGTGGGGCGCCCTCTTCAAGAGCGGAATCACCACCGGGGGCTTCGCCGCCGTCGTCATGATTCTCTACCTGGAACTCACCAGTCCCCGCCGCATGCGCTTCCAGTCACGTCTCCATATCGACGCCCTGCCCGACCTCAACGAATTCGTCGCCGACTTCGCCGACCGCCGCGGCTGGAACCAGCCCATGAAAGACAGGCTCAGCGCCGTGGCCGAGGAAACGCTCTTGACCCTGGCCCCGCTGGATCTGGACTTGAGTCTGGACCTGGACGCAGACGACGAAGACGACGACGAGGAAATCCGGCGGCTGGTCGTGGTCGCCTCCAGCGAGGGTCCGGTGGCGGAGCTCGAATTCATCGGCGGCGGCGACGACGACAACATCGAGGACCGTGTCCGCCAGCTCCAGCAGCACGACGAGGCGATTCCCACCGAGGGCGAAATCTCCCTGCGGCTCCTGCGCCAGTACGCATCCTCCGTCAGTCACCAGCAATTCCACGGCACCGACATCATCACCGTCCGCGTCGACCCACCTGGAACCCGTTAGCCGGCTGCGGCCTGCGGCGCATGTCTTGCGCGGGGGGGTACGAAGCCGTCCAGACCCGACCGACTGGTGCCGTGACGGCCTTTCCAGGGAAGCGAGCCAGGATCACAGGCAGGCGCGGCTGCCAGAGGATCCCGGAGCTAGCCCATTTCGGGCGCGCTTGTTACCGTGACGCTCCAGTACAGCCTGCGCCGGTTGGGTGGATGCCTTCAGCAGCTGTAGACGCTATAGGCCGGATCTTCGACAAGGTCACAGGCGGTGGCTGTAGAGCGCGCATTTACGCGCCGTACATTTCAAGCCGAAAGTACGGGTGGCAGCTCAGCACTGGCCGGGTTGGCGCGGCTACTCGCGGCTCTCCCGTAACGTTCACCTTCAGTAGACCCCTGCACCCTGATCGTTCTGTGTCGAATGTCGGTGCCCCGCCGGCGGATTGTGTTGTCGAGAGTGCATAGAGGAGGAGTCTTATCGTGACCGCGATCATGCAACTGTTTGGACAGCGCCGCCGCACCCTGCTGCTATTGGCGGCGGCCGCGACCCTCGGCATATTCCTGGCACGGCCAGCCGCGGCGCAGGCGCAAGGAGTGGAAGCCGAAGCCGTCTACGTTCTCAACACCTTCGCGTTCCTGGTCTGGGGCGCGCTGGTCATGTGGATGAGCGCCGGCTTCGCCATGCTGGAGGCCGGGTCCGTACGGACCAAGAACGCCTCCATGATTTGCCTGAAGAATATCGGCCTTTACTCGATTGCCGGACTCGCCTACTTCATCCTCGGCTACAACCTGATGTACGGCGACCTCATCGGCAACTTCATCGGATCGTTCAAGCTCTTCTACGGACCGTCGGCTGAAGAGATCGCGCTGGTCAACGGCGAGGGCGACGCCGCGGCCGTGCTCGCCGGGGAAAACGCCTACTCCACCATGTCCGACTGGTTCTTCCAGATGGTCTTTGTCGCCGCGGCCGCCTCGATCGTGTCCGGCGCCCTGGCCGAGCGGGTCAAGCTCTGGTCCTTCTTCCTCTTTGTCTTGATCCTCACCGCCATCATCTACCCCATCGTCGGCGCTTGGACCTGGGGCGGTGGCTGGCTGGACGGCCTCGGATTCCAGGACTTCGCAGGCTCCACCATCGTGCATAGCACCGGTGGCTGGGCCGCGCTGGCCGGCATCCTCGTCGTCGGTCCTCGGCTCGGGAAGTTCAAGAAGGACGGCACGGCCCGGGCCACGCCGCCGTCAAACGTCCTGATGGTCACGCTCGGCGTCTTCATCCTCTGGCTCGGGTGGTTCGGTTTCAACGGCGGCTCCCAGCTGGCGCTGGGCAGCGCGTCCGACGCCATCGCCATGAGCCACGTGCTCGTCAACACCAACCTCGCCGCCGCGGCAGGCGCTATGGCTGCCCTGATCGCGTCGCGGCCAATTTTCGGACGAACCGACGTATTGGGTGGATTGAACGGCGCCCTGGCAGGACTGGTTTCCATAACCGCCGGCCCCGATATCGTCGATCACTACTGGGCGATCATCATCGGCGCCATCGGCGGCGTGATCTGCGTGGCCGGGATGAAGCTGCTGGAGAAGCTGCGGCAGGACGACGTGGTCGGCGCGGTTCCCGTGCACCTGTTCGCCGGTATCTGGGGAACCCTCGCCGTCTGCATCGCCGCGGGTGGCACGTTCCACGTGCAGTTGATCGGCATCCTGGCCATCGGCGCCTTCGTGTTCATGGTTTCCTTCGGGCTCTGGAAGCTGCTGGAAATCACCATCGGCTCGCGCGTGTCGCAACAGGTCGAGCAGCTCGGCCAGGACGCTGGCGAACTCCGCATCGAGGCCTACCCCGAGTTCGTGCTCATGCCCGAGGAGTACGACGGAGAGGACGACTAGGCCGGGCAGTTGATGCGCTAGGCGCTGAAGTGCCTAAGCCGCGCGGAGGCGGGCCTCGCCCGCCTCCGCGCAGTTCGTGCCTGACGCACGCTCATAACTGCCAGGACGGGCGGACAGTCCGGCTGCGAATGGCATCGTTGCCCGACAGCCCCTGTCCGCCGTCATCGTGGCTGCGGCCGTGCACGCGCCTCGCCCGGTATCCGATAGACTGCCGCTCAATTCGTCGTCGGGAGTGCTCGGATGGTCGTCGGCCGCAGGCTGTACAGGGGCAACAACGCGCTATTTTTGAAAAAGAGCGCGTGAACGCTAGCGGATAAAATACCCGTATGGACTTCAGTAAGTATGAACTGGATGAGCGCATCTATGACGAGATGTTCCACTCGGACGGAACCGCTCGAGCCCAATACCAGGGAGTCCACGCGGCTGTAACCGGGACGTCCGCGGCCGGCCTTGGCGACATCCAGGATCAGGTCACCGGCTCATTCTCCAGCGAGGGCATTTCGTTCAAGGTCTACGGCGACGAAGAAGGCGACGAGCGCATCATCCCGGTCGACTGCCTGCCGCGTGTGCTCTCGGCCGGCGAGTGGCAAGAACTCGAGGCCGGCCTGACCCAGCGCCTCAAGGCCCTCAACCTCTTCCTGGCCGACGTCTACGGTCCGGCCCGGATCGTCGAGGACGGCGTCATTCCCGTCGATGTGGTGCGCGGCTGCCCCCAGTACCGCATCGAAATGCGTGGCTTCCAGGCGCCGCACGGCGTCTGGGTCGCAATCTGCGGAACCGACCTCGTCCGCACAACTGAGGGCTTCAAAGTCCTCGAAGACAATCTGCGCGTGCCCTCCGGCGTCGCCTACATGCTCGCCAACCGGAAAGCCGTCAAAGCCAGCTTCCGCCGCCTCTACCGCGCCTCGCGCGTTCAGGAAATCGAGCACTACGGGCAAGTCCTCCGCACAACGCTGGAGGAACTCTCGCCTGCTGGAACATCCGACCCGACGATCGTCTTGCTAACGCCCGGCGTCTACAACTCGGCCTTCTACGAGCACATGTTCCTGGCCAGCCAGATCGGCGCGGAGCTGGTCGAGGGGCGCGATTTGCTGGTTGACGATGGCGTCGTCTACATGCGCACCACCGCCGGCTTGCGGCGGGTCGATGTCGTGTACCGGCGTATCGACGATGACTTTCTCGACCCCGTCGTGTTTCGCGAGGACTCCCTGCTTGGCGTCCCGGGGATCATGCACGCCTGCAAGCAGGGCAACGTCACGCTGGCCAACGCTCCGGGCACCGGAGTCGCCGACGACAAGAGCGTCTACGCGTACGTTCCGGACATGATTCGCTACTACTTAGCTGAAGAACCGATCATTGCTAACGTTGAGACGAATCTGTGCCGTAATCCGGATGGACTCGAGTACACGCTTGACAATCTGGCTAATCTTGTAGTCAAGCGTGTTGGCGAGTCCGGCGGCTACGGAATGTTGATCGGCCCGCACGCCACGCCGGCCGAGCGCGCGGAGTACGCGGAGCAAGTGCGGGCTGATCCCGCCGACTTCATCTCACAACCCGTGCTCGCCCTGTCGCGGGCGCCCTGTCTCATCGATGGCCACATCGAACCTCGCCACGTCGACTTGCGCCCGTTTGTGCTGCACGGTCGCCAGACCCGCATCGTGCCCGGCGCGTTCTGTCGCGTCGCCTTGCGCCGTGGCAGCCTGGTGGTCAACTCCAGCCAGGGTGGCGGCGGCAAGGACCTCTGGGTGCTGGAGAACTAAGCCGCATGCTGTCTCGCAGCGCCGAGGGGCTCTACTGGATGGGCCGCTACCTGGAGCGCGCCCAGCATCTCAGCCGCCTGCTGCGCCTGCAGACGGAGGCGCTGGTCGATCGCCCGGTCAACGAGATTCACTTCGGCTGGCTGCGCATGTACGGATGCCTGCACCGTCAACCGCCGGTCGGTAGCCTCGAGCTCCTCGCCCAGGACGACTACACCCTGGCGGACTCGTACACGCTGGCGGATGACCTCACGTTTGAACCCACCAACCCCGACTCGGTGTGGAGCGGAATCTCGAACGGACGCGAAAACGCGCGGCACGTACGCCACTGCCTCAGCGCCGGGATGTGGACCTGCCTAAATCGAACCTATCTGCGCGTTCAGGGCATGACGATCCAGGACATTTGGGCATCGTCGCCCGAGCGCTTCTATGCGGACACCGTGGCTGACATCGACACCTTCGCCGGCGTGGCCGCGGCCACGATGTACCGCGACGAGGGCTGGAGGTTCCTCAACCTCGGTCGTGCGATCGAGCGGGTACAACTCTCATCCGCGCTGCTGCATGCCCAGATCGTGGCTGCCGAACGCACCCGGGATGTCTCCGAAGCCCCCTGGACCGGCCTCCTTCGCCTGTACCACGCGCTGGAGGCCTACCACCGAACCTACGGCCTCGCAGTCGAGCCACGGCGGGTTCTGGACCTGCTGGCGACCGATGCGCGATTGCCCGACTCCCTCGCCCGGACGCTGGACACGCTCTCCGCCGAGCTCGCCGGCACCGCCGCCAGCCCCAACGATCAGGCCGCCGGCGCCGCGCAACGACTCATGGGTCGCATGAGTGCCTTGGTCAATTACGCGTGGCTGGACCAGGACGACCCCAAAGCCTTGCTTCAGCAGTTGAACGAGCGTGGACGAGATCTCCACGACCTGCTGACGGAATCCTTCTTCAACTACCCGGTTCACGACGTTCCGGTTCGCTGAGTCCATGGCGGGTCCGGTCCGCTACGAGATCGAGCACGTATCGCGCTACGCCTACACCTCGCCGGCCCGCTACTGCGTCATGCGTCTCTGCCTCAAGCCGCGCGGCGACGGCGGTCAGCGGCTTGTGCGCTTCGCGGTTTCCACCGACCCCGCATCAACCCTCAACGTTGAGACCGACGCCTTCGGCAACACCCGGCACGTACTCAATCTCCATCGCGAGCACGCCGCCCTTGCAATCTCGGCCTCGTGCGCTATCGAGATTCGTCCGTCGCCGCTTTTGCCCGAATCGCTGGGCGCCGATGCCTGGACGGCGATCCACGCCGCGCGTGATGCCTTCGCCGACTGGGACTTCACCCGCCCCAGCGCCCTCACGACGCCATCGCCCGCCCTTTCCGCCTTCACGCGCCGGTGCGAAATCCGTGTTCGAGACGATCCACTCCGGAGCCTGCGCTGCCTGTCCGACGCGCTGCATGACACCTTCACCTACAGCCCCGGCAGCACCTCGGTCATCTCTCCCATCGACCACATCCTCGAAACCGGCCACGGCGTCTGCCAGGACTACGCCCACGTCATGATCGCCATCGCCCGCTCCTGGGGAATCCCGACCCGCTACGTGTCCGGCTATCTGCACGTCACCGGCGCGGAAGGCGAGCAGGCGCCGTCGACCTTCACCCATGCCTGGGCCGAATGCCGCCTGCCCGGCCTCGACTGGATCGGCTTCGACCCCACCAACCGCACCCTGGCCGACCATCGCCACGTCCGCCTCGCCGTTGGCCGCGACTACCAGGACGTCGCCCCCACCCGCGGCGTCCTCCGCGGCGGCGGCCAAAGCCGCCTCCACGTCAACGTCCGCATCCACCCGACAACGCCGTCGGCGGGCTGATCCCGCAACGCGCTCGCCGCAGGACACAACCCCACAAACCCTGTGACCCGCTCACATCCCCTCGCCGGCTGCCTGCGCGTCCAGTGATTGCCCCTCGTGTGCATCTAGTGTACACTGGACGAAATGACCAGGCAACTCGGAAGCCGCATGTCCCTCCGCCCTCCGCCGCCCGCTGTCGCCGCCCCCTCGCCCGGTTAGGCCTGGCGGTGAGCGAAGAGTTTTCTGGCAACACGACAACCGCGCTGCCGGTCTATCTGGCTCAACTGTCCCGCACCGCTACCGCGCGGCGTCCGGCGCAACGTCCTGAGGCCCGTACCGCACGCCGTCATCACGACCGAAAAGGAGCACGGCCAGCTGGTGTCGCAAGGATGAGACGGATGAGAAAAGCTGGTATGCCCACCAGCGGAATCAGTGAAACCCAGCAAAACACTGCCGTGGCCACGTGTCTCCAGTCACTGGCGATGTGCCAGAGCCCCGACAGCTTCGCCCGCGTTGGTTCCGGAGTCGAATACACGGTGTATTCAATACGATGCCCAGGTGGTTGGAGATCACCGTTTGTTTGTAGCCGAAGTCCGTCAACAGGATTGCTTTGTATTGCGCCAATTCGCAGGTGCGAGTCCGCAGGAAGGTGGGCGATCAACTGTAGGCTGAGTTGATCGGATGTCGTATTGAGCACTGGAGCCAGGACGAATGTCTGCATTGACAAGTCGTCTTCTTGCGGGCGCACGTGTGTACGGCCTGCGCTAATAACCGTAGCATCTGAGAGCACGCGCAACTCGACGCTCGTCGCCATCTCGCCGCGAAGCCCCATTCGCACGTCAATGCGATCTGATGGAAAAGGTATGCGACGTGCGTCTTGCTGTAGGGCTCCGTATCCCTCTAAAACAACGTGAAAGGATCCCAGGGGTGAGGCGTCACGCGTGCTGATCAAAGGAGTTTCATAACGCGTGCTGGTTAGAGGAACTTGGTAGAGAAAGAGGATAACTATGACACCGCATACGCTGACAACGAGGGTCGACCAAGCCGTCGCCGCGCGCCAGGACGGCAATGCTGTCGGCCGCTGATAGGTGAGCCAGGCTGCCGTCGTCAGACTCATGGCTCCTGTGACCTCCATCGTTTCTTCGATGACTATCGGCAAATGACCAAATTTTGATATCGCGTATGGCTGAATCGCTTCGTGAACAATAACCATGCTCCACAAGCTACACCCGAAGCCAAGCAAGAGACGGACATGCGGCGGATGATCAACTCGCCATATAAACAGAATTAATAGAACAACAAAAATCGCAGCCAGCGGTGCAAGTTGAACAGACCACGAATCAAACAGGCTGTTGTGCCAGTCGGTGAGTTCGGCAATTGACACAAACAGCGTGGTGACCGCCAGGATCGACCAGCCGATTGTCGCAAGCTGAGATTCTCGAGATGCGCGAATCGCACTAACGAACAG
The DNA here is from genome assembly GCA_022824865.1 of Chloroflexota bacterium. Classification (GTDB taxonomy): domain Bacteria; phylum Chloroflexota; class UBA11872; order UBA11872; family UBA11872; genus UBA11872. The sequence goes on along the minus strand of JAJDZD010000065.1, from coordinate 16,783 downwards.
CGCGATGGCTGCCAGCGCCAGGACTGCCACTGACATGTGGTTGGGCAGGGAGCCATTGGCATCCGCATTTAGCCAGACAGGAATTGGCGGAACCAGCTCAGGAAACGCAAGGCGTAAGAGAGTAGGCACGACATAGACAGCCCACCAGCCGATGAATAAGCCTGCAAAGCCAACGCTAAGCAAGTTATTCAACGTGGTCTTACCCTTGGCACAGGCATGTCGTCGTTTGGGTACCGGACCTGATCAACCATTGCGATGGTCAACACCTATCCCATCTTCGACTTCCACTGGGACTATCCCGACAGCGCCGCCTGCCTGGATAGGGTCGTTGACTTTCGGGTCGGACTGCTGTCCACCTGCCGGCGCTGTGAGCGAGCCACGCGCTTTCACCGGCTCCGCCAGCGCCGAGACTACACGTGCCGGTTTCGAAGCGTCCACGTGTATCGCTGCATCGGCACAAGCACCTCCCAGCGACACACGCCGCAGAACACAACGCCACGAGCCTCCGTGTCCTGATCGCAGTCCCTCGCCGGTTGCCTCAGGCCACGGTGGTTGCTGGCCGTGCGCCGACAGTGTACACTGGTCCTGATGTCTCCGCAACACGCACTTCGTATGCCTCTCCGCCGCCCGCCGCTCGCCCTCCTCGTTCCCTCGCCCGAAGAGGCCCCGCGGCGCCTCAAGAGTTTTTTGGAAAAAACTCTTACGTGCGCGAACCCGCCCCATTTCGCGCCCCACGACCCGCTCTCCACAGGTGCCCTAGAATCGCCCGTGAGCGCCACCCACCACCCCCAGGCCGCCGGCCTGCTGCCCCTCGATCTCAGCGGCCTGAACGACCAGCAGCGCGCCGCCATCGACCACGTCCACGGCCCCCTGCTCGTCTTCGCCGGCGCCGGCTCCGGCAAGACCCGCGTCATCACCTGCCGCGTCGCCAACCTCATCGCCGCCGGCGTCGCCCCCTGGAACATCCTGGCCGTCACCTTCACCAACAAAGCCGCCAACGAGATGCGCGAGCGCATCGTCGACCTGGTCGGCCGGATGGCGGCCGGCGTCCATGTCGGCACCTTCCACGGCCAGGCCCTCCGCATCCTCCGCCGCGACATCCACCACCTGGGACGCGAGCCCGAATTCACCATCTACGACGCGGACGACCAACTGCGCCTCGTCAAGCAGGCCATGGGCGACGTCGGCATCGGCCTCACCACCATCAGCCCCGTCGCCATCCGCAACGCCATCTCGAGAGCCAAGGACGAACTCGCCGATCCCTTCGTCTACGCCGAGCGTTCCGAGGGCTACTTCGAGGAAGCCGTGGCGCAGGTCTACCACCGCTACCAGCGGCTGCTGGACAGCGCCAACGGCGTCGACTTCGGCGACATGATCGCCTTCTGCGTCCGCCTCTTCCGCGAGTTCCCCGATCTCCGCGCCTTCTACCAGGACCGCTACCGCTTCATCCTGGTCGACGAATATCAGGACACCAACCGCGCTCAGTACGAGTTCGTCAGGCAACTCGCTGCGGACCGGGGCAACGTCTGCGTGGTCGGCGACGACGATCAGAGCATCTACACCTGGCGCGGCGCCGATATCCGCAACATCCTCGACTTCGAAGCCCAGTTCGCCGACGCCCGCGTCATCCGCCTCGAACGCAACTACCGCTCCACGGGCAACATCCTGGCTTCAGCCAACGCCGTCATTTCCAAGGTCGCCAACCGCGCCGAGAAGACCCTGTGGACCGAGCGTGACGACGGCCAACAGCCCGAGATCATCGAAGCCTTCGACGAAGACGACGAAGCCCGCCAGGTCGGCAACCTCATCCGCGAACTGCGTGGCGAAGACATCCCGAACCACGACATCGCCATCATCTACCGCACCAACGCCCAGTCGCGGCCGCTCGAGGAGTGGTTTGTCCGCCAGGGTCTGCCATACCAGTTGGTGGGCGCCACTGAGTTTTACGGACGCCGCGAAGTGCGCGACGTGCTGGGCTACCTGCGGGCCATTGCCAACCCCCGCGACCTGGTCAGCTTCGAGCGCATTGCCAACACCCCGCGCCGCGGCATCGGCGCCAAGACCCTCCAGGTCCTCCGCGAGTGGGCCGAGAACACCAGTCGCTCGTCGGGCGAGCTCACGCGCCTGCTGGCCGCCGACGCCGACTCGGGTCAGCCGGTCCAGCACACACTCGACAACCCGCTGCCCACCCGCGCCACGCGGGCGCTGATCGAGCTGGGCCGTCTCCTGCGCCGCCTGGACACCCTGGCCGACGAGGTGCCCGTCGGCGGCCTCGTCAACGCCGTCGTCCGCGAATCCGGCTACGACGATGTCCTCGACAACGACCCCGATAGCCCCGAGGAACGCTGGGAGAACGTAGTCGAGCTTCAGACCGCCGCCTCCAAGTACGACGGCCTCGGCCCGCGCGAAAGCCTGTCCCGCTACCTCAGCGAAGCCGCGCTGGTTGCAGACGTCGACAACCTGGCAACCGGCGGCGACGCGGTCACGCTGCTCACGGCCCACTCGGCCAAGGGTCTCGAATTCGGCGTCGTGATCCTCGTCGGCCTGGAGGAAGAGCTCTTCCCCCACGCCCGCAGTTACGACGAGCCCGCCCAGATGGACGAGGAGCGCCGCCTGGCCTACGTGGCGCTCACCCGCGCCAAGGACCGCTTATTCCTCACCTACACCCGCCACCGCTCCGGCTGGGGCGCCCCTGTGCGATTCCCGTCCCGTTTCCTTCAGGACATTCCGACGGAGCGGCTCACCTATCGGCGCCGCCTCGACGCCCGGCCCACCGTCCTGGCTTCCGGCTTCGGCGTCGACGATGACGACGATCAGCCCCAGCCACCCACTGAACGTACCTATCACGACGGCCAGCGCGTCCGTCACCCGGTCTTCGGCGAAGGCCTGATCGTCGCCGGACAGATCACCAACTTCGACGAGGAAGTCACCGTCATGTTCGGGGGCGAGGTAGGCCTCAAGAAGCTGGCCGTCAGCTACGCCAAGCTCGAGGCCGTGATCTGACCGACACAGCCGCCCGCTGGGCCTTCGTCTTCGACTTTGACGGCACCATCTCCCCCAACGACATGGGCCACGTCATCTTCGACGCCTTCGCAAACCCAACCTGGCGCGACATCGACGACGAATGGATCCGCGGCGAAATCCCCACCAGCGAACGCGCCCACCGCCAATTCGCGCTTGTGGATGCTCGCGAGCACGAGTTTCAACGGCTCATCGACCAATACGCCATAGACCCAGCATTCGCGCCGCTGGTCGCTGATCTCAGGGAGCACGGCATCCCGGCTGAGGTCGTCAGCGACGGCTTCGACGCCTACGTCAAGCCAATGCTCACCCGAGCGGGCCTGTCTGAGCTGCAATTTCAATCCAACCGGCTCTTCTTCCGCAATGGCTTGATCAGGCTCGAGTTCCCGCATGAGCGCCCCGGACACGATCCCCGTGGCGGCTGGAAAGCCGGACCGGTCCGGGCGCTGCAGGCCCAGGACTGGCGCGTCGCCTACGCCGGTGACGGCATGAGTGACTGGGCCGCCGCGCAAGCCGCCGATCTGCTGTTTGCCCGATCCCAACTGGCGGAGCGCTGCAAGCTCGAACGGATTCCCTACCATGCCTTCGAAAACATGCGCGACATCCACGACTGGCTGCGCGCCAACCTGCTGCCCGTGGGTAGGTCCACATGACGTTTCGCGAACTGGCCGAAGTCTTCGAGCGCATCGACGCCGTGTCCGGCCGCAACGCCATGATCGAGATCCTGGCCGAGCTCTACCAGCGCGTCACCCCGGAGGAAGCCGCCCAGGTCACCTACCTGATGCAGGGCCGCCTGGTCCCCAAGTTCGTCGACCTCGAGTTCGGCATGGCCAGCCGCCTGCTCCTGCGCTCGATCGCCCAGGCTTTCGAGGCCGAGCCGGACGAGGTTCAAGCCGTCTACCGCGAGGCCGGGGACCTCGGACTCGCGGCCGAAGCCTTGACTCCAACCGAGTCAATTACCGCCGCACCGCCGCTTCCGCGGGGTTGGGGATCGGCGACAGCCGGACGGCCCCGCCGGGCGAGTCGACCACCGCGACTCGGCCAGGGCCGAATCTACTGGCACACCGCCGTCGGCAATCCGTCCTGGCGGGCACATCGACAGCGCGAGCTGGCTCAGGACTGGACCAGGAACGTCTCCGTTGGCGGCGTTTTCGCGCGCCTGCGCGAGGTCGCCGAGGCGGAGGGCACCGAATCACAGGAACGAAAGGTCGCCGGCGTCGCCGGCCTTTTGCGCGACCTGGACCCGCGTTCCAACCGCTATCTCCCGCGCATACCCGTCGGCCGCCTGCGCCTCGGTATCGGCGACCCCACGTTCATGGACGCGCTCTCCTTCGCCCGGGTCGGCGACAAGTCCGAACGCAAGGCCGTCGAACGCGCCTACAACCTGACCTGCGATCTCGGTCAGACCGCCCGCGACTACCTACGGGGTGGCGCCGACGCCATGGCCCGCGCCCGGGTCCGCGTCGGCAATCCCGTCCGCATGGCCCAGGCCGCCCGCATGTCCAGCGGCCAGGAAATCGTGGACAAGATCGGCTCGGCTGCGGTCGAGCCGAAGCTGGATGGCTTCCGCGTCCAGATCCATCGCGACGGCGACCGGGTCCGCATCTACAGCCGCAATCTCGAAGACATGTCCCGGATGTTTCCTGACGTGTCGCAGGCTGCCCGCGCCCACCTGAAAAAGCCCCGGGTCATCATCGAGGGCGAGGCCATGGGCGTGAATCCGGAAACCGGCGAATTCCTGCCGTTCCAGGTCACCACCTCACGCCGCCGCCGCCACGGCATCGAGGCGGCGGCTAAGGAGATTCCGCTCCAAGTCCACGCCTTCGACCTGCTCTACGACGGCGACAACGTAATCGAACTGCCATTCACCGAACGACGGCGGCGGCTCGAAGAGATCGTGGGGAGCGAAGGCGAGGACCTTCAGGTCTCCGAGTGCATCGTCACTGACGATCCCGAAGCTATAGACGTCTTTTTCAACGAGCAGGTCCACGCTGGATTCGAAGGCGTGATGGCTAAGCGGCTGGACTCCGTGTATCAGGCCGGTCAGCGCAACTTCAACTGGATCAAGTACAAGGCCAGCTACTCCTCGGCCCTGACCGACACCCTCGACTGCGTGCTGATCGGCTACTGGCGCGGCCAGGGTAAGCGCACGCCTTGGGGTATTGGCGCCCTGCTCAGCGCCGTCTGGGACGCCGACGAGCAGGTCTTCAAGTCCATCGCCCGCATCGGCACCGGCTACTCCGACGAGGAGTGGGTCCGCATCCGAGAGAAGCTGGATGAGATCGCCGTGGCCGACCGCCCGGCCAACGTCCACTCCGACGTCGTCCCCGACGTCTGGGCGAACCCCGAAATCGTGGTCGAAGTCCTGGCTGACGAGCTCACCCGCAGCCCGATGCACGTCGCCGGCCGAACCGACGACGAACTCGGCCTGGCGCTGCGTTTCCCGCGAGTCATCGGCTTCGTTCGCGAGGACAAGGCGCCCGCCGACGCCACCACCGTGGCCGAGGTCCGCGACCTGTTCGCCCGCCAGGGCGGTTCGAGCTAGGCGGCGAACGGCCCCCGCGCCAGCGCCGCCGTCCGCGCGATCAGATCGCTCAACCGCAGCGTCCCGATCCCGCTGACAATCGTCTCAACCCGGTCGTGAAAGTGCTCGGTCCATTCCGCCGGCACCACCTCCACGCCCTTGGTCGCACCCAAAATCGATCCAGCCGTCGCCCCATTGCAGTCCGTGTCCTCCCCACACTCCACCGCAATCCCAACCGTCGCCGCAAAGTCCCCGCGCCCATACGCCAGCCCCAGCACCACAAAGCACGCGTTGTTGATCGTGTGCACGAAGTTGTAGTGCCCATACGCCTCGTTCACCCGCTCCCAGGCGTCCTGCCAGTCCGCGTACTCCTCGCTCCAGGCCAGCGTGTTCGTCAGCGCCGCGTGCAGCCGGCTGTTGGCCGGAATCTGGTCCATCCCGGCGCGTACCGCGTCCAACGGATCGTCCAGGCTGAACGCCGTAGCGATGGCGGCCGCCGCCCACATCTCGCCGTAAATCCCGTTCTTCACATGAGATAGCGCCGCATCTCGGTATGCGAGCGCCGCGGCTGCCTCAGGCCGGCCCGGATGCACCCAGCCCAGCACGTCGGCCCGAATCTGCGCGCCGATCCATTCGCGGTACGGGTTTTGGACCGTCGCCGCCTGGCTCGTTGGTAGTCCTAGAACCAGGTTCCGATACGCGGCGCGCTCGGCCGTGTACACCCGCCAGTACGGCAGCCTCTCCAGCCACGACTGCCCGAAGTCTGCTGTGGTCACGCCCGGCCCATAGGTCTCCAGGATCTCCAGCGCCAGGATGCAGTAGTCGATGTCGTCGTCCCGCGGCACTCCATCGATCCGCCCCTGCGCCGAGTACACCGCCGACGGGTGCCAGGCGCGACCAGTGGGATTGGGCTCTAGGTACGGCACGTAGAACCGCAGGTCGCCAATGTCGGCCGCGTCCAACAGCTCGCGAATCTCAGCACGCGACCAGCCCTCAACGGGCTTTCCCAACGTGCAACCTGCGCAACGACCTATCCACGCCCCGCGCAAGCGCCGTTCGTAGTTGCTGTCGTCAGCTTCGGGAATGGCTCGGCCAGCGGGCCGCGCGGCTCGAATCCCAGCCAGGTCGCTCGGTTCGTCGTACGGGAAGTCCTCCCGCATGGGAAGCCTCTCAAGCCGAGCCATCAAGGATTCAACGGTGGCCACGTCCATCGACAGCACGTCCGACGCAAGAACTTCGGCCGTGATGTCTTCGACGTCGCAGCCTTCCTCATCCAGTTGAACCAGTTCGTCCACCAGCGTCTTGCGCAGGTTGACGGCGGGATCGTCCGGTCGCCGGCGCCTAAACTGCTCCTGCAACTGCCGGTCGACTAGCTCACGAAGCTCCAGGATTCCCATCAGCTTGCTCCTCCAGCCGCGCTCTCCGCCGGTTGCGGCGCAACCTGTTCGATGCCAGTCCTGCCCGGAATCCAGCGTAGCGCCACCAACACGGCGACCTGTGCCACAGCCATCAGCATGAATGCCACATTGAGTCCGGCGGCGTCGCCCACGAACCCGGTAACCGGGTTCCCGATCGCCGCGGCGCCAAACGAGACGCCCAGAATGACGCCAGTTCCCACGCCCATGTGCGCCGGCACCAGCCGCTGCATCAGCAGCACCGTCGGCGTGAAGCCTGCACCAATCAATGCGCCCACAGCGGCGACTGTCAGGTACGACGAAGCGCCCACCGGAAGCAATGCGAACGCGGTTACGGCTGGGATCAACAACAGCGACGAGTACCCGATCATTCGCCGCACGCCCAGGCGGTCGGCCAATACGCCGCCGCTGAACGCCCCGGCGGCGTGGAAGCCCAGGTACACCGCCAGCATCGATCCTGCGAAGCCCGGATCGGGTCGGTCAGGAGACACAAAAAACGGAATGTAGATATTGAGGCTGGCGTAGGCCCATCCGCGGACCAGCGCCACGACCAGCACCGCCGTCAGCGCGGGGCCGATGCCGCCCAACGAGCCGAACCCGCCGAACCGCGCCGTTGACCTGACGCTGGAGAACCCGCGCAACCCCAGCGGAATCAAGACGGCGACGACGAGCGCCGGCAGAGCCAGCAGCGGCATCCAGGCCAGGCCGCTCGCCGCCAACACGGCACCCGCAGCCAGCGGCGCAACCGTAAAGCCCAGGTGTCCGCCAAGGAAGAATGTCGATACGCCGGCACCCTTGTGTCGGCGCGACGCCTCGTTGGCAATCGCGCCGCCCTGCGGGTGATACCCGCCAACTACGATGCCGGCGGCGCCCAGCAGCAACAGCAGCACGCCGTATGACGGCGCCATCGGCACAAATGCCACCAGCACTGCCATCGTTCCAACCGTTCCAGCGGCCAGCCAGCGCCGTCCGTAGCGGTCGCCCAGATACCCAAATAGCGGCTGCGATGTCGAGGAAGTGATGGCCCACACGGCCGACGCCACCCCCACGATTCCCAGCGACAGCTCCAGCCGCTGTGCCAGGAACGGGTACATCATCGTCGGCAGCATCGCCGTGAAGTCCACGGCGAAGTGCCCGACGGCGACCGTGGCCACCCAGCGCCGGGCCGCGCTCAAAACGGAAATCTGCCGACCTTCCCGGAAGTACGCGACCGCGGGCGCGTCCGGGCGCGATGGTACATTCGAGAGCCGCGCGCGCCGTACCCCCGCGGCGCACTAACCCAAGAGCCGGAGCCCCTTTCGCATGTCAGCCACCGTCCACAAGTGGGTCTACCTGTTCCGCGAGGGCGCCGAGTCGATGCGGAACTTGCTTGGCGGAAAGGGCGCCGGCTCCGCCGAGATGACCCGTGCCGGCATCCCCGTCCCGCCGGGTTTCACCATTTCGACCGAGGCGTGTCTCGCCTACTTCGAAACCGGCCGAAAGTTCCCGGCTGGCATGCAGCAGCAGATCGATCGGGCTCTCGCCGAAGTCGAGGTGCAGACCGGCAAACGCTTCGGCGATCCCACGAATCCGTTGCTGGTTTCGGTGCGCTCGGGTGCCCGCGTGTCCATGCCCGGAATGATGGACACCGTGCTGAACCTTGGACTCAATGCCCAGACCCTCGAGGGCCTGACCGAACTCACGGGTGACGCGCGCTTCAGCCGCGACTCATACCGTCGCTTCGTCCAGGGATTCGGCGCGATCGTGCTGAACCTCGACAGTCGGGCTTTCGAAGACATCATTCACGAGCACAAGCAGCGCCTCGGGAAGTCCGAAGACCCCGAACTGACCGCGGCCGAGTGGGAAGCGGTTGCCGCCGACTTCAAGAATCTGATCTTCGAGGAAACCGGCCAGCGTTTCCCGGAAGACCCGCACGAGCAACTCGAGCGAGCTATCCGGGCCGTCTTCGACTCCTGGCACGGTCGTCGCGCTGTCGACTACCGGAACTTCCATCGCCTGCCCCATGACTGGGGCACGGCCTGCAACGTGCAGACGATGGTCTTCGGAAACATGGGCGAGCGCTCGGGAACAGGCGTGGCCTTCACCCGCGACCCCAATGACGGCAACCCGGTGCTCTTCGGCGAGTACCTGCTTAACGCCCAGGGCGAAGATGTAGTGGCTGGCATCCGCACGCCGGAGCAAATCAGCACGTTGCGCGAGATGCTCCCCGAGGTCTACGGCGAATTCCAGGCCTACGCCCACGCGCTCGAAGCACACTACGCCGAGATGCAGGACCTCGAGTTCACGATCGAGGACGGCCGCCTTTACATGCTACAAACGCGCGCCGGAAAGCGCAGTCCGGCGGCCGCCGTTCGCATTGCAGTCGATATGGTCCACGAGGGCAAGATCGACCGGGAGACCGCTGTTCGCCGCGTCGAGGCCGAGCAGGTCAGCGCTCTGCTGCACCCGCGCATTGACGCGTCAACGCCCGTGGATCCCATTGCCCGTGGCCTCAACGCATCCCCGGGCGCCGCGACCGGCGAAGTGGCCTTCACCGCCGACGATGCTGCAGCGCTAGCCGAGGAGGGCCATCCGGTCATCCTGGTTCGTCCCGAGACCTCGCCCGACGACTTCCACGGCATGGCCGCCTCACAGGCCATCCTCACCTCGCGGGGAGGCGCCACCAGCCACGCGGCCATTGTGGCCAGGCAGCTTGGATTGCCTGCCGTGGTGGGCTGCGAAGTCCTGGACATCGACATCGAGACCGGTGAATTCAAAGTCGGCAGCGAGGTGGTTTCGGCCGGCGACACCCTCACTATCGACGGCACCCTGGGTAACGTGATCCGCGGGGAAGTACTTCTGATTCCCGGCGAAATGACGCAGGAACTTCACGAACTGCTTAGTTGGGCCGACGAAATCCGCCGGCTCCAGGTCTGGGGCAACGCCGACACCCCCGAAGAGGCCGAACTGGCCCGCTCCTATGGCGCCCAAGGCATTGGCCTTTGCCGAACGGAGCACATGTTCCGCGAAGGCGACCGCCTCCCGATCGTGCAGGACATGATCCTGGCCGAATCGGAGGCTGAGCGACGGCGCGCTCTCGACCGGCTGCTGCCGATCCAGCGCGATGACTTCATCGGCATCCTGCGCGCCATGCACGGGCTGCCGGTCATCATTCGCCTGCTGGACCCGCCGCTGCACGAATTCCTGAGCGGGGTTGAAGACGAGCTGGCCAGCCTTGAGCAAGACGGCGCGTCGGAAGCCGATCTCGCAATGGCTCGTCGCAAGGTGGCGCGGGCCGCCGAGTTGCACGAGTTCAACCCCATGCTCGGCCTGCGCGGCTGTCGCCTGGGGCTGGTCTATCCCGAGGTCTACGAGATGCAGGTCCAGGCCATCGTGGAGGCCGCGTTGCATCTGAAGTCTGAGGCCGTGCACGTATTGCCGGAGATCATGATTCCGCTTATCGGCCACATTTCCGAGTTGACCACCATCGAGTCCCGGCTGCGGGCCACCGCTGAGCACGTCCAGCAACGGGCCGGCGACCGGATCGAGTACAAGTTCGGAACCATGCTGGAAGTGCCGCGGGCCTGCTTGACCGCGACCGAGATCGCAGGCGTGGCCGAGTTCTTCAGCTTCGGCACCAACGACCTCACCCAGACGACGTTCGGCATCAGCCGCGACGACGCCGAGGGACGCTTCCTGCTCAAGTACGTGGAAGACGGCATCCTCGTCGACAACCCCTTCGGCGTGCTCGACCGCGACGGCGTCGGCGCACTCATGCGCACCGCCACCGAGCAGGGACGCGCCGCCCGAGATGACATTGAAGTCGGGATCTGTGGCGAGCACGGCGGCGACCCGTCATCCATCGACTTCTGCGAGTCGTTGGGTTTGGACTACGTCAGCGCATCCCCCTACCGCGTACCGGTGGCCCGCATCGCCGCCGCCCACGCACGCCTGGAGCAGGGCTTCCGCGACCGGTAGCTCAGGGCCACGGATAGCGCCGAGCCGCCAGATGGCTGACTTCGTCGTAAGGCGACACCCGGATGTGTCGGCGTTTCTGGCGCGAGCACAGGGATTCCTCGTGCGTCGAGAGGCCGAAAACGTGCTGATGCTTGGCATGGCATCCAGCGCGACCGCGGCCGAGCATTTGCTGACCGTGGAGCGTGGCCCGGACTGTGTCATGGCAGCGCTGCAGTCGGGGGCGAATCTGATCCTGACTCGCGGGCATCCGGGCGCCGTTGAAGCGCTGGTCAAGCAGTTGAGTGCGGACGATTCGTCACTTTCCGGGACTATCGGTCCAGCCAGAACTACCGAGAGCTTCCTGCAAGACTGGCACGCACGGACGGGTCACGAGACGCGTCTCCAGATGCGCTTACGCGTCCACGAACTGACCGGGATCATCCCGCCCAAACGACCCTCGGGGGTATTCAGACGGGCCGCGATGCGTGACATGGAACCCCTGGCCACGTGGGCCGACGCCTTGAACGTGGAGCTTCGATCCGAGAATCCGGCGCCCGGCGAACAAAGCGTCAGGAAGCGCATCGACCTCGGACGCATGTACGTCTGGGACAACGGGGGACCCGTATCCATGGCCGCCTGCGACGGGCCCACGCCACGGGGCATCAGGATCAACTTCGTCTATACACCTCCTGAACATCGAGCCCGCGGATACGCCGCGGCTTGCGTCGCCGACCTGAGTCAAGTGTTGCTCGACGAAGGTCGGCGGTTCTGTGCGTTGTTCACGGATCTGGCCAATCCTGTGTCCAACCGGCTCTACGCGCGGTTGGGCTACCGTCCGATCTGCGACTTCGACGAGTACATCTTGGTGCCGTAGCGCGCGCTGCTCGGACAGTCTCGCGCGCTCGAAACGCGACGTTCGCGGCGCCTAACCTGTAGCGCGAGGCGCGCGGAAGGGTGGCTTAAGCTCGGCCCGAGATGGCGACGCCGGTAGAGGAAGTCAAGGCCCGGCTGGACGCGGTCGAGTACATCGGCCGAGACGTTCGGTTGCAGCGCGCCGGCCGCAACTGGAAGGGCCTGTGCCCTTTCCACAGTGAGAAGACGCCGTCGTTCTTCGTTTTTCCGGACCGGGGCAGCTTCAAGTGCTTTGGCTGCGGCGAAGGTGGCGACTTGCTCACCTTCGTAATGCGTCGTAACCGCATCGAGTTTCCTGACGCCCTGGACGAACTCGCGCGCGAAGCCGGCATCGAGATTCAGCGCGGATCCGCCGATCCCGAACGGAGGGGCCGGCAAAACGCGATGCTCGGGCTGCTGGGCGAAGCGCAGAAGTTCCTGCACCGGCAACTCCTGGAATCGCCCGCTGCGGAAGAGGCCCGCGTCTATGTGAAAACTCGCGGGCTGGCGGACGCGACCGTGTCGAAGTTTGGGCTGGGGTACGCGCGGAGCAGCGGCTCACCGCTGCTTAACCACCTGCGCACGCTGGGATTCGAAGTCGGCGCGATCGAGGCCGCTGGCCTGGCCCGCTCGGACGAGCGCGGAGTCCGCGACTACCTGTTCGACCGTCTGATCTTCCCCATCTGGAATCGCTCCGGCGCCGTCGTGGGCTTCGGCGGCCGCACCCTGCGCGACATTGAGCCGAAGTACCTGAACACGCGCGATTCCGAGGTCTTTACCAAGGGCCACCTTCTGTACGGCTATCACCTGGCGCGCGACGCCATTCGCGAAGAGCAAACTGCGGTGATCGTCGAAGGCTATATGGATGTGATCGCCGCACACGAGGCCGGCTTCACCAACACCGTGGCCTCCATGGGCACCTCCCTCACGCAGCAGCAGGCGCGCATGCTCACCACCTCCGGCGCGTCACGCGTGGTCATCGCCCTTGATGCCGACACCGCTGGCGCGGCAGCCGCGCGCCGTGGGCTGGACGTCGTCCGCGAAGCCGGCGATTACGAATCGGGCACCACGGTCGACGTCCGGGGCCTGGTCCGACACGAAGACCGCCTGACTACAGACATCGGGATCGCCGAGCTACCAGTTGGCGACGATCCGGATTCGTTGGTTCGCTCCAGGCCGCAGCGCTGGCGCGACCTCATCGCCAACCCAACGCCGCTGGCAGACTTCGCCTTTCGCTGGGCCGGCAGCCAACACGATCTCACAGGCCTGAGTGGACGCCGCGCGGCCATGCGCGAGCTGCTGCCGATCGTGGCCGAGCTCAGCGACGCCGTGGTACGCGGCCACTATTTCGGCCGACTGGCCGAGTTGAGCGGCGTGCCGGCCGATGAGCTGCGGCGAATGGCCGCGCGGGACGGCCGTCGCGGCGCGCCGAGGGCAGCCGCTCGCGACGCGCGTCCGCCCTCGCGCGAGACGTCGATGATGATGGACCGCCTTGAGGAAGGTTTGCTGCGGTGCGTGGTGAGGTCCGGTACCTCGGACGTGGATCTGATCAGCCGTCTGGATCCGGCGCTGCTCACTGATCCGGCGGCCCGACACATCATGGCTCGCATCGTGGCCGAGGCTCGCGAGAACGCCGAGCTCGACTGGGACCGAATCGCCGCGACGCTCGATCCGATGTCACAGCAGCGGCTAGCCGCTGTCTTGGAACGAGCGACGGAGACCCCCGGTGGTGACGCATCCCTGAGCGTTGAACTGCAGTTCGCGACGCTCCGCCTGCGCGAGCGGCGGCTGAACGCCGAACTCGAGGAGACCAGGCTTGCGGCCGACGGCGATGCCGCCGAACCGATTACGGCGCGACGCCAAGAACTGATCAGCGAGATGGACAGCGTCCACCGCGCCAAGTTGGAGTTGATCGGCGCACGCAGCTTTGCCGCCAGCTAGCAGCAGCCTGGGCGCCGAAGGTCAGGCTGACAAGCCGGCCGGGCTCTACGCCCCGTTCAGCGCCTGGTCCAAGGCGGCGGCGAGATCCGACTTCGGCCGGAACCCAACAATGCGTCCGACTTCCGCCCCGTCCTTGAATACGAGCAATGTCGGAATGCCGCGGATGCCGAACTGCCCGGGCGTCATGGGATTGGCGTCAACGTCGACCTTGGCAAAGCCGACCCGGCCGTCGTACTCCTCGGCCAGTTCGTCCACGATCGGGGCGATCATCTTGCACGGACCGCACCACTCGGCCCAGAAATCCACCAGGACCGGGGTGGAGGCTTCGAGAACTTTGGACTGGAAATCGCTGTCGCCGACGGCTTCGGGCGCTGCCATTGGAGCTCCTTGGAGAACTACCAGACGTTCTGATTTGAGCGTAGGCAGGCCGGTGCGTGAAGTCAACGGAAGTCCATCGCGATGACTTCACCGCGCTTCTCGGTGGTCATCCTTGCCGGCGGGCAGAGCCGACGCATGGGCCGCGACAAGCGTGCGCTGCCATGGACGCCGGCGCTTGACGGATCGCCACAGACGCTCCTCGGGCACGTGGTGGCCACCGTCTCCAGGCTGACGGGCGATGTGGTGCTGGTAGCAAACGACGATCCTGGTATAGAAGGAGTGCGGATCGTCGGCGACCTGTACCCGCGCTCCGGGAGTCTGGGCGGCATCTACAGCGGCTTGGCTGCCGTGGCTTATGACCTCGCGTTCATCGCGGCGGCCGACATGCCATTCCTCAATCCAACATTGATTCTCGATCTCGTCGGGCTGGCAGCTCGCGTGGACGCGGTGGTACCGGTGACCGACGGCCGTCCAGAGCCGTTGCACGCGGTCTATCGAAAGTCGGTCCTGAAGCCGGCCCGCCAGCGGATCAAGCGTCGCGAGCTCAAGGTGGCGCCCGTGTTCGACGCCGTGTCGACCATCTGGGTCCAAGAGCACGACTTGCGCGTCCTCGACCCGGACCTGCGCTCGTTTTGGAACCTGAACACGCCCGAAGATTACGAGCGCGCGTTGGCTCTGGCCGGCAGACTGGGTTCCAGGGTCGCCTAAACTGGCGGCATCCGATCCGCGGTCCGAACCCCAATCGACCTCGACCTCACGACGTTTCGACTTCGCATCCATGACGCGGCAGCGCGCCCACTGCGGGTAAACCGCGACGAGTCCGGCTCGCTCGTCGAGATCCTGCGCACGGACTGGTCGGATGTGTACGAGGACCAAGGGCGGCCGTTCGCGCAGACCTACTTTTCCACCACTCCTGCGGGGCTAGCCCGCGACGAGGACGAGTGGCATGTACATGAGCACCAGGAAGACCGTTTCGTGGTGGCCGCCGGTGACATCATCCTGGCTCTCTGGGACGGTCGGGACGGTTCACCAACTGAAGGCACGTTGGACCTGCTGCCAATGGGCCAGTCCCAGCCCGACGACGCGCAATACACGGTGTTGATCCCCAGGCTCGTACACCATGGATTCATGGTGGCGGGCGACCGGCCCGCGATCCTGCTGAACTCGCCGACCCGGCTCTACAACCCTAGCGACGAAGGCCGAGACCCCTTCGTTGATGTTGGCGCGACCTTCGACGACGGTGCGTCGTTTAGTTGGGCCGCGGTCCGCGAGGTGCTGCGCGGCTAGGGGTAGATTCCTCGAAGCTGGGTTGCCTCGGCTACGCGTCCCACGGCGATCTGGTAGGCCGCCTCGCGCAGGTTGACGCCGCGATCCTGAGCCAGATCCCAGACTTCCTGCGCGGCTCGCCCCATGTGTTCCGCCAGGAGCTTGTTGATCTCCTCCCGGCTCCAGAAGAAGTGCTGCATGCCCTGCACCCACTCGTAGTAGGACACCGTTACGCCGCCGGCGTTGGCCAGGATGTCGGGCACGACGACCACGCCCCGGTCGTTCAGCAGGGCGTCGGCCTCCGGCGTGACCGGGCCGTTGGCGCCTTCGACGATCATGTTTGCGCGCACCCTTGCGGCGTTGCCGGCGTGAATCTGGCCTTCGATGGCGGCCGGCGCCAGCACGTCTACGTCCAGGGCCAGCAGGTCGGCGTTGGAGATTTGCTCGGCTTCGCAGTAGTCGGCCAGCCAGCCGCCATCCGAAACGTGGGTGTATACCCGCGACGTATCGAGCCCGGTCGGGTTGAACACACCGCCGCTGCTGTCGCTGATGGCGACGACGGTGAATCCCGCCTCGCTGAAGAGCTGCAAGGCGTTCAGGCCAACGTTGCCGGCGCCCTGGATGGCGACGGTTCCCGTTGGCGGACGCCCAAGCCGCTCCAGCATGGCCTGCGTAGCCACCAGCAGTCCCCTGGACGTGGCCCTTTCGCGGCCTTCCGATCCGCCGATGGCCACCGGCTTGCCCGTGACCACCGCGGGAACCGAGTAGCCCACGTGCATGGAATAGGTGTCCATGATCCAGGCCATCACCTGCATGTTGGTGCCCATGTCGGGAGCCGGAATATCGCTGTCCGGGCCCATGAGCGGAATGATCTCGGTGGCGTAGCGGCGGGTGAGGTTTTCCAGTTCGTGGCGGCTAAGGGTGCGGGGATCGACGGTGACGCCGCCCTTGGCCCCGCCGTACGGCAGGTTCATGACCGCGCACTTCCATGTCATCCACATGGCCAGGGCGCGGACTTCGTCGAGGTCGGCGCTGGGGTGGTAGCGGATGCCGCCCTTGGCAGGGCCGCGAGTGACGTTGTGCTGGACGCGGTAACCGGTGAAGCAGGTGATTGATCCGTCGTCCATCTCGACCGGGAAGTTGACCGTGAGCTCGCGCTTGGGACAGCGCAAGACCTCGCGCAGATTGGGATCCAGGTCGATCTGGTTGGCCGCCTGATCGAATTGCGCCAGGGCAGCGGCGTACGGTCCCGTGGCCGGCGTTTCCGCGGTGCTCATTTGGCGCGCTCCACGTCTTGGAGGATGTCGATTGTTGAGTTCACATGCTGCCGATCAATCCTAGTCCGCCGGTCCTCAATCCGGTGGCTTCGCGCGCTTTTTTGGGGGTACTCGCGACCGCCGGCCGGGAACCC
>JAJDZD010000037.1 GCA_022824865.1 Chloroflexota bacterium | reverse complement strand
CCCCCCCGCGTTGGGGGCCCCCCCCGCCGGCTCATGACTCGGAGCGAACGGTCTGGACGGACTCCCGAAGCGCGGCGATCCAGCCGTGGGCGTGTTCGATGTCGCGGTGGGGGTGGATGGAGAGGCGGATGCGGCCCTGGGTTCCGTCGTGGCCGTAGGTTGCGCCCCAGCCGCGGCGGCGCAGTTCGAGGTAGATGCGTTCCACGTCGTCGCGATCGGACGTGAAGTTAACGACGGCGAGAAGGGGGCGGACGAGCAGGCGGAGGCCGTCAATGTTTTCGATGCCTCTGCTGACGATGTCGACCACTTCCATGAGGCGTCGGGCCGACTCGCGGTAGCCCTCGCGGCCCAGGCGGCGCATGACGGCCCAGGCGGCGACGGCGTGATCGCCGGGCTTGGTGGCGGTGATGGTGTGAATGCCGGTGAACTCGGCCGGGATCGCGTCCAGCATGGCCTCGTCGCGGATGAGGAAGAAGCCGGTCGCGACCGGAAGGAGGCCCAGCTTGTGGCCGTCGGTCATCATTGATGACACGCCCGGCAGGCTGAAGTCGAAGGGGGGAATGGGATAGCCCAACTCGCCGAGAAAGGGCAGGGCGAATCCGCCGAAGGCGGCGTCCACGTGCAGGTAGAGCCCTTTGCGCTGAGCCAGGTCGGCGAATTCCTCGACCGGGTCGAGTTGACCGTAGTTGCCTTCGGGGGCTGAGCAGACCAGCGCCACGGTGTTGCGGTTGAGCAAGCGATCGACCTGCTGCATGTTCGGGCGCATGGCGTCGTCCACGTCGACTTCTCGCAGGCGGAGGCCCAGGAGTTCAGCGCCTAGGCGGAAGCTGTAGTGGGCGGTGGTTGGGAGGACGACTTCGGGCTCCGACTTGGATCCCAGGTTGCGGGCGAGGCGGAGTGCGAGAAGGTTCGACTCGGTGCCGCCGCTGGTGATGAAGCCGACGGCTTCCCGGTGGCCGAGCAGCGAGCCGAGCATGCGCACGGCTTCCTTTTCAAGGATGTCCGCGCCGGGGTTCATGTCGCGCGCCCACTCGACGAAGAAGCTGCCGGCGGCGAGCGGGCGTATCTGTTCGGCGATCTCGTGGGGCGGGCCGACGTAGCTGACGCCGAAGTTCTGATCGACGGGGTAGGGGTCCTTCGACATTCGCGCCTTGACTTCGGCAAGCACGTCGGCTTCGGGGCTGCCGTGCTCGGGGAAGTCGAGCGGCGGCGGCATTGGGACCGCGTGACGTTTCTCGGTTCGGTCGAACTCTTGGGCCACTAGTCGATCCCTTCGTCTCGGGCGGACCGGCGACTGTAGACGGCAGCCGGGGCGGCGACGCTTAACTTATGGCAGGCGGTGGACTCACGCGATGCAGCGTTGGTGCGCGGACAGCTAGGCATCGACAGGTCCGGAGAGTCCGGGGCCGCCGGCGGCGAGGTAGCCGTTGCTGGAACCCGACGCGGACTGGCTGACCCAGAAGGCGTAGAGGTGGCCGTCGCGCAGGTGGAAGCGGAATTGGACCGGACGACCGGTGAGTGACGAGAGGTCGTGGGCGCCGTTCCAGTTAACGCGGATGCGAGTGGCGTTGGTTGTGAGCGGCCGGCAGTTGGCGAGCGAGAACGGTTGAATGACCTCGCCGCGCTCGTCAAGGACTTCCACTCGAAGTTCGCCCTGCGGGGCGTCCAGGTTGACGAAGAGGTGCGAGCCGCTGAACGTGACCAATCGGGTGGCCAGCACGCCGCCGCGGCTGTCGGCCTGCATGGAGGCGAAGCCGTCGCGGCGCAGCGTGGCGAGGCCGGTGTGGCCGCCGGCGTACATGGCGTTGTCCTGTTCGTAGTCGCCGCCGAACTCTCCGGGCTTGAGCACGGAGCCTTGGCCGGAGAAGGCACCGTAGTAGAACCAGAGTTCGTCGCCGACCACCAGGCAGACCCCGCCTGCGGCGTGGATGTAGCCGTAGTTCCAGTCACCCCAGCGGCGGCTGGCGCCGATAAACGCCTGGCGATGCGGGCGGTGCCAGTGAAAGCCGTCGCGGCTGTAAGCGAGTTGCAGGTCGTTGATCTTGGGGCGGCTGATGCTTGCGGCGTCGGGATTCTCCGGCCCGTGAAAGATGGCGAACGCGCCGAGCATGATGCTCTCGTAGGCGACAGCGCTTACGTCATATAGCTGGGGGCGCAGTCCGAGGAAGGAATCGGGACGGTCCAGCCGGTCGGCGCGCGCCCAGCGGACGGGCTGATCTGGGTTCCAGCGAGCGGCCTGAAGGAAGCCCGGGCGCTCGAAGTACAGACGCGCGCGGCGGTCCCAACTCAGGCGGATGCTGAATACGAACCGCTGGCGGAACGGGTTGTAGAAGAAGCTGGAGTTGTCGCCGCACTGGGAGGTGGGGCCGCGCTCATTCCAGTGGATGCCGTCGGGCGAGGTGTAGATGAGGCCTTCGTGACGCTCTGGATGGCGCCAGAAGATAAACATCTTGAAGCGCTCACTGGGCTCGGCGTCGGCGTCAAGCCAGACCAGCGCGCCGTCGCGCCGCCAACACGGCGCGTGCGCGATTACGGCGTTAGTACCGGGCACGACGTCCAGGGATGGGCGCTCCCAGTTGAGACCGTCGCTGCTGGTGGCTAGGGCCGTCCCGTCGAACCACCCGGCGTGGTACCAGAGCTTGAAGGTGTTGTCGGCCGGGTCGTACCAGGCGCCATCGTTGAACGGCGCTGCGACCGGACAGTGGCCGCGGTTGAGTTCGAGGTCGGTTTCGGGGGACAGCACCGGCGCGGCTTCGTGGACATTGGCGACGTGATAGACGCGGCGGAGTGTGGTGTGTTCGATCAGAAAGTCGTCGACGAAGAGTTGGCGGCCGACGTCGATGGAGATGACGCGTGGCGGGTTGGCGAGGTAGGGAACCGGCAGGGGATCGCCGCCGGGTTCGATGGCGCGAGGCGGCCACTCGTCGGGACGTTGGATGCCGTTGTAGAGGGTTGACCCGATCATCGGTCGGCGGCGAAGCGGCGGAGGACGTTGGCGGTGACGCGGGAGACGGTGTTGTCGTAGTTGTTGTGGGAGAGGCAGCCGCGCCAGGCGATGGAGCCGACGGAGAAGACGGCGCCGTTGTTGGGGGTTTCGAAGTAGACCATGTCGGCCCGGATGAAGGCGTGGGGACCGTCGGGCGGGGGCGGGGCGTCGGTTGCCATGCCGTCCTTGCCCTGGGTGAACTCAAGTTGCTCGTCAACGAAGGACGCGTAGCGCTCGGAGTGGCCGACGGACGACGCCAGCAGCAGGGCATGGGGCGGCGATCCGAGGCTGAAGTCGAGGCGGTCCATCTCGTATCCGGCGGCGCCGTGGCGGACGACGAGGGAGGGGCAGTCGCCGATGAGTTCGTCGTCGCCGATGCCTTCGAAGACGAAGGCGGCGCGTGGATCGAAGCTGTCGGGCTGGCGGGCGTAGGGTGCGCCCTGATCGAAACCCGCGGCGCAGGAGCCGATGCCTACGAGGCCATTTGGCGGCACGCCGCGATTGCGCCAAGTGCCGCCAGGCTCGCCGGTGGTGCTGTGGACGCGTTCGGCGGGCGGCATCTCGAAGGGCCAGCTGGTGCCCCAGCGGCGGACTTCGGCGATGTGTGGGCGCTCGGGGTCGATGGTGGTGACGCCGAAGAAGCCGTTGCCGCCGAGGTACATCAGGCGGCCTCCCTGGCCGAGGTAGGCGCGCATTCCGGCGAGCATGTCGGTGGTCCAGTATTCGGGGTGGGAGCCGGTGAGGACGACGCTGTACGGGGACAGCAGGTCGGCGCCTTCGGCGTGCAGGTCGTGGTCGGTGATGACGTCGACCTGCTGGCCGGTGGCGTCGAGCCAGTCGATGAGGTAGAGGTCGGCGGGGAAACGGGAGGGGGCGGCCCAGACGCGGTAGCGGAACTTGGGGCGCATGTTGAGGATGGGGCGCAGGTGGGAGACGTGGGTGGTGCCGGATCCGTCGGAGTGGCGCTCGTAAAGCCCGGGCAGGCCGTTGGCGCGGATGTAGGCGAACTCGGTTTCGTGCAGTGCGGGGTCGGCGTTGGGGACGCGTTCCTTGTCCCAGAAGCCGCCGTCGATATCGCGGAAGTTGGCGTAGACGACGTAGGTGAGCGTAGGCATGAGCACGGCGATGCGCGAGGTGGCGGTTCCGCGAGGGGGGCGGACGCAGAAGGGGAGGTAGTCCTCGTCGTCGCCGGCGCGGAGGCGGGCGGCGTAGACGCCGCTGGGGAGGTCGAGCGGGATGGTGAGCTGGAAGTCGGACTCCCAGCCGACGTCTTCCACGTCGTCGTCGTGGAAGTGGATGGCGCCGTACTCGTGGGGAGCGCGGTTGAAGTTGGTTTCGGCGCCAGTGAAGTTGCGGCCGGTGACGCCGCGGGTGGGCATGTTGACGGCCTGGCCGTGAAGCTGGTGTGGGCCGGTGTCGGTGACCTGGGTGCTGCCGATGTCGAGGCTGAAGTCCCACGAGGCCAGCGCGTCGATTGATGGTTGGTCGGAGTTTGGGTCTGCGAGGGCGGTGAGTTCGTTGGGGGTGAGGGCGCGGCTGTAGAGGCGGGGGGAGTCGAGTTTGCCGTTGTAGGGGGCGGTGATGGGGCCGGTGTGGTCGGGTGGGCCGGCGGTGAGGGCGGCGAAGAGGAGCGGGGTGTCAGCGGGGGGCTGGATGTTGGCGGCGGAGGTGTCGCGGGTGACGAGGGCCTGGTCGGGGGCGATGGGCCAGTGGCGGAGGGGTTGCTGGATCAGGACGACGCGGCCGGTGGGGGCGTGGTAGCTGGCGCCGACGAAGGTCCAGACACGCTCGGTGAGGGGGGCGCCGGTGGCGACATGGATGGGTGGGTTGCGGTCGTCGGCGAGGTGGAGGGCGAGGTCGCCGTCGGGGCCGATGAGGAGGGCGAAGCCCTGGTCGCCGGCCCAGCGGGTGATGAGGCCCTGGAGGCCGTTGGCGGGGGTGGTGGGGTAGATCCAGGCGGTGAGGGTGAAGCTGGTGAGGGTGTCGAGGGCGGGGTGGGCGGGGATGTGGACGTAGGAGCCGCTGTGGATGGGCTTGGGGCGGCCGGGGTAGTGGGCGTTGATGGGGGAGGGGACCTGGCGCTCTTTGAAGCCGGGGCCGGCGGGGGACTCGTCGCCGTGGATGAGGCGGACGAGGTCGGCGCGGAAGCGGGGGTGGTGGCTGCTGACCATGAAGCGGACGGTGTCGCCGGGGGCGGCGCTGAGGCGGTCGGTGTAGCCGACGAGGTTCATGTGGCCGAGGCCTCCAGGCGGCGAATCGGGACGTTGCCTGGGGTGTGAGTGTAGGCGCTGGGAGGCGGCGAATTGGGGCCTCGCGTGCGCAATAAGAGTTTTTTCCAAAAAACTCTTGAGGCGCGGGGGGCATGGGGGAAGGAGTGAGTGGAGAGAAGTGAGCAGTGAGAAAAGAGCCGGAGGGACTGCGGGCCGTCTGCGGAGAATCGGGCTGTGGGAGGTCGGCCGTTGCGGCGTCTGGGAGCAGCGGTGGTGAGGGCGTGTGGGGTGGTGAGGCGTGGGCCGTTGTGGCGTGCCGGGGTGGAGGGAAGACGGGCGCCCGCAGGGGGCGAGGAGGGCGGCGAGGAGGGTGAGAACGAGGGTGAGGAGGCGGAGAGCCGGGGGTGGCATCGGTGGGGTTTTCCGGTGGTTGCGGTTGGTGTACAGCCAGTGTACACTAGGCGAGTCCTAAGGCAAGGCCAACCAGAGGCACGGGGATGCCCGCGACCATGAGAAAACTGGAGATCGCATGCTCGTTCCACCGCTTGACGGGACTGTCAAGGTCCCAAGCGTTATTGGCGCCGACTTCGGCAGTTCCGGCTACGGCGGGATTGACCTGGGGCAGCCGCATGAGGACCTGAAGCCGCTCGAGGCCCACGTCCGTGGGTCGACTGTCAACAGGGCGAAGTTCCTCGCGGAGCTGCGGCCGATCGGGACGGCGGTCGGCACGGCGCTCTCCGGCGCGGTGGGCGCGGCGTTGAGGGTGGCGCTGCGATGATGCGGGTTGGGGTGCATTGGCCGGATTCCGAGCGGCAGTACCCGGACGGCACCCCGTTCGTGGAGTTGGTGTACCTGGAGGGTGTGGCTTCGGATGATCCGCACCACCCGAGCCAGGCCATGCCGCGGATCGAGGCGCTGGCGGCCCGGCATCCGGCGAGCGAGGTCCTGCTGCGGGTGGATTGGCGGCAGGGGCAGGCGTATGCACGCACGGACACTGAGCGCACGGCCTATGACGCCGCGCTCCGGGAGCTGAGCCGGCTGCGTCACCTGGGCGGGCGGCTGATTCTGCAACCGGGCAATGAGCCGCAGCTGGAGGGCGCGCGGGGCTGGCGCGTGGTCGATGGCGCGTTACGGACCTTCATCGCGCAGTGCCAGCAGGCGCTGCCCGGAGCACGGCTGGCCAGCATTCCGGTGGCGACGTTCCACCCCAGCCGACTGCGCGCCACGGCCGGGCAGTCGCCGGAAGGCTCGCCCTGGGCCGATCTCGATTACGCGCTGCTGGATGCGTGGAAGCGCATCGCGGGGCCGCCCGATGTGCTGAGCGTGCACGTGTACGGCAATCCGCGCCTCTCCGTGGCCGACGACATGCAGACCCGCCACGAGAGGGGCTGGCGTTTCGGGCTGAACGTAGCGGAGACCTGGGCCGAAAACCACGCCGCGCTTGGCCTGGATCACCTGCCCGTCTGGGTTACCGAATTCAACACGGCGGCGCGCGGTACGGACCCGCCGCACCGGCCCGCGGTCAACTATCACGCGGGCTGGCTGCAGGACGCGGCTTCGGTGGTGGCCCAGGCCCTCCCTCAAGCACAAGCGCTGTGCTGGTTCGTGGGCCAGGAGCGCGGCGGCCACTGGCATGACTTCGCGCCGGCGGCCCACGCCGAGCTTGAGCGCGACCTGGCGACGGCGATGGCGTTGCCGATGGGGCGTGCGGCGGCGCCGCCGACACCCGAGCCCGCGCCCATGCCGCAAGCGCTGGCGCCGCCGCTGGACGGCACGATCCGGGTCACCTCGGTCTTCGGCGTGGACCGCGGCAGCTACCGGCACGGGGGCCTGGACCTGGCGCTGCTGCGCGCGTCGGTGTATCGGCGGCCGGTGAAGGCACCGGGGGCGGGGGAGGTGGTGGCGGTGTGGACGACGGATCGGGCGAGTACGCGGGATCCGACGATGCGGGACGGGTTCCCGTACGGGAACGCGGTGGCGTTGCGGGATGCGGAGGGAGTGTTGTGGCGGTTTCTGCACTTTGACGAGGCGCCGAGGCTGGCGGTGGGGGATGCCGTCGAGCCGGGGGAGACGCTGGGGTTGTGTGATTCGTCGGGGAACAGCACGGGTCATCACGTGCACCTGGACGCGACGCCGGGCGGGCGAATCAATCCAGAGACGTTTCGGGTAGTTGGCGAGCGGGTGAATCCGCTGGAGCTGTTCGCTGACGGTTATGCGCGGGCGGTGGGGTACGACACGCAGGTGTTCCGGCGGCAGATTCAGATGGAGTCGGGCTGGAACCCGACGGCGGTGAGCCGGGCGGGGGCGGAGGGGATTGCGCAGATCATTCCGCGCTGGCATCCGTCGATGCGGGGGCGGACGTTCGACCCGTTCGCCTCGCTGGAGTACGCGGCGAACCTGATGGCGTCGCACATCGCCCATCGCGGCGGGGATTACCGCGAGGCGCTGGCGGACTACAACACGGGGAGGGCCTCGCGCGGGAAGTTCCGCGACGAGGGCTACCGATACGCCGATTGGATTCTGAAAGGACTGGACATGGCGACAAGCCGAGAACTTGACGATTTACGAGCCGACCGCGACCGCAATCACGACCGCAAATTGGCGGCGCTGCACCACGTCGGGGAATTGGTGCAGGCGGCCCGGCGAACCGGTGAACAAGCGTTCAGGCCGCCGGACTGGCAGGCGGTGCTGACGGCGGAGCGGTTTTATCACGATCCGGAGGCGGCGGGGTGATGGTCGGTGGAGGGGCGATAGGTCGAGGCACGATTGGGCCGGGGAAATCAGAGATTGCTGGGGCAGCTTCGCCAGCAACGAGGCCGCTGCTCTGGGCAGCGGCCTCGATCGCATCGGCTTGGTGGAAGTGGCAATCAGCCTTTCGGTGGAAACGGGTCGTTTCCGTAGCTGTTCCGCTCTCGGATTCGTCCCTGTCGGTTGTGGGTGAGGAGTTCCGAGCGATAGTTGATTGCAATCTCGCGCCCGGCAGCAATGGCCTCTCGCTGGGTCTCGTGGACGGACGTAACTCGCTCGTTGCCCGCACCCTTGACCGCCCAGCCGTCAGGGTGGGGAACCACATGCTGGTTCTTTTTCGGCATGGTTTTGCCTTTCATGAATCTGGCTGACTCTCAACCAGTGGTTGATGTATCCTAGCAGCCGCGACGTGTGTCAACCACGCGCGTCGCAAAGGGAAGGGGTCAGGGATGTTTGGACAGCGCCTGCGGCTGGCACGAAAGAAGGCCGGACTCTCGATGCGGGAGCTAGCAAGTCGCACTAGCCCGCCCGTATCGGCGCAAGCCATCAGCAAATATGAAGCCGGAAAGATGATGCCCAGTTCAAGGGTATTGGTCGGTCTCGGCCAAGAGCTTGAAGTTTCGCTCGACTTTCTGATGAGCGGGCAGATCGAGGCACTGGAGGCCGTCGAATTCCGCAGGCACTCGCGGACCTCCGCGAAGGATCGCGCGCGTGCCGAAGTACTGGTGACCGAGCAACTCGAGAACTACCTGGCGATTGAGCACATTCTCGATCTCGAGCCAGCGCCCGATCCGTTCCAAGGCCTGCGTTCCCACGTGGTTCAGAGTCTTGACCAGGTGGAGAGTCTGGCAGATGGCCTCCGTGAGCATTGGGATCTCGGTCTCGACCCAATCCCGAGCATGACCGGCCTGCTGGAGTCCAAGGGAATCAGAGTCATCGAGGCGGATCTGCCGGAGCGCTTCCATGGTCTGGCCTGCACCGTCAAGCTTGCAGGCGGCGAGCCCGACACGGAGGCGGTGGTCGTTTCCAGCGAGACGCCATTCGAGTTCCGACGATTCACCCTAGCCCACGAGTTGGGGCATCGAGTTATCCGTGGAACCGTCGGTTCAGAGATCACTGTCGAACGTGCGATGCAGCGGTTTGCCGCAGCATTCCTTGTTCCGGCCGGGCACCTCCTGGGACAGGCCGGAAGCAATCGATACGGCATCACCTACGGTGAATTGGTTCGCTTGAAGCACTTTTACGGAATCTCGGCGTCGGCAATGCTGCTCCGGCTTCGGGATGTCGGCGTAGTTTCGGCCGCAGCGGTTGAGCGCGCGTTTCGCAGTTATGCGCGGGCCTGGCGGAAGGACGAGCCGGATCCGATTGACGAGGGTCAAGGCTGGGCCGCCTTTGAGAAGCCGCAGCGATTCGAGTCTCTGGTTTGGCGCGGACTCGGCGAGCAGCTGTTCGCGCCGGCGCGCGCCGCCCGGCTGCTTAAGCGTCCGCTGAGCGAAATCGAGCAGGAGATTCGAGGTCCTTACGCGGCGTGATTCGTGTAGTCGTTAATGATGCGAGCTGCCTGATCGATCTGAACAAGGTTGGTCTGCTGCCCGCAATGCTGACTTTGCCGTACCGCTTCATCGTGCCGCTGCCCATCCGTTACTCCGAGATGCTCGACCTCACGGACGAGAATTGGCGGCACCTGGACGACTCCGGCCTTGAGACTTTCGATCTCCCGGGAGACCTCGTTGCAGAGGTGACGAGACTTGCGCAGGAGACTCCGGCACTCTCGGGAAACGACTGTTTCTGCCTCGTTTCAGCCCTGCATCTCCGCGATGCAGTGCTGCTGACGGGAGACCTGCGCCTGCGGCGGGAGGCAGTGGCAGCGGGCGTGCGAGTCCACGGCGTGTTGTGGGTCATCGACCAGCTGCATCAAACGAGCCTCTGCGGTGCTTCGCGCTTAGTAGCAGCGCTGGAAGCGTGGCGGGCAGATCGAACGGTTTTCCTTCCTCGTTCGGAAATCGATAACCGGCTGGGCGGGCTCCGACGTTGAGGCGGTCCGCGAGGGCGTCCACGGACGACTTGTGACGGTAGTCCCCGAGGCCGAAATTGGCATCGGTGCGAGTCGGCTGAAGGGTGTCGCGAGCGTTTTGGCGGGGCCATGGACCGGATAGTCGGCAGAGTTCTCAAAAGGCGGGCCAGCCGGCGTTCAGGCCGGAGGACTGGCGAGCAGTGATGGCGGCGGAACCTGGTTCTCTCGACTGAGAGGCGATCTGAGCTTAGCCCGGCTCCGATAAGCCGTGACCTGAGTCGCACTTATGGGTCAGACCGAGAAAACTCCATGGATTAGCGATGCGATCGCCGCTGAATCCAGTCCCCCGCCAGTCTGGTCGTGGGTTTCGATCAGCGTTCCTTGCGGGCCTCCCCCTTCCTGATGAGGACTGATTCCATTCTCCAGGTACTCCGCACGCTTCCTTTCCCATCGGGCTCGGTATCCCTGATCGTCGAGCATGCCCAAATGCTCCCAGTAGAAATCCACGCCCTGCGCGTGATCAGCAATCGTGAAATCCGGGTAGCGAGTCCGGCCATTGGGCAGCACCAAGGGTTGCTCGTAGGCGTATTCGATTCCACGGGCATACAGCTTGTCGGCAATCACCAACTCGGACTTCGATCGCACAAGATCACCGCGCTCGGTTCGGTGAATGAGCCCTTCCTCGAGGAAGCGCTGCTGGGTGTTGACGATTACTTCGCGTGGCAGCGGATCCGCAAACAGGTTCGTCACGCGACGGGCAATCTCCGAGTGTTCGTCGCCCGCAAAGCCGCGATAGTCGTCAAGCGGACCCTGGTGAAGGATTACCAGCCGGTCCTTGTGGCGGGTCAGCGCCGTGTACAAGAGCTCGCGGGAAAGCAGCCAACACGGGTTGGTGAGCACGACGAAGGTGGCGCCGAATTCGCTGCCTTGGGTCTTGTGGACAGTGAGGCAATACGCTAATTCAAGCGGGTTGCGCGCTTCGTCACCAAACTCGCTGCGGTAGAACCCGTACTTGTGGCCGGGCTGTCCCGCGAACTCGATTTCGAGCTTCCACGGTAAGCCCTTGAACCTCTTCGTCTTGTACTGCCCGACCGCGATGCCAATGTCGCCATTGGCGAGGTAGGCCGCCCCGGCGGGTGTCGGCCAAACGTCACGGCGGCGCTGGTTGATGACGTTGATGACCTTGTCGCCGTAGAGGAGCATCTGAGGACCGACGGCACGCGGCACTTTGCGGCCCCAGCCCGTTGTTTCAGCAAGCTCACGCGCTTTCGACCGGAACCGCGTCTGGAGCATGCGGTTGAGCGCGTCCACCCCCACGAGCCCGGAGCGCACGGGCGAGAGCATCTGCCAGGCCTCCGCCCGTTCGGCCGCTCCTGGCTTGTCGCGCACCCGATTCCAGAAGAACGCCCACGGAATGTTCCCGTAGCGCATGCCGCCCAGCGATTCTTCGAAGCCCAGTTCGTCTTCCGGGCCGTCGAGATTGAGTACCTGCACGAGTTCCGCGACAAGCTTTTCCTGTAGCTCCTGCGGCTGGTCCCACCGCACAAGCCGCAGACGACCGTCGACTCCATTCCTACCTTCGTCCAGCACGGCGTCTGCGCCAGGGTCGAGCGGCTGTCCGGTGAAGTGCGACGCCAGGAGCACGTCCGCACGGGCTTCGCCTTGTTGGCGGCGCGAGATCGTGAGCTCGGCATAGCCCGGCCCGCAGCGCGGAAAGATCGTCTCAACGTTCTCAGGTATTAGTTCGCGAACGGTGTCCACGAATGGGCGGCCGGCACCAATCGGCGGAAGCTGGCGTGGATCCCCGACGAGTACGAGGCGCTCGACGTTGCTGAGCGAGTCGATTAGCGCCGCGAGCTGCTCTTCGGTCAGCATCGAACACTCGTCCACGATAACGGTGCGGTAGTCGCTGCAGCGAGACGCCCTGGGCTTCGGAAAGTAGGCGCCGGTCTCGCCGCGGTAACGCTGCTGCCGGATCAGAAACTGCGCCAGGGTCTGGCCAGCACCGCGCATCCCGGTTTGCTCTTCTAGACGCACGCGGGCCTTGCCTGTGGGTGCAAGTAGAAGGATTCCCTTCTTGGCGAGTCCGCGAATCGAACAGAGCATCCGCAGAAGGGTCGTCTTGCCCGTCCCTGCCGGGCCGGCAAGCACGCAGAGGCGCGAGCGGAAGAGCTGCTCAAGCGCCGCCGCCTTTTCGCGGCGAGCGCGCACTTCCAGTTCTTGCTCTCTCGGATCGCTCGGCAGGGGCTCGCCGAGCCCCGTGTCGACCACTTGCCGCCAGTCGTAACTGGCCTCGTGCGGCCTCCCCTTTGCTCGGCCGAGCACCTCGCGGCGGATGATGGTGCGGCATTCGATAAGCCGGTCCACCTGATAGGCGGGCTCGCCCGCGCGGGTTGCCACGCGCCCGACGACCGGCGCAAAGCTCTCTTCGCAGGCGTCGAGCACGTTTTCGCCGAGCGGACATAGGGGCTGAAGGGCACGCTGCCGCGCCCTTCGGATCACCCAGCTACGTGGCAGCAACGTGTGCCCCTCGATGCCTGCGTGCTCGAGGAGGTCCACGACCAGTCCACGCACCCGCCGTTCGTCCGCCGGGTCAACGATGCGGCTTGGCTCCGGCACAGGGTCTTGCTCTCGAACAGCCTCGTCCGGGAAGAGGCCCCGATCCACTTCTCCGAACGCGATAGGGTCGAGGGCTCGCCGGTCGCGTTCAAATAGGAGGTATGGATTGCGCAGCAGCTCGGCGTCGCTGGCCTCGATTCCAGCGTCCGCGCGCGCCGTGGTGTCGTATATCCGGAGCGCCTGACCCTCGGAAATGGCGCAGCGGCTGAGGAGCTGCAGCAGGGCCCGCCGCTCGCCGGTGAGACGCTTCCAGCCCTTGCGCAGCCCGTCGGTGAGGAGCTTCGCCACAGGCCCATGAAGCCTCGTGGGATCTTCCATCACTGCGTCTACGAGCGCCCAGTGATCGCCGCCGCCCTTGCGCTCGCGCAGCAGCTCGATCTCGTAGGCGAGCAAGCTCCCGTGCTGGAAGCTCCACTCGAAACCAAACGCTGAAAGCGCCGAGCCGAGGCCGGGGAACGCGCCGCGTGTTTTCCACAGCCGGTTGAGCTGCGTGTCAATCCAGGCGAGCACGTTATCCCACGGCCCCTCGATTCGCCCGCGGATGCGGAGCAGCGTCGCAGCGCAGGCCACCAGCGAAGCCACAGCACCGTCGTGTGTCAGGAGTTCCGAGCCATACGAATAGGCGTCAAACTGTTCGTCCGGGGCAAAGGCCACAAAGTCCTCGGGGTCGACGCCCTCGCGCTCCGCGAGTGCCAGTGCCTCCTGGTAGGGAAACAGGAATCCATCCGCGAATCCTGGTCGGATCGAATGGCCCACGTTGCGCTCCCAGAGCGCGCTCCGTAGCGGCGGCTTCTGGCCGGTGTAGGCATGCTCGGTGACTGGGCCTACAGAAAGCACCCGACCCACGCCGACGATGACGCGCCGGGATTGTTCTGAGAGCGGTGTGCGCTTCGCGTAGAAGAAACAAAGCGACTCTTCCGGCCGAAGCGCTCCGAAGAAGGTGTCAAGGAGCGCGAGCTGGTTCTCGCGCTCCTGGACCCATGCGGTCTTGACCTCCCTACCCCGGCGATTGCGGATGTCGGGCTCGCGGTCCGGTGTCCAGCCGATCTTTAGACGTTCGGCGATTCCCGGCTGCCCGTCGTTCGTGCCACCCTCGACCTTCTCGCGCAGCATCCATCGGAAGGGCACGGCGGCAGCGGAGTAAGCCGGCTGCACAAAACTGGTGGGCGCGAAGTGGCCATGCGTCGTGGGGAAGCGCTTCGTGTAAGGGTGCGTCATTGTCCTTTCGAGGGCGAAGGGAGCCATGAATGAGGCGCGCTCACTAGTGCAGGGCGGAAGGCTGGCAAGGTCTACTTCATCGAGCCGCCGGCCGGCATGCCGCTTCTCCACGTCGTCGCGCCGTCCCTCGCCAATGCGGGGCAGGATGAGACAGCTCGAGTTGTCTAGTGGCCGGGCACACACCGTCCCAGTCCAGCCTCCGTCGTGCCACGGGACCCGGATGGTGATGTGGTGGGTAGGTAAGGGGCGGGCACCTGCGGCGAGAGCCGTCACAACGAACCTCCAGGCGATGCCATGTACGGCCCTTTCGAGGACGCCTCAAGTCGTTTGCGCTGGCTCCCAGCGCGTCGCGCCGCATCGCTTACCGACCAGACGAGGTTGATGACGCACTCGTACTCCAGAGAAACTCGGTCTTTCACGTCTTAATCTTGGGTCTCATGATCTTGACTCCCGTAACGGTGCCGACGTGCTCGTAGTCATGTCAATGAGAGACGAGTTAGCGAGTGCTGCAAATGGGACAGGCCGGGATCCATCCAGGAAGGGTGCGGTGTCCGGCCCGTTTGCCAGAGTGGCCGCGTTGATGCTCAGAGTCCCGCCGACATGGGGTCTCGCAGGGCGAATCGTTGGCATCCGCCGGGACCAGGGTACTTTTTCAAGCTGTCTTCGCTTTCTCCGGCGACCATCGGGAGTCCAAGGGACTGAATCACAGGGCGGGTGAGCGCGCGTTCCGGCCGGAGGACTGGCGGGCGGTGGTGACGGCGGAGCAGTTTTCTGTGGTCCAGAGGCGACCGACTAGCGCTTCGCGGCCGGCGGGCTGTCGTGGGATGGGGAGGGCTGCGGATCGGTTAGTGCTGGATACCGCGCTTGTCCGGGGTCAGGGCAGCGTGGGCCGAGCGGCGGGCCTAGCGCCGAGCTGCGAGCCAGCGTTTGAATGAGCGCTGGCTTTCTTGCGAGGGACGTCCGGCGATCAACCCTTCCACGCTGAGGTCTTCGTCCAGGTCTGGCCAGTGGATGCCCTCACCGGCGCCGATCAGTTCCCAGTTGTCGCGTTCGGCCTGGGCCGCGTGGACCAACCGCGGATACCAAGCCAGCGGGACGGCGATGGTGCGGCCGTCGGCAAGCTCAGCCTGAAGGGTGTCTTCCGTGACGATGACGTCTTCGGCGGCTGGGATTTTCACCTCGATTGTCGAAGTAATCATTCCAAGCCTCGATGAGGAGCTCGCGGTTCGCCTCAATTGTGGGCTGAAGCCGGGCAGTGTCCGAGCGACGCGGCTATCCGATCCTCTGCATCCGCACGGGATTGGCTCGCAGTCGTGTCCGAACTTCGACGGGACGGCGTTTCGGCACTGGTGGCTGAGTGCTCGGGCTTGGGTACCATCAGGGTCTCGGCATTGGAGCCAGCACCGTCGCAGCCGCATTCGCAGTCGTGCTGGCTGCTGGCACGTCTTGGGCGGGGTCGATTTGACTATGTGGGCTTTCAAGTATGCGCTTCGGTCAGGTTCTCGGAACAGGCGGCGACCGACGTGGAACGTGGTTGGCTACACGTTGCGGTGTCAGCGCAACCGTGTACTGTACATCGGGATCACGAATAATCCCCGAGCGCGAGAGGCCGAACACAGATTGGATGGCAAGCGATTCGACCACCTGAGCGTTGAGACCCGGCCGATGTCTCGCGACTATGCCGAAGTGTGGGAAGCACGGCGTCTCGCCAACTACCGCGATTACGTTGGGCGCAACCCGCATTACAACCGCACCGATGACGGTCAGTACCACTACGGACAGCGACCGTCGCGTGACCCGGGCGCGGGTACTCGGAGAACCTCTCGGCCCCGGCAGCACGACTATGGCGTTGGCGTTTCCGGTCTTGGCTGGTTTGTGGTCCTCCTGGTCCTATTGGTCGGCCTGATCGTAGTTTTCGAAATGGTGTCCGCGAGCGCCGGCTAGCGCCGTCGACCAGAGGTTGATTCCGAGAGCCTGCTGTTCGTCTGCTGTCTGGATGAGTGGTTCGACGGGAACCTGTACAGGACGCTAGTGCTCGATGCTGGGAGTTGGAATGCCGCCTCGGTCGGGTAGCGCCGCGGCTACTTGCCGCCTGTCGGCGCCGAGATATCAAAGCGCTGGCTAGAATGGGCTATCCCTTGCAAGCCGGTGGGGCTTGAGTGGCTGAGGCAATCTCCCAGGCGGGGATTGCGCAGATGGCGTGGGATGGGCGGCTCGACGCTGAGCGCAATTACCTGTACTACGCAGCGTTGAGCGACCGCTACCGGCGGCAACACCAGTGGCTGATTTCGGCGGTTGCCGTGACTTCTTTTCTGGCCGGCTCCAGCTTTGTCATCGACGTACTGCCGCCGTGGGTGAGCGCGGTGCTGGCCATGCTGGCGTCGCTACTTGCGCTGGCCCTGATCACCGCCGATCCCTCAATGAAGTCGGCCAAGGCCGAAGGCGCGAAACAGCATTTCAAGGCAATCAGCGACGAGTGGAAGTACTTGTGGTGGCATCAGTACGACCCCGACGCGGAGGTCAAGGCTCGAATGCTGGAAATGCGAACGATGTCAGGGCCGGAAGTGCCCGTTGCCATTGACGACAAGCTGAACAATGCATGTCACGACCGGGCTATTGAACTCGTACGGGCGGAGTACAGCGTGCCGGCTGCGTGACGCGCGAGAGTCACGATGACTCCGCACCGCGCAGCGGTACGGCTCCGCGACCAAAACCAAATCCGCCGCCACCGCGGCCGCCGCCCAGGCGAGACAGAGCCTCGGTCGAGAAGGACGAGTCCGCACGAGGAGACCGCTCGAAGGGACCCGTCCGCAATCTTGGCACGGCGATTCATGAGCTGTTTGGGCCGCTGGGGGGCGTGGATCTTGAGATTCCGCCACGGGAGCCGATGCGCGAACCGCCGCGGTTCGACTGAGGCGAGCGGCGGATGATCGTCCTGGATACGAACGTCCTGTCGGAGCTGATGCGCGGGAGGCCGACTCCGCGGGTCCTGGACTGGCTGGACCGGGAGGACGCTCGCGGTTTCTTTGTGTCGGCCGTGAGCGTGGCGGAGATCAGAACCAGTCTAGGACTTCTGCCAGTTGGGCGGCGGCGGCGCGAACTGACCGAGGCCGCCGACCGAGTTCTGGGCGAGCTGTTCAGCGGGCGCGTGCTGCCCTTTGACGTGGAAGCCGCTGGGGACTATGCCGACATTGCGTCCCGTCGCCGGGCGACCGGTCGTCCGATCAGCCAGTTCGACTGCCAGATCGCGGCGATCGCGCGGTCGAACGGGATGGCGGTGGCGACGCGGGATGTGGACGGCTTCAGCGGCTGCGGGATCGAGGTGATCGATCCGTGGGCGGGTGGGTGAGACGGCGTGGTTCCGCAGCGCGTTGTTGACCTGCCGTCGAGCTGCAGGACGACGATTGGTGATTGAACTCGTCACATCGCCGATCAGTGGAACACCGGCGTCACGCAGGGCTTGCGGGGCGTTCTAGGCCTGGAGGATCAGGTCGCCGGGACAGCGGCTGGAGCAGAAGAGGGCGGCCAGCGGCTGGTAGAACAGGTGGGGTTACCCCTGGACGCCTGGCTCACCGGCGGCTACGCAAATTCGTACACCTGCAGGGGCACGGACCTGGCGGCTGTGGCCTGTCCGTGGACCAGTAGCCGGACCTTCTCCGTGGTTTCGCGGCTGAAGGAGCGTTCTCCGCAGCGCTGACAGACCGAAGCGGGCACGTCGCCAACCAGCACGTATCGGCCGTCCACCTTGAAGACTTCCTCCACCAACTCCGTCAGGCTTTGGTCCGCACTACAAACAACGCACGTGAACACCGTTACTTCCTCCTTGTGTGATCATCCCACGCTTCTTCGCTCGGTTCGTAAAGAGTCACAATTCTGACTTGCGGTGAGTCGGCGATTGACACTTGGATGTGGAGTGGACGTCCCGAGCGAGTGAAGCCCAACACCAGCCACGTCGGGCCATACTTGTCTTCCGGATATTCCTCGACGATGACAACCCCGGCGCCTGCCTCGCGAATCTCCTGCTCGCTGATGTCCCGTTCCACAGCGCGTCTGAAGGCGTGTTGGGAGTAATCGAATTCTCCGGCAAGCAAGTGCCCTCGAACTCGAGCCAGGGTCTTCACGAACTCTCCAACACCGCGCGGTGCCCAGCCTTGTCGTCGATTGCACCAGGGATCGATACTTTACTTTCCATGACGTAGACGCACCTGCTGACGTCGAGATAGACCGGCCCGGTAGCCAGATGCGTCAGCGGTCCCTCGCCGCCCGTTCGTCCCTGTCTTGAACACGCGCTGCCCCTGTGCCTCGGCAAGGGTTCTGACGGCGGAGCGGTTTTATCACGATCCGCAGGGGGCGGGGTAGGAATTTGGGAAGGGGAGA
This sequence comes from Chloroflexota bacterium, assembly GCA_022824865.1. Taxonomy (GTDB): domain Bacteria; phylum Chloroflexota; class UBA11872; order UBA11872; family UBA11872; genus UBA11872. The sequence goes on along the minus strand of JAJDZD010000037.1, from coordinate 1,682 downwards.
GGTCAGAGGGCAGAGGAGTGAGAGGGGGACGGGAAGAGGAAGGGAAGGGTTCGGGGTAGGGGGCGAAGGGCAATTGGCGGTAGGTCCGTCGGACGGCGCGGGGTGAGGGGCGAGTCGTCGGTGGCTGGGGAAGAGCGGTTGTATTCGGGGCTGGTCAGGCGATGGCCCAGGTTTGGGAGAGGGCTTCGGCTTGTTCGAGGGCGGTGCGGGTGGCTTTTTCCTGCTTGTCGGGCGGGTAGTTGCGGAGGATGCGGCGGAGGTGGGCGCGGACGTTTTTTGCGGAGGGTTCAGTCGATGGTGACGTTGTTGCGGACGGTGTCCACTAGCTCGCGGGCGATGTCGCGGAGGGTTTCGTTGCCGAGGGTGGTCATGGGGAATCCCAGGGGTTGACGATGTGAAGGTCCATTCCCTCGAAGTCGCGGATGTTGCGGGTGGCTATGGCCAAATCATGCGCTTTGGCGGTCCCGGCGATGAGGGCGTCACCGACATCGACTGTGCGGCCGGCCCGGCGTGCCTGTGCACGGAACTCGGCCGCGCATGCGGCAGCCACTCGGTCCAGCGGCAGAATGCGCGCCTCGTACCCTGCGAGGATGCTCGACTGTGCGGCGAGCAATCGGCTGCGACGGGCTCCCCAGGGAAGCAACCGCAGACCGTACTCAATCTCGTAGATCACCACCGACGACAACCATAAGTCGCTCCGGGTCCGTAGAAACATGACAACACCCGAGTGCGGGTCGTCCCTGGTCATCTCCGACAGCACATTGCTGTCGAGGAGACAGCCGGTCATTCGGGATCGTCGTCGACAAATGGAATTGCCCGCGTAGAGGTCCTATCCCGTGGTATTTCGAAGTTTGTCCCGCGCGGCATGTTCTCGACCAGCCATTGGCCCAAGGGCTTTTCGGGAGGCGACTTCTCCCGCCAGACGCGCTCAGGCACGACGACGAAGGGCCGGCGCAGCCCGATGCGCTGCGGGCCTTCTTCCTCGGCGAGCCGCAGGACTTCGGACAGCTTGGCCTTGGCTTCGGCGACGGTCCATGTGCGTTGCGATGTGGAGGGCTCGATTGCCGAGACTCCTGCGGGAGGTTCAGATTGGTCTATTTTAGACCAGTTCGCTCGCAGGCACTTAGCGTCGCAGCCCCTGGTGAGCGCTTCCAAGGTTGAAACTTTGGGGCGCGTCAGGCCGCCGCGCTTCGGCTTGCTGCTGGCGCTATTGGGTGGTGGGTCGGGCCATTTTCTGCTCGGAGGGTTCGCCGTCGTCTTCGTGGGGGGCTGCGCCGACGTAGCGGCCAGGGGTAGGACGTGGGCGTGTTTGCGGATTGCTTCTAGGGATGCGCTTTTGCAGGAGTTGGGGATTTCGGCTTAGCCGCCGAGCCTCTGTGAACCTTCTGCCCGGTCTGGCCCCCAGGAGACGGTGAGACCGGTGCGATTAGGAGGGTGTCTTGAGTTGGTGATGGATCCAGGTGGCGGTGATGAAGAAGGAGCGAGCGGAGAGAAGTGAGGAGTGAGAGCGGATAAGACTGGAAGCAGACCCGGCGAGGTCTCTGGTTGGACTACCGAATGTCAGGGCGCGGGCGTTTAGAGTTGAATTTGGATCCAGGTGGCAGTGGCTGAGGCGGCTTCTTCGATGGCGTGTTGTTGGGTCTTGGTGGAGTGGGGTGGGAGGTTGAATGAGTGGTCGGCGT
>JAJDZD010000025.1 GCA_022824865.1 Chloroflexota bacterium | reverse complement strand
TGTGTAGACCGGAGACATCATGGACACCCGTTCGGAGACATGGTGGACACCTTGGGGAGCCATGAGGGTATGAGCCGGTGCCGTTCGAGGATCGATCGATGACGGAGCAGCGGGCGGAGTTTGTGGCGTTGGCGCGGCAGCCCGGCGCGAATCGGCGGGCGTTGTGCCGCCACTTTGGGATCGCCCCGATGACCGGCTACAAGTGGCTGCAGCGCTATGCGGCCGAAGGCACGGCGGGCTTGCAGGACCGCTCGCGGCGGCCGCACCGCAGTCCGGCGCAGACCGCCCCAGCCATCGAGCGGGCCGTGCTGGCCCTGCGCGCACAGCACCCCACCTGGGGCGGGCGCAAACTGCGCGTGCTGCTGGCTCGGCAGGGCGTCCAGCCCCTGCCGGCCGCGTCCACCATCACCGCCATCCTGCGCCGCCACGACGCCTTGGACCCCACCCAGGGGGCCGGCCAGCCGCGGGCGCTGCAGCGCTTCGAGCATCCCTATCCCAACGCCCTGTGGCAGATGGACTTCAAGGCGGGCTGGCCCTGCGGCCCCGGGCGCTGCCATCCCCTGACCATCCTCGACGACCACTCGCGCTACGCCCTCGGCCTGGTCGCCTGTCCCAATCAGCGCACCGCCACCGTGCAGGCCCACCTGATCACGGCCTTCCAGCGGTACGGGCTGCCGGACCGCCTGCTGGTCGACAACGGCAGTCCCTGGGGCAATCACCCGGCCCATCCCTACACGCCCTTGACGGTCTGGCTGCGCCGCTTGGACATCGCCGTCAGCCACAGCCGGCCGTACCACCCCCAGACCCTGGGCAAGGACGAGCGCTTCCACGGCACCCTCGAGCGCGACCTCGGGCGGCAGCCGCCGCGCCCCGATCTGGCCAGTTGGCAGACCGCGTTCGATGCGTGGCGCCGGGAGTACAACCAGGTGCGCCCCCACGAAGCGCTGGCCTTGGCGGTGCCCGCCAGTCGCTATCACGTCAGCCCCCGGCCCTATCCGGCCCAGCTGCCGCCGCTGCCCTATGGCCCCGACGATCAGGTGCGCAAGGTCCAGGCTGGCGGCTGGGTGTCCTTCCAGGGCCGCCACCTGCGGTTGCCCAAAGCCTTGCGCGGCCAGGCCGTCGCCTTTCGTCCGACCTCCACCGACGGCGCCTGGACGATCCGCTTTCTGACCGACGACCTCGGTACCCTCGACCTGCGGGAGCCCGCTTAAAAGTGTTCACCATGTCTCCGAACACCTGTCCACCATGTGTCCGGTCTGGACATTTATGGGGGTGAGCGAGGGGACTTGAACCCCCAGCCTTCTGGGCCACAACCAGACGCTCTAACCGATTGAGCTACGCCCACCACAAGCCGCACGCGACACACGTTCGGCCGGGCACCATTCTATCCATCGAATCCCGCGCCAGCCGCTGTCCGCCTGCGACTATCACGGACTGCGGCGGCTAGCGGGCGAGCCAAGCATTCCCATTCTTGCTGCCGAGTACCTGCCCGGTAGCATCTGGTCCATGGCACAGGTCGTCACTATGCCGGTCGTGGACGGCCACATGCACATGCCCAAGCAGCCGGGCCTTGGTTTTGAGTTGGACTGGGAACGCGTACAGCTGCGTACCGAGCGTGTCGTGTCGGCCGTGGAGGCTACGCGGGCCGGGAGCTAGCGCAGGGGGAGAGGGTTTCCGCCGGTAGAGGCATGACGATCGGCGCGGCGCCGACCCTGCGAGAGGAATTGAGGAGAGGACCATGAAGATCACGGAAGTCAAGCTCAATATCCTCGAGCGGCCCGGTGACATGGTGCATCGGCTGGTCGAGGTGCCGGGTCTGCGCCGTATTCAATACACCCACAAAGCGTTCCCGACCTCGCGGCCGGAGCATCATCCATTTCTCATCGTCCGTACCGATGACGGGATCGAGAGCATTGCCCAGTGCGCGCCAGGCGTGGACCAGGCGAAGGACATGGTTGATCTCTTGCGGGAGATGGTCATCGGCGAGGATCCGTTCCGCCGCGAGCACTTCTTCCAGAAGTTCGAGGTGGCGCGGCGTTGGCTCTATCGTCCCTATGCGTGGTCGGCCGCTTTCGACCACTGCCTGTGGGACATCGCGGGGCAGGCGACCAACCAGCCGGTCTACAACCTGTTAGGCAAGGTGCGTGACCGTATTGCCGTCTATCTTATGGGCGGCAACACCGACCTTGATGGCTACAAGCGGCACATCGAGGCGGGCCGCGAGAATGCGGGCATCTTTGCGTACAAGATTCACAGCTACAAAGGCGGCAAGGCGGATGTTCCGATCATCCGGGGGCTGCGCGAGCATGTTGGACCGGACTATGACCTCATCAACGATCCGGTCCGCTCGTATACGCTCGAAGAAGCGATCATGATCGGGCGGCTGATGGAGGAATTGGACTACGTCTGGCTGGAAGAGCCGATCCACGAGGAGAACATCCTCCAACTGCAGGAGCTTTGCGCGGCATTGACCATGCCCGTGATGGGTCACGAACCGATGCAGGCCGACATGGAAGGATCGTGTCAGCGGCTGTTGCTCAAGGCGACGGATATCATCCGCGCGACCGGAATGCATGGCGTGACCCAGACGATGAAGAGCGCCAACTTTGCGCAGTGCTACGGCGCGAACATCGAACTGAATGGGCATGGAGGCCTCTTTGGAGCGGTCAATGCTCACCTGCAAATGGCGATTACCAACACGACCTATCACGAGGTCGGCGGTGACGGCCTGGGGTTGGCCAGGCAGGCGGAAGAGTTCGGCGCGATGAATGCCCCGCCGGTCAGGGATGGCCATATTGCGCCGCCCGACGGTCCCGGGTTTGGCATCGAGTGGGACATGAAGCAATTCCGGCGCCACCTGGTTGAGGAGTATTGAGCAAGGGCCGCGTCCCCACCCTCGCCCTCCCCATGCTGAAGTGCAGACCGGGGGTGAGCGAGGGGACTTGAACACCCAGCCTTCTAGGCCACAGCCAGACGCTCTAACCGTTTAAGCTGCGCCCACCACAGGCCGAAAGACAGCATCCACCGGCCGCCCGTCACTCTATCCGCCGATCGGCGCTACAAAGTCGCTTGGTACGCCGTCCCCCGCGCTAAACCGCTCCCACCAGCGCCACGATTAGTCCCGTAACAGCCGCCGCTGCGGCCACCGATCCCAGAATCGCGCCCACCATCCAGCGGATTAGGCGTGATTCCAATGCGTGAAGATCGCCTCGTAGTTCCGCTACATCGGCCTTCGTCGCCAAGTGCTCGAACCCGCCCTCGAGACGACTGACTCGTTCTTCCAGAGTCGCCGTCGCCATCTGGGTTCTCCTCGCCGGAAGCGTCCCGCGCTCCCACGGCATCGCATTCTAGCGACGCGCCATTCGACATCCCTGAAAGCGCAGGCCTCCTCCCCCACCTCCCACGCTGCAAACCAACCACCCTCCACCCCGCAACCTCTGCCCCCTTTAGCCAACTCGATGCCCAGCAAGGCCGTCGGAGACGGTGTAAGATGGCTTCACGATGAGGAGAGGTGACCCACGTCGCCGGCGGGTGTCTCAGGCGCCCTGCCCCGACTGCGCGCCGCCCTCCCGCGTCGCGACCCCGGCCCAAGTGGCGCGGGGTCTTTTTCGTTATTCGGGGTCACCCCAAGTCGCAGGGAGGCGCTTGCGTGTCGCTTGATCCGAATCCGGTTCGCATCGAAGAGCAGTCCGTAACGACCACCCGCAGCATCGTCGAAGGCCTTACCTACGACGATGTCCTCCTCGTCCCCGGCCGCTCCGACGTGCTCCCCACCCAGGTCGACACCCGCACCAGCATCACGCCCCGCCTCACCCTCAACGTGCCCCTCGTGTCATCTGCGATGGACACCGTCACCGAGGCCACCATGGCCGTCGCCATGGCTCGTGCCGGTGGCATCGGTGTCATCCACCGCAACCTCAGCATTGACGACCAGGTCGGCGAAATCGACAAGGTCAAGCGCTCCCAGTCCGGCATGATCGTCGACCCCGTCACCCTGCCCCCCACCGCCACCCTCGCCGAAGCCAACGCCGTCATGGCCCGCTACCGCATCTCCGGCGTCCCCATTACGGACGAAGACGGGCGCCTCGTCGGCATCCTCACCAACCGCGACATGCGCTTCACCCACGACCAGGCCCGCACCGTCGCCGATCTCATGACCAGCAAGAACCTCGTCACCGCCCCCGTTGGCACCACCCTTCGGCAGGCCCAGCACCGCCTCCACGAACACCGCATCGAAAAGCTGCCCGTCGTCGATTCCCAGGGCATCCTCCGCGGCCTTATCACCGTCAAGGACATCGCCAAGCGACAGCAATTCCCCCATGCCGTCTACGACGACAAGGGCCGCCTCGTCGTCGCCGCCGCCGTCGGCGTCCAGGAGGAAGCCTTCGACCGCGCCCGCCAACTCACCCAGGCCGGCGTTGACGTCCTCGTCGTCGACTCCGCCCACGGTCACCATTCCGCCGTTCTGGACATGGTCAGTCGAGTCAAGGACAACCTCGATATCGAAGTCATCGCCGGCAACGTCGTCACCGCCGCCGGCGCCAGCGACCTCATCCAGGCCGGCGCTGACGCCATCAAGGTCGGCGTCGGACCCGCCGCCATCTGCACCACCCGCGTCGTCGCCGGCGTGGGCGTTCCCCAGCTCACCGCCATTCTCGACTGCGCTGACCCCTGCGCCGAGCACGGCGTTCAGCTCATCGCCGACGGCGGCATCCGCTACTCCGGCGACGTTGCCAAGGCCATCGCCGCCGGCGCTTCCGCCGTCATGATCGGCAACTTGCTCGCCGGTACCGACGCCAGCCCCGGCGAAATCGTCTACCGCCAGGGCGAACGCTTCAAGGAATACCGCGGCATGGGCTCCATCGGCGCCATGGTTGATCGGCGCCTCGCCACCCGCGACCGCTACGGTCAGCACGAAGTCGAAGACGCCGCCAAGCTCGTCGCCGAAGGCGTCGAAGCCCAGACCCCTTACCGCGGCCCCACGGCCGGCCTTATCGACCAGCTCGTCGGCGGCCTTTGCTCATCCATGGGCTACGTCGGCGCCCCCGACATCCACGCCATGCAGACCCGCGCCCGCTTCGTCCGCGTCACCAACGCCGGCGCCGACGAAAGCCACCCCCACGACGTCGTCCTCGTCAAGGAATCCCCCAACTACCAACACCGCCCCCGCTAGACCCATCCCCCCAAAGCGGTCAATAGCCGCCCTTGCGTCATCCCGGATTCCAGAGGCTAGACATCGCGGCTCGCAGAGTAAGTTCCTGGAAGCGGGTGCCGGCCTGAAGTGTCTGCGCGACCGTCTTCGCGCTCGCGTCGCAACGTCTAACCCGATCTGACAGACTTGCCGCCGGATAGCGCCAGCGACGGAATCGGCGACTATGGGCGATGGCTTCGTCAGCCGAGTCGTTCGCGCTCTGCGGCTTGACCCCAGCCTCTACCGCGAGGTCGCGGCGCCAGGGGCCAGCACCGAGCAGGCCGCGCTGGTCGTCGTGCTGGCGGCTGCTGGTTACGCATACGCGGCGGCTGCCATCAGGATCTCGGACTGGCTGATCTTCGGAGAATCGGGGCTCACGACGATCCAATCCAACGTCTGGATCGTTTCCTACTTTGAGAACGCCGCCGTCGTGATTCGCGCCCTGGCAGTTCTGGCGGCCTGGCCGGTCTGGGCCGCTGGGATGTGGCTCGTCGCTCGACGACTCAAGGGCCAAGACTGTGACTTCCCAGGCCTCGGGCAAGTGGCCCGCGCCATTGCATTTGCGCAGAGTCCGGGAATACCCGGCGGGCTCTTACTCCTCCCTGTCACCGTCACGACGGCCTTCGCCTTTCCGGCAATCCCCGCGAACCCCGATGTACTTCGCGACCCTCTGGCGATTCCCTGGCTCGGAACCCTTGTCTACGTCGGGTGGGCTCTCGTCTTGATCTGGGTGTTTCTCGGCACAATGTTGGCCGTTCGCGAGTCCCTGGGCTTGAGTTTCGGTCAGGCCTTCGGCGGACTCGTCGCGGTGGCATCCGGCCACGCCGTGATTGTGGCCGTGGTCCTGACCATTGCCAGCATCATCGCCGCTGCCGCTGGCGTGATACCCGACGCCTTCGGATCCGCACCAACGCTCACTGAATTCCCCGGCCTGACCGGACGCGTCCTCGCCGACATTCCGCGCTGGGCAGCGTTCGGGTTCGACGTGTATCTCGGTCAGTTTCTCAGCGATGCACTCATTCAGCTATTGGCACGACTACTGGTCATCCTTTGATGGCACAGCCGGTAGACATGGAACCCAAGCGTGACCGCCCTGAGACGGGCAGGCCGCTCCTGCTCAAGCTACGCGACGCTGCCTTGCTCGCGCCGGCGCCCTATCGCGAAGCTGCCACCACGGGCGGTAATCGGGTAGCGATCAGTCTCGTCCTGACGACCGCCCTGGGTTTCGGCATCGCGACGTGCCTGGGGTCGCTGCTCGCCGGGTCGCCGATCACCGCATTCCTGGTGGGCATCATCCTCGAGCCGCTGGTTACGCTCATTGCCTGGACTGGGGGATCCGCCCTGGCCTGGGCGATCGGCGCTCGCATGGCGACGGGCGGCGACAGGCCCAGGGGCTTCTGGCCGGTGGCCCGGGCGCTGGCCTTCGCCCAGGCGCCCAACGTGCTGGGTGTGTTGGTGGCACTCCCCACGCCCTACCGCGGCGGAGTGTGGCTGATTGCAAGGATGTGGCTGCTGCTGTCCACGTCCTCCGCGCTGCGCGAGGCACTGGGACTGAGCGGAACGCGCCTGTTCGTCACGTTGGTCTTCAGCGCGGCAGCCTACGCCGCGCTGCTGGTAGGGAGCTTTCGACTGCTTGCGGTCTTCGGCATCAGTAACGTGACGAGCCTCTCCGGCGGATTGGGTTGGTGATGCGGCATATCAGCGCTAGCCGACGAACCGTACCGGCTTCCTCAGGCGCCCCGCGGACCGGCTGAAATGCACAGCAGACCTGCGAACGACGTTGATGTCCGCATCCGTCGGGCTTTGCGCCTGGATCGATCCCTGTATAGCGATATCGCCAGGCATGGGGTTGGCGGGCGCCAGGCGCTTACGGTCATCCTCATCACGGCTCTCTTTTTCGGGCTGTTGGAGGTCGGTAATTCCCGGTCAAGCATCTTCCCGTCCGCTTCAGCAGACAATCCGGACTCCGGGGTCTCCATCCTTCAGCTGCCGGTATTGCTCCTGGTTCCCGCCATCGCGCAACTGGCAGCCTGGCTGACCTGGACGTTCCTGTTGTGGTTGATCGGAACTCGCTGGAGGTCTCGCGAGGGCCAGCCCCCATCGTTCCGGAACGTCGCGCGAGCGCTGGCCCTCGCCCAGGCGCCAATCCTCCTCTCCCCTGTGTTGATCCCCCTCAGCGCCCTGCTTTCCAGCGTCACCACGCTGGTCCTCTTCGCAGCCCCAGCTGATCCAATCCAGCTACCCGGGTCCTGGTCAATTGGCGTGATCGACGCCTGGGTGCTCGCCGGATCCTTCCTGGCCATGCGTGAGGTGTTACGACTCAGCAGCGCGCGAACGTTGCTTGCGCTGCTTGCCGCGGGTCTCTTGATCGCGGCGCTCTTCGGAGCGGCCGTCGTGCTGATCAGCGGTGTCGCCGGACGCGAGGCCGTCGGTCTTCACGCCATCTACCCGCCGGGCTTCAAGTCCGCCGCACTCTCGGCGGAGGACCTTGCCTACAGATTCGACTTCAACCTCGGATTCCTTGGCTTCACCGACGGTCTCCTGTACTACCTATCCGTATCGATTCTGCATCCGTTCGCAGCCGCCGGCGTTTCCTAGCACGTCCAGGTTCCCCCGCCAGGCCGCCGGCGCCGGCCTGCGAGGCGGCGGCCCTCGTGACCGCCCATCCACTGAACCGCGTACTACCCACCGACGGCGTCGTCTCTTCGCTAACCACTACTTGTACGATTCCCTTACGGCCCCGTACCGCGTCCCCCAAAAGGAGCGCCCCATGTTCGTCATCATCGCCCCCATCCAGATCAAGGACGGCTACAAGGACCGTTTCATCGAAGAAATGATCGGCGACGCCCGCGGCTCCGTGAACGACGAACCCGGCTGCCTCCAATTCGACGTCATCCAGGACGCCAACGACCCCAATCGAATCTGGCTCTACGAGATCTACGTCGACGAAGACGCCTTCAAGGCCCACACCCAGGCCCCCCATTTCATCAAGTGGCGCGACGCCACCGCCGACTGGACCGAAGACGCCGGCCTCCAGGGCGCCGGCCTCGGCGCCACCAACATCTGGCCGCCCGACGACGAGTGGAAGTCATGACCGGCTAACGACCATCTGATTGGCGCTCCATCACGTCCCAAGACTGATCGGAACCTTGACATCACAGGCTGCTGATGCTTTGATGCCTCCATGCGAACCACCCTCACCCTCGACGACGATCTCGCCGACGCCCTCAAGCAGCAGGCGAAGCTGCTGGATGTCCCGTTCAAGCAGGTTGTCAACGACACCCTGCGCCGCGGCCTCGCGCCGGAAGCCCCCGAGGATCGGCCGGTCTTTCGTGTCCGACCTCTCCGCGGCGGCTTTCGTCCTGGCATTGACCCGCTCAAGCTCAATCAACTCAACGACCAGCTTGAGGTCGAAGACTTCCTCGAAGAGCATCGGAAGTTCATCGAAGAGTACGGGGAGTGATCGTTCCCGACGTCAATCTGCTGCTCTACGCCTACAACGACGGAGCGCTTCTTTACCGCCCGGCCCGTCGTTGGTGGGAAGGGCTGATCAACGGGACGGAGCGCGTTGGGATCCCGTGGGTAGTCACGACCGGCTTTTTGCGCCTGCTCACTCACCCCAGCCTGCGTGAGCACCCGGCAACGCCAACGCAAGCGCTGGACTACGTGGACGAGTGGTTCCGCTCACCCAATGTCACGCCCCTGAACCCCGGCCGGCAGCACCTCACTCTCGTGCGCCGCGCCCTCGACGCCGCCGGCGTTGGCGGCAACCTTGCAACCGACGCCCACATCGCCGCCCTCGCCATCGAATACCAGGCCGAAGTCCACACCAGCGACACCGACTTCAGCCGCTTCCCCGGCCTCCGCTGGCGCAACCCCCTCTGACCCCAGCCAGCAGGCTGTATCCGGCCCCGAAAGCGATAGAGCTCAGGCTCCCCGATCACGTCTAAGGTCCGCGACCTGCCTCCTGCTACTCTGCCCTCCCGCTGGAACGACCCTCGGATCGCGAAAGGCCCGTCGCGTGACCCCAATCGGATGGGTCCGCCGCACCCTTGCCGAGCAGAAAGAGCGGCAGGAGCAGGCGCGCCAGGCCCGCGAACAGGAACGGCAACGACAAGAAGCCATCCGGCAACGTCAACGCGAAGCCGAACAGCGCGCCCTGCGCCTCGAGCGCCAGCGCCGCGACAACATAATCAACATCCTGGACGACAACAAGCTCCCCCAGGGCGACTGGTCCCACTACCAGCCACTCCCATTTAAATTCCTCAAGAGCGAGCACCTCCTCTACGTCTTTCCCGGCGTCGGCTATGCCGAACAACGAATCAAGCGCGAAATCGTCGGCCGTTCAGCGGGAACCAGCGTCCGCATAGCCAAGGGTGTCTCCGTCCGCGTTGGCCAATCGCGCGGCACGCCGGTCGAACGCGACGAAATCGTCCACCGCGGCGTCGGCACCATGGCCGTCACCACCAAGCACGTCTACTTCAGCGGCGAACGCACTTTCCGCATCCGCTTCAGTCGCATCGTCTCAGTGCAAGCCATGCGCGACGCCGTCGAAGTCACCCGCGACCGCGCCAGCGGCCTCTCCGAATACTTCATGCTCGACCCCTCCGACATCGAATTCGCCGCCAACCTCATGCTCACCATCCCCGCCCTCGAACTCCCCCGCCGCCCCGAAACCCACGACCCTGACAACTACCACATGCTCGTCTTCGACATCGACGGCGACCACGAAACCTGAACCCCGCCGCCGCCCGAAATCCTCGTAAGGGCCGCGCCTCTTTACCCTCTCCAAGGAGACCTTCGCGTAATCCGATGGACGGGTATGCGGTGTCAATCCTTTCGAGGAGCCGCCCTTCTTCCCCTCTCCAAGGGGAGAGGCAGATTCGGGCGTCTTCGGCCGAAATCGGTGAGGGGTCTTCCGGGCACCCAACCCTGGGTTATGCAAAGGCCTCCTCATCGGGGACCTGCCCTGAGCTTGTCGAAGCGGCCCCAGTCGAACCACATCCCTGCCAGCGTTACCTGCAACGCAATCAACGCATGCACTGATTGCATTGCAGGCAATGCCAGCGTTGCTCGCATCCCTGATCGCCGGCGCCCGTTCCACCCGCGCGCCGGAACTATCCCTGCGGCGTCCTCAACTCCGAAAAGTACGTCGCGTAGAAGCCTCGGTCCCGAGTAAGAAACCTATCAGCGGCGCCCAGCGCATGCGCCCCAATCAGAAAATCCGCCACAATCCGCGTCCGTGGCCCCCCGGGCCGCCGGTAACGCATCCACCGCATCCCGGCTTCATAGGCGATGGCCGAATCGATGGGCGACAAGGTCGCGCCTACCTCCCGTAACGCCCCGTCCAGCGTCAGTCGGTCGCCGAAGAACGGCACCAACTCTGCGTATACCACGTCGCAGACCACAACGGCCCCATCGTCGTAGGCCGCTGCAAGCCAGGCCGCCGACTGCGGGCCGTGCTGCGGATCCGGCCGAAACACGTCCAACAGCACGTTCGTGTCAACAGCTGTGATCACCGACCCCGGATTTCCTCGATATAGGCATCAACGTCCATACCCTGACCGCCCAGGATTCCGTAAACCCGATCCACTGGATGCTCCGCCGCCGCCCGCTTCTGAATCAGCAAGCCTCGCTCGGTCGGCACCACCTCCACCTCGACGTCGCGATGCAGCCCGAAGCGATCCCGCAACGCCTTCGGAATCGTAATCTGCCCCCGCTCGGAAATTCGCATGCCGAACTCCGCATGAAATTCATACCCCGAAAATCATACCGATTCTCGTCACACCCCAGCATGGCCTCCCCGACCCGCACCCCGTCAACCCTCGTAGCGCCACCAGCCTTCACTCCACTTGCCCTCAGTACGCGCCAAGTGTACAATGCCTGCCATGACACCGCAACCCGTCCTCCACATCCCAACCGCCTGGCGCCACCGTCAGCCCTCGACCACCCCGCAGTCGTCGGCCGGCAACACGCCCCGAAACTCCCCAAAATGCGCCCCGAAACAACCGAAGAGTTTTTTGGGAAAAACTCTTATGCGCACGCGAGAGCCTTCCCACGCCCGGCCCAGCGGGCCCCAACCGCACCCCTCCCCCACATGCACAATTCCCCAATCCACGCGACCATCACCCCATGTCCCTCGTCCTCGGCATTGACACCGGCGGTACCCACACCGACGCCGTGGCCCTCGACCCGGCCACCGGCGCCGTCGTCGCCTGGCACAAAACCCCCACCACTCACGCCAACCTCGCCCTCGGCATCTCAGCCGCCATCAGCGGCCTCCAGGGCATCGCCCCCAGCCAGGTCAGCCTCGTCACCCTCTCCACCACCCTCGCCACCAACGCCGCCATCGAAGGCCTCGGCGGCCGCGTCTGCGCCCTTCTCATCGGCTACGACGAAGCCATGCTCCGCCGCTACGGCCTCCTCCACCGCATCCACGCCGCCGCTCTCGAATTCATCCCCGGCCGCCACGATGTCTTCGGCGAGGAACGCACCCCCCTCGACGAAGATGCCCTCCGCCGCGCCGTCGAACGCCAACGTGCCCACGTCGACGCCTTCGCCCTCTCCAGCTACCTCGCCGTCCGCAACCCCGAACATGAGCTTCGCGCCGCCGAAGTCGTCGCCGAACTCACCGACCGCCCCGTCGTCACCGGCGGCGCCATCGGACGCTCGCTCGACTCCGTCCGACGCGCCACCACCGCCGTTCTCAACGCCCGCCTCATCCCTCATGTCGAACGGCTCCTCACCGCCATCGACCGCGGCGTCACCCAACGCGGCATCGCCGCCCCCGTCACCGTCGTCCGCGGCGACGGTGCCGTCATGCCGCTGGCTTACGCCAGGGCCCGCCCCGTGGAGACGCTGCTGTCCGGACCCGCCGCCAGCGCCGTCGGCGCCCACCGCCTCACCGGCCGCGATGCCGCCCTTGTGGTCGACATGGGCGGCACCACCACCGACGTCGCTCTCCTGCGCGACGGCCGTCCCAAGATCAGCGACCAGGGCGCCGCTATCAGCGACTGGCGCACCGCAGTCCGCGCCGCCGACGTACGCTCGTTCGGCATCGGCGGCGACAGCCGAATCCTGGCCGACCCCCTGGACCTCAGCGTTGGCCCCCAACGTGTCGAACCGCTGTCTGCCGCCGCGGGCGCGGACCCAACCGTCGCCGAAGCCCTGGCCCGCATCGACCGCGACAACGTCACCCACCGTCTCGTCCCCGTGTGGGAGTTCCTAGCCGTCAACGGCGCCTCCGACAACGCTGTGCGCTCCTCAGCCGAGCAAGAGGTCTGCAACGCGCTCCTTGAAGGCCCACTCGACGTATCCACCCTGGCGAAGCGCGTCGGACTGGCCGACGCCCGCCTGCTCAACCTTCGCTCACTCGTCGCCCGCGGACTCGTTCGCCGCATCGGCCTTACACCCACCGACGTCCTGCACGCCCGCGGCGAGTTCCAAGGTTTTGATGTTGAAAGCGCCGTTCGGGCCTGTCGCGTGGCCGCCCGCGAAAGCCGGGTCGACCTGGAGACCTTCCTCGGCCGAACCCACGAACTGGTTATCCGCCACCTTGGCGAAGGCGTGCTCCGCCGGGCCGTCGCCGAGTTCGATCACCGCGCCTCCGAAGCCGACGACAGGCTCGGTCGCTTCCTGATCGACCGCTCACTCTCGCGCCGGCACAGGAGGGATCCGCTTGACGCGCGCCTCGCGATCACCGATCCCATCGTCGCCCTCGGCGCGCCCGCCCGCGCGTGGCTCCCCAAGGTCGCCGAACGCCTCCACGCGCAAAGCCACGTTCCGGAACTCGCTGGTGTTGCCAGCGCCGTCGGCGCTGCGTCAAGCCAAGTCGTCGAACAGGTTGAGTTCCTGCTTCGCCCACTCTATGCCCGCTCCGGCGTCACCGGCTACGTTGTCCACGGCCCCGCCGAACGTCGCCGCTTCGCCTCAATCGCCGCTGCTCGTGCGTACATCGAGCAGGCCGGCCCGGCCCTCGCACGTTCACGCGCGCTGACCGCCGGCGCCCCCGAGCCGCACGTCGCACAGACTGAGCACAGTTGGGACGCCCCCAGCGAAAACCCGGGCGAGTCGGGCTACCTCATGGAAACCCGATTCACCTTCACTGGGATCGGTCAACCCGACGGCCAACCATGCCCTCCCTTATAATTCGCCAGATTCCCCAGGCGGCCCGCACGCTGGCCACAGCACGCGCCCGCACCACGACGAGACAAAGGCGATGCCGTGGCAACTAAGTTCCTGACCGAGGAAGGCCGCACACGCCTGATGGCCGAACTGGACGACCTCAAAACCGTGCAGCGGCCCGGCATCATCAAGCGCATCCACGAAGCCAAGGAATTCGGCGAGCTCAACGAGGGCAACGAGTCCGACGAGGTTCGCAACGAACAGGCCTTTATCGAAGGCCGCATCATGATGCTCGAGCGCCTGCTACGGGACGCCGAAGTCATCAGCACCCACTCGTCTGACACCGTAGGCATCGGCTCCACCGTACGTCTCAAGTCGGGCAGCGGCGAACACAAATACACGATCGTGGGCACCGACGAAATCGACCTGCTGGACGGCAAGATTTCAAACGAATCCCCGTTGGGTGAGGCCCTCGTCGGGCGCAGAATCGGCGACTCGGTGACTGTTCAGACCCCGCGCGGCGCCCACCTTCACGAGATTCTGGAGATCAGCTGAGCGACGACACGGGCGCCGAGCCATCCGGCGGGGAGGCGGCCGACCGGCTATTCGAAACGCGGCGCGCAAAGCTTGAGCGGATCGAATCCACGCAAGGAACCGCCTATCCCGCCAGGCCCCCGCGAACCCACAACGCCTGCGACGCGTTGGCCAGAGTCGATGACAAGCCGCCTCCCGACGTGGACGTTGCCGGCCGCCTCGTCGGCTTTCGCGACATGGGCGGGACCTCGTTCGCCCGGCTCCGCGACGGCTCCGGAGAGATTCAACTGTTCCTCAACCGCCAAGCCCTCGGCCCTGACACCTACCGAAACGCGCTCGCGATGCTCGATGTCGGTGACTTCGTCTCAGCCGGCGGCCCACTTTTCCGCACCCGCAGCGGCGAACCCAGCGTCCGCGCGGAACGCCTGCAAGTAGCCGCCAAGGCGCTTCGCCCACTTCCTGCCAAGTGGCACGGCCTAAAAGACCACGAGGTACGTTTTCGGCAGCGCTATCTCGACATCCTTGCCAATGAAAACGTCAGGCGCAGATTCGAAGATCGAACTGCCATCGTCTCGGCCCTGCGCCGAGTCCTCGACGCTCAGGGATTCCTTGAGGTTGAGACTCCCACGCTTCAGCCGGTCTACGGTGGTGGGGCCGCGGTGCCCTTCGTGACCTCCTACGCCGCCTTGAACCGCGACTACTATCTGCGAATCGCCGACGAGCTCTATCTCAAGCGCTTGCTGGTCGCCGGCTATGAACGCGTCTATGAGATATGCAAGAACTTCCGCAACGAGGGGATCGACACTTCGCACAGCCCCGAATTCACGATGCTTGAGTGTTATCAGGCCTTTGCGGACCTGAGCGATATGCGCGGCCTCGTCCAGGAACTAGCCGCAGCCGCCGCCGAGGCCGTTTACGGAACTACGCGCGTGCAGTTGGAGGACTATGTCCTCGACTTCACCCCGCCGTGGCGGCGTCTGACCTATCGCGACGCCCTCCTGGCAAAAGCCGGAGTTGATCTCCACGAGGATGGCGGAGAATCGACGCTGCGCGATGCCGCCAAAGCCAACGAGATTCAAGTCGATCCATCGTGGCCGCGCGCAAAACTGCTGGACGAACTGATGAAGACGCTTGTCGAGCCGACGCTTGTCCAGCCCACGTTCCTGGAGCGTTATCCGACTGAGACGGCCCCGCTGGCCAAGCGCTGCTCAGACGATCCACGCTTCATCGAACGCTTTGAGGTGTTCGCGAATGGTATGGAAATGGCCAACGCCTATACCGAACTCAACGACCCGCTGGAGCAGCGAGCTCGCATGGAGGAACAGGCGTCTGAGAGACAAGGCGAGGACGCCACTCCGGTTGATGCGGACTTCCTGCTCGCGCTCGAGCACGGCATGCCACCCGCCGGGGGGCTTGGCATTGGCGTGGATCGGCTGGTTATGGCACTGACTGGTGTCACCAACATCCGAGAAGTCATTCTTTTTCCGCAACTCCGCGACCGCTCGTAGAATTAACGCCACTTGCACGCCGCGTTGACCGCGGCGCGCCCACACGGCCCTGGCAACCTGATGCTGCCCCTGAGGTTCATTCGCGAGAACGAGGCGCTTGTTCGCGAGCGCCTTGCAACCCGCGGCGGCGACGTGTCTCTAGATGAACTGCTCAGCCTGGACAATCAGCGACGCCAGCTGCTGACCGAGGTCGAGAGTCTTCGGGCCGCACGACGCAAGGTCTCCCGTAGCATCGGCCGCGCCTCGGGAGAGGAGCGGGAGTCTCTGATTGCCCGTACGCGCGAACTGACCTCGCAGCTTGGCGCTTGCGAACCCAAGCTGACGGATGTTCAGACCGAGGTCGAACAGTTGTTGCTGGAAGTCCCAATGCTGCCGCACGCTTCCGCACTCATGGGCGACGCCGATCACCCAGGGCAAATTCACTTTTGCAGCGGTACCCCCACACCCGGCAGCCAAACCCCGCCCCATGACGAGATCGCCAGAGACCTGGGCATTCTTGACTTCGTTCGGGCATCAAAGGTGGCGGGATCGGGATTCTGGATCTTTCGCGGGGCCGGGGCGCAGCTTCAGCGTGCTCTCATTCAGTGGATGCTGGACTTCCAGGTCCAAGAGCACGGGTACCGCGAGTTATACCTGCCTGCGCTCGTCACTGAAACCGCAATGACAAATGCCGCCAAGTTGCCCAAATTTGCCGGCGACTCGTACGCCGTCGATAACCGCCGGCTGTGGCTCAGCCCGACCGCCGAGGTCGCTCTTTCCGAGTACCACGCGGACGAAACGCTGGACGCCGCCATGCTCCCGGCCAAGTACGTGGCGTACGCTGCGGCGTTCCGACGCGAGGCTGGAGCTGCGGGCGTTGAGACGCGAGGACTCCGTCGGGTGCGCCAATTTGACAAGATCGAGCTGTTCAACGTGACCACACCCGATGACTCATATACGGCTCTTGAGCGCATGCGCAGCGAAGCGGAGGCGGTGATCCGACACTTAGGGCTGACTTATCGTGTCCGCGAAGTTCCAACCGGTGACTTGGGCTTTGCCGCAGCAAAGCAGTACGACCTTGAAGTGTGGTCACCCGGGGCCGGTGAATGGCTGGAAGTCTCGTCAGTCTCGAATTGTGAGGCGTTCCAGACTCGCCGGGCGGGCGTTCGCGTTCGGCGGGCGGGTTCCGGACGTACGGAATACGCGCACTCGCTCAACGGCACCGCCCTGGGACTGCCGCGAACGTTCGTGGCTTTGCTCGAAAACGGCCTGCAAACGGATGGAACTGTCGCCATACCGGAGGCCCTTCAGCCTTACATGGGTGGCCGCAAGCGGATTGAGGCGGAAGCGCCATGGCTCTGACCGACGCCGCCCGCACGCATCCGCTCTTTGATCTGGTCGGCGACACGCCGATGGTGGAGATCCCGATATTCCGCGCGGAATTCCCGGACGCCATCGTCCTGGCCAAGCTCGAATCAATGAACCCGGGCGGGTCAATCAAGGATCGCCCCGTGGCGCGCATGCTGCTGGACGCCGTGGCCGAGGGGAAGCTGGGTTCGGGACAGACCATTCTTGACTCGTCTTCCGGCAATGCAGGCATTGCGTACGCGATGTTCGGGGCGGCATTGGGCTATCCCGTCGAAATCGTGATCCCGGCCAACGCCAGCCAGGAGCGGCGGCGGCGGCTCACCGCTCACGGCGCCCGACTCGTGATCACCGACGCCATCCTTGGTTACGACGAGGCCCTGCGTGAAGTCCAGCGTCGCTACGCAGCCAATCCCGACCGGTACTTCTTCTCGGACCAATACAGCAACGACTCCAACTGGCTGGCCCACTACGATGGCACCGCTGTCGAAATCCTGGCGCAGGCGCCTGAAAGCGCCACGCACTTCGTCAGCGGCGTTGGTACCGGCGGAACGATTACCGGGGTGGGCCGCCGCCTGCGCGAGGAACGACCCGACGTGCAGGTTGTGGGAGCCTTACCGCCCGTTTTCCCCGGTGTTGAAGGCCTGAAGCCGCTGGGCGAGGGACATATCGAGCCCGAGATTCTCGATCGATCGGTTGTCGACTCGTGGGTCCAAATCGACATCGATGCCGCCGGCCGGTTGTCCTTCGATCTGGCTAAGGCTGGCATCTTTGCCGGCCAGTCGTCTGGCGCCTACTTGTACGCGGTTCGCGAGATTCTTCTGCAAGAACCGCGGGCATGCGTCGTGACGGTCTTGCCCGACGGCGGCGACCGCTATATCTCGTCGGGGCTGTGGGAGCCGTGATCCGCTCCGGTAGCTTCGCGCGCCTGACCACCGCACCTGACGGCAACTCAATCACCGGGCAGGTTCGGCACCACCATTCCGTATGCCGCCGCTAAGGCTGGGGTTCAACCCCCGCATCGTTCCGCATGACCGTCGGCGGCTGCTATCGCAGCTACGCGAAATCGTGGATGTCGCGGTTCGGCTCGAATTCCAGGTCGTCGAACTGAATCTCGACACCTATATGTATGAGTTGGGGCTGCGGACGTTCTTCGATGCCGACTTCATCGAGATTCTGGACGCCGCGCCGATGCGCTTTCACCTCAACGTCTTCCGCGACGCGTCCACGCGACGCTGGCCATCGCTGACCGACCCGAGCACGACAGACCGAAGCATCGCCCTCCGTCAGTTCGTACAGATCATCGAGTACTTCGAACAGCGGCACGCCATGGAGATGTACGTTGCACATCCGGGTCGCCGAATGACAGCCGACGCGCAGCACATCGACGTGCTGCGCGAGAGCTTTCGAACGATTCACGACCTGTTCCCCGGACTGCCCATAGCCGTTCAAAACGCGGGCGACGGCGCCGTACTTCACGCGCTTGACAGCGTGCTGGCAATGCTGGACGCCACGACCAGCGTGCGATTTGCACTGCATACGGGCCGGGCGTTTCACGCCGTCAACGGTGACCGCCTAGCGTTTGAGGCGCGGTTGGACTACATGGCCCGCTTTGCCGACCGCATGGCTGAGATTCGCTGGCACAACACCGCGCCTGGACGCGAGCCCAATATGCCGCTGCACGTTGGGCTGGAACGCGGTCTCGATCTGGGCAAGGTCATGCGCACGATCGGACGTAATCCAGGAACCGTGCACATGATCGACACCGTGGGTCTCAATCCAGCCGGTCTGCTACGCGAGGTGCGGGCGCTCAGACACGCCGTAGGTGTCTGAGGTTGCCGGTTCCACCTACTCGTATTTGAAGAGGCGGACCGCCAGACTGAAGAAAACCACCAGGAAGGCGGTCAGCACTCCGAGGTTGAGCGCCATTGAGTGAACCGGAGCCCCGCCGACCATGAGTTGCCGCATCGCATCACCTAAATACGTTAGCGGCATGGCGCTGACGAGCGGTCGAATCCAGTCCGGCATGGTGTCGAGCGGGAAAAAGATGCCTGACAGGAAGAGCATGGGAAACGTGACGACCTGCGCAATCGGGAAGAAGCCCTGCTCGGTCTTGGCAAATGCACCCAGGAAAAACCCGATGGCCACAAAGGCCAGCCCGCCCAGCACCGCGACACCGGCGAGGGCCGGAAGGTTCTCGACCTTGACCGAAACGCCGCCAATCAGCACCGCCAACATGACCAACAGGATCGTCTGCAGAAGCACCACCACCATTCGGAAGGTCACGTCGGCCCCTACAAGCGCCCAGGCCGGCAATGGTGTCGCCGACAGGCGCCGCAGCACGCGTCGCTCCCGCAGCGACACCATTGCTATGGCGCCGAACACGCCGCCGTTCATCACGCTCATGGCGATAAGGCCGGGCATGATGAAGTCGATGACCTGCAGTCGTTCCGACTGAAGCGTCTCGAATTCGGCCGTTACCACCGGCCGCGTCTGCGTCAAGGCACGGTCGGCGACTTCGAACGCGCGCAGCAGAACCGGAATCACGACCTGCTGGGTTGTCTGCTGCGACGGGTCAAAGTGGACCTGGAGCGGCAATGGAGCGTCCCGGCTGATCGATGAACCGAAGCCCTGAGGCACGACTACCACGGCGCGTCGCTCTCCGTCCGCGAGCTTCGCGATTTCCGTCTCGCGGTCGCCTCGGGTGAGTACGAGCGCCTCGAAGCCGCCAAGTACCTCATTCAGCGTCGCGGCTTGCGGCGACTGGTCCTCGACCACGAAGCCAACCTCGTAACTGGCGCCATCATCGCCACGGCCCAACACTATTCCGAAGATTCCGATGAATAGGACGGGAAAGGCGATCGTCCAGAAGAGTGCGGTGCGGTCACGCACGAAGTCGCGGTAGTTCGTTCGGAATAACGGCAGAAAGGCGTTCAATCTCTGAGCGTCCGTCCAGTGAGCTTGAGGAACACATCCTCAAGCGTGGCGTGGCGTACACGCATGCCCTCCAGCGGAGCACCGCGCTCCTGAGCAAGATCGAGCAGGCTACCCATGGTGCGTGGGATGTCGCTGCTGAAGATGCTGTGGGCGGATCCCTGGGAAGCCGCGCTGGTTACAGCGGCCAGTTCGCCGAGGTCGTTCGCCGAAAGTCCGTCGTTCGACACGAACTCGATGGCGTCTTCGGCGAAGTTCTCGCGCACAAGCGCGCTGGGACTGTCGAGCGCGATGATCCGGCCGTGATCCATCACAGCGACCCGGTCACACAGCCGTTCCGCCTCTTCCATGTAGTGCGTTGTGAGCACCACGGTCATCCCTTTGGCCTTGAATCCTTCGATAATGTCCCAGAGATTCCGACGCGCCTGTGGGTCCATGCCGGTCGACGGCTCGTCCAGGAAGACGAGACGCGGCATATTCACCACGGCCAGCGCCACGGACAGGCGCTGCGCCTGACCGCCGGAGAGTTCGGCGATGCGGGCGTTGCGTCGATCCTCCAGGCCCATCAGCGCGATAAGTTCCTCGGTCTCGGCTTGCTGCTCGTAGAAGGATCCAAACAGACTGATGACTTCGTGCACGCGGAGGCGTGGATAAAGCGCCACTTGCTGCAGCTGCACCCCAACCAGCCGCTTGAACTCGCGCCCGGACGTCGCCGGGTCCATGCCAAGGACGCCGACTTCGCCGCTGTCCCGGATTCGCAGGCCTTCGAGAATCTCAACGGTGGTGGTCTTGCCGGCCCCATTGGGTCCTAACATCCCGAAGACTTCGCCTTCGGCCACCTCAAACGAAACGCCCGCCACGGCCTGCAAATCGCCATAGGCCTTGCGAAGGTCGCGAACTTGGATTACAGGTGTCGACATGCGCCTTTAGGGCAGAAGAACTCGTGGAAGCCTCGGGCAGCTTACTGTCGAACCCTGACCGGGAAGGTTAGTTTCGCTCCAATATCAGCGCCGCCTGCTGGTCCACCTCCAACCGCCAACCGGGCGGCGCCCAGGTCGTGGCATCGTCCTGCACCACAAGCAGCGGGCCGCGAGCCCGAAAGCCAACCGGCAACTCGATCCGCCGAAAGAGTCGGGCGGGCTGGAATGCGCCGTCGATTACAACCGGTGCACTCCGCGACGAGGGACGTCCGTAGACCGGAGCCCGCACCTCAGGCAGAGGCGGCTGCTCAACGGAAGCGAGCAAACGCGCGACCACGATCTCGACGGCGGCCTCCGGCCGGCTGTGCGCGTAGCGTTCGTGGTGTCGCCGGTGAAAGGCGCGAACGGCGCCGGGAAGGTCTCGCCCCCGCAGCGGCACAGTGAGTTCGTACGACTGCCCGAGGTACCGAAGGTCCAGCATCCGGCGCAACCGGGGACGCCCCACGCCGACAAAGTCACGCCGCGCGTTTCTTTCCAGCCGGTTGAATGCCGCGGTCAGGGCTCGCACGCTGCGGGTGGTCGCGGGCCGCAGCACTGTCGTCGCATACTCGCGGACATGCGCACCGCTGAGCGCGCCGAGCGCGGATAGTACTCCGGGATATCGCGGCACCAGCACACGGTCGATCTCCAGACGCTCGGCCAGTGAGCAACCGTGCAGCGGACCAGCGCCGCCAAATGCCACCAGCGTGAAGTCGCGGGGGTCGTAGCCGCGCTCCAGCGTGATCACGCGCAGCGCCCGCTCCATGTGCGCATCGGCCACCGCAACCACGCCGGCTGCAGCTCGGAGGCGATTCTCCGTCGACTGATCGCTGGCGGGTGACAGCCGGTCGACGGCCGACGCGGCCGCAGCGGCGTCCAGCGCCACATCGTCCGCCAGCGTGGCATCGGAGACCAACCGGCCCAGCACCACATTGGCGTCGGTCACCGTCGGCTCCACTCCGCCGCGGCCGTACGCGGCAGGACCTGGCTGCGCGCCGGCGCTGCGCGGACCGACCCGCAGCCCGCCGGCCTCGTCGCGAGCCGCGATCGACCCACCGCCGGCCCCCACGGTATGGATGTCCGTCATGGGAATCGCGACCGGGAGTCCGCCTACCGTCGCGTCTGTTCGACGCAACGGTTCGCCCGGGCAGATGGCCACGTCCGTAGACGTGCCGCCCATGTCCAGAGTCACGATCCGATCGAATCCCGACGCGGCGGCCACGGCGCGCGCGCCGACTACTCCCGCGGCGGGACCGCTGAGCACCGATTGGACCGGTGCCGCCGCGGCCTCGGATGATCGCAGGACTCCGCCGCTGGACTGGACGATCCACAGTTGCCCGGGGGCCGCGCGTTCCAGGCGTCGGATGTACCGGCCCATCACGGGCGCCACGTACGCATCAACCACGGTTGTACTCGTGCGCTCGTACTCACGATGTTCGGGCAGCACTTCCGACGAAACGGAGACCCAGCGCACGCCGGCTCGGCGCAGGGCGGCACGCACCGAGCGCTCGTGCGACGGCCGCAGGAAGCCGAAGAGCAGACATACGGCGGCGGCTTCCGGCTTGAGTTGGCGCACCTCTTCGGTAAGGCGTTCAAGCGACTCGCGGCTCAATGGTCGGCGGACAGTGCCGTCCGCGCCCACGCGTTCATCGACCTCCAGTCGAAGCTCTCGCTCAATCAGCGGCGACGGCTTGCGCGGCTCAATGTCGTAGAGCGCGGGACGGTTCTGGCGTGCGATCTCCAGCACATCGCGAAACCCGGCCGTCGTGACCAGCGCCGTACGCGCGCCCTTGCGCTCAAGTACCGCATTTGTCGCCACGGTCGATCCGTGCACGACCGTGGCGTCCTCCCCGATTCCGGCGCGCCGCAAGCCCTCAAGTACAGCCTCAGCCGGGTCGTGCGGCGTGCTGGAAACCTTGAAGACGTACAGACCGTCGTCGGCAGCGACGGTGAAGTCAGTGAACGTGCCGCCGACGTCCACACCGACGCGGATACCGCTCACTGGCCGCCGCCCGCCTGATTTCGGTCTGGCACCGGATTCATGGTCTTTTGGGAGTAACTCGCGAGCATAGGCACAGGCCCGCCCGCGTCAACTTCGTCAATCGCCATGCATCACCTAGGTCGCATCCCATCCGGGCTGCGAGAATAGGCTTGTTCGCGCTGGCCGCGATGTGGATGGACCACGCCAACCAGAGCCGCCCCGTACCGCCGACCACCGTTCGGCGACTGTCCACTTACTACCGCGTGCTGGGCACCGTCCATTCAGAAGGGCAGGCAAACGTCTCGTCGGAAACGCTTGCCGCCTTGACCGGATTCACGGCCGCCCAGGTTCGGCGCGATCTCGCGTACTTCGGGTCGTTTGGCAAGCGAGGTGTGGGCTACGCCGTTTCCGCGCTTCGGCAGCGCCTGGCATCGATCCTCGGAATCGACCGCGGCTGGCGCATCGGCCTCGTCGGCGTCGGGAACCTCGGCCGCGCGCTCATCGCGTATCCGGGCTTCAATAACCAGGGTTTCGATGTTGTCGCCGCCTTTGACAGCGACGCGGCCGTAGTCGGATCGACTGTCAACGGCACGACGGTGCTTCCCGTCGGCGATCTGGCGCATGTGGTGCGCGAGGATCGCGTTGACATGGTGATCGTTACCGTGCCCGCCCGCGCCGCGCAGAAGGTCGTGGACCAAGCAGTGGCCGCGGGAGTGCGCGCCATCCTCA
The DNA here is from genome assembly GCA_022824865.1 of Chloroflexota bacterium. Classification (GTDB taxonomy): domain Bacteria; phylum Chloroflexota; class UBA11872; order UBA11872; family UBA11872; genus UBA11872. The sequence goes on along the minus strand of JAJDZD010000025.1, from coordinate 81,351 downwards.
ACTTCGCGCCCACCCAGTTGCGTGTACCGGCGCACGTACAGCTATCCAACGTGGACCTGGCGGTGGAGGTCGAGCACCTCTCCTACTCCCTGGCCGAGTGACTTTTGGCCCCTCCGAGAGGCCACCGGTTCGCAAGCGGCACCATTGGCGCGTATGATGCGCGGAGTTTGTGAAAATGATCACAACGCAGCCTCTCACGGCCAGGGGAGCAGCAGAGCGCGACGATGCCTAGCTGGGTAGCCATTGTCCTTTTGATGGCCATCGCCTTCCTATTTGCAGTCGGGAGCCTTGTCGGCACCATGCTGCTCAAGCCGCACCGCAAGTTCGACGCCAAGGTGGAGGCGTACGAATCCGGCATGCCTCCGATCGGGGACGCGCGTGGGCGGCACAACATCCGCTTCTACCTGGTGGCTGTGACGTTTCTGATCTTCGACGTGGAGTTGCTCTTCTTCTATCCGTGGGCGCTCTACTTCAACATGATCGACGACCAGGTGTCATTGTTCCTGGCTGGCGTCGTCTTCATCCTCATTCTGGCGGTGGCGTTTGTGTACGAGTGGCGCAAGGGCGCCCTGGACTGGAACCGCTAGCCCGTGTTGGTGCCAGCCGCCTCGCCGACGCTGACAGCTGAAGCCATTCTGGATCGCATCCAGCAGCACGCTGGCGCGGCCTACCTGAACGGACGCGTGGACCACGGCGATCCTGTGGCCGAGGTCTCACCCGAAGCGCTGCCCGCCCTGTTTCCGGCGTTGCGCGACGATCAGGAACTGAAACTTGAGCAGCTCGTGGACGTGACGGCTGTGCACTGGCCGCTGGACGTCGGGCGCGAGTTCCAGGTCCTGTGGCAGTTCCGCTCGCTGACGAACAACCTCTTTGCTCGCGTGACGGCTCGACTGTCCGATGGCGGCTCCGTGGCCTCCGCAACCGCAACATACGCCTCTGCCCTTTACCTGGAGCGTGAGGTCTTTGACCTCTTTGGGATCGGTTTCACCGGACACCCCAACCTGAAGCGCATCCTGCTGCCCGAGGGCTACGAGGGGCACCCGCTGCGCAAGGAGTACCCCGTGGAAGGCCCGACCTTCCCCGAAGACGCTCACCGAAATGACCTGGTTGGTCAGTTGGACCCCGACGACTTCTGGGCCGACGTGGACAAGGCGAACGGCGCATGACCGTGGTATCCGGAGTGGCCGACGCCCGCATGGACCTGGAACGCGGCAGCGGGGACAACATGATCCTCAACATGGGGCCGCAGCACCCCAGCACCCACGGCGTGCTCCGCCTGGTGATCGAGTTGGACGGCGAGGAAGTCCGCCGCTGCGACGCCGACATGGGCTACCTGCACCGCGGCGTGGAGAAGCTGCTGGAGGTCCACGACTACCGGGGCGGCATCACGCTGACCGACCGGATGGACTACACGTCGGGACCCTCGAACAACATGGCCTACCTGATGGCCATCGAGAAGCTGATGGGCATCACCGACGACATTCCACTGCGGGCCCGCTATCTGCGCACCGCGGTGGCGGAACTCTCGCGGCTGGCCGCCCACCACATCTGGCTGGGCACTCACGGGCTGGACATTGGCGCCATGTCGGCGTTCCTGTGGTCACTGCGTGAGCGCGAGAAGATCCTTTACCTGTTCGAGGAAGCCTGCGGCGCGCGTCTGACGACCTCATTCATGCGAGTCGGCGGCACCGGTCCGCACGACGTGGGTGACCAATGGCTGGACAACGTGGAAGCCTTCCTGAACGGCTACACGTTGGACGAAATCGACGCCCTGCTGACGGAGAACGAGGTCTTCATCGAGCGAACACGCGACGTGGGGCTCATCACCCAGGAGCAGGCGCTGAGCTATGGACTGACCGGGCCGGTGATTCGCGGCTCAGGAATCGCCTGGGACTTGCGAAAGGCCCAGCCGTACGCGGCCTATGACCTGGTGGACTTTGAGGTGCCGGTCTTCACAGAGGGTGACGTCTACGCGCGCTACCTGGTGCGGCTGAACGAGATGTATCAGTCGAAACGGATCATCGGACAGTGCGTGGAGGCGCTGCGGGACTTGCCGTTGGACGCCCCTTCAAACGTGGACCTGCCCCAGGTGGTACCACCGGACATCGGTCGGGTGCCGGTGGACATGGAAGCGATGATCAACCACTTCAAGCTGGTGATGCACGGCGTGCAGCCACCGCCGGGCGAGTCCTACTTCGGGATCGAGAATCCGAAGGGCGAGCTTGGCTTCTATTTCGTCAGCGACGGAACGGGCATGCCATACCGATGCCACGTGCGTTCACCGTCGTTCGTCAACCTCAGCATCATTGAAGAAATAAGCGTGGGCAGCCTGATCGCGGACGTGGTAGCCATTATCGGCAGCGTCGACATCGTGCTGGGTGAGGTTGATCGATGAGTAGCGATACGGTCACGCTCACAATTGATGGCGATGAGGTGCAGGTGCCGCGCGGCGCGACCGTGCTGCAGGCCTGCGAGTCCATCGGCGTCGAAATTCCGACCCTCTGCACCGACCCGCGACTGAAGCCGTACGGCGCGTGCCGCATGTGTGTGGTCGAAGTACAGCCCGGACCGCCGCGCCCGACGGCTTCATGCACAACCCCGGCCGGCGACGGGATGACGGTTGTGACGAACAGCCAGAGCATCCGCGACATCCGCAAGCACGTGATCGAACTGCAGCTCCAGCACCACCCGCTGGACTGCCCGTATTGCGACCAGGCGGGAACCTGCGAACTGCAGGACGAGGTCTTCGACCAGGAGATACACCAGAGTCCGTACGAGACCGTCCCGAAGGCGCACCCGGAGGAAATCCTCAACGAGGTCATCCTCCTCAACCACAACCGCTGCATCCTGTGCGGCCGCTGCGTGCGCATTTGCGACGAGCAGATTGGCGTTCGCGCTCTGGACTTTGTGGAGCGAAGCGTGGGCACCTTCATTGCCCCGGCGCAGCACGACTTCATGGACTGCGAACGATGCGGGATGTGCATCGAGACCTGTCCGGTCGGCGCATTGCTGAGCCGCCCGTTCAAGCACTCCGCGCGAAGCTGGCAGACCGAAAAGGCGGCGTCCACCTGCCCGCATTGCTCGGTTGGCTGCTCAATCCTGGTGGAATCTCGGCACGGCGAGGTTGTGCGAACTCGCTCCAACGGTCTTGAAGAACCCGACCGCGGCATTCTCTGCGCCAAGGGCTTCTTCGGTCACTCCTTCGTGAATAGCGAGGATCGGATCACGCAGCCGATGGTCCGTCGCGGTGGCGTGCTGTGGCCGGTGAGTTGGCGCGCGGCGCTGGACGCGATCACCACGGGACTGCGCGGCGTGTTGGACGAGCACGGTCCTGGCTCGGTGGGCGTGGTCGGTTCGCCGAACACCACCAATGAGGACAACTACACGCTTCAGCGATTTGCCCGCGCGGTGCTCGGCACAAACAACGTCTACAGCCAGGACAGCGGCTTGCACGCCACGGCCCGCACGCTGCGTGCGGTTCTGGGCAGCGAGGTTGGTCCGCATACGCAGAGCGAACTGCTTGAATCTGACCTGATTTTGGTCGTGGGCGCCGACATTGGGCAGACGCACAACGTGGTGGGGGCGCACATCAAGCAGGCGGCCCGGGACACGGGGCGCAAGCTCGTCGTCGCTACCCGACTGGGTAGCGGCCTTGACGACTTCGCCACGATTTCAGCGCGTGTGCGTCCCGGCGGCGAAGCCGCATTCCTGAGCGGATTGGCGGACGCAGCGGACGACGGCGCGGAGCAGGTAACTGGAATCGACGCCGCCGCATTCGACGAAATCAGTCAGATGGTCGGCGCGGCCGAGTCCGTTGCCGTCGTGTGGGATACCGGCGTCTGGACTCTCGGTAAAGCCGACAAGATCGCGCAGGCCGCCGCCAACCTGGCGCTGGCGCGGGACGGCGTGAAACTGTTCCCGCTGGCCGAACGTGCCAACTCGGTCGGCACCTTCCGCGTCGGTATGGCCCCTGACCTCCTGCCCGGCGCCCGGCCGCTCGCGGATCCCGAAGCCCGCGGCGAAATAGGCGATGCATGGGGCGTCGAGTTGAGCGAGGAGCCGGGATTGCCCTTCGCCGAATTCGTCGAGGGCCCAATGCGAGCGCTCTATGTGATGGGCGAAGACGTAGTCGGCGGCGCAGCCAACCCCAGCGGCGTAAGCGCCGCCCTGCGCGAAGCCGACCTCGTCGTCGCGCAGGACATCTTTATGAACGCGACGACGGAAGTCGCCGACGTTGTGCTGCCGGGCGCCACGTTTGCCGAAAAGGGCGGGCACTACAGCAACTTTGAAGGCCGGCTCGGTCGGCTCGAACCGGCGATTCCGCCGGTGGGCGATGCCCGGCCGGACTGGGAGATCGTGGCGCGAATCGCGGCCGCGATGGGCGCCGACTTTGGTTGGCGCAGCCATGAACCAATTTCAGAAGAACTGGCGAGGCTCTCCGTTGCCCCGTCGATTTCCGGATCGGGCCAAGCCGTTTCTGTGAACGGCGCCGACCTTCCCAACGTCAACGGCGACCGGCTCGTTCTGGCAACGGAGCAGCATCTCTACACGGCGGGCGTGGCCGGACGCCACGCGCCAAGCCTGACATTGATGCTGCCGGACGCGGTGGCCGAATTGAACCCCGACGACGCCGAGCGCCTTCAGATCGCGCACGGCGACCGCGTACATGTGGCATCCGCGGGCGGCGAGGTCAACCTGAAGGCCATGGTCGCTCGACGTGTGCCATCCGGCGTCGTCAGCCTGCCCGACCGCTTCCTGGAAGCCGCACCACGTCAGCTGGATCCGCGATCCCCCGACGGCACCGCGGTTCGCGTGAGCAAAGCCTAAGTATGGACTTCTGGGCCTGGCTGATCTTGATCACGAAAGTCCTGGCGGTCTTTCTGCTGTTTGCGATCGGCGCGATGCCGCTGGTGCTGCTGGAACGCTGGATCCTCGGCCGCATGCAATCGCGCTACGGCCCGCATCGCGTGGGCTGGCGCGGCACGCTGCAGACCGCCGCCGACGGCCTGAAACTCGGGATCAAGGAAGACATGATTCCAGGCGAATCCGACAAGGGCGTGTACTGGTTCGCGCCAGTAATGATGGTCATGCCAGCCCTGGCGGCCTGGGCCATTGTTCCCTTTGGTCCCGAGGTCGAAATGGGACGGACCATCGGACTCTGGGTCGCCGATCTCAATGTCGGAATCCTGTTCTTCCTGGCCATGGGCTCGCTCGGCGTCTACGGCGTGGTCATGTCAGGCTGGTCGTCGAATAGCAAGTACGCCCACCTGGGCGCGCTGCGCTCCAGCGCGCAGGTGATCAGTTATGAACTGGTGATGGGACTGGCCGTGCTGGCGGTCATCATCTACGCCGGCTCGCTGAGCCTGATTGACATCGTGAACGCGCAGGCCGGCCTCTGGTTCATAGTTCCCCAGTTGATCGGCTTCCTGCTCTTCGTGATCGCGGCCGTTGCCGAGACCAACCGGGCTCCGTTTGACTTGCCGGAAGCCGAGTCGGAACTGGTAGCAGGGTTCCATGTCGAGTACTCGGGCATGCGCTGGGCCTTCTTCTTTATGGCCGAGTACGCCAACATGCTGCTCATGTCGGCAATCGTCGCCACGCTCTTCCTCGGCGGTTGGCGTGGCTGGACGATTCCCGGGCTGGAGGCGCTCACCGGCGTGTTCTGGTTCCTCTTGAAGTGCAGCGTGTTCATGTTCGGCTTCTTCCTGCTGCGCGCCACGCAGCCGCGCTTCCGCTACGACCAGCTCATGAATTTCTGCTGGAAGATCCTGATTCCGATCGGCGTGGTGAATCTGCTCATCGCGGCCGGTCTACGGATGGCCTGGAGCTAGCGCATGCCCCTCGGTTCTGGCGTAATGAAGGGTCTCAAGACGATGCTGATGGTTACCGGCCGCAAGCCGGCGACCGTCCTCTACCCTGAGCAGTTGCGCGACATTTCGTACCGCTTCCGCGGTCAGGTCGGCATGCGTCGCGACGAAGTGACCGGAGGCATGACGTGCGTGGGTTGCGGTCTGTGCGAGACCGCCTGCCCAAACGACGTAATCCGCGTTGACACGAGCGAGAACGAGGACGGCACTCGGTTTGTCGACCGCTATCTGTTCGATGTCGGCCGGTGCGTATTCTGCTACTTCTGCATTGAGGCTTGCCCGGTCGACGCGCTTCAGCGCACACACGACTTTCACCTGATCACCGATGACCGTCGTGGTCTCCTGATCGACGGCGAGAAGATGATCGAGATCTATGAGCATGACCAGGCCAACCGGGAAGCCGAGCAGAAGAACATCGGTCCGGGCGCGGCCCTTGCGAATTGGTTCGAACGTGGCTGACGCGGACCGCAATGTGCGTCGCGCACCTGGCTTCCGTCGTGCAGCGTTCGAGACTGCGGAACTCCATGGCTGACAACCTCGAGACCACCGTCGCCTTCTGGTATCTGGCGATTGCGGCCGTTGGAGCCGGTGGGCTGATGCTGGTCGCGCGCAACCCCGTGCACTCGGCTATTTCTCTCGTCATCGTCATCTTTCACGTAGCAGGGCTGTTCGTGATCCTGGGCGCCGGCTTCCTGGCCGTGGCCCAGATCGCCATCTATGCCGGCGCCATCGTCGTGCTGTTCCTGTTCACGCTGATGATGTTGGACATGCGGCGGCTGCCGGAAGAGCGAGTGACGCACCGTCAGATCTGGCTGGGCATACCCCTGGGAATCCTGCTGGCAATCGAAGGCGTCGTCGTCAGCGTCGGCACTCCGGAGATCAGCGCATCGATCAAGGGCGCGTTCCCGCCGGCCACAGTCTCGGACCTTGGTGGAAGCACGCAGGCCCTTGCGGTCGCGCTCTTCAATGAATTCACGCTGCCGTTCCTCGGGGCGAGCGTGCTTCTAACGGCGGCAACCATCGGCGCAATTGTGCTGGCACGACGCGTCGAAGCACACGAGCAAGCCGACTTCCCGCAGGCCGCGGAAGGCTCGTCGCCGGTCGAGACACCGGCCGAGCCCGCACTTGAAGAGTCCGCCCGATGATGCTCAACGGATTCCTGGTCGTTGGCGCGCTGCTATTTGCGCTGGGCGCCACGGGCGTGCTCATCCGCCGCAACGCCATCGTCATGCTCATGTGCATCGAGCTCATGCTCCAGGGCGCCAACGTCACCCTGGCAGCCTTCTCGCGATACCTGGACGACCAGGCCGGCTTCGTACTCGTGGTCTTTTCGCTAACCGTCGCTGCCGCCGAAGTAGCGATCGGGCTGGCAATCCTGGTGGCCCTTAGCCGGGTCTACCCGGTCGTCAACGTCGATCAACTCGACAGCCTGAGCGGGTGACGCGAGATATGGCACTCGTGAGGACCTCGGAATGCTAGACGCGCCCTGGATCATTCCCTTGCTGCCGCTGCTGGCCTTTGCGGTCAATGGCCTGGCGGGACGGCGCAACCCGCCTTGGACCGGCTGGGTGTCTACGCTGGCAATCCTCGGCTCGTTCGTGGCCACCGTGGTGCTCTGGTTCCAGAGCACCGGCTCGGACCAGGACTCGTCGGGCCTTTACACCTGGGTCGCCAGCGGCGGCTTTGACATCGAGATCGCGTTCCTGACCGACGCGCTCACGGTCGTCATGCTGCTCGTCGTCACCGGCGTAAGCACGCTCGTTTCCATGTACGCCGTCGGATACATGGACCACGACGCGAACAAGCCGCGGTTCTTCACCTGGATTCCGCTGTTCGTGTTCAGCATGATCATGCTGGTCATCTCCGACAACCTGCTCCAGCTCTTCATTTTCTGGGAGATGGTGGGGCTGTGCTCGTACCTGCTCATCGGGTACTGGTACGAGCGCGACAGCGCCAATGCGGCGGCGACCAAGGCGTTCCTGGTCAACCGGATCGGCGACTTCGGGTTCGCCATCGGCATCATCCTGGCCTTCCACGAATTCGGGACGCTGCGCTACCGCGAGATTTTTGACGGGCTGGGATCGGCGGACCCGCGCATGGTGACGGCCATCGCCTGCCTGCTATTCATTGGTGCGATGGGCAAATCGGCGCAGTTCCCGCTGCACGTGTGGTTGCCGGACGCGATGGAAGGTCCGACCCCGGTCAGCGCGCTGATTCATGCCGCAACCATGGTCACGGCCGGCGTTTACCTGGTCGCTCGACTCAATCCCGTGTACTCCGCGGCGCCGGAGGCGCTGCTGCTGGTCGCCGCGGTCGGCACGTTCACAGCCTTCCTTGCGGCCACCATCGCCCTCACCCAGACCGATATCAAGCGGGTCCTCGCCTACTCGACCGTCAGCCAGCTTGGTCTGATGTTCCTGGCGGCCGGAGCCGGCGCATACACGGTCGCAATCTTCCACCTGGCCACGCACGCGTTCTTCAAGGCTCTCCTGTTTCTCGGATCGGGCAGCGTCATCCACGCAATGAATGACGAACAGGACATGCGCCAGATGGGCGGACTTCGAAGCAAGCTCCCGATTACCTACGCCACCTTCATCCTCGGTGGGCTCGCCTTGGCAGCCATCTTCCCGCTGGCTGGATTCTGGAGTAAGGACGAGATTCTGGCCTTGACACACCTCAAGGCGACGTCCAATCCCGGATCCTCGCTGTCAACCGATCACGGCGCAGGGATCTTCTGGGTTTTCTATTTCACCGGCTTGGCCGTCTCCGTCATGACCGCCTTCTACACGTTCCGAATGATCGTCAAGACTTTCCACGGGAAGCCCCGAAACCCCGAGTTGCACGCCCACGCGCATGAATCGCCTCGGGTGATGACCCTGCCGCTGATCGTGCTAGCGGCCGGGGCAGTGCTCGCCGGCGCCGTGCTGGGCATTCCGCCCGAGCACGGAATCATTCACGGCTACCTCAAGTACGCAGCCGGCATCGTTCACCTGGAAGGCGCGGGGCCGCCGGCGACGCTCGTCCTTGCACTAATTTCCACCGTCGCGGCCGGCGGCGGCCTTTTGCTGGCACTGGGCGCCTACAGCCGGGGAATGGGCATTCCCGCGCTGGCACGGCGGATCCTGCCGGGCGCTGAGACCCTGTTCCGCCAGAAGTGGTACATGGACCACATTGGCGATGGCTTCGGCGTGGCCTTCACCAAGGCCACGGCAATGATCTCCTGGGGCTTTGATGCGGGAGTGATCGACGGCATCGTCAACGGCGTTGGGCATTTGTCTCGCTTTACCGCCGGCCAGGTCCGGCGTTTGCAGACCGGCCAGGCCCAGAACTACGCGCTACTCATGGTGGTTGGTCTGGTGTTAACCGTGGGCAGCCTGGTGCTCTTTAGATGAACGGCACCATGACAACCGGCGAAGCCGCCCTTGACTTCCCGCTCCTTTCGCTGGCCCTGTGGCTGCCGCTATTGGTCGGTCTCCCGATCATCGTGCTGGCGCGCAGCCGAAACGCCATCGCCATTGGCGCGCTCATAGCCAGCCTGGCGCAGGCCGCGCTCGCCATCGTCATCACGGTCACCTTCGACCACGAGGCCACGGGCTATCAATTCGTCGAGGAAGCCCCGTGGATTCCCGCGCTCGGCATCTCCTACAAGCTCGGCGTGGACGGCGTGTCCATCCTCATGGTCCTGCTGACAGGAATCCTCGGACCTCTGGTCGTGGCCGCCGGTTGGCTGACGATCCACCGGCGCGAGCGCGAATTCTTCGCAGCGCTCATTACCCTCCAAACGGCCATGCTCGGCGTGTTCGTCACGCTCGATTTCATCCTGTTCTACGTCTTCTGGGAAATGGTTCTGATCCCGATGTACCTGATGATCGGGGTGTGGGGCCACGAGCGGCGGATCTACGCCACCGTCAAGTTCTTCCTGTACACCTTTGCCGGCAGCGTGCTGATGCTGGTCGCCATCCTGGCCATCCGCTTCACGACCGGCACATTTGACATCGAGGCAATACCGGAAGAAATGGCTGGGGCCTCACAGGTGCTCCAACGCTGGGTCTTCGTGGCCTTCTTCCTGGGCTTTGCTATCAAGGTTCCCATGTTCCCATTCCACACCTGGTTGCCGGACGCGCACGTCGAAGCGCCGACGGCGGGCAGCATGGTGCTGGCGGGCGTGCTTCTCAAGATGGGGGCCTACGGTTTCCTGCGGTTCCTGCTGCCGATGGCTCCGGACGCCGTTGACGAAGCCCGCGGGCTGGTGGTCGCGCTGTCGCTAGTGGCCATCGTCTACGGCGCATTGGTGGCCATGGTGCAACCCGACCTGAAGAAGCTCGTGGCCTATTCCAGCGTCAGTCATATGGGCTTTGTGACCCTGGGCATCTTCACTGCCACGCAGACCGGAATCGATGGTGCGCTGATTCAGATGCTGAGCCATGGCCTCGTGAGTCCGGCGCTGTTCTTCGCCGTTGGCGTGATTTACGAACGCGCCCACACCCGCCGGATCGACGAACTCGGCGGACTGGCGCCGCGCATGCCCATCTACGCCACCCTCTTCGGCTTCTTCATGCTGGCGTCGCTCGGGCTCCCGCTGATGAGCGGCTTTGTCGGCGAGTTCCTGGTCCTGGTTGGCGCGTTTGACTACGCCACCGGTGTCGGAGTCCTGGCCGCCCTCGGCGTGATTCTGGCTGCGGCCTACATGCTCTGGATGTACCAGCGCGTCGCGCTGGGACGCCTACGCAACCAGGCGCTGGCGACGATCCCCGACGTCAACCGCACCGAAATACTCACGTTCGTCGGCCTGGGCGTATTGGTCGTCTGGGTCGGCATAGTGCCGGACACGTTCGTGCGCCTGCTGAGCGCCACCACCGCCGGGCTGGCCGGGTAAACGATGATCGAACCTTCGGATATCGGCTACGTCCTTCCCGAGTTGACCGTGCTGGGCACCGCCCTGGCGCTTCTGCTCTGGGCCGCAATAACCCGCGGAGACCGGCGCTGGACGAGCGTCGGCCTGGCGCTCACCGGCAATGGTCTGGCCGCGCTGTTCATGTTCATGCGCGCACCGGCAGACGACGCCGCCGTCCAGGTCTTTGCCGGCCAGTTGGTAGTCGATGGTTACTCGACATTCTTCCGCGCGCTGTTCCTGATCCTTGCTTCACTGGCCATCGTCTTTGGCGCGCAGCGGTTCTCGACCGCACCGCTCACGGACTTCGCCGCACTCCTCCAGTTCTCCTTGCTTGGAATGATGCTGCTGGTCGGTGCCGCAGACTGGGCCACCGCCTTCATCGCCATCGAGACCATGGCCGTTCCGGTCTACGTGATGGTTGGCCTTACGCGCTTCCGCCGCGAGTCGTTGGAAGCCGCCATGAAGTACTTCGCGCTGGGCGCGTTCGCGTCGGCCATCCTCATCTACGGCATAGCTTGGACATATGGCTTGACCGGTACCACGAGCCTGGCTGAAACGGCTGCCGGGATCACCGCTCACGGAGAAACTCCCTGGACGCTGTTCGCGTTGGGGCTGATCTTGGTCGCGATGGGCTTCAAAGTCGCGGCCGTGCCGTTCCACGCCTGGACGCCGGACGCCTACCAGGGAGCTCCGACGCCCGCCGCCGCGTTCATCTCGGTCGGGCCAAAGGTCGCGGCCATGGCGCTGCTGGCGCGCGTCGTTACGCTGGCGTTCGAGCCGCTGGCCGCCAATATCGCAATCGCGCTGGCCGTCATCGCCGCCGCGACGATGATTCTTGGCAATCTGGCGGCAATCGCCCAGAACGACGTCAAGCGCCTGCTTGGATACTCCAGCATCGCGCACACCGGGTACATGCTGGTTGGACTGGCTGCCGTCAGTCAGACCGAAGGGACCGCGACTTTCGTCGGAATCCCGTCGGTACTGTTCTATGGCTTCGTCTACGCGTTTATGACCTTTGGGGCGTTTGCCGTGGCGTACGTCGTGGAGACACAAACCGGAAGCAACGACATCTCGGCATTCCGAGGTCTGGCACAGCGTTCGCCGCTGCCGGCGGTGGCCATGGCCGTGTTCATGCTGTCGCTGACCGGCGTACCGCCACTGTCCGGCTTCCTGGGGAAGCTTTACATCCTGCAGTCGGCGGTTGACGCCGAGTTTGGGTGGCTGGCCGTGGTGCTGGTGATTACGTCGGTCGTTTCGGCGTTCTACTACCTGCGGGTCGTCGTGATGATGTTCATGCAGGACGCCGACGAGGGCGTGCCGGCCGACGCGAGTTCGGTACCGGCGTCGGCAATCGTGGCGGACACGCATTCGGCGGTGATTGCCGCCGCGGCGGGAGCCACGGTGGCGTTCGGGATTGTTGGCGGAGGCCTGCTGACGTGGGCGCAGTCCGCCGTCGACAACGGACTGCTCTAGAGCCCTCGGCCCAACTGGCGCAACGCCGGCCCGCCGAGCCAGAAGGTACGGCGACCGAAGCAGGCCCTTCTAACGACCGGCCCTAGGCGTGCTCGTTGATGTAGTTGACTGCGTCGGTAATGGTAAGGATCTTCTGGGCGTCCTCGTCCGGGATCGTCAGGTCGTATTCGTCCTCGAGCGCCATGATCAGTTCGACCTGATCCAGGGAGTCGGCGTTCAAGTCATCCACGAAGCGCGAGTCCGCAGAGATCTCATCCGCCGGAACATCGAGCTTGTCGGAAACAACAGCAATCACACGGTCAACCGTTCCCACGGAGTCCCTCTCTTCGCATGCCTGCGCTGCTGACGACAGCAGCGGCGATGGCGGCCTTCAACACGTCGTACCAGATGAAGATTCCGGCGCCGGCGGACCAAGCCTTGCCCCATGGGTTCAACTCGTCCGTGGCAAGTACATAGTAGATAGCCAGATGGTTTACGCCAAAGAGGTAGATAAATGGCACTCCCGCCAGGGCCGCCAGGAGATCGATCCGAACGAAACGGATGATCGCGCCACGGCTGCCTTCGATCGTCGCGTCGAAACGGGTGTGCAGCGTCTGCGACGTCATGCCGACCACGAAGGCCGCGACGATGAACCCGTAGATATAGCCGGCGGTCGGGGTCAGGAAGTAAGCCGGACCTCCACCTCGCGCGAAGACGGGGAGTCCGGCAAAGCCCATCACGGCGTATAGCAACATCGCGGCAGCGCCCCGCCAGGGACCGAGGACAAGCCCTGTGAGCAGGACGAAGAGGACCTGCAGGGTGTACGGGACTGGATCGGCCTCGATCTTGGCCTGCGCCGCCGGAATCATGAGAAGGGCGAAGACGACGATGAGTACGCCGTCCGACAGCGCCTGCCGCGGCGCCAGTTCCGCAACGCGTCGCCCAACCTGCACGCTCACTGTTGCCTCGCCTTTCCGGCGCCAAATCGGGGCTGGCTCATCACGATCCGGCGCCAGTATCCACTATGATCAGGGGTTGTCCGGCGGCGATGGTATCGCCATTCTCGACGAGAACGGCAACGACCTCGCCGGAGTGGTCTGTAGTTATCTCGTTGAAGACCTTCATGGCCTCCACCAGGCCGATCGGATCGCCCGCCGAGACCTGGATCCCCACACGCACGAATGGATCGGCACCAGGGCGCGGAGAGCCGTAGTACGTGCCGGCCAGGGGTGAGGTGATGGAGGTTCCGGACGGTGGGGGCGCAGGTGAGGGAGCCGCAGCTGGGGCGAGCGTGGGAACGACGGCAGCGGCGCCCGCATCCGGGCGACGGACCGCCACCCGATCGTCGCCAATCCGGATTTCGAGCTCGGATAGATCGAGCCTTCGCATGGCATCGACAACTGCGCGGACGCGTCGGGAGTCACCCTTGTCGGCGTCGCGGTCATCCGGGTTCGCGATCGGGCCAACCGCCTAGACCGCGCCGACGATGAGGGTGGCGTTGTGGCCGCCGAAGCCAAAGCTGTTTGACATGGCGCACGTAACCGGCGTTTCGCGAGCACCGTCAGTGACGTAGTCGAGATCGCACTCGGGGTCGGGGGTCTCGTAGTTGATCGTCGGGGGAATCACGTCGTCGCGAAGCGCCTTGATGCACAGCATGGCTTCCACCGAGCCGGCGGCCCCGATCAGGTGACCCATCATCGACTTGGTGGAGCTCACAGGCGCCGTCGAGCCGTTGCTGCTGAACACCTGCTTGACGGCGTTGGTCTCAGCCAGGTCGCCGGCGGGCGTGGATGTGCCGTGGGCATTGATGTAGTCGACGGCCGAGGCGTCGAGCCTCGCGTCATCCAGCGCTCCCTGCATGGAGCGGGCCGCGCCGTCGCCGGCGGCCGGCGGCTGGGTGATGTGGAAGGCGTCGGAACTGAGGCCGTAGCCCAGGATCTCGGCGTGGATGGGCGCGCCACGGGCGCTGGCGTGTTCGTAGCTTTCAAGAACAAAGACGCCGGCTCCCTCGGCAGCGACGAAGCCATCGCGGTCCTTGTCGAAGGGGCGGGAGGCGTGTTCGTAGTCGTCGTTGCGGGTGCTGAGGGCGCGTCCGGCGCAAAAGCCGGCGAGGCCGATCGGGCCGATGGCGGCCTCGGTGCCGCCGGCCAACATGACGTCGGCGGCGCCGCGCTTGATGGTGGCGGCGGCCTCGCCAATGGAGTGGGCGCCGGTGGCGCAGGCCGTGACGATGGCGATGTTCGGGCCGCCGATACCTAGATCGATGGCAACCAGACCGGCGGCCATGTTGGCGATGACTTCGGGAATCATGAACGGCGAGATGCGGGAGGGGCCGCGGTCACGCAGCGTGTTGACCTGCTGCTCCAAGACCAGCAGACCGCCGATGCCGCTGCCGATGAAGCAGCCGATGCCGTCGCGGTTGTCGTCGGTGATCTCCAGGCCGGCGTCGGCCACGGCGTCGCGGGCGGCGATGATGGCGAACTGGGCGAAGCGGTCGGTGCGGCGGGCGAGGCGGCGGCCAAGGAGCGCGTTGGGGTCCCAGTCCTTGACTTCGCCGGCGATCCGACAGCTGAAGCCGGTGGTGTCGAAGGATGTGATGGGGCCGATGCCGTTCTGGCCGTCGAGGGTGGCGCGCCAGGTGTCCTCGTCGGTTGACCCGAGGGGCGTGATGGCGCCGATTCCCGTGACGACAACCCGCCTGGACATGCAGTCTCCGATCACGGCAGGCCGCCGACGGGACGGCCCGCTGCGCTGTCAAACGAGTGTATCAACGCGGCGGCGGGGGGCCGAAAATGGGGCGGGTTCGCGCGCATAAGAGTTTTTTCTAAAAAACTCTTCGCTGGCGGCGGGCCACCATTGGGCCGGTTTCGGGGCGCGGCAGGAACGGCCACCAAGGCGCAGCCGGGCGAGGGGGCGGCGGCGAACGAGGGGCAGGGGAACGGCATGGGTGGAGTGGCTTGCGAGGACATCGCGATCAGTGTACACTAGACGAGAACAGACGGCAAGCAGCGGATTCGCGAGCGTTCGGCGAGGGACGGTGCGCGGGTTCGCGGTTGCCCGGTGTGTGGCCGATTTCGACCGGCCGTAACGAAGGAAGGAGCGCATGCTCGGAAGATGCCGGGTTTGAGGCGGGGTCTCATGAAGGTTGGGTCCGTTGGCGGTCTGAGACGAGGTTGGGCGGCGGCGCGCGGTAGTCGCGTTGGCGGGCTGTCGGCGGCTATGCTCGCCGTTGGACGTTGCTGAACGTTCCAAACCACTGGAGCCTTGCGTGAGCCGTGCAGCGACGATTACCGGCTGGGGGATGTGCGTGCCCCGGCAGATCCGCACCAACGCCGAGTTGGAGCGGATGGTCTCCACGTCGGACGAGTGGATCGTTTCGCGAACCGGCATCCGCGAACGCCGGATTGCCGCCGACGGGGAATCCACCTTCACGCTGGCGCTGGAGGCCTCGAAGCAGGCGCTGCAGGTGGCGGACGTGCATCCGAATGACATCGACCTGGTGGTGGTGGCCACGCTGACGCCGGAATACGGTTTTCCGGCGACGGCCAGCCTAGTGCAGGACGCGCTGGGCGCCAGGGGCGCGGGGGCATTCGACCTGAACGCGGCCTGCGCAGGGTTCGTGTACGGATTGGCCGTCGGCCGCGGGCTGATCGAATCGGGGACGCACCGGACCATCCTGATGATCGGGTCGGACACGATGTCGCGGGTGGTGGACTGGACCGACCGCTCGACCTGCGTGCTGTTCGGCGACGGCGCGGGCGCGGTGGTGATGCAGGCGACGGACGGGCCGGGCGGGATCTTCAGCACGGTGCTGGGATCCGACGGTGCCGGCGCGCCGCTGTTGATCCAGCCAGCGGGCGGCAGCCACCGGCCTGCAACGGAAGAGACGATCAAGTCGGGGGCGCACTACCTGAAGATGAACGGGCGCGAGGTGTACAAGTTCGCCGTGACCGCCACGGCCGAGGCGGCGCGCCAAACCATGCAGGACACGGGACTGGGCCCGGATGACGTGGATCTGTTCATTCCGCACCAGGCCAACCTGCGCATCATCAAGTCGGCGGCGCGGGGCGCCGGTATTCCCATGGAGCGGGTGTTCGTGAACGCGGACCGCTACGGGAACACCTCGGCGGGCTCCATCCCCATCGCGCTCTGCGAGGCGCTGGAGGCCGGACGGATCCAGGCGGGGGACCGGGTGGTGATGGTTGGCTTCGGGGCCGGCCTGGCCTGGGCATCCGCCGGAATCGAGTGGACCGCGGCGACGGTGAAGCTCAAGGCCGTGGCGGCCGCGGCAGCGAGCGCAAGCTAACTCTAGGGTTCACGGAGTCGGTCTGACAGAGGCGGAGACGGAAGAGACCGACATTGTCCGGCGTCTTCCCTTAGCCGAGCGGTGCTTCAAGGGTGCTTCGGAGCCGGGCGATTCGTAGTTGAAGTTTTTGTGACCGCATCGTAGTTTGCCTTATGGCGTCGAGTGGATGCGGCGCGTGGAGGGGGAGGCGTTCGATATGCGCAAGGACTCGCGAATGACCCGGCGACAGCTGCTGCGAATCGCCGGCGGGGTGGGAGTAAGCGCAGCGGGCGTCGCGGCGCTTGCGGCCTGCGGTGAGGCCGAACCTCAGATCGTTACGAAGGAAGTCCCCGTCGAGAAGATTGTGGTGAAGGAAGTTCCGGTTGAAACCGTGGTGACAAAGACCGAGATCAAGGAAGTCCCGGTGCAGACCGTCGTGACTCAGACGGAGATCAAGGAAGTCCCGGTCGAGCGGATCGTCACGCAGGAGAAGGTCGTCACCAAGGAAGTGCCGGTCGAGCGAGTCGTGACGCGCGAAGTCGTCAAGGAAGTCGTCAAAGAGGTCCCCGCCATGCGTGAGAAGGTGAAGGTGCGGTGGCAGGAAGTCTGGGCTGACGCCTTCCAGCCGACGATCGAAGAGAAGATGATCCCCGGCTTCGAAGCCCAGTTTCCGTACATCGAGATCGTGAACGAGCGGATCGAAGAAGCGCAGATGTACGAGATCTATCTCACGCAGATCGCGGGCGGCGATCCCCCCGACGTAATCCAGATTCAGGAGTCCCGGGTGCCGCAGTTTGCGGTGCGTGGAGGCATCATTCCGCTGGACGCTTTCATTGGCAAGGCCGGGCTGAATCTGTCCGAGATCTTCTACGCGGGCGAGTGGCCCAAGGGAAGCTGGCTGGGTGTTCAGTACGCGCTTCCCCTGGACAACACGGGCGCCTGGTACCTCTTCTGGTGGAACAAAGACACGTTCGAAGAGGTAGGCCTGGATCCGGACACGCCGCCGACGACGTGGACCGAGCTGGAGGAGATGGCGCTGAAGACGACGGTTCGCGAAGGCGGCGAGATCACGCGCCACGGCATGTTCGTGCCGGAGATGATCAAGGGCGCGCGCACGGATGCCAGTTTCAAGGGCTGGCAATTCCCGGCTGGCGGCCACATGTTCACCGAGGACGCCAAGCAGGTGCTGTTCGACGACGCGATCGGGCTTCGGAACGTCACGTGGCAGCTCGACATGGTGGAGAAGCTCAACGACGGCTGGGACAACATCCAGGGGTACATGGACGCCGTGGGCGCCTCCCGGACCGCGTTCTACAACGACCTGCTGACCATGCGCGTGGAAGGGGTGTGGTTCCTGGGCGTGATGCGCCGAGACGCGCCGGACATCAACGCCGGTGTGACGCACATGCCGTATGACGACACCAACCCGAACGCAAAGCCGCGCTCGATTTCGGACGACGGCTGGTCCTACGGGATGCCGAAGGGGGCACAGAACCTGGAAGAGGGCTGGGAGTGGCTGCGGTACCTGACGGCGGACCAGGGCAACCTGGACTTCATGGGCAACCTGAAGCGCCCGTCGTCGGTTCCGAAGTTCAACGAAGACCCGCTGTACCAGACCGAACCGCTGTGGAACGACCTGAAGTCGGTCCTTCCGCTGGTGGAGGCATCGCCCATTACGCCCGTCAACCCGGACATCGACCAGTTGCTCAAGGATGAGATGGAACTGATGATGGCCGGGAAACAGTCGCCTGAAGAGACCCTGGCATCGATGGCCGGTCAGACGCGCGAACTCCTGGATGAGTTCTTCGATAGCCTCTAGCCAGGAGCGAGGCAGTCAGGCTCGCGGGGGATCTCGCAGGCGAGCGAGCCTGACTGGCCGGTGAGGCTCGCACGGCCGGACCTGGCTGTGCGAGCCCCGCGCTGGACCATCGGCCGTCGGGAGGCCGTGTGGGGTTTCGTTTTCATCTCACCGTGGGTTCTTGGGTTCCTGATCTTCAGCCTGGGGCCCATGGTGGCGATCATCGCATGGGGGTTTACCGAATACGATATCTTGCAAGCGCCTAAACTCGCAGGCTTAGAAAACTATATCGAGATATTTACGGAGGACGAGAAGTTCCTCAAGTCACTCGCTAATACCGCGATATACGTTGGGCTGCTTGTACCGTGTCAGGTCGTGATCGGATTCCTGTTAGCCGTGCTGGTGAACACCAAGTTGCCCATGGCCGCGTTGTTTCGCGCGTTCTACTTTCTGCCAACAATCATGCCGCTGGTTGTCGCCTCGATTGTCTGGGCATGGGTGTTGCAGCCGGAGCTTGGATTGCTGAAGTTCCTGCTTGAGGACACGATGGGGATCCCGACTCCGCGGTTTATGGTTGACGAATATTGGTCGAAGCCCGGGATTGTGATTCTCACCGTCTGGTCGAGCATTGGCGTCCAGATGATTCTCTTCCTGGCCGCCCTGCAGGCGGTCCCGCCGCACCTATACGAAGCCGCGGAAATCGATGGCGCCGGTCCGCTGCGCAAGTTGATCCACGTCACGATTCCGCTGGTTTCGCCGACGATCTTCCTGGTCATCATCATCGGGATTATCAACTCGTTCCAGGTGTTTACAACAGCGTTCGTGTTGACTCAGGGGGGTCCGCTGGACTCGACGCTGTTTTACGTTCTCTACTTGTGGCGTAAGGCGTTCGTATCATTTGAATTTGGTTACGCGTCGGCGCTTGCCACTATTCTCTTCATCATCATCATGTTTCTTACGGCCCTCTCGTTCTGGGTTTCACGCCGACTCGTGCACTATGAGCAGCCCGAATCATGATCGCGACCATTCTGTGGCTGGGACTCGTGGTCTTCGGCGGACGTTCCATCGGCGAGCAGGCAACGCCGTTTGGCGTGACCTCGGGCGAACTGCTGTGGACGGTTGTGATTGCGGGCAATTGGGTCCTGGATATTTCAGGCGTCGCGTGGATGCTGTCGCCGCGCATTCCGAGGTGGGGTGGGCCACGGCTGCAACGGCGCCTGGCGGCGGTCATTCGGTATGAGTTGATGATCGGAATCAGCGTGCTGGCGCTGATCCCCATTTTCTGGATGGTGTCCACTTCACTAAAGACGCTGCCGGAGACTTATGAAGTCGAGCCATATTTGCTGCTGCCACGCGAGCCGCAGTGGGGGAACTATCCATTCCTGTTCACGTTCGAGCGATTCAATGTCCTGCAGCTATTCAAGAACACCAGTCTCATGACGGTCGTCAACCTGGTGGCCAATGTCGGAATCGCGGCGTTCGTTGGCTACGGCTTCGCGCGGCTGCGATTCCCGGGGCGAAATCTGCTCTTCATGCTGGTGCTCAGCAGCCTGATGGTGCCGTTTATCGTGCGGATCATTCCGCTGTTCGTTCTGTTCTCCGGAAACACGTACATCTTGCAGGATCAACTCGGCCAAGTCTTCAGCTGGACAATCTTCTTCGAGTCGCGAAGCTGGGCACAGAATACGTACCTGCCGCTTGTGGTGCCTGAGTTCTTTGGCGCCGCGGGAAGCAGCGCACTGTATATCTTCATCATGCGACAGTACTTCCTGACCATTCCACATGAGCTGATCGAGGCCGGAAGGGTGGACGGGGCGTCGGAATTCGCTATCTGGCGGCGGATCGTCCTACCGCAGGCGACACCCGCGATGGTTGCCGTGGCGATTCTGAGCCTGCAAGGTTCATGGGGCGCGTTCATCGAGCCGCTGATCTTCCTCCGAAAGGTGGACCTGCATACGCTGTCGATCTGGCTGTCCAGCTTTCGGAGCGTCCAGGGCGAAAGCGCGATCCAGTGGCAGTACGGGATGGCCGGCGGCGTGCTGGTGACGCTGCCGGTCTTCATTCTCTTCCTGCTATTCCAGCGGTACTTCATCGCCGGGATTTCCCTATCAGGTATCAAGGGATGAGGGAGGGTTGGCCATGATTCGCCGCAGCCATATCGCGGTCGTCGAGCGGAATGTCTGGTGGCGCGGGGACTTCGACGTCGAGCCCTATGAGGCGGGCTGGGCGTCGGAAGCAATCGGATTTCTGCACGTGCTGGAGACGGATGGCGAGAGTCCCGGAATTGACCTGCGAGTGCAGATATCGTCGGACGGGATCCACTGGGCCGACCACGGGGCCGCTCTGCGCGGTTCGCTCGATCCGGGCGTGCACTTTGTGAGCGTTACGCACTTTGGTAGCTGGCTTCGCGTCGTCGGACGTACCACGGGAGGACTGAAGGTGATCTTTTCGTGGGACCTCAAATAGCCTGCGAATGGAATCGTGCCGGGACCTGACGGGCCGACGCGTTACGACGCGGTGCGCTCAGACCTTGTCGACAGGAGGGCTGCTTAGATGAACTCGCATGTCGCGAGCCACGGAAACCCCGCGCTTAGCAAGTTCAGTCCGCTGCCACGGATCATTTCGTACGACGACTTCGACCACGGCGTGTGCGGCTGGACGCAGTTGGTGGGGAACTACGAGAAGACGCTGGACAACATCAGGAATTCCGACGATACGCGGGCGCCGATGCTGTCATCCGTGCCGATGTTCGACATCGGATCGCACGGGGCCATGGATGGCACGTATTCGCTCAAGATCGCCACGCGGGGCCAACCGGGGCACTTCGCCTATGCGGTGAAACGGATGACCTGGCAGCGTCTCGGGGTGATTCAGCTGGAGGCGTTCATTACCTATACCGTGGAAGCGTCGCGACTTACGTTGGGCGATGAGGACCTGCGCGCGTTCACTATTCAGATGGACCTTCAGGACGGATTCGAAGACCGGGGACGCCGGGCCATACCGTCCCTTCGCTACCACAACTCACAGGATGGGGAACTTCGACGCGTCTGGCAGATCAGGTCGAAATACATGCGTCCGAAAGTGCGCACGGGTCCCAGCGACAAGGCGTCGGCGGGATCCACGCATGCGCTGCGATCCGACGAGTTCGACGACATTCCGGACGCTTACCAACCGCTTTGCTACAACGAGGTGGCCACCAAGATCAACTGGCACTACGTGCGCTGGCTGGTTGACCTGGACGGGCTGCACTCATTGGAATTCCAGTGCAATGACCGGGTATACGACTTGCGCGGCTATCCACCTGTGACGGGTGAGGCGGAGTCGAATCTATCGAATCTGTTGAACCTGGCCTTTGCGGTGGAAGCCGATGCGGACCGGCGCTGCTTCTTCTACGTGGACTCGGTGTTGCTATCGGCTGAGAACTAGGCGGTACGGCGATACGTGGCGCCCAAATCCCGCAGTCCGCGCGCACGCCGTGGGATGCCGGGCGTGAAGGTGTAGTCATCGGCCGGGGAGGCGGCGGGTGAGACGCGCTGAGCTCAGCGTCTCCAGGAGCGCCGTCCGTTCGTCCATCGGGATGATCTGCACAGGCCATCGCCTGTCGGCGGATGTCGGGGCGCAGATCCTGGCGGACGGCGGCAATGCGATCGACGCGGCGGCCGCCGCCGTCTTCACGTCGTGGGTGGTCGAGCCCGAGATGTGTGGGATCGGCGGGACCGTTCAGGGTGTGATGCACCTGGCGTCTGGCGGTGAGACCAGCGTGCTCTTCCCGGTGCGCGGGGTTCCGACAGCCGCGACGGATGACATGTTCGAGCTGGAGTCGGGACTCGACCCCTGGGGACGCTGGCGCAAGGTTAAGGACGACGCCAACATGCACGGCCCGCGGTCCATCGCGACGCCAGGCGCGCTCGCGGGGATGAGCGCGGTGCTCGAGGGCTACGGCAGCTTCCCGCTGGCGCGCCTGCTGGAACCGGCCATCGCCTACGCGCGAGATGGGTTTCCCGTCGACGGTTACACGGCCCTGACCATTGGCAGCCACCTGGACGAGATCGTGCGGTATCCGCCGACGGCCGAGATCTTTGCGCCCGGCGGCGTACCGCCGAGTCCCGGCAGCGCGCACCAGGCTGGCTCAATGATTGTCCAATCCGACCTGGCACGGACCTTGCAGCGAATCGCCAGAGACGGCGCCGGCGTCTTCCACGGCGGTGAACTGGCCGAACGGGTCGAGCAATACCTCGCGTCCATCGGCGGGATCCTGACCGCTCGGGATCTTCGCGACCTGCCGGTGCGCATCGATTCCCAGGAGCGGCCGTTCACGTATCGGGGATTCGAACTGGTATGGGCCGACGGCTATTTCGCTCCGCTGATGCTCAACATCCTCGAGAACTTCGATCCGAAGTCTCTTGGCCCTGACAGCCCGGCGTATCGGCACCTCATGATCGAGACGATGCGCTACGCGTTTACCTCAGTTCTTGAGCATCTGGCCGATCCGGGCATGATGCCCTCGCCAATCGATGGCTTGTGGAGCAAGGCGTACGCGGCGGAGATTGCCGATCGCATCGACGTGCGGCGGGCGAGCGGCAAGGTGCAGCCGGTCGATCCTTGGGCGCATGAAACGCGCATCACCGGACAGCAGCGTCCGAAGGGTTGGCGCGAGTTTTCACGCGGCGTCGACAACCCAGGTACGACCCAGGTCGTGGCCGCCGACACGGATGGCAACGTCGCAAGCTTCAACATTACGCACGGCGGAGCGTTCGGGTCGGGCGTCACCGTTCCCGGCACGGGCATTGTGCTAAATAACGCGATGATCTCGTTCGATCCGGAGCCCGGGAAAGCAAACTCCATCCGTCCGAATCGTCGGGTGATGGCTTTTTCGCCCAATGTCATCGTCCTTCGGAACGGGAAGCCGTGGCTGGCGTTCGGGGCCTCAGGCGGTCGGACCACGATCAGCTGCCAGGTCCATGTGATTTGCGGAATGCTCGACTTCGGAATGAGCGCGCAGGAGGCGATCGAGGCGCCGCGCGTGCATTGCGAGACGGGTGACGCGTGGGTGGATGTTCGAGTTGGCAAGGACGTGCTGCGCGAGTTGCGGTCGCTCGGGCATGAGATCCAGGTTGTGGATGAGACCTTCCATTCCCCGTTCTTTGGCCGCCCGGTGGCGATTGAAGTCCTTGCCGGTGAGCGCGGCTACCGCAGCGGAACTTCGAATCTGCACCGGACCGCAGCCGTGGCGCTCTGATGGATGTTCGAGTCGTCGCTCGCTGTCGAGCGTTGGCGACTGACTCGAACTCGCGGAGGAGGACGGACTCACGGCTCGCGTTTGCCGGTATTGAGGCGAGCGCGGAAGATTGGGTCGACGATGATTCGAGGGCGAACAGTCACCAGGCGAAAGGTGAGGCGCGATGAGTGAACTGGCCGTGCTGGGCGGCGAGCCCTCCGTAACAATTGAACGTCCGCTCTGGCCGCATATCGGCGAGCCGGAGATCCGCGACCTGCACGAGGCAATCCGGACGTCGCAGACGGATGTCTCATATCTCGATTCGATGCCCGCCGGAGGTCCAATTGCCTCACTTGAAGCCCACATCAGCGACTACCTGGGTCGCCAACATGCGGTAACCAGCAACTCATGCACCGCCGCGATCCAGATGGCGTTGTACGCGGCAGGCGTGGGCGCTGGGGACGAGGTGGTGGTGTCGCCATACACGTGGCCGCAAACGGTGTCGCCGGTTCTGCATCAACTCGGAACGCCCGTGTTCGCCGATATCGATCCTGACTCATTCACCATGCGTCCGGACACCATCGAAGCGGCGATAACCGAGCGCACGAAGGCCATCCTGGTCGTCCACATCTATGGGCATCCGGCTGACATGGACCCGATTGTTGCGATCGCGCGTCGGCACGGCCTTCCGGTGATCGAAGACTGCGCCCAGGCGATGGGCGCGTTCTACCACGGCCGCGAGGTTGGGACGCTGGGCGACCTGGCGTGCTTCAGCTTCGGCAACGGCAAGCAGATTATCGGCGGCGATGGCGGCTGCGTGGTTACGGACGACGACGCGATGTGGCAGCGCCTGATCGAAATCGGCTCGCATCAACGGCGCCAGGAACGCGACATCTCGGACCCCGAGGTGGCGCGCTACATGAACAACCTGACCTACACGTTCCGCATGCACCCGATGGCAGCCGTCATCGTGAACCGGCAGTTGGACTTTCTGCCCGATTGGAACCTGGCGCGGCGCGCGAATCATCACCGGCTTTCGGACGGACTCAGCGACATTCCTTGCATCAGCCCCGTGGTTGAGCTGCAGGGCGCCGAGCACTGCTATCACAAGTACTGCCCGTCATTCGTTCCCGAGGAAGCCGAGGGACTGATGAGGGAGGCTTTCGTGGAGGCCGTCGCCGCCGAGGGCGTGCAGATAACGCTGGGGTACGTGCGAACGCCAATTCACCTGCGAGCGCGATTCCAGGAGCGGCACTATTTCTACGGCGAAGGCATGCCCTGGGCGCTGAACGAGCGCTCCGCTGAGCTGTACCACGCGGGCGATTGCCCGGTGGCTGAAGCACGCTGCGCGACCAGTGAACTGGAAGTCATGGGGGCGGCCGCTTTGCGAGGCGACCAATCCGAGCTGATCGACCAGTACCTGGATGCCTTCCACAAGGTCTGGGACCAGCGGAAGGCTTTGATCGGGCGCTAGCGCCGGTCCGACCTCAGGACCCGCGCCAGTTGGGGTCAGTCGGACCGTTCGTTTCTGCGGGAGTCCAGAGGGCTCTACTGCGCCTACAGGTGAACGGCCGGCGCGTCTAGGCGCAGAGTTCGTGCGTTCCGTCCCAGCGATCGAAACCCAGCGGCTGGTTGACCGCCAGGATGCGCCGACGGACGTCAAGCCAGCTCTGACGCCAGGCGTCGGGGTCGCGTAGCTCGGAATTGGGGTTGGCTCGGCTGCGCGCGACGAAGCTGGGGTAGTAGTCACGCCCGGACGGCTGGCCGGTCGGGTGGTACCGGATATCGAGACTCCAGCGAATCTCGTTGCTGACGTTGGCCAACGAGGCGTGCATGCAGCGCTGGTGCATGAAGAGGACGTCGCCCGGAGCCATGGGGAGCGGCCGAATGCGCTCCTTCGGGATCAACTGGTCCGGAATCTGGCTCTGGCGCGAATCGGAACAGTGGACGCGCAGCCCCTCGACATGACTGCGCGGCACAACCATGAGGCAACCGTTGCGCAGGCTTGACTCGGTGAGCGGAAACCAGACCGTCAGCAGGTCGGAGCTATCCGCCTCGGTTTGCACCACCCCGTTGTCCTGATGCCACCCGGTCTGCGCGTTCAGGCTGGTGCGCTTGTCGGGATGAATGAGGTGCTCGGGCACCTTCATGCGCACGTGTTGGATCGGATTGGACGTGATTTCCGGTCCGATGATGGACTCGACCGCGTCGAGCATCCGCCGATTGCGGAGCAGGCCAAAGATCGCCGGTCCAAAGTGGAACCCGGTGTCGGGCTTCAATGCACTGTGAGCTGGAAAGCTGATGTCGAAAGCTTGCTGGTCCAAGGCGCCAGCGTCCTTGACGACGGCGATCGCGCGCTGCTCGAACGGCAACTCGGCATAGGTGCTCCGGATCTCGGCGGCGGCGTGCATGCGCCGAGCCATCCGATCAAGGACTTCAGCGTACTCATCGATAACGGGCTGAAGATCTTTGTCAGGAACAAGCACGTTCCTGGCCACCACGTAGCCTTCACGCTGGAAGTGATCGAGTTGCTCGGGAGTGAGGCTCATTGATTCGGCACCGAAGGGCATAGGCCTCGTCGCCGGATTCTAGTCTGCTCTGTCGAGCGAGTACAGAGCCTCGTGAGAGAAGCCGACGGCGTCCGAGTCCCGATGGCCGCTGTGGTCCTGTCGGGCGAGCGCGGGTTAGCTGCGGGGTTCACGGAGTCGATCTGGCAGGGGGAGAGACGGAAGAGACCGACATTGTCCGGCGGCTTCCCAATGCCGTGCGGTGCTTCAGGGGTGATTGGGGACCGGGAGATTCGTGGTTGAAGTTTTCGTGCCCGCATCGTAGTTTGGCTTACGGCGTCGAGTGGATGCGGCGCGTGGAGGGGGAGGCGTTCGATATGCGCAAGGACTCGCGAATGACCCGGCGTCAGTTGCTGCGAATCGCCGGCGGGGTGGGAGTGAGCGCAGCGGGCATTGCGGCACTGGCGGCCTGCGGTGAGGCCGAACCTCAGATCGTTACGAAGGAAGTCCCCGTCGAGAAGATTGTGGTGAAGGAAGTCCCGGTCGAGACCGTGGTTACAAGGACCGAGGTCAAGGAAGTCCCAGTTGAACGGATCGTGACGCAAGAAAAGGTCGTGACCCAGCAGGTCGAGGTGCCGGTCGAACGCGTGGTGACACAGATCGTCGAACGCGAAACGGTCGTCGAAAAAGTCGTCACCCGCGAAGTTCAAGTCATGGTGGAGGCCCAGCCCGAACAGCGAACCGTGAAGATTGAATTCGCCACTGATCACACGTCCGGTCCCCGTGGGAAGGCGATGCAGTGGGGAATCGAGCGATTTGCGGTTGAGCGGCCCGACATCAAGATCAAGTTCATCCCACAGAACACCATTTTTTACGAGAAGATTGCGATCGAGGCGGCCGCAGGGACGCTGTCTGAGGTGAACCTGCTCAACGGCGGCACGTATCAGCGGCACATCGAAGGTGAATCGTGGCTCCTTATCAACGACCTGCTGGACAAACGCGACGACCACGATCCGGACAATTATTGGTTCATCCCGGACTCGTACTCCGATAACAAGGACGAGTCATACCCGTACGATCGCACGATGCACGGGCCGCAGCATGGGATGCCGTTCCAGACCGTGATCGGCGGGATGCTTTACAACATCGACGCGCTGGCGGCGGCGGGCGTGGATGAGCCGGTGGAGGGCTGGCGCTACGACGACCTCTTAGAAGCGGCGAAGCGCGTAACCGACCCTGACACAGGGGTCTACGGTATCAACTCGGATCGTAGCGAGCAGTTCTACGTATTTCCGGCCGCGTTTGGCTACAACAACCAAGCCGAGCGCCCCCGGGGCAACGATGGCGCCCAGGTGTGGGGACCGGCGCTGGGCGACGGCCCGCAGGGGTGGAAGTGGATTGTCGATCTGATCTACGAGCATGGGGTGTCCTTCACTCCCGAACAACGGCCCGACGTGGCGGGCGAGTTCGGCAGTCCGTTCGCGGCCGGCAATCAGGTCTTCTGGATCGGCGGGCGCGTCTACAGCACCGGGTTTGCGATTCCGCGGATCCGGGACCGGTTCCGGTGGTCACTGGGTCCAATGGTTTGGGGCAATGTGACCGATCACGCCAACTTCGTGCTGAACGACCAGGCGCATCTGGTGGCGCGGTCCGCCACCACGACCGGCGTGGAAGAGCAGGCCGTGGCCTGGGCCCATTTCCTCGCCGGGCCGCAAGTGCAAGGCCGTGTGGGGATCGACCGTGGCCACATGCCGTGCTTCAAGGCCGTGGCGGACGACGCGGCGGCCACGGCGCCACCGCCCGAAGGAATGCACCATCTGTTCACCTACCCCGCGTCGCCCCACGTGCGGCACGACCAGTGGTACGTGCCGGGCGGCAATTTTCTGGAGCTGCGCGCCGAGTGGCGGCCGGTTCTGGACAAAGCGCTTGTCGGTGAAGCCGATCCGGTTCAGTCCATGCTCGATGCGGCGGAAAAGGTCAACCGCATGCTGGCCCGCTGGCAAGAGCAGCTCGACAAGGGCGACGTGCCGCGCTAGTCGGCAGCGGTCCGCGACGGGCTCGACCTGATCCGCTGGTAGGTCCAGGTTGTGACCTGGAGGTGTGGTAATGGCGACGTATCGTGCGGCAATCCTGGGTGTTGGCCCGCGTGGCCTCAAGCACGGCCGCGCCTATCGTCAGCATCCACGTATCGACCTCGTGGCGCTGTGTGACATGGACGCCGCACGGCTGGCGCACGCCTCGCAGGAACTCGGCGTGGACCGGACGTATGGTGACTACCGAGCGATGCTCGACCGGGAGGACCCCGACATCGTCAGCATTCCCACACGCACCGATCTGCATGCGCCGTTGACGATGGGGGTGTTGGCGCACCGACCGCCGCGCGCGATCGATGTGGAAAAGCCGATGGCCACCAGTCTCGACGATGCCGATCGGATGGTGGCTGCGGCGGCTCGAACCGGCACGCTGCTGGCCGTTCACCATCAATTCCGCTGTACGCCACCTTTTCGAGTAGCCAGGCGCATGATCGAGGCCGGTGAGATCGGACCGATCACGACGATCAAGCTCCGGGGCAAGGGCTACTACGGCGGTTATGACCTCATGAACATCGGGACCCACCGCCTGAATGGCACGCGCGCTTTCCTTGGCCGGGCGCGCAGCGTCTCGGCCATCTGCACCACCGCTGGCGAACCCACCGGCCCGGAAGGCGTGATCGCCGGACCGTACGGCTTTGGGTGGATTGCGGGCGAGAACATCTCGGCGGTGTATGACTTTGAAGGTGGCGGGACCGTATTTGCCGAGTTTCACCGGCGCAGCGAGTCCAACCGCGGCTGGGGCCACATCAAGATCTACGGCGAAGACGGCGCCATCTGCCTCTACAACCAAATGAACATGCAGGTGCGCCGCGGGCGCGACTGGCGGGTTGAGGACGTCAACTGGGAACTGCTGGCGCTTACGCCCGCCGACCGAATCCTGCACGGGGTGGACTACCTGGATGAGCCGGGAGGCGACTTGTGGATGGCCGATGAGACGGTCCATGCGCTCGATCAAGATCGACCGCACGAGAACAGCGGCGAAGAGGGCCTGGCCGTGATGGAGATGCTGCTCGGGGCGTGGGAATCGCATTTCACCGAGCGCCGAGTGCGATTTCCGATGCGTCGGGGCGCACATCCATTGCTGCAGGCGCGGACGCAGGCCGGCTTGGGTGAGCCGGATCCGGCGCCGATGGACCTACGCTATCCGGAGTGGCTTCCACAGGAACTGGCCCGAATCGGCGCGGATCACTAGCGGACAAGGGTCAGATCCAGCGCTCCACGCGACATGCCATGGGCGCGAAGCCGGCGGCGTCCGAGTCCCGATGGCCGCTGTGGTCCGGTCGGGCAGGCGCGGGGTAGCTTCGGGGTTCAGGGAGTCGACTTGGCAGGGGCGGAGAGGGACGGGACTGACATTGTCCGGCGGCTTCCCTAGGGTGCGCGGTGCTTCATCGCCGGTGGACTGGGCATTAGCGCGGCGGGCGTCGCGGCGCTGGCGGCCTGAGGCGAGGCTGAGCCGAAGATCATTACCAAGGAAGTTCCAGTCGAAAGAGTTGTGGTGAAGGAAGTGCCGGTCGAGAAGATCGTCACGCAGCAGGTCGAGCGAGTCGTGACCCAAGAGGTCGTGAATGTCGTCCGTGAGGAAGTTCCAATCGAGAAGGTGGTTGAGGTCAAGCAGGTTGTCGAGGTCCCGGTCGAGAAGGTTGTCGAAAAGGTCGTCACCAAGGAAGTAGAAAAAGTCGTCGAGAAAGTCGTCGAGGTCGAGGCGCAGCGTCCGCCCGTAACCGTCGTATTCGTACACGACCACACGTCGGGTCCGCGCGGCGCCGCGATGGGATGGGGCCTGGACCGATTTGCGCAGACGGTGCCCCACATCCATATCAAGTTTGTGCCTTAGCCTCACACCTACGAGGAATCCTTCAGTATTCAGATGGTCGCCGGCACGGCGGGCGAGTTAGCGCTCTTATCCGGATGGTTCAAGTCGCGCTTCCAGGCGTCAGGCGGCTTCCTGCAGATCGATGACGTCGTTCGCAAGTTCGACACGTTCAATCCGCACGACTATTACTTCTATCCGGATACGAACGATCTGACGTTTACCGACACCCTGCCCATCGGGCACCTGGACGGCCTTCGGGGTCCCATGTTCGGTCTGCCCTACCAGGGCAATCTGAATACCCAGATCATCAACCTTGACATCATGGAGCAGGCCGGAATCGAGTGGCCGACGCCGGGTCGGTGGGGAATCCAGACAGAATTCCTGGAGGCACTCCAAAAGGCGACCGACCCCGAAGCGCAGCAGTGGGGGCTGCTTGCGAACGGGAGCTGGTACGGGATGTGGAACTCGTGGGGGTGGGCGCTTGCCGACGATCCCAATCTGCATTACCGATCGGCCGACGGCTTGCGGACGACGATGTGGGACAGCGGGGGTGACGCCGGGATCCGCCTTGTCAATGACCTGATCCATACCCATGGCGCGGCGCCGCAGGTTTCCGAGACGAGGGAGCTGGCCGGTGAGTTTGGCGATCCGTTCTCCGCCGGACGCGTGATGGTCAGGTCGGCGGGATCGGTTGGCACCTTCGCGACGCGGATCAAGGACCGGTTTCGGTGGTCGCGAATGCCAACGGTGGAAGGCCCGCGCGGGCCCGCGCCATACGCCATGACCATGCAACCGCACCTCGTGACGAATTCTGCCGAGACGCGCGGCAACCTGGAAGCGTGTGTGGAGATCTGCTTATTCTTTGCCGGCCGGGAAGTCCAAGGACGGGTCGCTATCGATCGGGGATCGGTGCCGATCAGGAAGGACGTCCTGGCATCGCCGGAATACGCGGCGGGACCGCCGGAGAACCACGCCATGATGAAGGACTTCTTCGACCAGCCGGACGCGCGGTCGGCGCAGATGGCGCATCCCGCGTGGCGCGATTGGCAGCGCGGCGGAAGTCCGCGCATCCAGAATCTGTCGGCAATCCTGCTCGGCGAGTTCAGCATTGATGACGGCATCGAGCAGACGCTGAGATCGGCAGATCGTGCCCTGGAACAGTCCCACGAGTCGTGGCAAGAGCTCCGCAACTGGTGGCAGGAGCGCCCGAACCCGATCAAGCCCGGGGAGTTTGGCTAGCCCAGGTCGACGGACTCATGCTTGCCGCCAGCGCCCGTGCGGCAATAGCTCCTAGGTGAGGCCGAATGTGGCGCATCTCGCCGGACGGCTGCTGGTGGCGAAGGATGGTTCCTGCTGTGGTGGAGCCGGCGCGACGTGAGCCGGCGCAGTCGTCGCGCGGTTGCGGCAGCGAGTACGGTGGTCCGCATGGATGATCCTGGACGACGCTCTCGAAAGCGTCCGCGCGGATTCCGTCGACAGGCCTGACGGGGCCCCATGGCAGACGATCCCTTGACCGCCGCACCGCACAGGCCGCCAAACATCCTCTGGTACTGCACCGACCATCAACGGTTCGACACGGTGGCGGCCCTGGGAAACCCGGAGATTCGGACGCCGCACCTCGACGCGCTGGTTCGTCGGGGAGCGGCGTTTACTCATGCGTACTGTCAGAGCCCGTTGTGCTGTCCGAGTCGAGCGAGCTTCATGACCGGTCGCTATCCGAGCGCCGTCCACGTCAACTACAACGCGCTCGATTACTTTCCGCCGGCTGCAGAGTCCACGCTGGTCAGCCGACTGCTGGCGGAGGCGGGCTACGACTGCGGGCTGGTTGGAAAGCTCCACCTGGCTGACGGTCACGGTGATCCCCAGGCGACCGAGCCTCGCGTGAACGATGGGTTTGGGTGGTTCGATTGGAGCCTGGGTGCGCACGACGATTGGGCGCCGGGTGTGCATGGCTACGCCGACTGGATTCGCGCGAAGGGGCACGAGCCGTCAGCTGTATTCGCGCGCCGGCCAACCTCGGCGAATCGGCTATATGCGCCGACGCCGGATCAGGACAACATCCCTTACTCGCTGCACCAGACGACGTGGTGCAGCGAGCGCGCGATCGCGTTTATCGAGCAGGCGCGAGAGCCGTGGCTCTTGTGCGTGAACGTGAATGATCCACATCCGCCATTCGATCCGCCGTGGGAGTACTACCGACGCTACGACCTCGACTCGCTGTCCGATCCCTACTTTCGGGAGAGCGACCTCGAACACCAGGAACGTCTCGCGGACGTCGAGTGGCGGGCGCGGAGGCCAGTGCCCACGCGTCCGTCCGACATGGACGCCAAGCGCGTCCGGGCCGCGTACTACGCGATGATCGAGCTCATCGATGCGGAATTCGGACGAATCGTCGAGCACCTGGAGGCCACCGGACAGCTCCGCAATACAGTCGTTGTGTTTATGAGCGATCACGGCGAGATGCTGGGCGATCACGGTTTGCTGGAAAAAGGCTGCCGGTTCTACGAGGGCATGGTGCGCGTTCCGCTCCTGATGGCATGGCCGGGCCGTATCCCCGCGGGGCGTCGCTGTGATTCGCTCGTCGAGTTGACCGATGTCGCCCCGACGCTCCTGGAATTCGCCGGACAGTCGATCCCACCGCTCATGCAGGGCCGGTCGCTCGCAGGCGTCATTGAGCGCGGAGATGACGATGGCGAGGCGCATCGGGACTATGTTCGCACGGAGTATTACGGGGCGCGCGGACGGCCACCGGGCGCGAGCTTTGCCACGATGTACCGTGATCGATGCTGGAAGCTGGTGGTGTACCACAACCACGGCACGGGCGAGCTTTACGACCTGGACGACGATCCCTGGGAGTTTGTGGATCGCTGGAGCGATCCCGACTTTCGGGACGTGAAGTCGGATCTGATCGCGCGCAGTTTCGATGCCACGGCGATGGCGTCCGATCCGGGTCCGCCACGGCGGCGGGATCGATGAACGCCAGCGCCCGGACTGGAGGGCGGCGATGATCGTTGATGGACATGCGTATTGCTTTCCGAGTCCGAACGAGCGGCTGGATCCGCCAAGCGAGGAGGACCCGCTGCGACACCTCCAGCGGGAAATGGGCATTCATCATCAACCGGCCTGGCGAACGCGCGACCGTGCGCCGGCGGGTGTCGATGCGCTGATCGATCTCGGGCGCTGGGCGACTCTCGACTCGCTCAAGGACGCTGACTTTCGCGCGGCCGGGTTCGGGCGCTTCGAGTGGCGGAGCGGCGACGAAGTTATCGCCAAGCAGTATCAGCCGCCGTCCATGCAGGACATGGCCTACCCGCCGGAGCGGCTGGTGGCCGAGATGGACTACGCCGATGTCGAATGGGCCTTGCTGCACAAGTTCCAAGGAACGACGAACGACTACATGGCCGCCTGTGTTCGGGGATTCCCACAGCGGCTGGGTGCTCTGGCGCATGTCGCCGAATGGCGCGTCGCCGACGACCCCGATGCAGCGATCGCCGAAGTGACGCGCGCGATTACCGAACTCAAGCTCAGCGGGCTGCAATTCATGCCGTATCAGATGGACCTGTACGGGCACCACGAGGCGTGGGATGGGCCCGAGTATCGACCGTTCTGGGATGCCGTTGCGGCTCTGGGCGTGCCCGTCTACCTGACGCTGCTCGCGCGACGGGATCCGGCGATCGAGAGCTATCGCAGCGAACTGCGAACCCTGGAACGCTGGATGGAGCGATACCCGGAGACCACCGTCGTGCATACCCACGGGTTTCCATGGCGGATGTTCATCGATGGCGATCACGTTGCGTTGCCGGACTACGTCTGGGAACCGTTTGCAAACCAGCGGCTGCATCTGCAGCTGCTGTTTCCGATTTCATTGGGCAATGTCTGGGACTATCCGATGCGAGAAGTGCAACCGGTCATCGAGACGTGTGTGAGCCGAATCGGCGCCCGGCGCCTGATCTGGGGCACGGATATGCCAATGGTCATGCGCTTCTGGACTTACCGGCAGAACATTGACTTCATCGGCCGACACTGCGGATTTCTCGCGGATGAGGACCGCGACGCAATCCTCGGTGGAACCGCGGCGCGGTTGATGGGAGTGCCAGGCGCAGATTCGGCCTCACCGAGTGGGTGAGCCTGATGTACCACTCAATCGTTGCGAGCGCGCTCTCCATTAAGCCGACCAAGTGGGAGAAGGCTGAGAACGCCGACAAGCTCGAGGCGTTCATTCGCGAGGCGGCGCGCGAACGGCCCGATGTCATCGTCGCGCCGGAAGGATTTCTCGAGGGATACGTGGTCATGCAAGTCGTCCGCGACCCCTCCAAGGCAGAAGCGATGCACGCGCCGGCCGAGCCTCTCGACGGGCCGTACATTCAGCGCTTTCAATCGGTGGCGCGCCTTCTGAAGCGGAACATCTGTTTCGGTTTCGCCGAGCGCCGCGATGACGGGATCTACAACTGCGCCGCCTTCATCGGGTCAGACGGGGAGCTGTGCGGGACGTATCGCAAGACTCAACTGTCCGAGGGCACGCATCCGTCGTGGGACTTCAATCGGGTCGGGCGGCGATTGCGAGGCACCGATACCCCCATTGGGCGGGTGGGCGTGCTGATCTGCAATGACCGCTGGAACGCCCACATCGCCCGGACCCAGGTCATGGACGGCGCGCAAGTGCTGTTGATCCCATCGTTCGGATCGCGAAAACGCGCCCAGAACGAGGCCGTCCTGGCGCGGGCGCGGGAAAACGGTGTGCCGGTGGTCGAGGCGGCCGTGGGCGTCAATCTGATCATCAGCAAGGGTGAGGTGGTGGCGTACACGTGGGGCGTCGATCGGATCACCACGGCGAGCATCGACATCCCGGCGTGGCCGGCGCCGACCGTTGCGAACGAGATGGAGGGGGCCTACCTGGCCGGGCAGGATGCGGAGATGCTGCGCCGGCATCGCCACATGATGGAGGAATTGAAACGGGAGGCGGCCACTTAGCGGCCGGGTCCGGTGTGACCTTGCGCGCACGCGAGGAGGATGTCCCAGCGGCGCCTTGAAGGTGAACGAACCCGCGGAGACCGCGCCGGTCAACACCGCCCAATCCAAGCCGGCGCCCGTCGCCTGACGTGCACCAGTCCTGGTTACAAAGACTGGGTGTTGGTCAGTTAATCCTCAGCCTGTGCGGACGGGCTGCCCGTAGTCCTGCTGTCGCGGGAGCAACGCCACGTCGTCGGTCGGGGCGAAATACTCATAGACGGGCGCCCGGCGCTTGTGCGGCGAAGTATTGGGCGCGGAGTAGTGATAGGTGAGGCAGTGGAAGAGCAGGGCGCCGCCCGCCGGCACTTCGGCCTGGACCACTTCGTCGCGACTGAATAACTCCGGGGCCAGCGGGTTGGTGTGCAGGCCACGCCGGTGACTGCCGGGCACGACCTCGATGCAGCCGTTCTCCGCCGACGAGTCGTCCAGGTAGTACTGGATCGCCACCACCGGCGCGCGTTCCGGCGTGAGATCGGTGCCCTGTTCAATGAGCCGACTGACCTCGGCCGGCGAGACGAAGCCCTCGGAGAGGTCGTGATGCCAGTGCTTGGCCGATCCCTCGAACGGCGGCTTCATCATCAGCTTGGAGTGGTGGAACCGGAGGTCCGGGCCCAACAGGTCCTCGAAGACATCCAGCGTGAACGGATGCGTCATCAGCGCACGCCAGGGCGCGCCGCCGTGGTGATGGATTGCCTGGATCTTGCGCAAGGCGACGTGGTCGTCCGTGCTGGTTTTCTCGACATCGAAGTGCGGGTGCTGATGGTGCTGGGCCCAGGCCTCGAGCACATCGACCGACGCTCGCAGGACGTCGAGATCGGCCGGCGCGATAGCGTCCTCAAGCACCAGGAACCCCTGGTCGTGGAACATCCCGACTTGCGATGCGGTCAGGCGATTGAGGGTGCGGGTCATTAGCACAGCGGTCTCCTCCAGTTCTGTCCTCGACTCGGTGTTGGTCGACGCGTTCGATCAGGTGTCATTCTGAACGATCCGTACAGGTGAATCCGTGCAGCCGGGCCTGGCCGTAGATCCAGAAGCGCAACTGCACGGGCTCGGCGACCGACGGCAGGTGCCCGGTGTCGATCCAGCGGACCGGCCGATCGGCGCCATCGGTGCTGAGGTGATGGCAATTGGCACGCCCGAATCCTTCGAGCTCCTCGCCGTTCGAACCAAGCACGGCGACGTCGATCCAACTGCGGGCCGCCAGAGTGCGGCTCACGCTTGCGGAAAGCTCAACCGCTGAAGCCGACGTCTCGATCGGAATCGTCGTCACGATTGCCGGCATCTCCTGATCTCGGGACTCCAGGCCGGTGAAACCGTCGAGCGGGAGCGTGGCGAGCCCCATCTGGGCGGGGTAGATGCTTCCCACGCTCTGCGGCCATCCCACTTTTTTCGCCACCCGGTCGCCGAGCGGCCACATCGTCCAGGTCTCGGCCTGACCGGAGTAGTAGAGGCGAAGCTCGGAGCCGTATACGACCACGTCGCTGGAGGTCACGATGAACCCGCTGTCCCATTCGTGCCTGGCACCGCGACGAATCACTGGCTCATGGGCGTTCACACGCCTGAAGATCTCGCCGTCCCTGCTGACGGCGAGCCGCACGTCTCCCACGTACGAATCCAGCAGCGGCTCGATCCACCCGAATTCGTAGAGCATGAAGTAGTAGCCCTTCCACGGGAAGACCGAGATGAAGTGGATTTGAAACTCCTCGCCATCGTCCGGATCGATGATGGGGTTATGGGTTGAGCGGGTCCACGTCCACGGGTCCGGGCCGTACGCCATGCCGCCCTTTCGGCTCGTCCAGCCGCCTCGATCCGGCGACTTGGGCGCGGAGATCTGGCCGTAGCACTTGTAGCGGCGCTGTGGATCGGGGTCCTGGGGTCGTACAACACCTGGTGCACGTCGAACCACGCTTCAGGATCGGGGAGCCAGCGATACGCGCCGTCCGTGGTGCGAGCGGACGTTAGACACGGCTTCCCCTCGCGCGTGAAGTGAACGCCGTCGGGCGAGTTCCAGATCTCCTTGTTTTCGTCTTCGTCGGGAAGGAAGAGCTTGTAGCGACGATCGGGATTCGGGTCCGCTACGTCCTTCAGGCAGGGGCCGTTCGTCCGACGCGGCGTGTTGTCCACGAGCAGGTTGTTCGCGCGGGAGCCCTTGTACTCGCAGATGCCAAGATCCGGACGGTGCCAGGCGATGCCATCTACGCTCGTGGCATAGCCCGTGCGCGGTCGCTGGATGCCGGCCTCCTGGGCGTCAATGCCCATGTACCAGCACTTGAACTGGCCATCTTCGGCATCCCAGAGAACGGTCCCCTGCCAGGGCGACGCCTGCATCGAATCCCAGCGTCCGATCAGCCCGGCCGGGAGTACGGGATTCGCCGGGTGTTTGGTGGCACTGGTCACGACCAGGTTCGCGTTGTGCATCTCGGCCACCTCAAGCAGGTCGGCGAAGAGGACGCTGCGGCCCGGCGCCTTCGACAGGACGACCGATTCCGGGTAGGCGGCCGGCATCAGCGACGTCCGTCGGGCTGCCGAAGGGCGTTGTTCGGCCGTGCGCGCCGGGTCAGCGGATAGGCGCGTTGCTCGAACCGCAGGTCGCCGCCGGTACCGCGGAATCCGCCGGCAGAGTGCAGGCGTCGGGCTCCGCGATCGAGGACATCGGGGTACTCACCGCCGACCGACCGGAGGTCTTCAGTAGGACCGAAGACGTGCCCAGCGACCAGGTAGCCCTTACGCAGGAAGTGATCGCGATGCCTGGCTGAGAGGCTCATTGTTTCGACGCCGAACGGCATAGGCCTCGTCGCCGGATTCTAATGGGCTCTGCGGAGCGAGTACATAGCCTGCCAAGGGAAGGTGACGGCGTCCGGGTTCCGGTCGCCGCCCTGGCCCGGCCGGACAGGCGCGGGGTATCCGGTTTCCCCAGCCGCTAGAGTGCACCGGGAGATTCAACGCGGTGCAATGGCATGCGGGTGCTGAGCGAACGGGATCTGGCGTTTTGGGACGAACACGGGTATGTGGTGGTGTCCGATGCGGTGCCGGGGGAGCAGCTGGCGAGGCTGGTCGAGGCCATCTGGGACTTCCTGGAGATGGACCCGGACAGCCCGGACGACTGGTACAAGTGGGCGCCGTATGACCGGAACGATCCGCAGACCCCGATTTCAGAGGCCGGCATGGTGTCGATGTACCAGCACCAGGCGATGTGGGACAACCGGCAGTTCCCGCGGGTGCACCAGGCCTTTGCGCAGATCTTCGGCAGCGAGCGGCTGTGGGTGTCGCTCGACCGGGTCAACATGAAGCCGCCCGTGCGAGCCGACCGGCCGGAGTGGGGGCACACGGGCATGATTCACTGGGACGTGGACACGTCGCGCCCGACGATTCCGTTTGGGGTGCAGGGGGTGCTGTATCTGACGGACACGGCGGAGGACCAGGGCGGTTTCCAGTGCGTTCCGGGCTTCCACCGCGCCTTTGACGCCTGGGTAAAGACACAGCCCGTCGACCGCGATCCCTGGAACCCCGACCTTGCTGGACTTGAGGTCAAGTCAATCGCCGGCAAGGCAGGCGACCTGATTATCTGGGACCGCATGCTGGCGCACGGCAACGGTCACAACAGGTCGGACAAACCGCGCCTGGCCCAGTACATCACCATGCAGCCGGCGGAAGACGACGAAGAGTTGAGGCAGTTGCGCATCGAGTCGTGGCGGGAGCGCCGGCCGGCAAAGTCGCCAGGCGGTGGGGCTGGTTGGCCCCGCGATCCTCGCGACCGGGAACATCGGACCCAGTCGCCGGCCGACTTGACCGGCCTGGGCAGGAAGCTGCTGGGTCTTGATGCGTGGGATTGACGACGCTGTAGTGGGACGGAAATCCAAGGCGGATGATTGAGCCGTGCAGGCCGATTCCAACGCCTGCGAACGCCACTCAATCCGGTAGGGATAGCATGGCGCGTGGGTGACTGGACTCTCCTGATGCCAGCGGTGGCTCGGCCCACAGACAGCGCCCTGTGAGTTCGGAGGGCCCGATGGGTCGATCAATCCTGGAGCGTGCCGAAGCGTTCATTTGGAAGAACGCTCGGCTTCTGGAGCGTCGGCTGTTTGAATTTCACTTCAAGGAAGGCTCGCGAGCCGCGGTGGTGGACGCGCTGCGTCCCTATCAGAACGCCGACGGCGGATTCGGCAACGCCCTCGAACCGGACATTCGCTGTCCCGATAGCCAGCCGGTGCCGGTGCAACACGCGCTCAAGATTCTCAGCACTGTTGGGGTCGATTACGAGATGGTGAAGGATGCCTGTGACTACCTGCTGACCATCACAACCTCCGAAGGCGGTGTGCCATGGCTCTTGCCTTCCGCGCTCAGGTATCCGCGGGCGCCCTGGTGGCAGACCGACGACGCGCCTGCCGCATCCGTGAATCCAACGGCCGCCATTGCCGGCCTGCTGCACCAGAACAGTTTTCGGCACGAATGGCTGGAGGCCGCCACGACGTTTTGCTGGTCCAAGATCGCCGATCTGGAGCTAACCGATCCTCACGAGGTGGGCGTTGTCCTTACGTTCCTCTACAACGTCCCCGATCGTGCAAGAGCCGATGCGGAGCTGGCGCGCGTGGTCGGCGAGCTTCTCTCCGGCGATCTGGTTGCCGATGTCAATGCGGAAGGCTATGTCTTCAAACCTCTCGGCTGGGCTCCCACGCCCGATCATCCGCTGCGAGCACACGTTGGACCAGAGGATGTTGCGGCGAATTTGGACCTGCTCGCGGCGGGTCAGCAGCCGGACGTCGGATGGAACATTACCTGGGAACCGCTAAGCCGCGCCTGTGAGTTGGAGTGGCGCGGCAGCGTCACCCTCGACGCGCTGTTGACGCTGCAGGCCAACGGACGGCTCGACGCGTAGGCATCCCGCCTCCCGGCACGCTGTCACTCAGCCGAGGCTAGATCTGGCGTTTCGGGACCTACGACCCGTGAAGACCTTTGCGTAACCCGGAGGTGGTTGCGCGGAAGACCCCTGACCCGTCGCTGGGGACAGCGCCGGCCTCTCGCCCATGAGAGGCAAGAGGCCGCGCCTCTAAGGACGAGAGGGTTATGTAAAGGTCTTTCGTAGTCACAGGCGCGTGGGTTAGGTGTTGGCGGCCCGGCGAGCCGCATCGAGGGCGGCGAATGATTGTTCAGCCGCGACCCAGGGATCGTAGTCGGGCCGGCGCCAGATCATGGCGCTGACCTCGGCGGTGACCGGGATGGTGGAGTCGTGCTCCGCCAGGATTCGGAAGTACTCGCCAAGGTCCAGGCTGCCCTCGCCGGGAAGCTGGAAGACGACCTCTTCGTCGGAGTTGATGTAGCCATCCTTGACGTGGATGTGCGCGGCGTACGGCAGGCAGACCTCGATGCAGTGGCGCAGGTCCATCCCCTGCACGTGAAAGTGGCTCATATCGAAGTTGAGCCGCAGCGCGGGATGGTTCGTCTGTTCCATGAGCCAGACTGCCTTTTCCGGGCTGTCCAGGGGGTTTCCGACGTGCGGCTCGGCCGCCAGGATGACCCCGTGCTCCTGCGCGATGTCAGCCAGCGCAAGCAGGCGGTCGGCGATGCCTTCGCGGCCGCTGTCCCAGGGTGGACTCTGGTGCCCAATCGGTGAGCTGAGAACCGAGGGGGCATCCGAAAATGAGAGGTCGCGG
This sequence comes from Chloroflexota bacterium, assembly GCA_022824865.1. Lineage (GTDB taxonomy): Bacteria > Chloroflexota > UBA11872 > UBA11872 > UBA11872 > UBA11872. The sequence goes on along the minus strand of JAJDZD010000025.1, from coordinate 40,763 downwards.
GCCAGCTGGCAGACGGCGCGAAACTCGGCGTCGACAGCCTGCTGACCACCGCCTTCCTCACACAGCGGCAGCAGAGACATGATCGCCGGCGACTCGAAACCCTGTTGCCGAATCGCATCCGACAGCCGGGTCCGATCGTCCCGGTTCAGACGCGCCGGCGCGGTGGGCCAACCTTGACCGGCCAGGATCTCAATGGCCTCGTACCCGATCCGGCGCACGCGCGGCAGGGCCTCTAACACGTTGACGTCGCGAAAGGCGTAGGTTCCCGCGCCCAACTTCACGTGGCTCATGCTTCCTTTGTCCCGAGCATGCGTTGGCGCTCGGCCTTCAACAGCTCAATCCAGTGCTTCATGTACCGCCCGTGGTCGTGCCAGGTTCGCCCAGAGACGAGGTTGCCATCGATTGCCCAGGTCTCCTCGGCATAGATCCCGCCGCAGACCTCCAAATCAAACTTGCATTTCGGGACGCAGGCCATCGTGCGCCCCTCGACGACGCCTGCATACGCAGGGATTTCCACGCCGTGGCAGACGGAGGCCGCCGGCTTGTCGTGCTCGAAGAAGTAGCGCGTGATGCGGACTAGGTCAGGGTCGTAGCGGATGTACTCGGGCGCACGTCCTCCTGAAAAGAAGATCCCGACGTACGCCTCGGGCTGTACCTCGGCGAAGGCCATGTCGGCCTGGATGGTGTAGCCCTCGTATTCGCGCGTGATTTCCCAGCCGGATTGAGGGATTTCGTGCAGGACCATCTGGTACCGGCGTCTCTGGGGCCCGGCGACCACCGGGCGAAAGCCGTCCTCCTGCAGCCGCAGAATCGGGTAGAGCGTGTCCACCGTCTCGGTGGCGTCGCCCACGATGATGAGAACGCCATCCGCTTCCGTGTCCATGTAGGCCACCTCCGCGCCATGTGAAACCGCGCCGCACCAGGAGCGCTGGCGATAGCATGCCTGCCTTGAGGCGCGCGCCAACTCCCAGGCGTGTGTGCCGGCGTCAACGCGCCGGTTGCTCGCAGCGTACATGGCGAGCTTGAGCGCCCTGGACCGCGAAGCTGAGCAAGCTCCTGTCGTCAGTCCACCCAATAGAATGATCAGTCGCGGGCAGATCGCGGCCAGCTAGCACGGATACATGAAGCTCAGTTGCTGGACGCGAATGGTCGTGATCGGTCTGTGCGCCCTGCTGGTGATTGCGTGCGGCGAGGATCGTGCGCCTGAAGGCACCGGCGAGTCAGCCGCCACGAAATCCGACTCGACGACTGCGCCAGACGCGTCGAAGGAACCGTTCGTCATTGGCGCACTGGACTCGTTGACAGGGGTTGGGGAGTCGTATGGGATTCCGTTGTCGCGATCCAAGCTGCTGGCGGTGGAGGAGATCAACGCGGCGGGCGGTATCAATGGGCGGATGCTGAAGCTGGTGATCGAGGACTCGAAGTGCACGTCCACGGATGCGATTGCCGCCTACCAGCGGCTGACCGACGTGGAGGGGATCAAGATCATTCTTGGCGCGACCTGCAGCGGGGCCACGCTGGGCGCCGCTCCGCTGGCCGAAAAGGACGGCGTCATCCTGTTTTCGCCGGCTTCGACAAGCCCCGACATCACGGAGGCGGGCGACTACATCTACCGGACGGCCATCAGCTCGCAGAAGGCGGGCACCGACGTCGGCAACCTGCTGTGGGCCAGCGGGGTGCGGACGATCGTGACGATCAGCGAAGCCACGGACTACGCGGAGGGGAGTCGTCGGGCGGCCGTGGCGGAATTCGAGCGGCTGGGCGGCACGGTGGCGGCGGCGGAGAGCTATCCCTCGGACGCGATCGACTTTCGCAGCCAACTCTCGAAACTGCTGCGTGTCGACGCTGACGCGATGTTCCTGGCCGCGCAAGGCGAAATCTCCGGCGGCACGATCATCAAACAGGCCCGTGAGCTGGGCTATGACGGTCCCATTTACTCCGAGGTGGTGCCCACGGGGCCCAACTCCCTGGAGATCGCCGGCGAGCACGCGACGGGCCTGAAAGCCATTGTTCCGGATCCCGAGCTGAACACCACGACCGGCACGGAGTTCCTGACGAAGTTCAGGGATCGCTTCGGCGGGGTTGCGCCGTGGCCGTGGTTCCAGGGCTCGGCCTACGACGGCGTCTACATCGCCGCCGAATGCCTGCGGCAGACCGATGACGATCAGGATGTCGAGGGTTTCCGGAATTGCCTGAATGGCCTGACCTGGAGCGGGGCCATCGGCGACGACTACAGCTTTGACGAGAATGGGGACGTGGTTGGAATTTCCCACGTGGTGATCGAAGTCCTGCCGGTGGCCGAGCGGACGGAGGAGAACCTGGGGCACCGGGTGCTGCGCACGCCGTCCGCGAGCTAGCGCGCCCGGCGCGTTGAGCCTGGCGGGGCTCAGTTGGCGGCGGAGGGCGAGAGTTCGGCCTGGAGGGTTTGGACGAGGCGGCGCGTGCCTTCGCGGAGCTGGTCTTCGGGGATGTAGCTGTAGGCGAGGCGGATGCAGCGGCGGTTGAGGTCGTCGGCGAAGCAGTGGTGACCGGCCAGGTAGGTGACGCCGTTCTCTTCGGCGCGTTCGCGGATGGCCTCGCTGTCGGCGCCTTCGGGTAGCTCCAGCCAGATGAAGAAGCCGCCGACGGGGGTGATCCAGTTGCAGCCAATGTCACGGAGCGGCGCGAGTTCCTGGAGCATGGCGTCGCGGCGCCTGCGGTAGAGATCCAGCAGGGTGGGCAGGCGCCGGGCGAGCGCGCCGCTTTGCAGGTAGGCGCCGGTGACCCAGGCGGCGAAGGGACTGGTGGCGCTGTCGGCCTTGAGGCCGCACATGCGGGAGATGTCGTCGGGCTCGGCGATGGCCCAACCCAGGCGCATGCCGCCGGCGACGAGCTTGGAGAGGGTTCCCAGCTTGATGACGCGCTCTTTGCCGGCAATGGAGTAAAGGGCCGGGGGGCGGTCGCCTTCGAAGATGATGTCGCCGTAGGCGTCGTCCTCGAGGAAGACCAGGTCCAGTTCCTCCCCGACGTCGGCCAGCGCCCGGCGGCGTTCCACCGGGGCGTTGAAACCGACGGGGTTGTGGACGGTGGGCATGGTGTAGACGAGGGAGACGTGGGCGCCGGCCTGGCGCTGGCGGGTGACCGTTTCGCGCAGCGCGGAGGGGACGATGCCCAGGTTGTCGGTGTCGACGCCGACGACGTTGATGCCCAGACCGCGGAAGAACCAGAGGGCGCCGATGAAGGTGGGCGACTCGACGATGACGGTGCCACCGGGCGGTACGAGCAGCCGAGCCGCGAGCGCGATGCCCTGGGAGGCCCCGCTGGTGATCATGATGTTGTCGGGGCCGACGTCCAGGCCCTCGGTGGTGCTTACCCACTCGGCCAGGAAGCTGCGCAGCGGTTCGGGGCCGGAGACTGGGCCGTACTGGAGGGCCTCGGCGTTGTGGTCGGCCATGAGCGCGGCGGTGGTCTCGGCCAGCTCTTCGTAAGGGAAGCTCTGCGAGTCGGGAAACCCGTAGGCCAGGCTGATGAGGCCGGGCCGCTGCATGGTCCAACTGGGGCGCAGCGGGTTCTGCTCCATCGCCTGGGCAACGGGGCTGTAGTGGGCTTCCAGACTCATGGGAGCGAATCGTAGCAAGTGCGCACGCGCACACTTACTGTTGCCTCACGCACATCGGTCGTTCTCCAAGAGCGCATGTCGGACACCTACAACGTCAGGTAATGGCCCCTTGGTACCCTGCCAGTACAATTGCGCGGGCGGACTGGTTGCCAACGTACTGGCCCGCCGTCGCCTCGACTGCGCGGAACGGGAACCCTCGTGCAGGGAGGAAGTGATGACGATGGAACCACTCACTCGCGCCGAATTGCGTGAGGAACTGGACCGAAGTCTCAGGCACTACGCAACAAAAGCCGACCTGGCCAATCTGAAGTTCACGCTGGCGGCATGGATGTTGCTGCTGGTTTCGGCGGCGACGGGCATTCTCATCGCCGTCGATCGGCTGGCGGGACCGGGGGCTGACCCGCAAGAGTCACTGCGTCCCCAAGGCAAGGCCAAGCCAGGTTGGGCATGGTGTCGAACGACTCCGGTGACATAGAACTGGACTTGACGGCTGTGCCGAAGTGGTCGCGCGGCCCTTGCAGGCGCCATCGGTAAGATCACCGCCAATGTGAGCGGCTGCCCGGTGGCCGCGCTCCTTGCCGGAGACTGTTTTGCCTTCGCAGCGATTGTGGAGTCCTTGGCGGATGGCATACGTGCGGGGCGAGAAGCGGGACGATGGGGGATGCCCGTTCTGCGTGCCGGTGGAGTTGGCGAGGGAGTTGCCGGAACTGATCGTGCATGCGGGGCGGCTGGGGTACGTGACGTTGAACCTCTATCCGTACAACAACGGGCATGTGCTGGCGCTGCCGTACCGGCACGTGGCGGACCTGGACGAGCTGGAAACGGACGAGGCGGGCGAGTTGATGTCGCTGGTGGTGCAGTCGCGGGTGGCGCTGCAGGAGGCGTTTGCGCCGGACGGCTACAACGTGGGCATGAACCTGGGGTCAGCGGCGGGCGCAGGGATTCCCAGCCACCTGCACTTTCACGTGGTGCCGCGTTGGGCAGGCGACACGAATTTCATGCCGGTGACGGGGGACGTGAAGGTGATGCCGGAGACGCTGGACCAGACGAAGCGGCGGCTGGTGGAGGCCTGGCCGAGTTAGGGGCCTACAGCTCCGGCCGGTGGCGCAATGTGAGGGAGGCGCTCGGGGACGGGCGCGAGGGCTGGCGCGGCGTCAGGCAGAAATCCGAATTTGCCGGGCGGCCAGTAGACGAGCCAGACCTGTCCGACGATTGAGGCGCGGGGCACCGTGCCAATGTCGCGGGAGTCGCGGCTCTGCAGCCGGTTGTCGCCCATGACGAAGTAGGAGTCCTCGGGCACGCGCCGGGTCGGCGTGTCGCGTCCGATCGGGCCGCGGAAGTAGCTGGACTCATCGACAAGATGGCCGTTGACATAGACGTGTCCGGCACGGATTTCGACCTCATCGTTTGGTAGTCCGATCACGCGCTTGACAAGGTCTTCGTCGGGATTGCGGGGAGAGCGGAAGACGATGACGTCGCCGCGCTGTGGATCTTCGGTCAGGTAGGAGAGCTTGTTGACGAGCAGGAACTCGGAGTCGGCCAGGTTGGGGGACATGCTGGGGCCCTCGACCAGGAAGTTCTGCACGAGCAGGCGGGTGCCGAAGAAGATGAGGGCGGCGAGGAGGACGGTTTCGGCGATCTCGAGGAGGATGTTGCTGTTGCGGCTGAACATGGAGCCTCAGCGGAGATTGCCGACGCGGCTGCAATGCCTGACCGGGGTCACTCGTCGTTGGGTTCTCGGAAGACCCTCACCCTAACCCTCTCCCACGGGGCGAGGGGAAAGACGGCGCCTCGAGCGACGGGGTACAGACAAAGCAACCGGCGACCGAAGTGTTCGCGGCGGCGGCGAGTTGGATGACACGAGTATATTGAGGCAAGGCTGCGTTTGCGGCGCGGAGCACACGCGCGCCGGCGGGATGCCGAGTCCTGGACTCCTTCACACGCGCAGACGAATGGCGGCGGATGGGTCCAGCGATGCGAGTTGGCGAGCCGGCGAAGCGTCCACCGAGCCGTCGCATTTTTGCCGAGAGCGCGCGTGAGTTGGCGCTGTACCGGTGCACCGTGTACCCGACGCGGGTGGCCACGCAGCGCTGCGACCACTGCGCGCGGCTGTTTTGCGACGAGGCGCTGAACGACTCGGACTGGGGCTACGTGTGCGACGTCTGCCAGGGGCAGTTGGAACGCAGAGTCGAACTGGACCGTACGGCGTTGCGCCGGAACGTTATTTCGTGGAACTGGCTGCCGGTGGGGATTGTGCTGGGCTTGTCGCTGTTGATGGCGGTGCAGCTGTTCATCGTGTCGAACGGGAGCGACCTGCGAGGCGACCTGGCGGTGAAGATGCGGCTGCTGTTCGATGGGGCGGATCGCAGCCGCGGGGCGCTGGTGTCGGCTTCGGCGGTGGGGGGACGGGCGCATTCGCCGGCGGGAGCGCAGGAGGGACACGGTCCGGAGATGCTGGTGGATGGCCTGAACGAAGCAGACTTTCCGGCCTGGCGCTCGGCCGATGCCGTGTTTCCGCAGGACGTGGTGCTGAAGATGAATCTGCGGACGCCGATCGCGACGATCGACATCATGAATCACCCGGACGAGCCGACGGACAGTTATCCGCGGCGGGTGCAAGTGTTTACCTCGCGGGAGGTGGATCCGCGAGAGGATCCCAGCGGCTTGAAGTTCATTCGGCAGGCAGAGCTGGATCCAGCGCCGAGCGTGCGGATTGAGATTCCGACGGAGGTGACGCGCTACGTGGTGCTGCGGTTGCTGGCGAACGGCGGCCACGAGGGGTATGTGTCGATCGGGGAAGTGGAAGTACGGTCGCGGGCGGAGAATGATGGATAGGTCGGCGAACGAGGCACTCGCCATGGCCATCACGGTCCGAAGACCCTCACCCCAACCCTCTTCCGCGGGAGACCTTTGCACAACCCGGGGGTCGTTGCCCGGAAGACCCTCACCCCAGCCCTCTCCCACAGGGAGAGGGAGCAAGAGCGGACGCGGTTCGGGGGACGAGGGACGGTGCGTAGAGGTCGCCACACGGAGAGGGAGAAGAACGCGTCCGGCCGGGTAGTCGAGCTTTCCGATGTGCGAGCAGGCGGTCCGCTTTGAGTTGATTTGTGCCGGTGCGTCGCGTGGTGTCCGGTTGGATACGTTCGTAGCGGAGTCGGTGGAGGACGTTTCGCGCTCCCGGGCGGCGCGGCTGATCCGGGACGGGCAGGTAACGGTGAACGGCCGGGCGGCTGCGCCGTCGCGGCGGCTGCGAGACGGAGACATCGTGCAGGGCCAGGTACCGGCGGTGGCGCAGGAGCTTGAGCCGGAGCCTGGGGCGTTGAATCGGCTGTTGACGACCGCTGAATTCGTGGCGGTGGACAAGCCGGCGGGGATGGTGATGCACCCGGGGGCGGGGGCCAGCAGCGGGACGCTGGCGCACCGGCTGCTGGCGCACTACCCGGAGCTAGCGGGCGTGGGGCACCCGCGGCGACCGGGCGTCGTGCACCGGCTGGACAAGGACACGTCGGGGGTGGTGCTGATCGCGCGCACGCCGGCGACGTACGCGCACCTGGCACGGGCGTTCGAGCGCCGCGAGGTGAGCAAGCGGTACCTGCTGATTGCGCGAGGGACGCCGGATCCGCCACGGGGACGCATTGACGCGCCGATCGGGCGACACCCGACGCACCGCACCCGGATGGCGGTGGCGCGGAGGGGACGGCCGGCTGTGACGGATTACCGGGTGCTGAACCTCTCAGGCGGCACGTCGCTGGTGGAGGCCAGTCCAGTGACTGGGCGCACACACCAGATCCGGGTGCATATGGCGGCTGTGGGTCACCCGATCGTGGGCGACGCGACGTATGGCGGGCCGGCGCCGGGCGTGCGGGTGATGTTGCACGCGTGGACGCTGGGTTTCGAGGACGACGCGGGCGAACGCTGGCTGGCGGCGGCAGCGCCGCCGGAGGACTTTCAGCGCACGGCAACGGACCTGGGTCTCACGCTGCCGGACACGCCGGCTTCAGGACCGGGAGCGCGCTAGGCGGTGGTGGGTACCGAGCCGTCGTCGTCGGGGTCGGGTTCCGGTTCCGTTTCGTCGTCGGGCCGGTCAGCCGGTGCCGCCACGCGGGCCAGGACGACGCCGACCTCATAGAGGGCGTAGAGCGGAATTCCAACCGAAGCCTGGGTGAATGGGTCGGGCGTTGGCGTGATGATGGCCGAGATGACGGCGATGGCGACGATGGCGTAGCGGCGCTGTTGGGCAAGGCTATCGGCGGTGACGATGCCGATCTTGGCCAGGGCAAAGATGATAAACGGCGTTTCGAAGGCCAGGCCGACGGCCAGCAGGATGCGTAAGACGAATGAAACCCAGCCGTCGACGGTGAATTCGGTGCTGATGGTGGCGGGCGCGAAACCGGCCAGGAAGCCGACCGTGAACCGCAGCACGATGAACCAGGCAAAGGCCACGCCGGCCAGGAAGGCCAGCGCGATGGCGGGAATGCTCATGAAGAGCCAGCGGCGCTCGTGCGGATAGAGGCCGGGCGCGACGAAGGCGAGGACTTCGTAGGCCACGATGGGGCTGGCCAGGCCGAAGCCGACGATGAATGAGATCTTGACGAAGGTGAAGAGCGTCTCGGTTACCGCGATTTGCTGAAGGACGGCGCCGCGGGGGAGCGGCAGCTGGACGAAGTGGAAGACGAAGTCCTTGAACGGCCAGACCACAAAGCTGGCGAGGATGATCGCCAGAATGGCAACGGTGAGCCGCTTGCGTAGCTCATCCAGGTGCTCGCGCAGCGACATGACGCCGCCGAGTTCTTCCTGGGGTTGCGTCGGGTCGGTCAGGGCCTGGTCGGCTTCAGCCATTCAGTCAGCCTTGGTGATCAGGCACGGCGGACGCCGCGCCCTTTCGTACGTACGATCCTAACGCCCCGTTGATCATTGGGGCGGCGCCCTCGGCGCAATAGCGCTTGGCCAGCTCCACCGCTTCGTTGATGGCGACGGCCACCGGCGTGTCGCCGGCGTCAATTTCGGCCAGGGCGATGCGCATGATGGCGACGTCCAGGCGGGCCATTTGGTCGACGGGCCAGGCGGGGGTGAGGCGTCCGATGGTAGCGTCGAGTCGGTCGCGATTCGCGCTTACGGCATCCACAAGCACCCGCGAGTAGGCGGCCGTGTCGTCATCAAGGCGTAGCTCGCGTTCCCGAATGTCGAGCAACTCGAGTGGCAGGCGCTGAGCCATATCGGCCTCGTAGATCAGTCGCATGGCTGTTTCGCGCGCCAACCGCCGGCCACGCCGTCGCCGTCGCGCGGCCATGGGCTTAGCCGGCGGGTTCCGCGAGCGGGACGGGCGTGCCCGTGACGTAGCCCAGGTCGTACTCGGCGGAGACGAAGCGCTGGTCTTGCAGGACGGCGCGGTGGAGATCGAGGTTGGTGGCGGGACCCTCGATCCGCGTTTCTGCCAGTGCGCGGCGAGAACGTTTGATCGCTTCGTCACGGGTGTCGCCGTAGACGATCAGCTTGGCCAGGAGGGAGTCGTAGAAGGGCGAGACGTCGCAGCCGGCATAGAGGTGGGTATCCACGCGCACGCCGGGTCCGCCGGGGAGTCGCAGGTCGGTGACGGTGCCGGCGTCGGGCCGGAAGTCACGCTCGGGATCCTCGGCCAGCAGGCGGTACTCGATGGCGTGACCGGTGAGCCGGATGTCGCGCTGGCGCAGGCCGGTAGGTTCGCCGGCAGCGATCCGGAGCTGCGCGCGGACGATGTCGACGCCGGTGACTTCCTCGGTGGCCGGATGCTCGACCTGGATGCGGGTGTTGGTCTCGATGAAGTAGAAGCGGTTTTGATCGTCGAGCAGGAACTCGACCGTACCGGCGCCACGGTAGTCGATGGACTCGGCAAGCCGAACGGCGGCCCGTGCCACGCGGTCGCCCTGGCGGCCGCCGAGGCTGGGGGCAGGAGCTTCCTCGATCAGTTTTTGGAAGCGGCGTTGGATGGAGCACTCGCGGTGGCCGAGGTGCAGCACGGTGGAACCATCGCCCAGCACCTGGACTTCGACGTGACGCGAGCGCTCGATCTGCTTTTCGACGTAAAGGTCGGCGTTGCCAAAGGAGCTGCGGGCTTCGGCCTGTGCCAGCGGGAAGAGCGTGACGAGGTCGTCGACATCGCTAACCCGACGGATGCCGCGCCCACCACCGCCGCCGGCTGCCTTGAGCATGACGGGGAAACCGATCTCGCGGGCGATCGTTTTGGCCTCGTTGACGTCGGCCACCGGACCGTCGGAGCCGGGGATGACCGGCAGGCCGGCCGCCAGGGCGGCTTCCCGGGCGCGAGTCTTCTCGCCCATCATGCGCATGTTGTCGGGCGTGGGGCCGATGAAGGTGATGCGGTAACGCTCGCAGGCTTCGGCGAAGTAGGCGTTTTCAGCCAGGAAGCCCGCGCCGGGATGCACGGCGTCGCAGCCAGTGTTGAGGCCGGCCGCAATAATGTGGGGGACGTTGAGGTAACTGGCCGCGACGGCGGCCGGCCCGATGCAAACCGCCTCATCCGCCAATTGGACGGGGAGACCTTCTGCATCGGCTTCGGAATAGATAGCTACGGTACGCACGCCCATGTCGCGGCAGGCGCGGATGATCCGGACCGCCATCTCGCCCCGGTTGGCGACGAGCACCTTTTCGAACAAGGGTCAGCCCATGGCGAGGCCGCCGTCGACCGTCAGCACGTGACCGGTGACATAGGCGCCGTCGTCAGATGCGAGGAAGGCTACGGCTCCCGCAATGTCGTCCGGGTCGGCGAAGCGACCCAGGGGAATCGCGCCCAGCGCTTGCTCGCGCAGTTTGTCGGGAATGACGTCGGTGAGCGGCGAAATGACGAAGCCGGGGGCAACGGCGTTCACGGTGATGCCGCGGCTGCCGACTTCCTGGGCCAGGGCGCGGGTAAAGCCAATGAGGCCGGCCTTGGCGGCGGCATAGTTGGCCTGCCCGGCATTGCCTCGGAGACCGACGACCGAGGCGATGTTGATGATGCGACCGCTGCGCTGGCGGATCATGCCGCGGACCGCGCGGCGCGAGCAGACGAAGGCCGAGCGCAGGTTGGTGTTCATGACGGTGTCCCACTGCTCGTCGGACATACGCATCAGCAGGTTGTCGCGGGTGGTGCCGGCGTTGTTCACCAGGACGTCCAGACCGCCGAGGGCTTCCCGGGCCTGGTCGACGATCAGCTCGGCACCTTCGACCGTGGACAGATCGGCGCCGATGACGACCGCGCTTCCACCGTTGGAGCGGATCTCCGAGGCGAGTTCGTCGGCCTGCTTCGCGTTCGAGTTGTAGTGCAGGACCAGGTCGGCGCCTTCGGCCGCCAGCCGGCGCGCAAAGGCGCGGCCAAGCGCGCCGGAAGCGCCGGTGACGAGCGTGCGCGCCCCGGTCAGGCGCCCGTCGCTACCCATTGGTCAGCGCAGCGGCCACCGCGTGGGCCGAGTCCATGTCGCTCACGTTATGCAAGGAAATGCCTTTCACGGTGCGCCGCAGCATGCCGGTAAGGACCGAACCGTGTCCAAACTCCACGATGTGCCGCACGTCCAGCGCCTCGATTGCCCGGATGCCGTCCAGCCAGCGGACCGGAGCCGCGATATGATTCGCCAGCTCGGCCCGAATAGCCGACGGGTCCGTGAGTCGGGTGGCGTCGATGTTACTGACCACGGGCGCCGCCGGGGGATCGATTCCGACGGCCAGCAGGCGTTCGCGCATTTGTGCTTGGGCCGGCAGCATCGCCACGGAGTGGAAGGCGCCGCTGACGTTGAGCGGAATCACGCGGCGCGCCCCGGCCTTGCGGCCTTCGTTCACGATACGATCAATGGCGGCCAGATCGCCGGCAACCACCACCTGACCGGGTGCGTTGACGTTGGCCACGGCGAGATAGCTGCCAGGAATCTCCGCGCCGATTGTGGAGACCACGTCTTCGACAGAGGCCGCGTCAAGACCTAGCACAGCCGCCATACGGCCGGGCTTTTCGAAGGCCGCCGCGGCCATGAAGCGGCCACGGTCGCGAACCAGAGCCACGGCCTCGCCAACTGCGGTGCAGCCGGCGGCCACGACGGCAGACACCAGGCCAACGCTGTGGCCGGCAAGGGCGACGACGTCCACGGGATAGCCGTTGGCCGTTACCGCAGCGCCGGTGACGCCAAGCACCTCGTTGAAGGCCGCGAAGGCGGCGACGGATGCGGCGACAATGGCCGGTTGCTGAACGTCGGTCGGCTGGATAACTTCCGGACTGGCCGCATCGGTCAGTTCGCTGAGCGATGCGCCATAGCTGGCATCGGCCGCCTGCCAGACGTCACGGGCGGCGGCCGAGGATTCACGCAAGTCCCGACCCATCCCCGGCGCCTGGGAACCCTGGCCCGGAAAGACAAACGCGGCCCGGGCCTGTTCAGGCGCCATGGTGGGTTGTACCGGATCTCCCGGCTAGCGGTACTTGACGGCTTGTTCGGAAGGCTCGATGACCAGATTGCCACGGTAGTTCCCGCACAGGGGACACACCTGGTGACTGACCACCAACCGATGACAGGTCGGACAGCGCCCAAGGTTCGGTCGGCGCGCGCGAGCCGAATGGCGGCGAGCGCGCGAGCGCGAACGGGTGAGCCGACGTTTGGGCAGAGGAGTCATAACCCGCCATTATCCATGAGAATCGTAGTCTTTGTGGAGCATTTGGCGGCGCAGGCGTTCCAGCGGCGCCAGGCGCGGATCCATCGCCGGCTCACTCATTGCCGGACCATCCCAGGGTGCTTCGCATGGCCCGGCACAGATGACGCGCGGTGGCAGCGCGCTGATCGCGCCCTCGGCCAGCACCTGGGAGAGATCGAGGTTGTGGCCCGGATCCAGATGCCAGCGGTCACCCGGATCGATCACACCGCCCCGCACCGGATCGACACGAGGCACGAACTGGTCGTCCAGCGCAAACTCGACCTTGACGTCCACATCGTCGGTACAGCGAGCGCAGGGCAGGCGCGCCGGAGCTTGCATCTCTCCGGTGACGAGGACGGCGTCGGACAGCCGGGTGAACCGGGCCGTGCCCCGCACCGGCCCGCTGAGCTCCGGAACGTCCAACACGGATGCCGGAGCGACCACGTCGACCACGCGGCTCGGCCCGGAGGTCTGCGCGAGCACGCGCGCGACGTTGAAGATGTAATCGGCCACAGGTGACCTTCAGGTCAGGCCCGCAAGCGGTTCAACTCGGCTTAGACAGGTTCTTCGTCGAACTCGACGGGTTCAGTGTCGCTCTGATCCAGCGCGGCCACTCCGCGGCGGATGCTGGTGAGGTGGGACTCCAACCGGCTCTCCAGGTCACGCAGCATGCTCAGCGCATAGAGGTCCATTTCCTCGCGGGAGGCGTCCATGCGCTCCTCCGCTTCCTGGATCAATTGCAGGGCGTGCGCCTCGGCCGCCTTCACGATCTCTTCGTCGCGAATCATCTGCTCGGCCTGCTCACGCGCCTCCTGGACGATACTCTCGGCTTCCATCTGGGCCGCTTGCGGGATCTGGTCACGCTGGCGCATAACTCGACGCGCTTCGCGAATCTCTTCGGGAATGCGTATTCGCATCTCATCCACGACCGTCAGCAGGGCGCGCTCGTCGACCATGACCTTGTGGGTCAACGGCACGCGCTGGGCATGACGCAGCAACGTTTCCAGTCGTTCAATCAGGTTTATGAGGTCGATGGCGAACTACCTCCGCCCTTGGGGTACGGCGAATTTCTCGCCGACGGCGACCGCGACGTTTGGCGGGACGAACGGCGCGACCGAACGGCCGAGCGCCCCGATCTCACGAATGAGCGATGAACTGACAAACGCGTGCTCGGGCGCCGAGAGAAAAAACATCGTGTCGATATCCGGATGCAGGCGTCGATTCATGGCTGAGAGCGCGAATTCATACTCGAAGTCTGACACGGCGCGCAGACCTCGAACCAGCACACTGGCCCCAGTCTTTCGGGCAAAGTCTACGGTCAGCCCGGAGTAAATGCGCGCCTCAACGTTCGGCAGGTGCGCCACGGCGGTTTTCAGCAGGGCCAGACGCTCGTCCGCCGTGAACAGCGTGTCGCCGCGTTCGTTTTCGAACACACCGGCCACAACCGTGTCAAAAACACCGGCCGTCCGGCTCAGGATGTCCATGTGACCGTTGGTGACCGGGTCGAAGGTCGCGGGAAACAGCGCGCGCACGGCCTGTCCTTCCAACACACCCCGCGCATTATAGCGACGGCTCCCCTGATCGAGGCTCCTCGTTCAGGAACGCCTCTCGGACGAAGATCGCAAACGTCGTGTCGCCGTGACGGCGCTCCTTCAGGCAACGCCATCCATACGGCGCCAGTGGCGGACCGGCGCGGCTGCCGGTCTCGGTCACAACCAGGGCGTCTGGCGTCAGCACACCCGGCGTTTCCAGGGCGTCGAACAGCGCCACCCACGGATCGTCGGCGTAGGGGGGGTCGGCAAAGACCAGTCCGAACGGCGCTCCGGGAGCCCGTGCTACCCGCCGCGCATCAGCGACCACAACCTCGCCACATTCGCGGACACCCAGGAGGTCCAGGTTCTGCCTGATTGCGGTGGCGGCGCGGCGGCTGCGCTCGATGAAGCAAACATGGTCGGCGCCGCGACTCAAGGCCTCGATGCCAAACGCGCCGGACCCGGCGTAGAGATCCAGCACACGCTCGGGCGGCGGACCCTGTAATGCGTCGAAGATAGCCGCCCTGACCCGGTCCGTGGTGGGGCGAATGCCGGGCGGGACACGCAACCGACGCCCCCGATGGACGCCGGCGGTAATCGTCAGCCCACGGCCGCGGGCCGCCACGTCGTCCTCAATTCCATTCGTTGCGTTGCAGCAAGCGCGCCACGGCGGCGGCCAGTCCGGCCTGTTCGGGCCGGGTCAGTTCGGGGTCCGCGCGAATCATGGCTTCGGCGTCGACGCGCGCCGACTGGATCGTCGGGAGATCGGTGACCGACGCAAAGCGGAATCCCAGCGCCCCGCTCTGCCGCGTCCCAATGACATCGCCAGGCCCGCGCAACTCCAGATCTCGCTCCGCCAGGGCAAAGCCGTCGCGCACCGTCTGGAGCGTGCGCAGCCGGGCGTTTTCCCTGGGGTCGGTCGTCTCGCTCATCAGCAGGCAGTGCGAGTCCTGGCCGCCGCGACCAACGCGTCCACGCAACTGATGCAACTGCGCTAGCCCAAAGCGCTCGGCGCCTTCGATCAGGATTATCGATGCGTTTGGGACGTCGATGCCCACCTCGATCACCGCGGTGCTGACCAGGATCTTGATCTCACCGTCACGGAAGGCGCGCATTACGCGCTCCTTGGACGCGGCGCTCATGCGACCGTGTAACAGTCCCACGTCGTCGGCCAGGTCGGCGAATGTGCCGCGCGTGAGCCGTTTGTGCTCCTCGGTCGCGGCGCGGGCGTTAAGGCTCTCCGATTCCTCGATGATCGGAAACACGACAAAGGCCTGATGGCCAACTGCCACCTCGCGCCGAATGAACGCGTAGGCGTCGCCGCGTTTGTGGTTGGGGATGAACGACGTCTTGACCGGTCGACGCCCCTTGGGCAGCTCGCGCAGGACGCTGACGTCCAGATCTCCGTAGACCGTCAGCGCCAGCGTGCGCGGGATGGGCGTGGCCGACATGGCCAGCAGGTGGGGGTTGTAGCCCTTTGAGCGAATTTCGCCGCGTTGCTGCACCCCGAACCGGTGCTGTTCGTCCACGACCGCCAGGTTCAGGCGCGCGAACCTGGCGCTGCGCTGGATGATGGCCTGGGTGCCCACCACCACGTGCACGCCGCCGCGCTCCACGTCGCGCCAGATGCGCCGTTTCTCGCCAGCCGGAACGCTGCCGGTGACCAGTTCCACGCGGACGCCCAGCGGCGTCAGGAGTTCGCGCAGAGTGGCGGCGTGCTGTTCGGCCAGCACTTCGGTGGGGGCCATGATGGCGCCCTGCCAGCCGTCGCCGACGATGGCGTGCAGCGCGCCAGCGGCCACGACGGTCTTGCCGGAACCGACGTCGCCTTGCAGCAGCCGGCTCATGGGCCGGTCGCGCCGCAAGTCGTTCAGCACCTCGGCCACGGCCACGCGTTGTCCGTCCGTCAGCCTGAACGGCAGTTGTCCGCCGAAGGCCGCCAGCGCGTCCCGGTGGATTTGCACCGGGCGGCCGGGCTGGCTCTCGCGCCAGGTCCGACGGCGGCGCAGGATGGCGAGTTGATAGACCAGAAGCTCCGCAAAGGCAAAGCGCCGCGCGGCGGCCTCGGCTGAGGCGGCATCCACCGGGAAGTGGAGATGCCGGATGGCCATGGCAACGCCCGGCAACGCCTGCGCTTGCCGCTGTTGCACGCTCAGTGTTTCGGGAATCGCCGCGGCGTAGTCGTCAACCGCCAGCGACATCCAGCGGCGCAGTTGCCGCTGCGAGAGCCCGCGCGTAAGCGGATAGACCGGCACGAGCCGTCCGGCATGCACCATGCGGTGCACGTCAAGCTCGTACTCAGGGCTAGTCAACTGGCGGTCGTACGCGGCTGATTCCACGCGGCCTGCGAACGCTACGTTGCGACGGCCACGCAGGGTCTTGGCCAGGTAAACCTGGTTGAACCAGACGGCCAGAATCTGCCCCGTCTCGTCGGCAATGGCCGCCTCGACCACGCGCACACGCCCCGACCTCGCTGGGCGGGCCCTGATCTCAACCACGTCGCCAATCACGGTGACTTCGCGCCCGGGCTCCGCCTCGGCAATGGGTACCACGGACGAGTGGTCGATGTAGCGACGCGGCCGGTGGTGAAGTAGGTCCCCGATCGTCTGGATGCCCAACGCGGCCAGCCGCTTCTCGGCCGTCGAGCCTATCCCCGGCAGCACGGTGACCGGGGCGTCAGCATTCCGGCCGACTCTGGGCGTCGCCCCGTGCGCACCCAGTTCTGAGAGCACCGTACTCGCCAGATCCTTGCGTGTGCGCGGACGTAGCCGGGAGTACTGCGACAAGCGGGCAAGTGAACCCGCATCCTGACCCTGAGCCACAAGCCAGCGCGACAGCCCACCGGGCGTCGAAGAGTCGTCGAACCCGGCCGCCGCCTCGGCCTCCAGCAAGCGTCGCGCTTCGCGCGCCAGCGCCGGCTCGGGGTCGGCGGTCATCCGCGCAACAGGCCGCTACTCAGCCGCGATGATGTAGTCGTAGTGGTCCTGGCCGCCCGCCACCGTCTGTACATCCATGTCCGGGTAGCGCTCGCTGATCTCGGACGCGAGTTCGCTGGCCTGTGCGGCCGGCGTGGCCTGCCCCACGTAGATGGTCAGCGCTTCCGGCTCGTCGTCGGCGACACGTTCGAGCATTTGCATGATGACCGGGTGCGGCGTCTCGCCGCGCGCCACAAACTTGTCGTCCAGCAGCCCCATGTACTCGCCCTCGGCGACGGGATTGCCGTCCAGCACGGCGTCGCGCACGGCCTGGGTGACTTCCAGCGTGGTGACGTCGCCGGCGGCTTCGCTCATGGCCTCGGCGTTGTCCTCGGAGGCGTCGGCGGGATTGAACGCCAGGGCGGCGGAAAATCCCTGCGGGAGCGTCCGCGTGGCAATCACATGCACGTTCTTCTCGGACTGCTCCGCCGCCTGCCGCGCCGTGAGGTAGATGTTGGAGTTGTTGGGAAGCACCACGGCCCAGTCGTCAGGCGTGCGGTCGATGGCTTCCAGCAGTTCGCCCGCGCTGGGGTTCATGCTCTGGCCGCCGCGGACGACATCCACGCCCAGGCTGCGGAAGACCTCTTCCAGGCCATCGCCGCTGGCGACGGCGATCACGCCGTTGGCCGGGGGCGGTGGTTCGGACGCCTCGGCCAACGCCCCCTCGAAGTTGCGCGCCTGCTGCAGGTCCATGTTGTCGGCCTTGAGCTGATCGAGTTCGCCATATGACATGGCCGTGTTGATGGCGTCGCCGGGTTGCTCGGTGTGGATATGCACGCGTACGAGGCTGGCGTCGCCCACGACCAGGAGCGACTCGCCAATCTTGGCGAATTCGGTCCTCATGGCGTCAGCGTCAAGGTCTGTGCCGTGGACCACGAATTCGGTGCAAAAGCCGTGCTCGTCGCCCTGGTGGATGTCGGCGAAGACGGCAAAGACGTCCGTGGCGCGATCCACGTCGGCCGTCTCCGGCAGGGGCTCGCCGCGCAGCGACCGCAGCAAACCCTCGTAGATCACGTGCAAACCCTGGCCCCCGGCATCCACGACGCCGGCCTCGGCCAGGACGTCCAGCAGATTGGGGGTGTTGGCCACGGACTCGCGGGTGGCGTCGACGACCTGGGCGATGAGGTCCTCAACCGAATCGACTTGCGTCTGCGCCGCCTGGGCGGCCTCGCCGGCGTCGCGCGCCACGGTGAGGATGGTGCCTTCCACCGGGTTGGTGACGGCCTTGTAGCCGACCTGGTAGGCGCGTTCGAGGGCGGTGCTGAATTCGGGAATTCCGACCTCGCGGTGGCCGTCGAGCCCCTCGGCGAGGCCGCGGATAATCTGTGACAGGATGACGCCGGAGTTGCCGCGAGCGCCCAGCAGGGCCCCGCGGGCCAGGTTTGCCGCAACGACATCCACGTTGTTCGACGGGTTGTCGGTGGCCTCGCTGATGGCGGCGCGCAAGGTGAGCACCATGTTGGTGCCGGTGTCGCCGTCGGGGACCGGGTAGACGTTGAGTCGGTCGATTGCCTCGGCGTTGATCTCCAGCCAGCGCAGGCTGTACTCAAAGGCGTGCATGAAGCGTCGGCCGTCGCGCAGGTCGGCGGCCTCGGTGTGGGAGTCTGCCAGTGTCATGCTGGGGGCGTCTTCTTGCGGTGCTAGCATGGTGAAACTTGATCTTAGAGACGCGTTCAGGATTGCGTCAACGGAGTAGGTGCGTCCTTGGCACGCTGTGACGTTTGCGACGCTCGCCCCCAGTTCGGCCGACACATTCGCCACTCGGCGTCTGGCCGCTGGGAACGCAAAGCGCCACGCAAACAGAAGATGTGGTCGGTCAATGTTCAGCGCAAGCGGCTGATGATCGATGGCCGCTATCAGCGCGTGAAGATTTGCACGCGCTGTATTCGTACGGTCGACCGTCTGGGCTAACCTGCGGCCGCCCCGCGCAAGCCGTCAATCGCGGCCGCGACGCCTCCCGCATCTCCAAATATCGCCGACCCGGCAACGATGACCTGCGCTCCGGCCACTACGGCCGCGCCGGTGGTTGTTGCGTTTAATCCACCGTCGACCTGAAGCCAGCGTTCGCCGTCCAGCGCATCCAGCCGCTCGGCCACCTGCTGGATTCGCGGCAGCATCTCCGGCATGAAGGCTTGACCGCCTCGTCCCGGCTCCACGGTCATCACCAACACGATGTCCGCAAGGTCTAGGTAAGGCCATAAGGCCCAGGCCGGAGTTCCGGGCCGCAGGGTGAGCCCGGGTCGAACGCCCAGGTCGCGGATGGTCCGGAGGGTGTGGGCCAGGTCAGGCGTTGCCTCGACATGGATAGTGATGGAATCGGCGCCCGCCGCCGCGAACGTCTCCAGGTGCGGGTCCACCGGCTCGATCATCAGGTGCACGTCCAGCGGAAGCGTTGTGACCGGACGCAGGGCGCGGACGATGGGTTCGCCGAAGCTGATCTGCGGGACGAAGTGGCCGTCCATGACGTCCACGTGGATCCAGTCGGCGCCGCCGGCCTCGGCTTCGCGGACCTGGCTTCCGAGCGACGCAAAGTCGGCCGACAAAATGGAGGGAGCGATCAGGACCTGGCTCATCGAGGGCGCTCCTGTGCATTCGGGCGCTTCGTCGCCACCGGCCGCAGTGTCCGGTCGTTCACCAGATGCAGCGCCTTTCTGCCCGCCGTCGCCCCGAAGACTAGCCGAGCTGGTTGAACGCGCGCCCCCGGTTAGTGCTCGGCCGGGGTTTCCTGTGGGCAGGCTCGCCCGCTACTTGCCGGCCAGCGCTCCGGCGTGCAGCTGTCCGCAGGCGCCGGAAATGTCGCGACCACGGGTTCGCCGAATGGTGGCCCGCAGGCCACGCTCGCGCAGGACGTCGCGAAATGCTCGGACCCCGTCACGCGGCGTAGGGCGATAACGCGCGCCCGGATAGGCGTTGAACGGAATCAGGTTCACGTGACATCGCTGGCGGCGTAGCAGCCGTGCCAGGTCGGCGGCTTGCGACAGCGAATCGTTCACACCGTACAGCAAGGTGTATTCGTATGTGACCCGTCGCCGAGCCTGCTGTTGGTAGCGGCGACTGGCCTCCAGCAGGGAGCCGAGCGGGAATCGGCGAGCCACGGGCACAAGTTCGGCTCGGACATCGTCGTTCGGCGCATGGAGCGAGATCGCCAGGCTCACGGGCAGCCCCCAGCCGGCCATGGCGTGGATCCCCCTGGTCAAGCCGACGGTCGACACGGTCACGCGGCGCGGGCTCAGCCCAACGGCCGTGGGATTCACCAGCGTGCGCACGGCCCTCTCCACTTCTCGCAGGTTGGCCAACGGCTCCCCCATCCCCATGAATACCGCCCGGTCGGGTGTCTGACGCTCGTTCGAGCGCCGCCGGAAGTGGAGGAACTGGTCGACGATCTCGCTGGCGGTCAGATTGCGGGTGAGGCCCATGGCGCCGGTGGCGCAGAAGGTGCAGCCCATGCCGCAGCCGGCCTGGGAACTGAGGCAGATGGTGGTGGCGCCGGGTCGCTCGGTGGGCATTTGCACGGTTTCCACGGCCGCGCCGTCGGTGGTGCGAAACAAGGTCTTGCGCGTGCCGTCGGACGAGGTTTCGCTGCGGACGGCTTCGAGCGCTTCGAAGTTGAAGCGCTGGGCCAGCACCGCGCGCAAGCCGGCCGGCAACGTAAGAATCTCTTCGAAGCCGGTGGCCGCTTCACGGTAGATGGCGCGGTTTAGCTGGTCGATTCGGTAGCGCGGTTCGCCAGAGAGAGCTTCATGCAGAGCGCGCGACGAAGCTCCCGAGATTGGCGGACGATCAGTCGTGGCGCCCGGAGGACCGCTCACGCGAGCGCCGGGACGCTAGTCGCGGCTGCCGGAAAGAGCGAGCAGGCGCAGAGCGAAGTAGAGGACCTGCATCAGGGCGATGAACATCGCGGCGATGTAGGTGAGGGCCGCGGCGTCCAGCACCTTCTTGGCGTGCAAGCGCTCGGCTCCGCTGATGACGTAGACGCTCTCCATCATATGCAGCGCCCGCTTGCTCGCGTCGAACTCGACCGGCAACGTAATCAGCGCGAACACAAAGGCCGTGCTGAAGAGCGCAAGGCCGATCCAGGCCACCGCAAGGCCCAGTTCGCCGCCGCCCGTGAACATGGCGAGCAGGAACCCGCCGATCAACATGAAGTAGCCGAAGCGCGACCCGAACGTGGTGATGGGCACCATGGCCGTCCGCAGCACCAGGAAGGGGTAGCGGATCTTGTCCTGCATGGCATGACCGGCCTCGTGGGCGGCGATCGCCACCGCGGCCAAGGAGTTGCTGTCGAATACGCCGTCGGACAGGCGCAGGACTTTCTTGGTCGGGTCGTAGTGATCCGTCAGTTCACCCGGCACCCGCTTGACCTCGACGTTGTACAGGCCGACGGCGTCGAGCAGGCGCCGCGCCGCCAGATGGGCCGGGATGCCAGAACTGGACATGACCTGGGAGTACTTGCGGTACGTCCCCTTGACGCGGTTCTGGGCCCACATGGCCAGAATGAACGCCGGGCCGATGAGCAGGAGGTACAACGGGTCAAAGAAGGGGAAGAACACGATTGGCGAGCCTCTTCGCGCAGTCGCTGCGGTACGCGCCGCGTCTCGGATTCAAGCGTAGCACCACGCCGGATCGGCACCGTAGTGGAGCTTCCAGTTACTCGATCAGCGGCGGCCTTGGCTGCGGGTATGGATGCCCCCACGGCGCGGCGAGCAGACGCTGGTAGCCGCGGGCAAACGCCGCGGCGTCCATGCGCTTGCGTCCGGCAGGCTGGATGGCGCGAATGGCCAGTGCGCCCGTGCCGCAGCCGAGCACGAGTTTGTCACCGCGCATGCGCGCCTGACCGGGGTCCAGTTGCTCGGCGCTGAGGCCCACATCCATCAGCCCGCAGACGGTGTCTCCCACACGCACGCGCGCCCCGGGCCAGGGCTGAAAGGCCCGCCAGCGGTTGTGCAAATCGCGGGCAGGGAGGCGGAGGTCGAGTTCGGCGTCGGCGCGTTCGAGCGGCCGGGTGAGGGTTGCCCGTCCCGCGTCCTGGGGGTGTTCGTCTAGCTGTCCCGCCGCCCAAGCCGGCAGCACGCGAAGCAGAAGGTCGGCGGTTATCTCGGCCAGCCGCGCGTGCAGGTCCGCCGCCGTCTCGTGAGGTTCGATCGCGGTTCGTTCCACCGCCACGATCAGTCCGGCGTCGAGCGCTCGCACCAGTCGAATAAGGGTGACACCGGTCTCGCTGGCGCCATCGAGCAGGGCGCCCTGGATCGGCGACGCTCCGCGGTAGGCAGGCAGCAATGAGGGATGCGCGTTGAGTATGCCGGGTGGCGCCAGTCGGCGGAGCAATGTACCCAGCAGACGTCCATAGGCGACACAGACGACGGCCTGGGGTTCATAGGACGCGATGGCCTCAACGGCTTCCAGCTTGTTGGGATTGGCGGGCTGAAACAGGTCCAGGTTCAGGTCGCGGGCCACGGCTGCGATCGGCGGAGGCGTTAGCTTTCCGCCTCGACCCACGGGACGGTCGGGGCGAGTGACCACCAGCGCCACGTCGAAATCCGAAGCCAGCCTGTGCAGAGATGGGACTGCGAATTCGGGCGTGCCGAAAAAGACGACGCGCATGGCCGCTAGGACGCCTGCAACTCTTGCGCTTCGGGCGAGCGGGGATCGACGAAGCGCAGTTTCGCGGGATCTACCAGGCGGTCGGTGAAGATCACCCCGTCCAGGTGGTCGATCTCGTGCAGGATCACGCGGGCGGCAAGGTCGTGCAGGCGGCGGCGTACGGCCTTGCCATTCAGGCCCAGACCCTTGACTGTGACATCGGTGGCACGTTCCACCGGCCCGTACCAGTTGGGGAGGCTGAGGCAGCCTTCGTCCACAATGGCGGCGCCGCTGGCGCGCACGACCTCGGGATTGATCAGTGCGAAGCGTTCGGCCCCGGTGTCGGCCACGATGACGCGCCAGGGTCGCCCAACCTGCGTTGCCGCAAGCCCGGAGCCGCGATTGGCCTGCATGGTGTCGAACATGTCGTCCACAAACGTTCGCAGGCCGGCCGATACGCCCCGTACCCGGCTGGCCTTGCGGCGCAGCATGGGGTGGTCGACGGGGAGGACGGTGAGAACAGCCATGCGCGTTATGTCAAGTCCAGCGGGTCGGCGTCCAGTGTCCAGCCGCCGTGAAAGAGCGGGAGCGCTTTCTCCGCGTCGGCGCCTTGCAAGAGCAACTGCCACTGGTACTGCCCACGCTGCCGGTAAATGAAGGCCGGAGCTGGTCCAAGCACGTCGATGTCGAGTGGCGAGCCGGCGGCGAGGACCGTATTCAGTTCCCGCCGCGCCCGTCTTGCTTCTTCTTCGGCTCGCGTCTCGCTGGCATGGCCGAAGGACGCCTTGATGAGGGGGCGCAATGGCGGCAGACCTTCGCCGCGGCGTTGCTCCATCTCGGTCTGGAAGAAACGGGTGTAGCTTCCAGTTTGCAAGGCCTGGATGACGTGGTGGTGGGGCATGATCGTTTGCACGACGGTACGTGCGCGGGCTTCGCCGCCGATCGCAAGATGTCGTAAACGCGACAACGTCAGAAACACCCGTTCAGGCGCCAGGAAGTCGGGAAACTGCAGCCCGATGTCGGCCTGCACGATACCGAGCAGGTCGGCCCGCAGGCGTTGTCCGTACCCCAGCAGCCGCTGGGTCCCCACCAGCACCTGAACCGATCCCTCGCCGAATGCCGCCACATCGGCGTCCATCTCGTGCGACGGCCGGTCACTATCGATCCGGGCCACCGCCGACCGCGGCAGCAGGTGTGCGACGGCCTCGGCCACGGCTTCGCTGCCGTAGCCCCAGAGGCGCAGGCGGTCACCCTCGCAGACCGGGCACCAGCGAGGCACCGGGCCCCGCCAGTTGCAGATGTGACAGACGATCTGGCGCGTCTGGCGATGCTGCACCAGGCCCGTGCTGCAGCGCGGGCACTCAAAGACGTGGGCGCAGGTTCGACAGATCGTCAGCGCGGCCATGCCGCGGCGATTGACGTAGAGGACGGCTCGGCCCTGCCCAGCGAGGGTTTCACGCAACGCCTCATACAGTGGGCGCGACACTGCGTCGTATCGGCCCACTGTCGGCGCTCGGCGCGTGTCCACGATTTCCGCATCACGCGATGACCGTCGCATTCCGGAGCGGCGCTCCGGGTCGTCCTGCAATCGCATGAGTCGCACCGGCGACCCGACGGTGACGAGTTTCGCCTGGCCGGATTCCAGCGCATGAAATGTAGCTACGCGGGGCGTTTCGGTGCCCAGGAGCAGAGGACAACCGAAGAGTGCGGCCAGCTTCGCGGCGCAGACGGGGACGTGGTATCTCGGCGCGACACGGTTCTTATGGCCGGCGTCCTCTTCGCGGTCCACGATCACCAGGCCCAGGCGGGTCAGCGGCGCGAACGTGGCCTCGCGTGTGCCGACCAGCAGGTCGATCTCACCGGCCCGAAGCGAGCGCCACAGCGAGACGCGCTGAGCCGGCGTGCGGGCGCGGGTTGAGTCGGCCACGGTCGCGTTCACTCGGGCGGCCAGCCATTTGGCCAGTTCGGCGGCGGTGGTCGCGTCGGGCGCCACGACAAGGGCCTGGCGCTTCCGCGCGGCCATGCGACCAATAGCGGCGGCGTAGAGCATCCAGCGATCGGTCTCCTCGACCTGGACCACCAGCGTTTCCGTCGTATCGGATTCCAGCGACCCCGCAATCTGCGGCCACGCCGCTGGTTCGGGCGTCTGGCCGGCAGGCAGCCCGTCGTCAGATCCATCCACGAGGTACGTGGCCGACCAGCGTTTCTCGATCCGCGCCAGGCCGCGCGCGACCAGACCCTGCAGCGATGGTCCGGAAGCCGAGACCGCGCGCAATGCCCGGGCCACCGGTACAGGTTCATCGGCGCGGCTGAGGTGCTCCCAGAGCGCTCGCTGCCTGGGGGCGCGCTTGAGTAAGTCGGACGGCAATTCACCGTTCGGCGGGGGCAAAGCAACGGCAAAGCGCTCGGCCGCCGGCTCGGGCAGGCGCAGGCTGACGTGGCGCTCCACCAGTCCCAGGCGCACCAGGCGAGCCACGCCGCGCGTGGCCGCGGTCTTACCGAGCTGGCTGCGCAGGGCGGCCTGGGACAGGGGACCACGCTCGTGCACGAAGTCAAACACCCGCCGTTCGCTCGGCTCAAGGTTCGGCGGCGGCTCGCTGGGGCTAACCGCCGTAAAGGTGGCATGGAGGTGGTTGGCGAGACGCGGCGGCCCGACGAGATCAAGCGACGCCCGCAGCGGCGCTCCGTAGCGCGCGGCCACCCAGCGCGCCAGGACCAGTTGCCGGGAGCCGATCAAGGGCGGTTCCCAGACCAGTTGCAGCAGGTCGCGTGTTTCCTCGACCGGCGAGTTGGTGTCCAGTGCCGTCACAATCCCGGGGAGTTGCCGCGAGCCGAACGGCACCATCACCAGCTGACCCGGGCGCAACCTGCCCCGCAGGTCGTCCGGCACGCTGTAGTGAAACGTCTGGTCCCCGCGCACGTCGCCGGCCGCCACGATCACTTCGGCGTAGGCGGGCGACTTCGCGTTCACTCGCTAGTCCTGGAGTCGAACCGGACTCAGCTCGGCCGCCACCGCTGTTCGCTCGGGGGTCCGGCAAACCGAAGTCACGATCTCCCAGACTTGGTCGGCCGCGCGGCTCAGGTCGCCGGTGGTGTTCACGACGCGAAAGTCGGCCTCCCTGGCAAATGACAGTTCGTAGTCGCGCATGGCGGCGATGCGTCTCTCGATTTCCCGAGGGGACTCGGTAGCTCGGGATCGCATGCGGCGCTCGGCCTCTTCCGGGGACGGAGGCTCCACGAAGATGGCGATGGCGCCCGGATAGCGCCGCTTCAGTTCGCGCGCGCCCTGCACGTCCAGGCGGAGCATCACGTCCCGACCGGCGAGCAGCGGCTCGCGCACCTGGTGAATCGGGGTGCCGTAGCTTCGGCCATAGACGATTGCCGTCTCCAGGAACCAACCGTTCGCCCGTCGTCTCTCGAACTCCGCTTGGGTCAGGAAGAAGTGTTCAATTCCGTCGCGCTCACCCTCGCGCGGGGCGCGCGTCAAGGCCGTGATGACGAAGGTCAGGTCCACGCCCCGTTCGCGCAATACGCCGATAACCGAGTCCTTACCGGCGCCCGAAGGCGCGGTGACGAGAAACAGCAGGCCGCCGCGCGGTTCATCTCTCGCAGGGGACACGCGTCGCGACATCCTCCCTGGCACACGGCCACAAACCGCAGCCTGCGCTCAGCTTACGCGGGTGCCTGTAACGACGCGCGGATGGCCCGCGAGGTCTCGATGCGCAGCCGTCCGCCCGAATCCCGCGCCGATTAACAGCGCCGCCACCGATTCCGCCTGACCCAAGCCAATCTCGAACGCCGCCGCCCTTGCCTTGCCGCGTCCAGCTTGAGCAACGACCTTGCGAATCACACTCAAATCATCAGTCCCCGCGATCACCGCCGCCCCGGGTTCCCAGCACGAGATTTCCGGCTGCAGCGTGCTTAGCTCCGCTGACGAAATGTAGGGCAGGTTGGCCAGCACAACCGCGCCCCGCAGATTCACACCCGCCGCGCCGTCGGTCAGGCAGAGTCTCACCCGCTCCGCCAACCGGAGACATTTCGCGTTGCCTGCGGCCACGCGCAGGGCGGCCGGCGAGCAGTCCGTACCAAGCACCCACCGTCCTGGCCGCTCGGCGGCCAAGGCCAGGGCAATGGCCCCGCTGCCGGTCCCGACATCAACCGCCCTGGCGCCGGGGCTTGCGTCCCAGAGGTCCAGGCCAACCTCGACCAGCAACTCGGTCTCCGGCCGAGGGATCAGCACATCTCGGTTAACTGAGATTTCCAGCCGTCGGAAGGCCTTGGTTCCGGTGATGTAGGCCACCGGCTCACGCCGCTCACGCCGTTGCGCCGCAGCCTCGATCGCTCGCAGATCCTCATGACCGAGCTCAGCGTCTGATCGCAGCACAACCTGTTCGGGAGTAATCCCAAGCACATGCCCGATCAGAACGTTGGCGTCCAGCGCCGGCGTATCGACGCCTGCCATGCGCAGCCGCGCGATGACCGCGCGGCGCACGTCCGCGAGCGAGTTAGCCAGCGCCGCCGTCGGCAAGCCCCGCCAGTTCGCGGTCCCGCTCGGCCTGGCGCAGCGGGTCGACCAGCCGGTCGAGGTTTCCGTCCAGGATCGACGGCAAGTTGTGGACGGTCAGGCCCACGCGGTGGTCGGTGATCCGATCCTGCGGGAAGTTGTAGGTACGAATCTTCTCGCTGCGGTCGCCGCTGCCGATCTGGTCGCGGCGGGCCTGCCCGCGCTCGGCCGCCTGGCGGTCGCGTTCCTGTTCCAGCAGACGCGCACGCAAGACTTGCATGGCCTTTACGCGATTCTGCAGTTGCGATTTTTCGTCCTGGATGCTGACCACGGTATTGGTCGGCAGGTGGGTGACCCGCACGGCGGAGTCCGTGGTGTTGACGCTCTGCCCGCCGTGACCGCTGGAGCGAAACACGTCCACGCGGACGTCCGACTCGGGAATCTCAATGTCAATTTCCTCGGCCTCCGGCAACACCGCCACGCTGGCCGCCGAGGTGTGAATGCGGCCGCCGGCCTCGGTCACGGGTACTCGCTGCACGCGATGTACGCCGCTCTCGAACCTGAAAGCGCCAAAGGCCTGGGCGCCGACCACGCGCAGGATGCCCTCCTTGATGCCGCCGCGGTCGGTGCCATTGAGGGTCAACGGCTCCACTTTGAGCCGCAGCTGTTCGGCGTAGCGCGAGTACATGCGCAGCAGGTCGCCGGCGAACAGGGCCGCCTCTTCCCCGCCGGTGCCCGCGCGAACTTCCACGATGGCGTTGCGCGCGTCGTCCGGATCGTCGCTCACCAGCACGTCAATGGCACGGGCCTGGATTTCGGCAATCTCCGCCTGCACCTCGTCCAGTTCCTCGCGCGCCAGTTCAACCAGCTCGGCGTCGGACGACGCCAGCAGGTCGCGCGCTTCGTTCAGCCGCTCCCACGCCTCAGACAGTTCGTCGTGCAGACGGGCCGCCGGCTCCAGCTGGGCCATTTCCCGGCCCACGCTCGCCAGCCGCCGCGAGTCCACCATCCCGCCGACCGACGCAAGTTCGCCCGTCAGTTCGTCGTAGCGGCGACGCGCCTCGGCCAGCCGGTCAATCATCGACCACGACGGCCTTCACAGCGGCCGGCCGCAGCTCGGCCAACGAGTCCTCGCGTGCCAGCACGTGATCCATCGCAGTGATGGCCACTTCGAGCTGATCGTCATCGGGCTCGCGTGTGGTCATCTTCTGGAACCACATGCCGGGCTTGGAGGCCCAACGCGCAATGGCGACTCCCTGGTAGCGGGCGGTCAGCATGATGTACTCGTACCCGACGCCTGCGATCAGCGGCAGCAGCACGATGCGGGACACGACGCGAATCGCCATAGGCGGCCTTCCCAGCAGCGCGAACACGATGATCGAGATCGCCACTAGGGTGACGATGAACGACGTCCCGCAGCGCGGATGCGCCAGACCAAATCGCCGCACGTTTGTCACGGACAGTTGCTCCCCGGCTTCCAGCGTATTGATCGTCTTGTGCTCCGCGCCGTGATACATCCACACCCGCCGGATATCCGGCATCAGGCCGATCAGCGCGATGTAGGTCACGAACACCGCCATCCGCACGCCGCCCTCAATGACGTTGCTGAGGAAATCGGACTCGACCAGGCCGTCCGTGAACGACGTCAGAACCAGTGGCAGCACAAAGAAGAGCCCAACGCCCACGACCAAGCCAACGACCAGGCTGCCGGTCATCATTCCGCCGGCGGCTCCGCCCGGGCCGTCGTCCTGGTCTTCCTCCTCGGCCAGTTGCACGTTGGCCGAGAAGTTGAGCGCCCGGAGGCCGATGGCCAGCATTTCCCACAACGCCACCATCCCGCGCACGAACGGCACGCGACGCAGCCGCTGCGAGAGCCGGTTGGGATCAAGCTCCTCGGCCTTGAGCACGATGTGCCCGGCC
This sequence comes from Chloroflexota bacterium, assembly GCA_022824865.1. Taxonomy (GTDB): domain Bacteria; phylum Chloroflexota; class UBA11872; order UBA11872; family UBA11872; genus UBA11872. The sequence goes on along the minus strand of JAJDZD010000025.1, from coordinate 12,005 downwards.
GGATGCCGAACCGCCGTGGCGGCCGACCGGCGGCCGCGCATCATCACACCTTCCAGCACGGCCTGGCCGCCGTAGTTGATACGCAGTTCGTTGCTGTCGTCAGGCGACGCGGAACTCGCGATCGGGGTGCTCATCCGGGAAACACGGCGGTGCTCAGCCGCCCTTGGGACGATCTAGCCGCGGGATCTGCGGCGGCGGCGCTCGAACCGCTCCACCTGGCCAGTCGAGTCAACCAGCCGTTGCTGACCCGTATAGAACGGGTGGCAACTGGAGCAGACGTCCACGTGGATCGAGGATGTCGTTGCGCGCGTTTCGAACATGTTGCCGCACGAGCAGGTCACGCGGCAGTCCATGTAGTCGGGATGGATTTCAGGGTTCAACGTTCGGGGCCTCCGTCGGTCACGGCTCTAGTATAGGTTCGGCCGCGCCACTTCCCTACGGGTTTTGACAGGGCTAGCGGCGGGGGATTCCGCGACGGCGCGGCGCGCGGCTCAGCACCGCCAGCAGCACGCCGAGGAACGCCGCGAGGCCCGCAAACGCAAAGATCTTGTCCAAACGTTCCACCAGCAGCGCGATCACGCCCAGCACTCCCGCCAGCGCGTAGTACATCAGCGCGATGGCCGGCTGCGGCACGCCGGCTTCCCAGAGCCGGTGATGCAGGTGCTCGGCGTCTCGTTCGGCAAAGCGGCGACCGCTGGCCAGCCGCCGCCCGATGGACCAGGCGATGTCGAGAATCGGAACGCCGAGGACCAGGATCGCGGTGGCCAGCTTGGCCGGGCCCATGATGGCGATTACGGCCAGCGCAAAGCCCAGGAAGTGGGAGCCTGCGTCGCCCATGATGATGCTCGAGCGATAAGCGTTGAACGGCAGAAAGCCAAGGACTACGGCCACCAGGACCAGGGCCAGCGTCGCGGTCTCCGGCAGGCCCAGCCGCAACGAAAGAGCAATCAGCACGATGGCCGCGATCGTCACCACCCCGCCGGCCAGCCCGTCCAATCCATCCACGAAGTTGATGGCATTCATCATTCCGGTGATCCAGAAGAGCGTGAACGGAATCACGATGGCCACGTGCAGCAGCACCACTCCGGCCTCAAAGGGGTTGCTTACGGCGTCGATGCGGACCCCAAACAACAGCGGAACCGCCGCCGCCGCCAGTTGGGCCAGGAACTTGTCGCGCGGACGCATCCCGCGGAGGTCGTCCACCACGATGAAGACCACAAGCACCGTCGCGCCCAGCAGCAACCCGAGGGTCGGCCCGTCCAGCGGCCACGCCACCACCAGCACCGTGATCACGAACGCTGCGTACATGGCCACCCCACCCAGCCTGGGCACTGGCACGGCGTGAATCCGCGCGGCCCCCGGTCGGTCCATCCAGCCCTGCCGAGCGGCCAGTGTCCGAACGCCCAGCGTGAAGACCAGCGCCAGCGGCGCGCCGATGGCCAGTGCCAGCCAGTTCAGATCAGCCACGCCGGATGCCTACCGCGAAACCGGTCCCTGTTGACCCGGTATTTCGGCGCCGCATATACTCAAACCAGTTAGCGGGGTGGCGGGTCATCACCAGGAGGCGCCTGACCGAGATCGCGCGGCCCAGTGGACCAACCCGCCAGCACCCGCCCGCACGGCGGGTTTCGTTTTGCCCGTCGGAATTGGGGGGTTCATTGGTTCATATCACGATCGGCGCGAACGAGAGCTTTGACGCGGCCCTGCGCCGTTTCAATAAGAAAGTGCAGCAAGAGGGCATTATCACGGAGACCCGGCGTCGCAAGGCGTACGACAAGCCCAGCGTGCTGCGCAAGAAGAAGGAAGCCACCAAGCGCCGCAAGGCCCGGCGGGCGGCCCTGAAGGCGGCCGAAGCCGAGGCCCGCGCCCTTTAACCAACGTAGTTCCAGCCCCGCATGGCGTTAATCGACCGCCTCACCGGGGATTTGCGAGCGGCGCAGCGCGGCGGTGATGCCGATCGTGTCCGTGTGTTGCGCACCCTCATCTCCCAGATCAAGTACGAGGCCAAGGAATCCGGCGCATCCACCGACGACGCCCTGGTCGTTCGTGTCATCCAGCGCGACATCCGCCGGCGCGACGAAGCCATCCAACTTTATGTCAACGGCAACCGCCCCGAGCAGGCCGACACGGAACGAGCCGAGCGCGCCATCATCAGCGCCTACCAGCCGGACGAGATCGACAGCGCCGCCATGGAGGCCATCGCCCGCGAGGTAATCGAGGAAGTCGGCGCCACCAGCCGCCGGGATATGGGCAAGGTGATGCGCCCCCTGATGGCTCGACTGCGCGAACAGGGAACGGTCGACGGCCGCGCGGTGAATGCGCTCGTTGGCGAACTCCTCAACCAGGGCTAACCAGTCCGCGGGCGCGGAGCCCAATCTGCGCATCGCTCCCGGCGACGGATTGGCATTGCCCTCCAACTTGGAGCCGCTCTTGGACTCGATTGCCGCCGCGGTTGAGCACAAAGCAGGACTGACCGGGCAGGTTGCCCTTCGCCTGACGGACGACGCGGACATGGCCAAACTCAACCGCAGCTTTGCCGGCAAGTCAGCTCCCACCGATGTCCTGGCGTTTCCAAGCGGCGACTCACAGCGTCCCGGCGATGTGGCGATCTCGCTGGAGCGCGTGCAGGCCCAGGCCGCCGCCTATGGACACAGGGTCGAGCGCGAATTCGGCTACCTGCTGACCCACGCGCTGCTGCACCTGGCCGGTCTGGGCCACGAAGACGATGCGCGCCAGCGCGAGATGCGGCGAATCGAGGAATCGGTCATGGCTTCGGTGGGGTTGCCGCGCGCCCGTCAGGCCGTCGAGTGACCGCGACTACGTTGGTCGTCCACGCCCCGGCCAAGATCAACCTGGGGCTCGAGGTTCGCGGACGGCGTAACGACGGTTATCACGAGATCGTCACCATCTTCCAGGCGCTCGAGTTCGGGGACACGATTCACCTGGCACCGGCGCGGGAAATCACGGGCGATAGCGCCGTTCCGGGTCTTGATCCCTTCGACGACCTGGCCTTTCGAGCGGCCCACGAACTGCAAGCGCGAATTGGCACGACCCAGGGCGTTCGAATCCGAATCGACAAGCGCATCCCCGTCGCTGCCGGCTTGGCCGGCGGCAGCACGGATGCAGCCGCGGTGCTCCTCGGGCTCCGCCGCCTCTGGAATGCAAAGGCGGGCGCGGTAGCCGAAACGGCCCGATCGCTGGGCGCCGACGTATCGTTCTTTCTGGATCCGGGGACCGCCCTGGGCCTGGCCCGCGGTGACGAGTTGCACGTCCTGCCGCCCGCCCCGCCTCGCTGGGTGCTGTTGGCACGGCCCGAGGCCACGATTTCCGCGCGTGACGCCTACACCGAGTTGCGCCCGGCCGAATGGTCGGGCGGCGACGCGACGCTGGAGCAGGCCGAGGACATTCGCCGCGGTCAGTGGTCTCCGCACCTGGTGACCAACGACTTACAGTCCGCGGCGATCCGCCTGGTCCCGGAAGTCGCGGAGGTACTGGGCGCCCTGGATGCTGCGGGTGCCGCGCCGGCGCTTTTGGCCGGCAGCGGACCCACGTGCTTTGGGCTGTATCCAACCAAGTCGGCCGCTCAGCGCGCCCAGGTCCGGCTGCGGCCACACGGCTGGTGGTCGCAGGTGACGCGCTTCGCGGCGCCCGTCGATGCGACGGACGGCTAGCTTTGACCGCCCCCCAGCGCCTGCCTACGCTTTCCTTGTGGGGAGTGGCCAAGTGGTAAGGCAACGGATTTTGGATCCGTGATCGAAGGTTCGAACCCTTCCTCCCCAGCCGATGAACGCCGGACACACTGAGTCCGCAGGAAGCGCAGCCGCCGGCATCGTCATGGCGGCCGGCCAGGGCACGCGCTTTGCGTCCGACGTGCCCAAGGTCATGCACCGGGTCGCCGGACGTCCCATGCTGGCCCACGTGGTGGATACCGGACGGGCCGCCGGGCTGGAGCCTCTGGTTCTTGTGATTCGACCAGGCATGGACGTTGGTTCCGCGGCTGACGGCACGGTCGCCGTGCACCAACCCCCAGACGGCCGCGGCACCGCCTTCGCGGTTGAAGTCGGCCTGCGCGCCGTTCCGACGAACGTCGATGTGGCCGTGGCGCTCTACGGCGACTCCCCCCTGGTTCGTCCGGCGACGGTGCGAGGCGTCATCGACGCCCTCCAGAGAGCCGGCGCGGTGGCAGCCATTACCTGGGCCGACGTGCCGGATCCGGGCGCTTTTGGCCGGGTCCGCCTGGCTGAGACCGGCCTGGTGCAGGGAATCGTGGAATCCGCAGACGCTTCACCGGACGATCTGGCGCTGACCACCGTCAACGCGGGACCGGCGGCCTTCCGCGCCAGTTGGCTGCGCCGCGCCCTGCCGCGAGTGCAGCCCAGTCCGACCTCTGGCGAGCGCTACCTGACGCAACTCGTCGATCTGGCCATCGAGGACGGCGAGCGCGTGGCCGGATACCAGATCACCGACCTCGACGAGACCATCGGCTGCGACGACCTGGAGCGTCTCGCGGCGGCCGACGCGGCCTTTCGCCGGCGCGCCTGACGCTCGGCGCTCAGTCTCACAGCGCACCCGCGGCATCGCCGTTGGAACCCGGCAACGGCTCGCGCCCGGCCGGATATCATGTGACCGAAAGTGCGCGTGTGGGGTCGGCGCCCCTGCACGGCAGGCCGCACAAGGCGACGACACTGGACGGCGAACTCAAGGTGTTTGCCGGCTCGAGCAACCGGGCTCTGGCCGAGCGCATCGCCGCGCGTCTCGATCAGCCGCTGGGATCGGTCAGGCTCGAGCAGTTTCCCGACGGCGAAGCCCGCGTACAGATTAACGAGAACGTGCGCGGAACCGATGTCTTCGTCATTCAGTCCACCTCCGCGCCGGTGGACGAGAACCTGATGCAACTGCTGATCATGATCGACGCCCTGCGCCGAGCGTCGGCGGGACGAATCACGGCGGTGATCCCCTACTTCGGGTACGCCCGCCAGGAGAAGAAGTCGTCCGGACGCGAGCCGATTACCGCCAAGCTGGTGGCCAACCTGCTGGAAGCCGCGGGCGCCAGCCGCGTGATTACCCTGGACCTGCACGCGCCCGCCGTGCAGGGGTTTTTTGATATCCCGGTCGATCACCTGCAAGCGTCACCGCTGCTCGCGGATTCCCTCGGGCGCGTTGCATCCGACGACCTTGTCGTGGTGTCGCCCGACGCCGGCGGTGTGGCACGCGCCTACGACTTCAGCCAGCGCCTGGAGAACTCCTCGCTTGCCGTCATTTTCAAGGACCGGATGGCCCCTGACGAGATCCAGACGCTCTCCGTGGTCGGCGAAGTGGGCGGGCGCACGGCGGTGATCGTCGACGACCTGATCTCGACGGGCGGCACCCTGGCGGAGGGCGCCCGTGCACTGCTGGCACGGGGCGCGAAGGCGGTCTATGCGTGCGCGACCCACGGCATCTTTTCCGGACAGGCCCTGGAGATTCTGAAGCGCTCGGGTCTTTCGCAAGCCTTCGTCACCGACAGCGTTCCCGTGAATTCCGACTCGAAGGCGTGCACAATCACCCAGGTCGGCACCGCCACCCTGTTCGCGGAGGCGGTCCGCCGGGTCCACAATGATGAGTCCATCACCGCGATGTTCAAGTGACCGCGATGAGGCCCCGCATGCGAGCGGGGACCGGCATCTGGGCGTGAGCACCCGACTGTGCCGCGCGGCAGGGGAGTGGATCCTTTTTGGATCCGGTTAGTTGGGTAGGACTTGCCCTCATACTCGTGCTGACTGTGATCAGCACGCTGCTGGTGCTGGCCGAAAACGCCGCGCTGGAACTGTCGCAGACGGCGCTCGACAGGATGGACAGCACCGAACCCCGCGCCGCGCGTCGTCTCCGACTGCTGCTCGACAATCGCTTTCGCTTCTGGGCCAGCGCCCGGATTGGCGCCGCCGTGCTGATCTTCGCCTCGGCGGCCCTGGCCGCCACCACCGTTGGCGATCAACTTGGCACGATGCTGGGAACGCGCCCAGGCGGCGTTGTTTTGGCGCTTGCCGTCCTAACCGTCCTTCACGCTGGCGGGGCGCGCGTGACCCCACGAATCCTTGCTCAGCGGTATCCGCTACGTATTGCCCGGCGCTTCTGGTGGCTGGTTTACGCCCAGTACGTGGTCTTCCTGCCGGCCAGCCTGCCGTTTGAGCGCTTGCTGTCGCCGCGGGAACAGGAAGCCTGGCGCGGCCCCGACCCACAGGACGCCGCCGTGATCGAGGCCGTGGAGGGCGCCCGCGAAGGCGCCATCGACGCCACCGACATCGAGATGATCACCAACGTGATCGAGCTCGGCGACCGGGTCGTTCGCCAGGTCATGACCCCGCGCCCAGACATCGTGGCCGTAAGCGTTGACACGTCCCTGCGCGGCGCGTTGCGTACCGCCTACGCGCGCGGCCTGTCACGAATGCCGGTCTACGAAGGCGACCTGGACAACGTGATCGGCATCATCCACGTCCGCGACGGTCTGGCGGAACTGTTGGAACCCAGTCAGACCCCGGATCTGCGCTCGCTGCTGCGCGAACCGCTGTTCGTGCCGGACTCCAAGTACGTGGACCGGCTGCTGCGCGAGATGCAGGCCGACAACCTGCACATGGCGATCGTCGTGAACGAATACGGCGACACCGCCGGGCTGGTGACCATCGAGGACCTGCTGGAAGAGATCGTCGGCGAGATCGAGGACGAGTACGACATTCCCGGCGTTCTGATCGAGACCATCGGCCCGGGCCGCCTGGTCGTGGACGCCGGCCTGCCGATCTCGGACCTGAACGACGAGCTTGGCCTCACCCTTACCGCCGACGGCGTGGACACCGTGGGCGGCCTGGCCTTCAGCGCCTTTGGTCGCGTGCCGGCGGTTGGCGAGTCCGTAAACGTGAACGGCGCCGTCCTGCGCGTGCATGCGGTCAAGGAAACCCGCATAACTCGCCTGGAGGTCACTCGCCTGGACGAGGACGGCAATGCCGCCTGACGCCGTCTCGTCCTTGACCCGCGCTCCGAGCACCCCGAGCTAACCGGGGAGTCCCGTCATCGACATCCTGTTCGGTCTCCTGGTCTTTCTTGGCCTGATCGCGATCAACGGCCTGTTCGCGGGCGCCCAGTTCGCGCTGGTTGCCGTTGACCGCTACGAGGTCGAGACCGCTGCCGCCCGCGGCGCTCGGCGCGACCGCACCGTTCGGCGGGGCCTCGAGACGTTGTCGTTTCAGCTCTCCGGCGCGCAGTTGGGCATCACAGTCAGTTCGCTCGTCCTGGGATTCGTGGTGGATAACGCCATCGGCCCCTTGCTGCGGCCTGCGCTTGAGTGGATCCCAGGAATTGAAGACGGATCGCTGGTCGCCCTGACCGCGGCGCTGGCGCTCGTCCTGGCGACCGTGATTCAGATGGTGCTGGGCGAATTGGGCCCGAAGAACCTGGCCATCGCCCGCCCCATGGCCACCGCCCGGCTCTTCGTCCCACCGGCGATGATCGTGAATACCGTCTTCTCGCCGGTGATTCGACTGCTCAACGCCATGGCCAATGCCTCCATGCGTGCGGTCGGGCTGGTCCCCCGTGAAGAGCTTGAGGGATTTCAATCGCTGGAAGAGATGCACGAAGCCCTGCGTTGGGCGGCGCACGAGAACACCATCGAGGGCATCGAGTACGAGGTCCTCGACCGCGCGCTGGGCCTTGGTCGCACCACCGCGGGCGACGTGATGGTTCCCAGGTCGCAGATCATCGCCATCTCGTCCACCGCCAACCTAGCCGACCTGGCTCGCCTGTCGATGGACACCGGCTATTCGCGCTTTCCGATCCGGGACGCGGATGGCCGCGAGTTCGTCGGCATCGCCCACGTCAAGGATGTGCTGGCGCTTCCGGCCGCGGCCCGAGCCTCCACCCCCGTGTCAGCCAAAGCCCAGGAGGCGCTCGCGGTGCCGAACGCTCGCGACCTTCGTTCGCTCCTGCTCGAAATGCAGGCCGCCCAACACGCCATGGTGATCGTCCATGACGAGTTCGGCCAGGCCGCAGGCATCGTCACGCTGGAGGACATCGTCGAGGAACTCCTGGGCAGCATTGAGGACGAGTACGACAAGCCCGAACCCGCGTTGGTCACGCCACTGGACGACGGCGCCTATGACGTGGCGGCGCAGATTCGACGCGACGAACTCAGCGAAGCCACAGGTTTCGAGATGCCCGAGGGTCGGTTTGAAACACTGGCCGGCCTTGTTACGACCCTCCTGCAACGCATCCCGAGGGCCGGGGACGCCGTCTCGTTTCGCGGCTGGACCTTTCGCGTGACCGAAATGGATGGCCGACGCGTCGACCGGGTTCGCATGGAACGACCCGGCATGCCACGACGGAGTGTCGGATGACCCCGATCCTGCTGGTGGTAGCCCTGCTGCTGCTCGTTGTGAACGGCTTCTTCGTCGGCGCCGAAGTCGCCATAACGGCCGCCGCCGCCAGCCGCAGGGGCGAACTGGAGCGTCGGGCCGCCGAGGGGCGTCGCTCCGCCCGCCTGGCCGTGGCCTCCATGCGCGAACTCTCGTTCATGCTCACCGGCGCGCAACTGGGCATCACCATGGCCTCGCTGGGTCTGGGTTTCGTGGCCGAGCCGGCCATCGCCGATGTGCTGGAAGCGGCCCTCGCCGATCGGATCGGCCTCACCGGCGCCCCGTTGCACGCACTGGCCAGCGTTATTGCCCTGAGCATCGTCGTCGTCCTGCATATGGTCCTGGGCGAGATGGCCCCCAAGAACATCGCCATCGCCGAGCCTGTGCGCACGCTGCTATGGCTCGCCCTTCCGTACCGGCTGTACGCCAACACGATGCGCGGTCTCCTCTGGGTATTGAACGAACTGGCCAACCTGACCATCCGCGCCTTTGGCGTGGCGCCGCGCGACGAATTGGCGCCCGCCTACACACCGGCCCAGATCGGCTCCATGCTCGGCGAGCTGCGGCGCCTCGGCGCCATCAGCGCACCGCAGCAGCAACTGGCCAATCGCGCGCTCCGCTTTGCCGCACGTCCGGTCGAAGACGTCATGGCGCCCCGTTCGGCGGTCCACGCGGTGCCGGCCGGAATGCCGGTGCGCGAAATCGAGCGCCAGGCCGTCATGACGGGCTATTCGCGCTTTCCCTTGTACCGCGATACGCCCGACACCATCGTCGGCTTCGTGCACGTCAAGGACCTGCTGGCTATCGATCCCAAGGCGACGGACGAGCCCGTGCCGGCCACCGCCATTCGCCCGCTGCACGTCACGCCGGGCACCGCCCTCGTCGGCGAACTGCTGGTGGCCATGCGGCGCGACCGCTCCCACATGGCCCTGGTCGTCGACGAGCACGGTTCGCCGGCCGGCATCGTCACGCTGGAGGATCTGGTCGAGGAAGTCGTCGGCGAGATTCGCGACGAGCACGATGCGCCGCTCGAAGACGTGCAGCAATTCGGTCACGACAGATTTGTGGTGTCCGGGACGCTGCGCACGGATCGCCTGGCCGAGGCCACCGGCTGTCGCCTGCCGGAGGGCGACTTTGCCACGGTCGCCGGGTATGTCATGCACCGGCTTGGCGCGGTGCCCAATCCCGGTGACGCGGTGCAACACGACGGCTGGATACTGCGAGTCCGACGGACCCGCGGCCCCCGGCTGGAGACCGTGGACGTGATCCGCCGGCCCGCGGCCGGAGCGCAATCCGTACCGACCGGCCCGCGCTAGGCTTGCCCGTGGCCATTCTTCAGCGCTCCAGCACCTACAAGGCCGAAGGCGTCGTCCTCAGCCGCCGCGACTTGGGCGACGCCGACCGTATCGTCACGTTCTTCACGCGCGAGTTTGGGCGCCGCCGCCTGGTGGCCCGTGGCTGTCGGCGACCTACCAGTCAGTTCGCCCCCCACATCGAGCTCTTCAGCCGCGTGCGCCTGGTCGGAGTCGTCGGCGCCAATCTCGACGTGCTCACGCAGGCGCAGAGCCTTGAGACGTACCCCCGCTTCCGCGACGACCTGACCGCCTTTGCCGCCGCCGGCTGGGCCGTCGAGCTATTGGACGGCCTGAGCGAAGACGGTGAGGCGGAGCCTGACGCCTATTCGGCCTTGACTGCGTTCCTCAGCGCGCTGAACCAGCGGACGGCGGATCCCGAACCACTCCTGTCCGCCCTCGCCCTCAACCTGCTGGACCAGCACGGCTACGCTCCCGAACTCTGGCGCTGCACGGTGTGCGGTGCGGCTATCCAGCCGGGGGCCCACGCCTTCGCTCCGCGCACGGGCGGGGTTGTTTGCTCGGACTGTTCGCACGACAACGCCAGCCACTCATTGGGCATCGACACGCTCAAGACCCTGCGCTTCATCGCCCACGACGGACTGGCAGGCGCGGCCCGGCTGCGCGCCGACCCGCGCACCCGCGCCGAACTGCGCACCGCCCTCCGCGCCTACGCGACCTCCGTCGTCGAACGCGACATCTCATCCGCCCACATCCTGGAACGGGCAGGCGCGGGTTCCGCGCCCCGGCCAGCGCCCGGGGCGTAACGCCGTCGACATGGCGTCACACCGCACGCCATCCCCATAACCCTGGATACCCACGAGGAAACCCATGCCTGCACCTGACCTTGACACCCTGACCTCCCTGGCCAAGCGCCGCGGCTTCGTTTTTCCCAGCTCCGAGATCTATGGCGGCTTCGCCAGCACCTGGGACTACGGCCCGCTGGGCGCCGAGCTGATCCGCAACATCAAGGACGCCTGGTGGCGCCGCGTCGTGCACGTGCGCCCCGAAGTCGTCGGCCTCAACGCCTCCATCCTCATGCACCCGCGCATCTGGGAGGTCTCAGGGCACATTGAGCACTTCGCCGACCAACTGGTGGAGTGTCCGAAGTGCGGCCGCCGCTTCCGTGTGGAAGACGTGCCCGACGGGAAGTGCCCCTACGACGGCACCGAACTCACCGATCCCCGCATGTTCAACACCATGTTCCGCACCTTCGTGGGCCCGGTGGAAGACGACGCCTCCGTCGCCTACCTGCGGCCCGAAACCGCCCAGTCCACCTACGTGAACTTCAAAAACGTGCGCGACACCGCCCGCGTGCAGATGCCCTTTGGCATCGCCCAGATCGGCAAGGCCTTCCGCAACGAGATCACCACCGGCAACTTCATCTTCCGCAGCCGCGAGTTCGAGCAGATGGAGCTGCAGTACTTCGTCGAGCCCGGCCAGGACGACGAATCCCACGAGGAGTGGGTCGACGCCCGCTTCGCCTGGTGGCAGGACCTGGGGCTGGATCCGCGTCGCTTGCGCCTGCGCCCCCACACGCCTGAAGAGCTGGCCCACTACGCCAAGGCCACCACCGACATCGAGTACCAGTTCCCCTTCGGCTGGGGCGAACTGGAAGGCATCGCCAACCGCACCGACTTCGACCTTCAACGCCACGCCGAGGCCAGCGGCACCGACCTGTCGTACTTCGACGACGCGGCCAAGCGGCACGTCACGCCCTACGTCATCGAGCCTGCCGCCGGCGTGGACCGCGCCGCCCTGGCCTTCCTCGCCGACGCCTACACCGTCCAGGAAGTCGCCGGCAAGCCGCGCACCTTCCTGAACCTCGACCCGAGGCTCGCCCCGTTCAAGGTCGCCGTATTCCCGCTCGCCCGCAACCGGCCGCCGCTGGTGGAACTGGCCACCCGCATCGCCGACGACCTGCGCGCCAACTGGCCGGTCTTCTACGACGGCAGCGGCTCCATCGGCCGCCGCTACGCCCGCCAGGACGAAGCTGGTACTCCCTTCGCCGTCACCGTGGACTTCGACTCGCTCGACGACCAGACCGTCACCGTGCGCGAACGCGACTCCATGCGGCAGGACCGTGTCGCCGCCGACAACCTGCGCGCCTACTTCGCCGACCAGCTCGCCTGGTAACCCACGCCAATGCCGGCCCCCGCTCCACCCTCTCCCGCTGTGTCCAGACCGGACACATGGTGGACAGGTGTTCGGAGACATGGTGAACACTTTTAAGCGGGCTCCCGCAGGTCGAGGGTACCGAGGTCGTCGGTCA
>JAJDZD010000072.1 GCA_022824865.1 Chloroflexota bacterium | reverse complement strand
CTCGGTCCGCACCGCCAGTGGTACGACGCTCGTTTGCGTCACGTCTAAGTCGTTCTCGACTCGTTGTCGGGTATATCCACTGATGGCAGGCAGGCCTTGCGCTCGCCGCAGCGCCCAGCGCAGCGCCCAGCGCTCAATCCACGGACGCCCCGAGGGGATGGAATACGTTCCAACCAGCGACACGAGGAACGGCCGTCGGCTCGCCGCCAGCGCTACTGCTGGCGCGTACGGCTCCACTAGGCAGTGAATGACATCCACGCCTCGCAGGGCCCTTCGCAGCGTCGGAAACGTGCGCTGGAGGACCCGAAGCGGATGGCGCCGCCCGTGTTGAAACGAGGGGATGGCTACGTGGTCTGGGTAATCGCGTAAGTCGGCCATCGTCGCCAGGCTGCGGGGACTGACGAGACGCAGGTCAACGCCCGCGGCGATCAACTCCCGTGCCAACTCGCCCGCGTAACGTCCCCATCCATTGGTTGGATCGAGTGCATCGCTGACCAGCGCCAGCTTCACCGGCGGTCGGCCCAGATTCCGGCGGCGGCCAGCAAGACCATCGCTCCCAGAGCCACGAAGGAGACCACCAGACCGACAGCAAAGCCCGGCGGCTCGTACGTCATCGCGACCGTGTGCGGACCGGCGCTTGCGATCGGCACCCCGCGCATGAGCGCGTTCACCGTGACCATCTCAGTCGGGCGTCCGTCCACGCTCGCCTTCCACCCTGGAAACATCGCCTCGTTGAACACCAGCAGTCCAGGCTCGCTCAATTCCACCCGCACGGTTACCGCGCCCGCGCTGCGTTCCGGGGGATGCACAACGTCGATGCCGTCGCCGTTCGTGGCAGGAATCCCGGGATCACGATCGACAATCGGCAGGTCCGGACGATCGGCGAGAGCATCCAGCGTGGAAGACGTTGACGCCCCCGGCTCGATGATTCGCCAGTCACGCGCAATCCACGTGCGGGGAGCCCAGTCCGCAACTTCATACACGTACAGATTCTGGTTAACCGACGCCCACTGCGGCAGTGCAAGATCTTCGACCCGGACCTGGCGCAGGGCGGGTACATCAACCGGCACACCAGAGGTCACGAAGCGCACGTTGGCGGCAGCCAGGGCCGGTGCGCGTCGTCGCAGCATCTCGGTGCGCGCATCAGCATCCAGGGCCGCGTCCGATGCGAATCCAGCAACCGTGGAGCGCTCGCTCCCGACAAAGGCGAGGTATTCGGCCGTGGCCCGCGGCATCAAGTTCTCGTAGCCGTCGATTGACGCGCGTCCACTCGTCATGGGGAGGTTGGGCGCGAGCGTTTCATTGAGAAAGACGTACTCCAGCAGATCGCGGCGCGTTCGATCCAACTCCGTGCCCGCGGCGGTGGACAGCTCGAACTTCTGTGCCTGGCTGCGGTACGAGAACACGCGCCAATCGGCGTCGGAGTCCGCCGGCACCACGCTGGCGGCCTGCGGATCTCGGGCATACCAGTCACCGGGCACGGTTGGAATTCCGTGGAACGGCGCCAGCAACACGTCAAACGCCAGCACCACGCCAAGCGCGGCCCGGGTGTTGGTCGGCGCTATCCGGCCACGCAGATAGCGCCAAAACACCAGGGCCGTAAGCAACGCCGCCAATAGCGTCCAGCGCGGTGCCCAGAATTCAAGGCTGAACGCGGCTGTCATTCGTTCGTACATCTGATCGAATGTGCGGTAGTAGCGTTCGGCGGTCAGGAATCGCCCTTCCGAGCCGACAATGGCCCGATCGATGTAGTCGTAGCCGTAGGGAACAATCAGAAACGCAAATCCGGATAGGACAATCGTGGCCGCGACTGTGCCCGCTCCAATCAGCCCGGCGAGCCACACCCAGGCGCGGCCGATCCAGCGCACCAGCAGGCTCGATCGGAGATCGTCAGCGCCTATCCGCTCGATCCCGATCGCCGCCAGGAATGCCAGACCGAACGACGCCACGATTCCGAAACGTGCAGGCTGGCGGAAGAATTCAAAGAGCGGCAACTTATGGAGCAGGGGAAAGCCGAGGCTGTACGAGCCCATGGAAAAAATCCAGGTCAGCAAGACGAGGCCGCTCAGGAACCAGATGAGCCGCCGACGCCAACCGGTCACGACCGCAATCAACGCCAGGGCCGGTCCGGCAAGCCCGAGGTAGAGAAGTTCTTCGGCATTGAGGGTGTCATTCAGCACTTGGGGAATCTCAAATGACGGATACACGTAGCCCACAATGAGGCTCCACGGTGGAATTGACCCTTGCGAGGCGGTGGCAAAGTCAAGCCCGCCGGCGCGAGCGGAAAGATCCGTGGTTGCAAGCGTTGGTAGGAGTCGGACGGCGCCGACCGCCAGGCCCACGATTGCGGCGACACCTATCCACGCCGCGTCCTTCGCCGCCCGCGCAAACCCAACGTCGCCCCAGTTCCACCAGAATCGCGTGGCGGTGAAGAGAAGCCAGACGAAGCCCCACAGCAGCGCAATCTGGGGATGGCCGGCCAGCACGGTAACGGCGGCACAAATCGCCAGGAGCCCGCCATAGCGGCGTTGCCCACGGGATAGAAGTTCAATCGCGCCGATTCCCGCCGGCAGCGCAAAGAAGATGTCGGCGTAGTTGAGAAAGCGGGACGTGGCGAAAACGAATCCGCCGTAGGTGAAAAGAAAAGCGGCCACGAAGGCGCCGGGCCGGGTCAGCCCCCACACCCGGCCCAGCCAGTAGGCCGCCACGGACGCAAGGGCCAGGCCCAGCGCCAGTTCAATGAAATAGGCGCGCAGCGGTTCAAAAATCCACAGCAGCAGCCAGGTCAGCGGGTAGAACCAGCCGAATTCGGAAAACGCGACCGGGAACCCCGCCAGCATGCCGTCGGCCCAAAGCGGGATTCGGCCCTCGCGGACGCCTTCGGCAAGCAGGGAATAGCGGGGCTGGTAACTCAACAGCAAGTCAAGGTCCAGCCAGGGAGCGCCGGCAAAGAGCAGATCTCGATAAAGCACCAGCAGCGGAGCCAAGAGGCCAGTGGCTACAAGCGCGCGACGCTGCGCGATCGTGGCATGTTCAAGCCCACCGACAAGCCGGGCCAGATTTCGTCCCAGCTGGGTCAAGAAGCCGGCACAGATTCCACGAATTCGCGGATAGCCGTGGCTCGCTGCGTCCATGTACGGCTCTCCACCTCCAAACGAGCGGCGCTGGCCAGGCGGGCAGCCAGCGCCTTGTCGGTCAGCAGACGATTGACGGCGCTTGCCAGTGCGCTCGGCTCGTCGGGCTCCACGAGCAGGGCGTTGCGTCCATCGTGCAAGACCTCGCGCAGTGAGGGTAAGCCACTGGCCACTATCGGACGCTCGGCGGCCATGTATTCGAACAGTTTCAGAGGCGACGTGTGTTCGCGGGAGATGACCTGCCGTGCGCTGAACGGAATCGCCGCAACGTCCGCGGCCACCAAGTATTTCCGCGCATCGTCGGGCGGCAGGTGGCCGGTGACGTGAACGTTTGGCAGATCAGAGGCCGCCGCCCTGATGCGATCCAGGTCCGGTGGAATCCCTCCCACGATGATCCACTGGACGTCCACCGACGCGTAGTGCGCCGCCTGAACCAGCGTGTCCACGCCTTTCCATGGATACAGGTGGCCCAGATAGCAGACGACGGGTGCGTCGTCCGGTATGCCGACTTCTGCCCGAGCGGCGCCACGATCGCGATCTGCAAACGCCTCAATGTCCACCGCGTCAGGCGCCACGAACAGGCGCTCGGGCTCGAATCCAGCCTCGACATACCACCGCCGCAGGCCTTCGGTTATGGCAATCACCGCATCCATGCGACGTGCGGCCCACAGGTGCAGGACCGCCGACAGACGCGTACGAGGCACGGTATGCACCTCAAAGCAAAAGCGGGCGGGTTGTCCCGAGAGCACCCGCAGAACCGTCAACGGCAACAGATCGCGGCTGTAAACCACGTGCGGCTTCCACCGACGCACGACGGTGAGCGCGGCGACGGCGAATGACCAGAGTTGCAGCAAGTGCGCCGCAAGCCTGATCGGACCATGATTGAGCGTCGGCCAGTCGATCGTCACGCGCTTGATGGCGTCGACCGTCGGCAGTCCGACCAAGGCAAATGTCTTGGGTACGCCAGCAAACTGGAACGGGTCGCTCACGGCGCGCATGGCCGCTGTGTTCGCCCGGCGGGCGTAGGCGAGCAGTACGGTTGCTCCGCCCGACGCAAAGCCCGCAGCCATGTGCATGATCTGCAGCGGATGGGCGCGTTCGCTGGGAATTCGCGCATTCGCGACCATCACGATGCGCGGTGATACATCCATGCCTAGATCCGATACTCGACGCACACCGTAGCGTCCGCCGGTAGCGGGCCAATCTTGATGACGCTCCCCGCCCGGCGCCAGGGAGCATCCGAGTCGACTTGAAGCTCCCGCGCGGCAGCCGGCAGCCAATACCGAACATCAGGCACGCGTTCGGAAGTCTCAAGCTGGTCGCGGACTGAAAGGTCGCCCGCCTCAACCCTGTAGCTGCGCCGGGTACGCACTCCGCCCAGGACGCGTCCGTCGGCGAGCGCAACGCCAGAAGCAATGGTCATCGCATCGTCCCCGGTCGTGGCCCGGCTATCCAACGCATGGCTGGACAGCCAACGGCGGCTTGCACGCCAGGCCGGCGGACCAAAGTGACGCCACAGGAACTTGAGCGCGTACCGCCGGCGCCCGGCGTACGCGTGTGAGCGTGCAATGTGCAGGAGAAAGCGTGATTCGCGGCGAGCCAGGATCCGCCGGATATCCGGCAGCATCCGACGCCGAGGACCTGGTAAAACCTCCCAGGTTGCCTCCGGAACGTGCGGCTGTGAGCGATAACGCAACTGGTTGCGCCAGCCGGCACGAGCGTTCCCTACGTAGACCAGGCCACCACCGCCAATGCGGCCGCCGACCAGCCGGTCGGCCGGCTGTTTGTGCGTTCGAATGAGCGCGCACAGACGCGGCGACTCCAGCCTGGCAACGCCGGCGTCGCACGTGATAGCCGGAGCAGAGCGTCCGCCCGTTGGAGGGCTGCTCGGCAGGTCGTCCAGGTCGGCCGCCGCGTGGGCTCGCGCCAGCCAGGCGAGGTCCGCCGTGTGCATGTACCGGCAGACAAATGCCGGGGCGCCCGTGGTCGCATCTATCAACCCGCCCTCGCCCAGTGCGGCGGCGCTCTGGGCCGCGACTCGCCCGGCCAGCGGCAACAGCGAGGAACGACCGTCGGCCGCCAGCACGTACGCGCCGTAGGGTGCCGAGCCGACCTCCGCGTCCGCGTCCCAGAACCATCGCTTGCCTTCAAGACCAAGCGGCAACACGCCATCGGGCCGAAGCACGAAGGCCAGAAAATCGGCGCCAATGCGCAAGCGGTCCTCGAACGAGGATTCCGCGTTGACCTGTCGCAGGGCGTAGCGAGCGAAGGCCACACAGCGGCTGTGGTAATAGACCGTCAGGTCGGATATTCCGACGCCCTCCCCCAGCAAGGCCGCATCGCGCACGTAGGCGAATGAGCCATCCGACCGCATTTCGGCCAGCGCGCCGCTCACCGAGTCCACGACGGCCCGTGCCCAGACCGGTTCGTCCAGCGCGGCCGAAGCTGCCGCCAAGCCCATAGCGCCCCAGAGCCGCTGATTGACGACAGGTTTGTCGACGACGTTGTTTCGCAGGTAGGTGTCGCAGCAGAGCCGAATCGCCTGTTCGATCGACAGCCGGTCATCCGCCGCTAGCTCATCGCCCGCGTGCAGCAACAGCGTTGCGAGGGCGTCCACGCATTCGCCGGCGTCGATGATGTTGGTCGAGTTGTTGCGAGGATCGTGAAGGCCTGGAAAAAACACCCAGGCTCCGTCTGCGCCTGGGTCGGGCGCGAGGCGCGCCGCCACGCGCCGGGCCGTTGCCACGGCCCTTGTGAGATATCGATCCTGATTCGTGTGCGCGTGCAGCGCACAGTTGATCACGATGCTGCGGGCCGTCTTGCCGGTATGGTCGACTTTGTGCTCCGGGCACCGCGTGTAGCCGTTGTTATCCCGCAGGCGTTCAAAAGCGGATGACGCCGTTGCCAGCACCCATGCGGCACGCGCGGTCAAAGTCGGCGACTGAATGGCATAAACTGTCACGGCCCTACGCTCGCTCCCGGATGACCCGCGCGGGCATCCCGGCCACGATCGCGTACGGCGGCACGTCGTCAGACACTACGGAACGCACGGCCACGACCGCTCCGTCGCCGATGGTCACTCCTGGGAGCACCACGACCTCGCTATAGAGCATGACGTCGTTGCCAATGATCACCGGTGCCGTCTCGATGGGCGCATCCAACGCTGGCGTGTCCCGCCGGTCCAGCACATGGCGGTGGGTGTAGATGGTCGAGCGACGCCCGATGTGCGATCGCTCGCCGACCTGAATGCCGCCGGTGCAATCGAGACGCGTCTCCGACAGGACCTCGGTTCCGGGCCCGATCGAGAGTTCGGCGTTGGGCGCACGTCCCGGCTCCCACCCGGCACGCACGTCACGCTTGATGCGCGCGCCGTCGCCCAAGTTCAGGCGCAGGCCGGCCGGGTAGTAGAAGCGTCTGTCCACTCGGACTCGCTCGCCGCAGGTGACTCCGGACGCCCGCCGCAGCAGCATCGCTCGAAGCGTCCAGAGCAGGCGCTGGTACGGAGGAACGACCTGCAGGTCGGGCAGCTGCCCGACGAGACGGGCAAGTTGTCGCGACGGGTCCAGGTTCATTGCGCGTCTTCTGCTTCCGCCACTGATGGGAATGGCGGGCGCTCGCCCGCGCGCAGCGCGCTGCAGAGGCGTACCAAGCGATCGGCCCAACCGGCCGCGCCGTGTTCGTGCACAACGGTGGAACGCCAATGCTCGATGGATTTCCGCCGTTGTTCAGCCTGCTGACCGAGCAGACGAGTCAGTCCCGCCGCCAGCTCCGAACCCGAGTCGCCGACGAGTACCGCATCGGCTAGCTCCCCCAGCACGCTGCCGTAGGCGCTGTTGTTGGTAACCAACGGCGTGGCACAGGCCAAAGCCTCCAGGCCCGTCTTATCCAGTGCCGGTTGCGCACGCCAATTCACAAACACATCCAGCGATCCGTAGAACCCCGCCATCTCGTCACCGCGTACAGCGCCCACAAACTCCACCGCGTTACGCACGCCTAGCCTATCGGCGAGATCCCGCAACTCGCCGACATATGAGCGATCTGACGAATAAAAGGGCTCGCCGGCGATTCGCAGCGTGGCTTCGGGGCAATTGGCGCGTCGCAACTCCGCGAGAGCCCGGATTCCCGGCTCAAAGCCCTTGAGCGGCGTCAGGCGTCCGGCCATCCCGATGATCGGGCCGGTCCCCTGCCTGCGCGCGGCCGCTGGACGAAACCGTTTGGTATCAATCCCGTGCCCTATGACGAATGCTCGATCGCTCCGAATCGGATAGCTGTCGGACGAGGCGGTAACCGCGGCGTTCATCAACCGGTTTGCCCGCCTTAACATCGCTGTCGACCCGTGGCTCGTGTACCAGAGCACCAGCGGCGTACGGGTAATGCGAGTGATCGGCGACATGGCCACGGCGTAGGCAGGCACCATGTGAGCCAACGCCACATTCACTCGACGTCGAACGATGAGCTTCGCGCAAACCCAGGCGAACGCCATCGCCGTCGACCGGCGTGACCGTCCACGCTCGCGCCCAAGACCGTGGACATAGACGTTGGACGGGAGGTCAACGTCACCCACGCGCGCGGCTACGACGTGAACGGCGTCGATTCTTTGACCCAGTTCCGCCGCCCAGGTGTGGGCAACTGCCAAGTTGGTGCTCGATCGGTCGAGTTCCTGGGTTACGAACAGCAGCCGAAGGACGCTGTTCGATGGCCGGCTCACGTCGCCCCGCTCTCGGCCAACCGGCGATACGAAGCAGCGTAGGCGCCAAGCACGGAGGACTTCTCAAACTGAGCCGTGGCCGCCCGAGCGGCGTGGCCTGCCTCGCGCACCTCATCGGAGTCACGAAGCACGCGCTCGACCATCGCCGCGCCGGCCTCGGCACTCCATGGCAGCAACCAGCCGTTCACGCCGTGTTCGATGGTCTCCGGCATCACGCCGACGGGCGTGGCAAAGACCGGCGTGCCGCAGGCCATGGCCTCCAGGCACACCCGTGGGCCGCCCTCGCTGAGTGAAGGAGCAACAAGCGCGCGCATGCGTCGGTAGAGATCGGCCAGATCGGCGGGACTGTCGAGCCATTCAACGAAGTTGACGCGGTCCAGGATGCCGGAGCGCGCGAGCCCACGACGAAGCGCAGGCATCCCCGGCCCCTGGCCCGCGACCGCAAATCGCGCTTGTGAGTCGCCGGCTGCAACTCGGGCGAAGACATGAATGACGTAGTCCAGGTTCTTGTTCGCCACCAGTCGCCCAACAAATCCAAGGGTGTAGTCCTTTACCGCATCGCGGGGTGTGAAAACATTGCGATCGATGTAGGCCGACGGCAGCACCAGGACCCGCTCCGCCGGCACGCCCCAGCCCGCCAGCAAGTCGGGAACTTCCCGACGATTGACCACGCGAATGGCGGCTGCGCTGCGTGCAACGCGCGTCACATAGATGCGATAGACCATTTGCGCCAGCGGTTCCCACCACTGGGCCCGCCTCGGGTGACCTGGTACGTGGTGGATCTCGCTGACATAAGGCGTTCCAAAGCGGCCCGACAGCCGCGCGGCTGCCCGGCCGTTGGCAAAGATGCCGTAGTCGTGGCTGACGATAAGACCATGCCTGTGGTCTCGCAGCAGTTCGGCGCCCCGGCGACGCATCCAGGCCGACTGGCGCACGCGTGAGGTCGGCGCGGGCTCGACGCGAACGCCGGGATGCGGCTCCACCGTCCGCGCACCGTCGGCTCGCGGCGAAAGCACGTCGATACGATCGAATTCGGCCGCAAGGCCTTCGAGGGTTGTGTGGAAAGGCCCACGTCGGCCTGTCGTGAGATCCCGATCACCGCTGAGCATCAGCAGCCTGGCGCTCACGGCCTGGCGCGCGACGTGGAGCCGGTGACCTCGGACAGGATCTCCATCGTTTCATCCACCAGCCGGTCCCAGGTGAAGTGGTCGAGCCCCTCCGATCCCTTGCTCACCAGCCGATCGGCAAGCTCGCGGTCAGCTAACAGGCGGTTCACGGCCGCTACAAATGCGCGATGGTCGCCGAGCGGCGTCAGCAGCGCGTTGTGCTCGTGGGCGAGGATTTCGCGGTTTCCACCGATGTCCGTCGTGACTATCGGCGTTCCAACAACGCGAGCCTCCACCAGCGTG
Organism: Chloroflexota bacterium; assembly: GCA_022824865.1. Lineage (GTDB taxonomy): Bacteria > Chloroflexota > UBA11872 > UBA11872 > UBA11872 > UBA11872. Next base: position 255,132 of record JAJDZD010000072.1, on the reverse strand, counting down.
TGCGACAGACCCTCGTACGACGTGTTCAGTACAAACACGTCGGCGGCGCGCAGGTACATGCCAACATCGCGGTGCGGCACCCGACCCACGAAACGGGCCCGATCTCCCAGGCCCAACTCGGCCGCGTAGCGCTCCAGGGCCGGCTGCTCCGGTCCGTCGCCAACGATGGCCAGCACGGCGTCGTTCGCGAAGTCGGGAACCATGCGCAGCAGGTCGTCAACCCGCTTCCATCCATAGAGTCGGGAAACGGTGCACACCAGCGGGCCTTCAAATCCGAGCTGCCGCTTCGCTTCCGCGCGTGGGACGTCGATCTCTGGAATCTCGGTCAGCGCGTTATGGACCACGCGAATCTTGTCCGGCCGAGCGCCCCATGTGCGCACGAACGCGCCGACGTATCCGCTGGGAACCACGATCACGTTGGCCAGCGTCGTATACATGCGTTGGATGATTTGGAACGCCCGAGTGAGCGGCCCGTGACGCGTCCGCTGAAACTCCTCGATCCCCAGCGTGGTCATGCCCCGCCGGTGCGCGGACTCCCAGGCCCAGTCGCCTACGATCTTCAGCACCCGGGGCCGACCGGCCATCAGCGCGGCCAGCGTTGATGGCGCCTCAATACCGTTGATATAGACCACGTCCGAACTCAGCGCGGCTCGCAACGTATGCCACCAGACCAGGGCATAGCGCAGCGGTACCGGCGTGTTCCAGGAGACGCGCACAATCGGAAACGGCGGACGCACCAGCCCCTCCGGATCGTCCGGGCAAACCACCGCCCGTACCGTGTGGCCGCGGTTGTGCAGCGTCAGCGCAAGGTTGTAAATGTGCGTTGCGGGCCCGCCAACCGTCGGCGGAAAGATGTTTGAGACAAACGTGATGCGCATTGCTCGGACGCTAGCACCGGCTTCGGTACGGGACAACGGCGCCAGCGGCGTTCGCCGAGTGGCGGAGCGTTGCGCTCCGCCTGGCAATCAATAGTCGGGCGTCTCTGTCCCGTTGGTTGCGTGCGAGCCGTTGGTCCCTGGCTGGATCACAGGCAGCGGATCCCCGGTCACCACGCTGCGTGCGCCGGCAAACAGGTTCCAGCTTGAACCCCCGTCCTGCCAGATCGCGTCACACCCGCGGCAGAGCTTGTAATCGTCCAACTGGCCGCTCACGTGGGCCTCGCGGATTGCGCGGTACGACGGGTTGTTCCAGATGTCCAGCAACGACTCGTTCGCCAGATCACCCATGATCTGGTCCTCGCCGAAGTCCGCGCAGCACGAGGGGACCTTGCCGTCCCAGTAGATCGCCATGGACTTCCAGAGCCAGTTACACGGGTAGTAGTTGGGCCCGTGCGGGCGTGCGGTGTAGAAGTCGGACGAATCCATCTGTCCGGCCCAGCCGTGCGCCCAGAACGTATCCCACTCATCCACCGGCAGTCCGTCGAAGCGCTGGCGGAAGTGTTCCGGAACGACTGGCGCCGCGCCCTTGGGAAAGCTCGAATCCCAGAGTTGAATCACCTGCATCACGAAGTAAGGCTTCGGGCCGGACCGGCGCTTTCTCGACTCCAGCAGTCGCAAGACTCGATCCAGCGTGCGGTCAAACTGCGCACCTGCTCGCATCACCTCGTACTGTTCCGGTTCCCCCGAGTCGAAGCTGATGGTCAGCTTGCTCGGCGCGGCATCCAGCAACTGCTCGATCTTGTCGTCGCGCAACAGGGTGGCGTTCGTGTTGATGTGGGCGGCGATTCCGGCGCGCTCGCAGACTTCGATCATCTCGTAGATGCCCGGGTGCATCAGCGATTCGCCGCGGAAGAACAGGTTGGCTTCCCGCACCGACGGCCGTGCCTCGTCGATGATCCTGCGGAACAGGCCCATGTCCATAAACGGCTTTTGCTTCTTGAGTTCGTCGGCGAGCACGCTCTGCGGACACATGGGACAGCGCAGGTTGCAGGCACTGGTCGGTTCGATGTGCAGCTTGATCGGCCCGTACGGCAGGTCCGTCGTGCCGCGCATCCAGTGATACGCAAACCGACCAAGCGAGGGACGCAGGATGGCCCGATGCCGGCGGTACTTAACCAGCAGGTCTTTCGCCTGGCTGATCGAATTCACGAGCGGGGGGCTTCTTCGCGTCTCGGTGGGATCGCGTCCTCCCAAAGCATGTTCGGAATCCCGTCCTCGACTTTGTATCGATAACCGCAGACCGTGCAGACCAGGAAGGTGCCCGCGATGCGCAATACGCCGTCATCGCGCGGATGATCGTCATTCACGCAGCGCAGAATCGCCAGGAAGTCGTCTGGAATGAGCGGCGGCGCGGACGTCGCGTCCGAATCAGCCATTAGTGTCGCCTGCTCCCTTCATTTTGAAGCTAGAGCATGAAATGCAGCGTGTCAAAGCTAATCAACAGGGCGGCAAACGCGCCAATCGAGAGAAAACGGATAGACCTCACGCCGCGCGCGGAGGGCCAGATTCGACCGCTGACGCCTATCCAGGCCCCCAGCGCGGTGAATTGCAGGACCAGCAGAAGTGCAGCCACCCAAAACAGGACTCCCGGATAGGCCAGAAAACTCTCCGTGAGGCTTAGCGACCAGAAGTCCAGCCCTAGGCCATGTTCGGGATTCGGGGGCACGGCATCGATCCCAAAGCGGAGCCATGGCGTGCGGCCCAGAGCGTCGGCCAACCAATCCGTTCGGTCGGGCGCAATCAGGTTGACGGCGTCGGCTCTGAGGAGCCAGGCATGGGCCAGTAACGGTGAGAACTGGTACGCATAGAGCACCGCCGCGAAGTCGCCTTCAGGTTGGATCGACGACCACGGCTGATAGTCAGCGCCGCCGTAAACCGCGCCATTCAGCGGCACCGCACCCGCAACCTGCTGCTGAAAGAGATCCAGGTAAGAGATGAAGTCCTTGGAAACGCCCATGAATTGCACGCTGGCGCTGACGAGGACCACACCGGCCAGTACCACGCCTGGCAGCCAGGTACGCGCTCGCTCAAGAATTCGCTCAAGTAGCGGGGCCCCCACGATCACCAGCAGCGGAAGCGCCGGAACCAGGTAGCGCGGGCCCCAGGTATTGCCGCCGTACCAGACCTGCTTGCGACTGTAGAGCAGGGCGTAGGCGATCGGGATGCCCACGAATACGAGCGACCGCCAGCCATGGCGACGAATGAACCAGGGCAGCACCGGCAACGTGACCAGCAGAATCGGGTTGTACCAGAGCACACCTTTACCCCAGCTGCTGATGAGGCCGACGAGTCCCAGTCGAAACGGCAGTTCCAGCCAGCCCCTCTGCAAACCGCCGATGAGTTCACTCACGTACAGCAGGTGGAAGTCGAACAGCACTGCCGCCGCCGCGAGGCCCGGCGGAATGACGACCAGAAACGGCGCCGAAAACAGAAGCGCCGGTCGAATCGAGTGCCGGAGGGTCTCCCTCCACGTACGCTCCGACCTGGCGCCAATCACAAGTCCGGCCAGCAGGATCGGCACGGCGATCACGCTGACGTACTTCGTCAGCACCGCCGCGAACGCCACGAGTCCGGCCAGTAGTGCATAACGATGCCGTCCGGTCGAGCCGTGCACCAGCAAGAGCCATACCGCCGCCAATAGCAGCGTGGTAACCAGCGGCTCGGAAAAGTCGAACTTGGCGTAGGGCCAGGCCATCGTTCCGACGGCGTAAATCAGTCCGCTGACAAGAGCCACGCGCTCGCTGTAATTCAGCCGTCGCACAATCCGCACCACGAGCACGACTCCAAGGGCCGATACAAACGCGTTCGCCAACGCCACCCAGATGCGTCGGAAGAACTCGCGGTTTTGCCGTTCCGACCAGACGCGACCGACCCCGGGCCCGTCGATCCAACTCCCGTCGGTTGACCGCAGCGCCACGCCATCGACATAGAAATTGCCGTCCGGCAGCAAATAAGTGATTCGCGCCGACTCGAGTTGCCGGGGCGAGTCGAAGCGCCAGGTCGCTCCGTAGTAATAGGCGCGCGCGTTGCCGATGTGACGCGCCACCGGTGGCGGTTGATCGTGCTGAATCACGGCGCGCACGTCGCCACGGTCGTAGGCCCACTCTGCGGTTTCGATGCCGACTCGGATTGGATGCTCGGTGGATAGTCCCGAGGCGTCGGTGAGCTCGAGCCGCGCGATCTCAGTCCCCTGCATAAAGCCGGCGCTCAGCCCGCTGTGCGACACCAGCGCAAGTCGGTCGTAGGACCCGGGTTCGATTTCGAGAAGAAGCTCTCGCCGGACATCTGGTCCCGGTGTCCCGCCGAGTGCGGGCTGATTCACCAGCAGGACGTCGTACTCGCCCAGGGGAATGCGGTCCCGCTGCGGCGCTTGCTTGGCCAGCGGCTCGGCAAACGCCACGATCGGCATAAACGCCGTCGGCAAGCCCACGCCCCAGCGAGCGAAGTTCCTGTTCTGGTCGCGCAGATACGCGTGACCTCGATCAATCATCACGCTCTTGGCCATTTCGAACGCAAACGTTCCGTCCGCGCTGTAGCCCGAGCCGTTCCGCGCCGGGCCCAGGCTCATCGAATAGAACGTGAAGGCGAAGAGGAACAGCAGAAACACAGGGCGCGCCCGGCCCCAACCCATCAGGCGGCGCACATGCGTCATGCGACAGCCCGGATGTGGGCGCGACTACTGGCCAACGAGATTCGTGACCAGATCGTTAAGTCGATCCCGAAACGCCGACGTGTTGAAGCGCTGGCTTGAGCGGCTGGCCTGCGTCGCCATGCGGCCTCGCAATTCCTGATCCCGGATAAGGCTCCACGTCCGCTCGCGCAGCTCGCTGGTCGTGGTCCAGAGAAAACCGTCCTGTCCGTCGTGAACGACTTCAGGTGGTCCACCCTGATTCAGCACGACTGGCACGACCGCATTGGCCATGGCCTCCACCACGGAAATCCCAAAGTGCTCAAACTTGATCGGATTGCGATTGACCCTCTCACCGTACCCGGCGGCGTGCCAGTAGATCTGCGCTTCACCGTAAAGGCGCTGCAAGTCCTTGAACGGGGCATCGACGGCAAACTCAACCGGATACCCTTCCGCACGCCGGCGCAAATCGTCGGTGTAGGCCAGATCAGCATCTCGTCGACTCTGATGGCCGGCCAAGCGCAGCGTCCAGCCCTCCAAACCATCGCGGCACATCTGCTTGAACTGATCGATCAGCACGCCGTGCTTCTTCTCGTGCGAGCCGCGAAAGAAGCGACCGACGCTCAAAATCGATCGCGACTTGGCACGAGGTTCCGCCCAACTCGTATCCACCGGCGGATACAGCAGTGGCCCGCTACGTTGCCAGTAGGTTTCCATCCACGTGCGGCTGTACGCCGAGATCGGACAGATCAGATCGTACGTATCGAGATTGGCCAATGAATGCGGCTCCGGCAACCACTCCAGACGCCAGCCCAGTTCCGGCAACGCGCGACGGAACAGAAGCTCATAGAGAAAGTGCCGGGGATGGCGCACCCGAACGTCGGTAACGGCCAGGCCGATCTCGCGATTGTCCGCCTCGGCCGTCTCTTCGGCCGGATTCCTGGTCGGCGACATCAGCAGCAGATTGGCGAATCCATCTTTCACATATCGGCGGTCAAGACTGATGCGCCACGTCTCAAAGTGGCCCGGACGCGGTGCAAACGCGTGTTCGGCTACCAGGTGCCCGTCCGCCAGGCAACGGACCGGCAAGCGTTCGTCGGGCCTGAAGTTTCCGGCCACAATGTCGATGGGCACCGGCCCGCGGCCGCGGGGCACGCGCAGTCTGACGCGAGCGTGATCGGTCGTGTACCGAAACCACCCGCGGCCAAGCTCTTGCACGTCGTAGAACCCGTCGCTCCATTCGGGCAACAGCAGCTGTCGCTTGAGGAACCGGCCGACGGTCTGACGCATTCGCTCGGGCCACGTGCGATCGATTGGTGATGGGAAGAGCACGAGCATCACGCTATGGCGCGCTGCCGATGGTTGGTTGGTCATAAACGACGAGTTGACGAATAGGTCGTACTCGCGAGTGACCTCGGCAAACCGATTGGGCGGGAGCGCCGGAATCACGCGCACACCAATCTGATCCAGATTGATGTGCAGGGCATCCGCCAGGGCGTCGCGCTCAATCGGGCGATGCGTGATGAGTTCGGTGTCGAAGCGCTCGGCCAGGACGCGCGCCGCCATGACGGCGTGACGCTCGCCCCCTCCCTTCTCGTGCAGCCAGCGGTTGTAGACCGCTGCCTTCACGACGACTCAAGGAACGGACGCAACTCACGACCGTCCAGCGGGGCAAGGCGCGCTTCCTGGCCCCGCAGCCGCCAGGTTCTCGGCCCGGCCAGGGCGGCGTCACCGAGTGCCCGGAGGCGCGCCGCCACTCGGCGCGCCGCTTCCACGTCGCGTAGGACCAACGCATTCCGGAAGTCGCCTGAGGCAAACTTCAAAGCGGTCGCCGCGTGCCGGCTCACCCACGATGGCGGCGCGTTTTTTCCGAGCATCCGCAGCTTGCCGAACTCAACGTTGCGGACGAATCCCGGCGACCACTCCCGACTGAGCGCCGCGTGTTCGTGGCGAACGACGGATGCAGGCTCGTACCAGAACCGCCAACCCCGGCGTCGGGCGCGCCAGGCAAGGTCCGCATCCTCGTAGTACATAAAGATGCCGTCGTCCAGGTAGTCCAGTGCCTCCAGCATCGCCCGCCGATAGAGCACGGCCGCGCCCTTGACGGCGAAGACTTCCCGCGGCCGGTTGTAGGAGGCATCGTCCCAGGCCGACCAGGGAACGCCCGCTAGGAGGTGCGTTCCACGATCGCGCATCGAACCGTCAGCCAGCGGCCTGATGCCGGCACATTCAATCGCCGGCCGCGCCAGCCGCCTCACCACGTCGGCGCTCAAGTCGATCTGCAGCGTCGTGCGCTCGGTCGGCACCCGAGTCTCGACCAGCGGCTGGTCGCCGGCGCGAACGCTTATCGCGACCGGCGCCCGTCCGTCGCCCGAGGCCAAGTCCACGGATAGCGTCGTTGCCCCGTCACGTACCGGTACGGCGAGCTCAAGTTCGGCCTCGGTCCAGCGAAACGGGTGGCCGTAGGCATTCAGTTCCACACCATGGGCGCCGCCGATCACGTCGGCGGCGCCCGCTCGTGACTCCGCGCCGTAGAAGCGGACGCCGAGCTGCCGAGCGTCCGGTGGCGGCGGCGAAAACGTCGGGACGTTCAACCGCAGCGGAAGCCGGTCGTGCTGATGCAGCAGCTTGGCCCCCACGCCGCCGGCCAGCGGGTCGCCGGCGAGGCGTGCCACCAGCGGCTGCAACCAGTCGGGCTCTACCTCGGTGTCCGGGTTCAGCAGTCCCAGGTACGGCTCGCTTGCAGCCCGCAGTGCGCGGTTGTTGCCTCGCGAGAACCCCAGGTTGGCACCATTCTCGATCAGCTCAACCTCGGGATACGCTTGTTCGATGCTCGCTGGCGAGCCATCGGTCGAGGCGTTGTCCACCACCGTTATGCGGAAGTCGGGATAACGAGTAGCGAGCAATCGCTCCAGGCAGCGCTCGATCCGACCGGCGCCGTTGTAGTTGAGCACGACGATCCGAACGGGCGGATGGTCCGTGGTCATTCCACCCGGATTGAGCGCACGGCGATGCCGAGCGGGCGAGTGTCCGTGTCCAGGCCAACCTCGGCAGGCACCAGGGCATCGTCGACTTCAATCACCAGCTCGTGCGACGTAGGCGATGTAACCGGATCCAGCGGCACCACCACGTCCTCGAAGTCCATCCCGTGGAATTGGAATGTTGCGATGTGAAGTCCATTGAGGCTTACCCGGCCCTGGGCCTGTGCGCGGCCATGCAGCGGACGGCAGGCGGAGAGCACCAGCGATCCCTGACCAACATCCTGGCAGACGTACGCCACGGCGCGCTCGCTGGTCCACCGCACGCGCGGCGGCCAGTTTTCCGCCGGGAACCAGCCTTCGCCGAGCCATTCAGATTCGCGCGCGCCCATGACCAGCTTCTCTGGAGGTGGCGTCCAGAATGGCCCGGCCGCCTCCGTGAGCATGTCCGGCTGGGCGATTGGCGGCAGAGTGGATTGCAGTTCGCCCTCAGGCGGTGCTATCGAGACCCTCCATTGCGACGGCACCACGGCCACGCCGCGCTGAGAGACCGTCGCCTTGCCGACGAATATCGTGATGGCGTCAGGCCACATGTAGTACGGACGTCTTCGATTCTCGGACGGCCACACGCCCAGCGATAGCTGATAGCTTCCAGGTCCGAGCGGCAGCGGTCCAAGTGAGCATTCCACGCGCGTTCGTCCCGGCTGCAGAGCGGTCGGTCCGAGGGTTGCCGCCGTGGAAGTCTCGTGCACGAGCAGGCCGTCGCTTCGCCGGACGGCGCATCCAACCACCACGTCGTCAAGGTAGTCGTCCGCCTCCAGCTCCAATTCCAAGCGCATCACGCCGCCGGGAAGAAAGGCGTAGCTCTCGACACCGGTGGCGCTATCGGCAACCGTTGCCGCTCGGATCCGCAGACGCTCGCCGCCCGGGTCGGGCGCTGGTGACTCTTGCTCGGAAGCCGTCAATGCTTCCGAACCGCGCATGTGCTGCAGATACTGCTGAATCACATCGCGCGGGTCGCCCAGCGCCTGAGTCTTCCCCCGGTCGATCCACAGCACACGGTCGCAGAAGCGGCGCACCTGGATCGGATCGTGGGACACAAAAACCAGCGTGCGCCCGCGGGCCTTGATCTCAGCCAGCGCCTCATAGCACTTGGCCGTGAAGCGCGCGTCTCCGACCGCCAGCACCTCGTCGATCAGCAAGATGTCCGGATCGACGTTGATTGCAATCGAAAACCCAAGCCGCATGAACATGCCCGACGAGTAGTGGCGAACCGGCGTGTCAATAAAGCGGTCCAATTCGGCAAAGGCCACGATGCGGTCGTAGAGCTGCCGCATTTCCTGACGCTCGATGCCCAGGAACGAACCGTTAAGGAAGATGTTCTCCCGCCCCGTAAGGTCTGGATGCATGCCCGCGCCGAGTTCGAGTAGTCCGAACACCTTGCCGCGCGCGACCACATCGCCGGTTGTCGGTTCAATGGTGCGTGCCAGCAGCTTGAGAATCGTAGTCTTACCCGAGCCGTTTGGGCCGATGATGCCCAGCGTTTCGCCCGCGGCCACGTCCAGGTCGACGCCGTCTAGCGCCCAGAACTCTTCGTGTTCGATGCGTCGGCGACCGAGCAACGCCAGTGCCATGCCCTGCCACGAACGGGCGGCCTCATGCCGGATCCTGAAGCGCTTTCGCACGCCTCGAAGTTCGATGGCGGATGGCATTTAGACTCTGACTTCCGATCGTCGACCTACGCTGGCCTGACGCCGAGTTTGACCGGCCGTCGGTTGGCTGCCGAATAGGAGAGATGCGCGATGTCGCTGAGTTTCGAGACACGGCAGGTTGAATCCCAACCCATCCTGGGAATCCGAGCCACCAGCACCATGGACGAACTCAGCGATCTCATGGGGTCGTTGTTCGGCGAGGTTTACGGATACATTCAACAATGTGGCCAGAATCCTGCCGGGATGCCCTTCTCCCGCTATCACAGCATGGACGGCCACACGGTCGACCTCGAATGCGGAATGCCCGTGGCGTCGGCCCTCGAGGGCACGAGTCGCATTCAAGCAGGCGAGTTGCCCGCCGGAACCGTCGCCACCGTCACGCACATGGGTCCCTACGAGAGCCTCCCGCAGACATGGTCGGCGCTGACCGAGTGGATGGGCTCGCAAGGGCTCGAACCTGCCGATGCGCCCTGGGAGGTCTACGTCACTGACCCCGGCGCCGAGCCCGACACGTCGAAGTGGCGGACGGACATCTTCTTCCCGGTACGCTGAGCGGAAGATCACGCTGACGCCTCAAATACCAACGGCCTGAAGGACGGAACGCGGCGATGGTGAGGCGATGCCGGGCGTTCGCGTTGGCATGCGCGCTCCGAACACTCGCGTTCTTCCATGAGGCCTAGAGTTCTTCCGCGAAGCGGCTCGCGAGCCGGCGGAACATCCACCACCCCACGCCCAGCAGCACCAGCGCGGTCACGATCGTCACCAGCGAATGCCGGATGGGCGGGAATCCCCACATAAACGCGTAGCGGTAGTCCGTTACGAGGGTCGCCATGGGATTGAGCATGAAGACCCATCGGTGAATGTCCAGTCCCAGCACCGTGTTGTTTGGAACGATGGACATGGCATAGAAGATGGGCGTCAGGAAAAACCAGGCCAGCATTCCAACCTCAACGATGTGCTCCGTGTCGCGGAAAAACACGTTCACCGTCGCCAGCAGCAGGCCGAGTCCCAGCACAAAGACCAGGTGCAGCAGCATCACCAGCGGCACGGCCAGCATGGTCCGGGTCACGCCAACCCCAAACGGGAGCGCCACCAGCCAGAAGACCACGTACGCCAGCACAAAGTTGATGAAGCTGGCCAACACCGCGCTCAGCGGCAGTAATTCACGCGGAAAGTAGACCTTCTTGATGAGCAAGGCGTTGGAGGTCACGCTGCGCATCGCCGTCGTCACCGCGTGCTGGGTGAACAGCCAGGGGACCAACGCGCTGAGCAGAAAGAAGGGATATCGCTCGATCGGGTCCGTTTTGGCCAAGACCTGAAAGACCAGCGTGAAGACACCCATCATCAGCAGGGGGTTGAGCAAGGCCCAGGCAAACCCAAGCACGGATCCGCGATAGCGAACTTTCAGATCACGTACGACCAGGTTCTGCAGCAAGTCGGCGTACGACAGCAGTTCGCGCGAGGCCGCCGCGACGTTTCGGGCTGGGGCAAACGGCCCCTTCGCAACAATGGTGCCCATAGATAAAGGCCCCTCAGCACGGGGGCCGCTCATTCTAGCGCGGGGGATCGCCCGGCAGCCGCCGACCTGGCACCGTGCTACGCTGCGGAGTCCGACAGGCGTTGGAGCCTGCGCAGCGCATGGAAATCACGTGGATCGGGGGCAGTTGCTTTCGATTCCGCGGACGCGACGGCGCGCTCGTCACCGACCCGCAAACCTCCGGCCAAACCCGTAGATCCACCTTTCCGAAGGCCGATCTGGTTGCTATCACGGACCCTGAATTGCCGCCCGGCGTCGAACGCCTGGTCGTTCCGAACCACGCTGGTCGCGACACGTATGTTGCCGCTGGCCCGGGTGAATATGACGTTTCCGGCGTGTATCTCCACGGCATAGCAGGTTCCGCGACGCCCGACACCGGCTCCGTCCGCACCGTCTTTGCGCTTGACATCGACCGGGTAACGGTAGCTTTGATTGCCAGCCTCGAATCCGACATGACCCCCGCGATGCTTGAGGAGTTGGGTACCGCGCAGGTGTTGGTTGTGAATGCCGATGACGGCGTTGAGCGCGTGGTCAAACTCGTCAACCGGATCGAACCCAACCTCGTGATCCCGTACGGTAGGTCCGAGAACGGCCGGGTCTCCTGGATGGATGCCGCCAGGGCCCTCAGTGAAGCCGAGCCCACGCCCGAGACGTCCATCAGCGTTTCCACGTCAAACCTCCCCGAGCCGGTAGCGACGCGCGTGCTGGCCCCACGCGCCGCTTGATGGCCACACGCGGCGAAATCGGCGCAAACCATCTGCCTGCCCGCACGGGCATCGCATGAGTCGAGACTTGCCGCGGAAATTCATCTTCGTCACCGGCGGCGTGCTCAGCGGCGTTGGCAAGGGTGTCAGCGTTGCCAGCATTGGACGGCTGCTCAAGAGCCGCGCTCTCAAGGTCTCGGTGATGAAGCTGGACCCGTACATCAACGTGGATCCCGGCACCATGAGCCCGCTCCAGCACGGTGAAGTCTTCGTCACAGTGGACGGGGCCGAAACCGACTTGGACCTCGGGCACTACGAACGGTTTATCGACGAGAACCTCCGTGCGGTGAGCAATCTCACCACGGGCGGCGTCTACGACAGGGTCATCAGCCGCGAGCGGCGCGGCGACTTTCTCGGTGGAACCATTCAGGTCATTCCCCACATCACTGACGAGATTAAGGCGCGCATTCACGATGTGGGCAAGACGCACGATGCCGACGTCGTGATCGTCGAAGTCGGCGGAACCGTGGGTGATATCGAGAATATCCCGTTTGTCGAGGCGCTCCGCCAGATGCGCCGCGAGGTGGGCGATGAAAACGTGCTGTACGTGCATGTGACACTTGTCCCGCGCATTGGCGCCACCGGCGAACTGAAAACCAAGCCGACCCAGCACAGCGTGACGCAGCTTCGGGGCCTCGGCATTCACCCCGACGTGGTGATCTGTCGATCCGACGCCCCGCTCAACCTCGAACTTCGCGAGAAGATCGCGCTGTTCGCCGACATCGATGCGCGTGCTGTGATTTCCAATATCGACGTGGACACCATCTACGAAGTGCCGCTGGCTCTCGAGGCCGCCGGCCTGGGCAACTTTATCGCCGAGAGCCTGCAGCTACCGGACGCCAAGCCGGATCTCGACGAGTGGCGAGGCATCGTCGCTGCGCTGCGCAAGCCCCGTCCGCAACTCGAAGTGGCCATCGTCGGCAAGTACGTCTCGCTGGCGGACTCCTACCTCAGCGTGATCGAGGCCGTTCGCCACTCGGGCATAGCGCTGGGCATCGATCCCGTGATTCGCTGGGTCGACTCAGAGGACCTCGAAGACCGCGACCCGGCCGACCTGCTGGACGGCGTGGCGGCGGTTATCGTGCCCGGCGGATTCGGGCCTCGCGGCATCGAAGGCAAGATTCAGGCCGCCCATTACGCCCGAGTCAACAAGGTCCCATATCTTGGTCTCTGCCTGGGCATGCAGATTGCCGTGATTGAGTTCGCCCGCAAGGTTCTCGGTACGGACGACTGCGACAGCATTGAGTTCAACCCCGACACTCGTCATCCGGTAATCCATCCCATGCCGGAGTACTACGATGTGGCCGATATGGGCGGATCTATGCGACTCGGCCTCTGGCCGTGCGAACTCGTCGAGGGCACGCTGGTCCGCGCTGCCTACGGGCAGCCCTCAATCAGGGAGCGTCACCGCCACCGCATGGAGTTCAACAACAAGTACCGCCGGTTGCTTCGCGCCGAAGGCATGACCTTCAGCGGACTCTCACCGGATAGCAAACTGGTCGAGATAATCGAGTTCGAGGGTCATCCCTGGTTCGTCGGCTCCCAGTTCCACCCGGAGTTCGCCTCGCGACCCAACCGTCCACATCCACTCTTTACGGGCTTACTTCGGGCGGCAATCCGTCACACGGAGGGTCGTCAGCCGGTTTCACTGCTGGAATCCAGATCCGAGACCGTCACCTAACGACCCCTATCCCAGAATTGCGGAGACTTATGCGTTCCCACACCGTCACGCCCCCTGGAAGGTGGCTTCCATGAGCACCGTGGCCATCCTTGGCGCCCAGTGGGGCGACGAAGGCAAAGGCAAGGTTGTAGATCGCTTCGCCCAAAACGCGGAGATGGTCATCCGGTTTCAAGGCGGAAACAACGCCGGCCATACCGTCATCAACGATCAAGGCACGTTTGCGCTTCACCTGGCACCGTCCGGGATCTTCAATCCTGAGGTCACGAACATCCTTGGACCCGGCACCGTCATCAACCCGGCGGCCCTGCTGGAGGAACTGGAAGAGCTCGAGACTCGAGCCAGCCTCTCGTTTGACAACTTCTGGATCGCCGAGCGTGCGCACGCCGTGATGCCGTACCACGTGGCGCTTGACGCCGCTGAGGAAGCCCAGCGCGGCGACCTGGCCCAGGGCACGACGCTCCGCGGCATCGGCCCGGCCTATGCCGACAAGGCGGCCCGATCGGGTGTGCGGATGGGCGACCTGCTCGACGCCGACTTCCTGCAGGAGTGGCTGCCGGCGATCCTGGAACCCAAGAACCGGCTATTGGAAAACGGCTACGGCGTGGCGCCGCAGGATCCCCAGGCGCTGATCGATCAGGCCCTCGAGTGGGGCGAGACGCTCGCGCCACTAATCGTAGACACGCTGCCAATCGTATGCGCCGCACTGGCCGAAGACCGACGCATCCTGCTCGAAGGCCAGCTTGGCGTCATGCGCGACCTTGACTGGGGCCACTACCCCTACGTCACCTCGTCCAGTCCATCGGCCGGCGGCGCCTGCGTGGGTGCCGGCATTCCGCCGCGCGAACTCGATCAGGTCTGGGGCGTGGCCAAGGCTTTCTCATCTTCGGTGGGCGAAGGACCGTTTCCAACTGAGCTATTCGATGAGACGAGCACCCATCTGCGGGAAGTCGCCGGCGGCGAGTACGGCGCATCGACCGGCCGGCCCCGACGCTGTGGCTGGTTCGACGCGGTGGCCGTGCGCACCGCCGCCGCCCTCAGCGGCATCGACCGGCTGGCCCTGACCAAGGTCGACGCCCTGGATGGTCTCGAGCGCATCAGGGTCGCCGTCGCCTACGAACTTGACGGGCAACGCACGGAATTGGCGCCCGATACGCGCAGATTCGATCGTGCCCGCCCGATCTACGAGGAGTTCCCAGGCTGGATGACCCAGACCGAAGGGATCAACGATCTCGACGACTTGCCGCCGAATGCCCGCAGCTATGTCGAGTCCATCAGCCAAATCACCGGCATTCCGCTCGGACTGATCGGCACCGGTCGCCACCGCGACGCCGCAATCATCCTGCAGGACCCGTTCGCGCCGGTGTAGGCCTGTCAGCCGCGTTCGGTACGCTGGCAGCAAGGATCTCGCCCCGCCGGAGACGAACCTATGGCCACGGTGTCCGAGGGCGTACAAGCGCCTGATTTCCAGCTCGCGTCCACGGAAGACGAGCCGTTCTCGCTACTGGCTCGGCGCGGACGCGCCAACCTGGTGCTCCTATTCCTCGACAACGCTTCAGGTGGTACTGACACCGAGATTGCAACGTCGTTTCGCGATGCGAGTGACATCTTTCGGTCGGTGCGGGCCACGGTTATTGGGATCGCCAAGGCTAAACTGGACGACCTCAAGACCTTTCAGTCGGCAAACGCGCTGGCCTTTGAGATCCTGAGCGACGACGGAACGGTGGCCGCGGACTACGGAGTTCGTGTGCGGCAGGGCTTTGGCCCCTTTTCGCGCGAGCGCTTCCGCCGCAGCACCGTCCTGGTGGACCGCACCGGCGTCGTCCGCCGCATCTTCCGTGACGTGGATGCCGGGGAACACGTTAACGAGGTGCTCGCCGCTCTCGACGAAGGTCTTTAGGCCGCTCTCGCCGTTCCGTAGAGTCGTCCACAGCACGCCCACACGTCAGCCATTCGCTATAATCGAGCCAGCCTTTAATCCAGTCCGGCGAGGCGGAAAGGCTGCTTCTCGCGGCGTGCCGTGTCTGGCGGATTAGGGGCCTTTCGGGCCCTTTCTTTTTGCCCGGCGCGCCATGGGAGGCAACGTGGCGGTGAACGGCGGCGGCCGCTTGGTCATGTCGGCTGACGATTTGCGCCGAACCCTGACTCGCATCGCGCACGAGATCGTCGAACGTAATCGCGGCGCGACCAACCTGGTGTTCGTTGGCGTGCCCCGGCCCGGTCCCATCCTCGCGCGTCGCCTGGCCGAATCCGTTGCCTCCTTCGAGGACATACAGGTGCCCACCGGCGCGGTCGACATCTCGCTATACCGCGACGATCTCGTCAGTCGGGCCACCACGGCGCCCATGCACCCAACCGACATTCCGGTCGATGTCACCGGCCGCGACGTCGTGCTCGTTGACGATGTACTTCACACAGGACGGTCCACCCGTGCCGCCCTGGACGCCCTGACCGACTTTGGGCGACCTGGCACGATCCAGCTGGCCGTTGTCGTGGACCGAGGGCACCGGGAACTGCCCATTCGCGCCGACTACGCGGGAAAGAACATCCCCACCGCGCTCTACGAGAACGTGGAAGTGCGCTTGGAGGAACTGGACGGCGAAGACGCCGTACGCATCGTCGCCAATCCGGAGGTCGCCAATGCCGCTGCATCGTAGGCACCTGATCGACGTCGCCGACTTCTCCCGCGATGAATTCGACACGGTCCTCGACACTGCGGTGTCTATGCGTCAGGTGCTCGAACGCCCGATCCGGCGGGTGCCGACCCTGCGCGGCAAGTCGATCGTCAACATGTTCTTCGAGCCCAGCACCCGCACACGCGTCTCGTTCGAACTGGCCGGCAAGTCATTGAGCGCGGATGTCGTCAATGTCGCCTCCTCGGGCAGCAGCGTCGAGAAAGGCGAGTCCCTGGTCGACACGTTCCACACCATCCAGGCGCTCGGCGCCGACATGGTCATCATTCGCCATGCCTGCGCGGGCGTGCCCGACCTGGCTGCGCGCCATCTGGACTGCGGGGTCGTAAACGCCGGGGACGGCCTGCGCGGTCATCCAAGCCAGGCCCTCCTCGACCTGTTCACGGTCCGTGAACACGCCGGTGACCTGGAAGGGCTGAAGATGGTCATTGTGGGCGACATGCTGCACAGCCGGGTCGCCCGCTCCGACATCTGGGCCTTCGCCCGCATGGGCGCGCACGTCTATCTCAGCGGCCCGCCCACCGTGCTACCGCCCGACTTCGGTGACCTGCTGAACGGCGATGGCATGGTTCGGGTGGAATACGACCTTGACCGCGCCATTGACGGCGCCGACGTCGTGATGGCTCTTCGCATTCAAAAGGAGCGCATGGCCGGCGGCCTGCTGCCCGATCTCCGCGAATACGCGCGGCGCTGGGGCATTACGCCCGCCCGCCTTCGTCGCGCCGACCGTCAGGTATTGCTCATGCACCCGGGCCCCATGAACCAGGGCATCGAAATCTCGTCCGACGTCGCCTACGGCGAGCAGTCGGTGATCACCGAACAAGTGACGAACGGAGTGGCCGTACGCATGGCCATCCTCTACCTCTTGCTGACAGGAACACACTGATGAGTCCCTATTCCGCCGCACCGCCGCGCGAGATTCTGCCCGGGGTCTACCAGTGGACCGTGGCCTGGCACCGGTACCCGCTGGAGTCATATCTCGTCGACACCGACGACGGGGTGATTGCCATCGATCCGCAGGACCTTTCACCGACGGCTCTTCAGGGCGTCCTGTCCCGCGTTCGCCACGTGATCCTTACCAACCATTTCCACGAGCGGGCCGCTGCGATCTGGCGGCATCGGTTCGATGCCCCCGTCTGGGCGCCCAGCGGCGACGTTGACGATCTGGAAACACTGACCCCCGACCATGTCTATTCGGCCGATAGCAATCTGCCTGGCGGCCTTCAGGCGATAGGCCTCGGCGGTATCAGCGCCGGCGAGCACGCACTCTTCACGCCCGAAAACCGCGGTGTGCTCTTCGTCGGCGACGCATTGGGAACTACCAGCTACTGGACGCACGGCGAGGGTGAGCTAGGCGCCCATCCGCGCATGCGTCCGCCGGCGCCGCTTCAGCAGCTTCTCGACCTGGACTTCACCAGCATCGCCGTCGGCCACGGCGAGCCGATCCTTGATCAGGCCAAGGTCGCCCTGGCCACCTATCTGGAGCACGCCGGTGGCCGCTAACGGGCCGCTCGTCATCCGCGGCGGGCGTGTACTCGATCCATCCCAGCGAATCGATCGCGTTGCCGACGTGGTAATCGAAGATGGTCTCGTGGCTGCCATCGACCCACCCGACGGTCAGCTACCCCTGGGCGATCCCATGGTTGTCGACGCTCGCGGCCTCGTCGTCACGCCGGGCTTCGTGGACATCCACGCCCACCTCCGCGTGCCCGGCTTCGAATACAAGGAAGACCTGGCCAGCGGAACCCGCGCCGCGGCCGCGGGCGGTTTCACCACCGTCTGCGCCATGCCCAACACCAATCCGGTCATCGATTCGCGCAGTGTGGTCGAGTACGTCCTGGACCAGGCGGCCGCTGATGCGGTCGTGCGCGTCCACGTGCTCGCCGCAATGAGCATTGGCCAGGCCGGCAAGCAGCTAGTGGAGATGGGCGACTTGAGCGATGCCGGCGCCATCGGATTCACCGATGACGGGATCCCGGTGTCCAGCTCCAAGCTCATGCGTCACGCCCTGGAGTACGCCGCGCAACTCGGTCGACCCATCAGCAACCACGCCGAGGATTTGGCGCTGACTGCCGGCACCTCGATGCACGAGGGCCGCACGTCCATGCGCCTGGGCCTTCCGGGCACCCCGCGCCAGGCCGAAGAAATCATGCTGGCGCGCGACTTGCTCTTGGCCGAACTCACCGGCGGGCGCTACCACTGCATTCACGTCACCTCGGGCGGATCCGTCGACTTCATCCGTCGCGCCAAGGACCGGGGCGTCAACGTCACCGCGGAAGTTTCGCCGCACCATCTGACGTTGACCGATTCCCTGGTTGCCGGTCGAACCGAGCCCGTCAGCGCCGCGCTGGCGCCCTACGACGCCAATACCAAGGTCGCCCCTCCCCTCCGCGAGCAGCGTGATTGCGACGCGCTCCTCGCGGGGCTGCGCGACGGCACCATCGACTGCATCGCGACCGATCACGCCCCGCACGCCTTGCACGACAAGGACGTGGAGTTCGCCCATGCCGCCGTCGGCTTCACGGGACTCGAGACTGCCCTGCCCCTCATACTCACCCTCGTCCACGACGGCCTCCTGGATCTGGGCGACGCCGTGCGCTTCCTCACCGTCGAACCCGCTCGCTGCTACAACCTGTCAGGCGGAACACTCCAACCCGGACAACCGGCCGACATCACCATCTTCGATCCCGACGAGGAGTTCGTCGTCGAACCTTCCCTCCTGATGTCGAAGGGTAAGAACACGCCGCTGGCTGGGATGCCGATGCACGGCGTGGTACATCAGACATTTGTGGACGGCGTTGAAGTCTTCAACCGCGCGTCAGTGGAGCCGGTAGGCGCGCGTGCCGGCTAGCGACTACGCCGTCCTCGCTCTCGAGACCGGCGATACTTTCTTCGGCTTCGCCTTCGGCGCGGAGGCGCCCGGTGGCGGCGAGGTCGTCTTCAACACCAGCATGACCGGCTACCAGGAAATCTCGACCGACGCCTCCTATCGCGGGCAGATCGTCGTCATGACCTATCCCCTCATCGACAACTACGGGGTCAATCCCGACGACGTGGAATCGCGCCGTCCCTGGATTGCCGGGCTGGCGGTTCGCGAGCTTGCCCCTACGCACAGCAACTGGCGCCAGCAGAGCAACATGCATAGTTTCCTCGCCAGGCATGGAATCCCGGGCATCCAGGGCATCGACACACGCGCCCTCACGCGCACGCTGCGGATCAAGGGGCACAAGCGGGGCGTGCTGCGTCGCGCCCCGGCAGGCGTTGCTAACGGGTTGGACCCTTTTACCTGGATTCGCGGCCAGGCGCCCTCCGCGAAGGCATGGGCAGCCGAGCAGGTACAGGAGGCCCAGCGCGTGCTCCCGTACAGCGAGCAGCGCTACGTGAGCGAGGTCACCACCCCCGACCGCCACGTGGCCGGCCCGACGCGCTGGGCGCCCTGGCCCACGCCGCCGCAGAGAGCCGGCTCGCCGCGCATCGCCCTGCTGGACGTCGGGGTCAAGACCAACATCGTGCGCTCGCTCGTCAGCCGCGGATGTCACGTGGACGTCCTTCCCTATGGGGCCAGCGTCCACGAAGTCGAGGGCACCGATCCCGACGGCGTCCTCGTCTGCAACGGCCCTGGCGACCCCGAGCAGGCCGACCGAGCCATTGACACCGTCCGCGACCTGATTGGCCGCCGCCCGCTCATGGGCGTCTGCCTGGGACATCAGATTCTCGGCCTGGCAATTGGCGCTACCACCAGTCGGCTGCCCTACGGCCACCGGGGCGCCAACCAGCCAATCAAGGACTTGGATACGGGCCGCGCCCACATCACGTCCCAGAATCACGGCTTCCAGGTGGATGCGGCTTCCATCCCGTCGAGCAGCGGCTTCAGAGTGAGTCACGTCAATCTGAATGACGGCTCCGTCGAGGGATTGGCTCACGACTCGTTGCCTGTCTTCTCCGTCCAGTACCACCCGGAAGCCAGCCCCGGCCCTCAGGACAACCAGTACCTCTTCGACCGATTCCTCGACCTCGTCGACGACAACCGCCATTCATGACGCGGTCCAACCTCACCCCACCAACCCATGCCTGACCTCTCTTCGGTCCTCATCGTCGGCTCCGGCCCCATCGTCATTGGTCAGGCCGCTGAGTTTGACTACGCCGGCACACAGGCCTGCAAGGCCATGCGGGAAGAAGGCGTCCGCTCAATCCTGATCAATTCAAACCCGGCCACGATCATGACCGACGAGGACATCGCCGACCGCGTCTACATCGAGCCGCTGACCGTTCCTCTCATCGAGCGTGTGATCGCTCGCGAGCGCCCTGACGGCCTGTTGGCCTCCATGGGTGGCCAGACGGCACTCAACTTGGCCGTGGACTTGGCGGACGCCGGAATCCTCGAGAAATACGGCGTCCGTGTCTTGGGCACGCCGATCGAGGCCGTCCGTGACGGCGAGGACCGCGAACGCTTCCGCGCCCTCATGCAGCGCATCGGCGAACCCGTCCCCCAGAGCCGCACCGTCACCTCGCTGCCTGAAGCCTGGGAATTCGCCCAAACCTGCGGCTTCCCCCTGATCATCCGGCCCGCCTACACCCTCGGCGGCAGCGGCGGCGGTGTCGCCTATCACGAGGACGAGTTCGAAGCCGTCGTCTCGCTCGGCCTGCAAACCAGCCCCATCCGCCAGGTGCTCATCGAGCGCTCGCTGATCGGCTGGAAGGAAGTCGAATACGAGGTGATGCGCGACGGCGCGGACAACTGCATCACCGTTTGCAACATGGAGAACTTCGATCCGATGGGCGTCCACACCGGCGACTCCATCGTCTTCGCGCCGTCACAGACGCTGAGCGACAAGGAGTACCAGATGCTCCGCAGCGCGTCGCTCAAGATCATCCGCGCGCTTGGCGTCGAAGGCGGCTGCAATATCCAGTTCGGCCTGGATCCGCATTCGTTCGACTACTTCGTGATCGAGGTCAATCCGCGGGTCAGCCGCTCATCCGCTCTCGCCTCGAAAGCCACCGGCTACCCCATCGCCCGCATCGCCGCCAAGATCGCGCTCGGCCGCCGGCTGGACGACCTCCGCAATCCCATCACCCAGACCACGTCGGCGGCGTTCGAGCCGGCCCTGGACTACGTCGTGACCAAGATCCCCCGCTGGCCCTTCGACAAATTCGCGCGCGCCGACCGCCGTCTGGGCACCCAGATGAAAGCCACCGGCGAGGTCATGGCCATCGAACGCACCCTCGAAGCCTCCCTCAATAAGGCTGTCCGCGGCATGGAAAACGGCGGACGCACGTTGCTTTGGGAAGACCCCGAGTGGGCATCCAACGAGGCCGCCATCTGGTGGCGCATCGACCACGCGCACGACGAGCGGCTCTGGGCCGTCATCGCCGCCCTGCGACGCGGCGCAACCCCTGACGAAATCAACCGCCGATCCGGCATCGACCGATTCTTCCTCGACAAGCTCGCCAACATCCTGGCCACTGAGCGTCGCCTGCTAGCCGAGCCGCTGACGCCTCACCTGGTCTGGCTCGCCAAGCGCCAGGGCTTCGCTGACGCCATGATCGCCTCGCTCGGCGACACGCTGCCCGAGCGGGTTCTCGAGCTGCGGGAAACCGCCGGTATGCGTCCCACCTACAAGATGGTTGACACCTGCGCGGCCGAGTTCGACGCGGCGACGCCCTACTTCTGGAGCACCTTCGAAGCCGAGAACGAAGCCCTCGTCAGCGGCGAGCCGGCCGCCGTCGTGCTTGGCAGCGGTCCGATCCGCATCGGACAGGGCATCGAGTTTGACTACTGCTCCGTGCACTCCGCCTGGGCGTTGGAGGACGCCGGACGTGAAAGCGTGCTCATCAACTCCAATCCGGAAACGGTGAGCACCGACTTCGACACGTCCACTCGCTTGTACTTCGAAGCCCTCGACGAGGAAAGCGTCGCCGAGGTGCTCCGTAACGAGGCAACAAATGGCTCAGCCCCGCCCATCGTGACCCAATTCGGCGGACAGACAGCCATCAATCTGGCCGGTCCGCTCTACAACGCTGGATTCCGGATCGCTGGGAGCGGGGTCGCCGCCATCGACGAGGCTGAGAACCGCGACAAGTTTGACCGCTTCCTTGAACGCCTTGGCATCCTGCGTCCACCCGGTGCTGCCGTCACCCGCATTCGCGACGCCCTGGATGTCGCCGACGGCCTCGGCTACCCGGTCGTGGCGCGCCCGTCATACGTCCTTGGCGGCCGCGCCATGCAGGTCGTAGACGATCGCGCTGAGCTCGAGAGCTATGTCGAGAAAGTCACCCAGCCGTCACCTGAACACCCCGTCCTCATCGACAAGTACTTGCAGGGCCGCGAGGTCGAGGTGGACGCGATCTGCGACGGCCGCGACTCCTTGATCCCGGGAATCATGGAGCACATCGAACGCGCCGGCGTGCACTCCGGCGACAGCTTCGCCGTGTACCCCCCGGTCAGCGTCACCCCGGATGAGGAGGCCGCACTCCTCGACTACACCCAGCGCATCTGCGCTGGCCTCCGCGTGCGCGGCCTCGTCAACATCCAGTACGTGCTGTTCGGGGGCCAGGTCTACGTGCTGGAGGTCAACCCACGCGCCAGCCGCACCGTGCCCTTTCTCAGCAAGGCCACCGGTGTTCCAATGGTCAAGCTGGCTACCCAGGTGATGTTCGACACGACCCTTGCCGACCTCGGTTACGAGCCGGGCCTCGTCCCGTCGCGTCCACTGTTCGCGGTCAAGGCCCCCGTGTTCTCTACCGGCAAGCTTTCCGGCGTCGATACGTATCTGGGCCCCGAAATGAAGTCAACCGGCGAGGTCATGGGCGTTGACGCAACATTCCCCGCCGCCCTCCACAAAGCGATGATTGCCTCGGGCATCGATGTGCCGGCCAGCGGTGATCTGCTGGTGTCGATCGCGGACCGCGACAAGGCCGAAGCGGCTCCCATCGTTGCCGACTTTGCCGATTTGGGCTTCGGCCTATTGGCCACCGACGGCACCGCTGACTACATCGAGGCTCATCTGCAACTGCCGGTGCGGCGGGTGGGCAAGATGCGCAGCGGCAGTCCGAACGTCGAAGACTTCATCCGCGAGGGTCGCGCGGCGCTCGTGATCAACACCCTCACCGGACGCCGCGAAGCCATTCAAGACGGCCACTACATGCGACGAGCCGCCGCCGAGACCCGCACGCCCTGCCTGACCTCCCTGGACACGGCCCGAGCGCTGGCCGACGCCCTGCGCCAGGCACGCGGCGAATTCGACGTGCAGACCATCGACGAATACCGCGCTGCCCCCGCATGACTCGGCGGATCGAGTCCGCCCGCGTCCTGCGCAACACGCGTATCACGGAACGACTGTGGTGGTGCGAGTACAAAGCGCCGCTCATCGCCGCCGGCGCCCGCCCCGGACAGTTCGCCCACGTCCTGTGCAGCGCGCCCGATCAACTCGACCCGCTGTTGCGCCGGCCGCTCAGTTTCAGCCGCATCGAACCCGACCGCGGAAACGTCGCCTTTCTGATCGATACCGTCGGCCGCGGCACGGCCTGGCTGGTGGATCAGCCTGTCGGAACCGAAATCGACATGCTGGGACCGCTCGGCGGCAGCTTCTGCTTTGAACCTGGCGGCGGACGGGCGCTCATGGTCGGCGGTGGCATTGGCTTGGCGCCCCTCATTGCGCTTGCCGACCTCGCGCCGGCCCAGGGCGTACAAGTTCGCCTGCTGGCGGGCGGACGCGATGCCCACCAGGTGACACCGCGGGAGTGGCTGGCGTCAAGCGTCGACTATCGAATCGCCACCGACGATGGTGCCCTCGGCCATCACGGCTACGTAACCGACCTGGTCCCCAACCAGTTCGGTTGGTGCGACCAGATCTTTGTCTGCGGGCCCACGCCCATGATGCGGGCCATGGCCGAACTCACCGGTGAACTCGCGGCTACTCACGGTCCCCGGCCAGCGTTTACCTCCCTCGAAGCCCGCATGGGCTGCGCTATGGGCGTCTGCTACTCCTGTGTCGTCCAAACGACCACCGGTCCCAGGCGCGTCTGCCACGACGGCCCCGTGTTTCCGCAGTCCTCGCTCACCTGGACCTGGGACCACGTCCCAACCGCGCATCCGCTCGCACCTGGATAGTTGAGGGAGACTGACTACGTCACTTTCTGTTGCATCGTGTGCTGCAATAGCGTGCTGAGGCTGGACACACTCAGGCCGAGATTCAGCTAACAGACGGAGCTTCCACATCTTCCAACGGAGCGCGCTTCGTTGGATTCGACACATGTATCGCATGGGCGTGACGATCGCCACCGGTCTTCGATGGAAGCCTTCACCATCGCCCTAATCGGGGCCCGAATTCCGAGTCCAAGATCCGCAGAGCCATTCGTGGCTTGAACAGTAAAGAAGGGTCTTGGACGTTCATCGAGCCAAATGGGCTTGCATAGCGTTGGGACTCTCACCGCTTTCGGCCACACTTTCAGTACCGACGAAATCGTTCCACAATGATCAGTAATCGACTGTCGCTGGCTGAGCCTGGAAGTGTTAATCAGACCATGCGCGGCAGCGGAAATTGCGCCTTTGCCCGCAAGACTCGACGCTGAATGTCGCTGCCACGAAACGTAAGAACAGTTGCGCTTCACATAGCCATGTAGCAAACTTACGTCGTGTTTGTGTCTTCGTGTCGTCGTCAGGAGGACGATTGATGAAGTTTAAGGAAGTCGTGTCTGGCAGCGAATGGGCGAGCCGTCCGCAGCGCATGCGGCGCGTGAGCCCGGAAATCAGAGAAATCGTTCGCGCAGCCGGACGCAGCAAGGCCGGCGAGTGGACGGTCGTCAGCCTGACCGATGACGAAAAAAAGCGACAGCCGACGCTGCGCGGTCGAATTCAAGCGGCCGCCGTCCAGGCTGGGTTCAAGGTGAAGTTTGAAATGCGTAACGGCGACCTGGGGGTCCAGAAGGACGGCTAGTCGCCCTCGCTTCACGCAAAGGCCGCGCCCAAGGCGCGGCCTTTCGCTTTAGGCTTGAATTATCAATGGATCGACTCAGGCATCCCGCCAGAGTTTTCCCATGGCTCGCACGCGCGCAAGCCGCGACTCGTCGAATGCGGGCAGTTTAAAACCCATGGGCTGCGGTGGACCGTCAATACCGAGTGACGCCTGCACGTCAGGCCTTGTGTAGTAGGCGTTGTATGTCTGCTTTACGAGCTCGGAAAACGACTCGGGATCGGCGTTTTCTAACTTTCGAAGTACTTCCACGCGCCTGCCCGAGTCGAGTTCAGCGAAGGGTGTCTTGCCGGCTCTGACCTCGATCGCGCGCAGAGTGGTCAGAACGGGGCGTCGCAGCCGCGGCTGCTCGGCGAGGTAGGCGTCAACGGTCAGGGCCGCGCCCAGTGTCCCGGCGGGCGGAAGGTCGCCGTAGGACGGCACCAGTTCATTTTGGACCAGCGACAGCAGCGCCAATTCTTCCGGCGTAAGGAACTGCGCCGTCATTCCACCACCTCTCGATAGTTTCGGCCCAGCCAGTCGGCGCAGCGCAGGGCAATCGCTTGAATGGTGCTGGTCGGGTTTACGGCGGCGGAGGTGGTAAACGTGCTGCCGTCGATTACGAACAGGTTCGGGCACTCGTGCGCCTGGCCCCATCCATTAATGACCGATGTGTCCGGGTCGTTGCCCATCCGGCATGTGCCCATCAGGTGCCAGCCGGACTCCCGAACTAACGGGTCAACCAGGATTTCCACGGCCTCGGCGGCCTCAAAGAGGTCGCGAGCTCGCGCGATGCCAAATTCGAGCATGCGCTGAGTGTTTTTGCCCAGCCGATACTCGACCCGTGGGGCAGGGATACCGTGCGCATCCGTGAGCTCGGAATCGAGCGTCACGCGATTCTGGCGCTCCGGGAGATCCTCCAGCATCACGGACGTCGTCATCGTATGTGCATATCGCGACCGCAGGGCTTCGTGATGACCATTGCCCCACGGCACGGGGTACCCGAGGATTCCGCCGTTTGCGACGGAAAGCGGTCCGACGTTGCGGCTGAGTTGGAGTTCGAAGCCACGGACAAAGCCTCGCGACACGTCGGTTTCATAAAACTCCTGGCAGTTCATAAGTCCGCCAATCGGCCCACGTTGCCCGTTGACGGCTTCTTCGAACACACCACTGACAAGTGCGACAGGATGAAACATCAAATAAGCGCCGACGATGCCTGAATTGTTCGCCAGGCCATTCGGATAGAGTGCCGACGTTGAGTTGAGCAGTAGCCGAGGTGTGCCAACGCCGTTGGCGGCCATCACGACGACGCCAGCGGAGTGGCTCTGGCGCACGCCCTGCTCGTCGTAGTACAGGGCGCCAGTTGCACGACCCGCCCGGTCCACAGTGATCTGCTCAACGCGAGCGTGGGTGATGAGTTGCACACCTTGAGCCAGAGCCTTCGGCCAGTACGTCACGTGGGCGCTGGACATGGCCCCAATAGGACACCCAATGTCACAGGGACCGCAGCAGTTGCAGGGCGAACGGTTGTCACCAAACGGCTCCGAGATCAGCGCGTTGTCGGACGGCCACCAGTGCCAGCCCAGCTTCTCCAGACCCCGCAAATAAGCCTCGCAGCCGGCGTCGAAGGCCAGCGGCGGCGTCTGTCGGGGGCTGCGCGGAGGATTGCCGGGATCGCCCGCCAAACCCGATACGCCCACCATTGAGTCATTGAGGTCGTAGAAGGGCTCCAGGTCCCAGTAGGTGAATGGCCAGTCGTCGGCCACCCCGTCCAGAGTTTTCACCCGGAAGTCAGATGGCCGCATACGCGGAAAGTGTCCGCTCCAATGCACCGTACTGCCGCCGACGGCGTTGACCATCAGCGGATGGATGGGCGTCCCGCTGTTGTTGATGGGATAGTCCTCGGCCCAGCTGCGGACGTTTGGGTCCTTGGCGAACGAGGTCTGGCGGGCGAGCTCATAGTCCGGGCGGCTGTGCGCGTAGTCCGACGGATCAACCCAGCGGCCCTGCTCCAGACACGTGACCCGCAACCCCCGGCGGGAAAGCGACCAAGCCGCTGCGGCGCCGGAGGCGCCGGAACCAACGATCAGGACATCGGAATCAAGTTCCGGTGCAGCCATTGCATCGCTTCCCAGACTCAATCGCTTGAAGCATACGAGCCGCGCGTTGGCGCGTCATTCCTTGATCGTTAGCCCACCGAACAGCACGGTGCCTCGGATGCTGACCGTCGCCTCGCCCTGGGCCCACGGATCTTCGCGCTTGTCGTCAACGCCCCCAAACAGGGCCACAATGTCGTTGTGGACGGTCCAGTCCTCCGGCACGCGCAGTTCCACGCCGCCGAACATGCAGGTGACGTCAATGACCGCCGGCGGCCGCTCGACGCGAGCCCTACGCAGGTCGTATTCCGCCCCGCCGAACAGCGTCGTCGCCTGCAAGCCGGTGAACGGTCCATCCACTTCGTCATTCACGCTGTTGAACACGGCCACGCGACTCAACCCGCCGCCGGACCGGCTGGTTGTGGATCCGCCACCGCCGAATGACGCACGTGTGAGGATAAGCAGCACGCCCGCGACGATGATGAGTACCGGCCATACGGCCCCACGAACGACGTCCGGAACCTCGTCGAGAACTGAGAGCTGAACGGCCACCCCGATTCCGATCAGAACCCAGGGACCAATCGACCCGCGAAAACCGCTGCGAGCCAACGCCCAAAGACCCAGGACGATGAGGAGCGATGGCGCGTATTCCCAGGGGCTGAAGTCGCCGAGCCCCAGGTTGCCAAGGAGCAGCAGCACCCCCACCGCCACCACAATCAGGCCGACGAGAACCCGACTCGAACCGCCGATGCTCATCGGCCCCTCCGCCAGCGCTCAGTTTCGCCCGGCCGCAATGCCCGACATCCAGATGAATTCAGGGATGCGTTCGAATTCAATTCCATCGGTGCGTTTCCGGATCGATGGACGACGACGGAACCAATTCCAGTTCTTCCCAGAGTTCGTCAGGAATCTCGAACGCGGCCAGGACCAGCGTCTTCTCAATGCGGTCGGGCCGGCTGGCGCCCACGATCGTCGAGACAATGCGCGGATCCTTCAGCGAAAACTGCAGCGCGGCCGCGGCCAGCGGAATCCCGTAGCGATCACAGATGGCTTGCAGGCGCCGCGCGCGCGCCACCATCTCGGACGACGCGGCCTGGTAGGCGTACCGCGGATACGACTCCGGTCCGCGCGACAGGATGCCGCTCCCGTAGGGCGCCGCGTTAAGCACGGCCACGTTGCGCATGGCCGCAATCTCCAGCAGCGGTTCGGCCGAGCGGTTCAGCAGCGTGTAGCGGTTGTGTGTGACCACCACCTCAAAGCAGCCTGTCTCGACATAGCGGATTTCCTGGTCGATCGGTCCGCCGGCTACGCCCAGGTGCTCGATCAGACCCTCCGCCTTCAAGTCCAGCAGCACGTCCAAGGGGCCGCCGGGAGCGGCAATAGCGTCAAACGTCGAGTGCTCCGGATCGTGAAGATGCAGAAGCTGCAGACGGTCGAGGCCCAATAGATCGAGGCTCCGCTCAACCGAGCGGCGCATTTGCGCCCCGCTGAAATCGCCGGTCGTGAGGTCGCGGTCGGCCTTGGTTCCAACCACGTAGCCGTCGGGGATTCCGCCGAGTTCTCGCAGCACAATTCCGATGCGCCGTTCGCTCTCGCCGTCACCGTACGACGCTGCGGTGTCGATGAAGTTGATGGAGCTGCCAAGCGATTCCCGAACAGCCGCCAACGCGTCGTCTTCAGCTACCGAATACGCGAAGGTCTCCGGCATGTCCCCAAGCGCCGCCGTGCCAACGCACAACGGTGTGACCCGAAGCCCGGTCGTGCCCAACGTGCGCAGCGAGAAATAGTCGCCGGGTTCGGACATTACGGCGGACCTGGAATCGGCGGGTGCGAATCGCCGGGGGCCCTACCCGGTTCACGCCCCGGCGTCGTTCGCCGGCCCTCGATGACTTCCATCGCGATCAACACGGTCGTATAGGCCTCGCTAGCCACGTGACCGTCATCGCTGGCAAACGAGGACGGCAGTCGCGAGTAATCGTCGGCGGCCATCTGATCGATTCGCCGCCGCAGCCAGCTTCGCAGACGTTCCCAGGACTCGCCAGCTTCAGCGCTGGGCATGGTGTGCTCCCGACTCAATTGCGTCAGCGGCCTCAGCGTGACGCCGGACAAACGCTTCGGCCAGGACCCGGGCGCCCGCCACATCGTCCGGCTCGAGTTCACCGTCCAACACCAAGTCCAGCAGATACTGCTTGATCGGCTTGATCCACACGCCCGGCGGGCGGTCGAACAGTTGCATCAGGTCGTTTCCATCCAGCGGAGAGTCCAGTTCCGCGACGTCACGCTCCGCCTGCAGGTGCTCGCAGCGCGCTTGCAATTCGGCCACACGGGCCAGGCCGGCCTCAATGCGCCGTGGGCGATAGCTCGTGATATCGGCCCGCGACAGGGCGATCAACGTGTCCAGATCCTCACCGGCCTCACGAATGAACCGGCGCACCGCCCCGTCGGTCCATCCAGGCTCATAGGCGTTCGCGCGCATGTGCAGCCGGACGATATGCGTCACTCGATCCGTCAGCCTTCCATCGAATTTCAGCCGACGCATGATGCGCCGCGCCATCCGGGCGCCCACTTCCTCGTGCCCGAAGAACCGGATGCGCCGGTTGCGGATGGACTTTGTCCGCGGCTTGCCCACGTCGTGCATCAGCGCCGCCCAACGGATCTCGGGCACTCGCGGCGTGTTGGCCAACACCCGCATGGTGTGGGCAAAAACGTCCTTGTGCTGCCGATGCTCTTCTTGCTCGGTCTGCTGCAGGGGAATCAGCTCGGGCATCACCTGGCCAAGCACCCCGATCTCCAATAGCGCGACCAGAGCTCGGCCGGGCTCCCGTGAGAGCAGCGTCAAGTTGAGCTCAGCCCCAATCCGCTCGGCGCTGACATGGCGAAGCTCGCCCGCCGTGCGCCGCGCCGCCGCCAGCGTCCCGGCCTCGATGTCGAATTCCAATTGCGCCGCAAAGCGCACACAGCGCAGGACACGCAACGGATCTTCCGTGAATCGGTCGTCGGCAACGCCCACCGCCCGTATTCGTCTGGCAACCAGGTCGGCGAGCCCCCCGTGCGGATCGATGATGCGTCCGTTCAGCACATCCTGCGCCATCGCGTTGATGGTGAAATCACGCCGGCTGAGATCGGCCTCCAGCGAGTCGCCAAACTGGACGCTGGGTTTGCGCGATCCGGGACTGTAGGACTCCGAGCGAAAGGTGGTGATTTCCACCGGATTACCTTCAAAGACGGCCCCGATAGTCCCGAATCGCTCGCCCACGGTATAGATGCTTGTGGCGCCCGCTCGGCGAGCCAGCACCTTCACTCGATCAGGATGCGCCCCAGTCGTGAAGTCCAGGTCGCTTGACGGTCGACCGAGGATGCGGTCGCGAACCGGCCCGCCGACAAGATAGAGGTCGAAGCCAGCCTGCTTAAATATGCGCGCGAGGCGCCCGGTGGGATTCATGAAGTCAAGCCGTCGCCATATTCAGGCGGTGCGCGAAATCGGCCAATGTCGGCGCCACAACTCACGGGGCGCCGCACGCAGCGATCTTACACGCTGGCGAAAACGGTCCCGGATTTCTCCCGGCCGTCCAACTAGTCGCCGAACTCCAACATCCGCCACAAAGGCCAGCAGCGCAATGGTGAG
The DNA here is from genome assembly GCA_022824865.1 of Chloroflexota bacterium. Classification (GTDB taxonomy): domain Bacteria; phylum Chloroflexota; class UBA11872; order UBA11872; family UBA11872; genus UBA11872. Next base: position 224,532 of record JAJDZD010000072.1, on the reverse strand, counting down.
CAACTGTGCCCAGCCAAATTGCGTGGCGCCGTTGCCACGTAATGCCAGCGTTGCCAGGTCGCTGCTGGATTCAATGCTCACGCCGCCAGTTATCGCCGCAGCACGCCGCAGTACTCGGTGGTCAGGCGCGATGTGGCCGACTTCGGCGCCCACTGGAACGACGAGACCTGAGTCGGCCGCGCGCTCCGTCCCGGTGTCGTCCAACTGGGTCACGCGGATCTCGTAGACCCCGGGTGCCAGCCCGTTCACGGTGCCCTGATAACGGCCGGGACCCACTTGCTCGACGAGCATCGTGTGGGCGGTCCCATCCGGGCCAGCGAGCGAGACCCTGGTCTCAAGGCCATTCAGGAATTGCCCGGCTGCGTCGACGGCATCGACCTCAATCACGGCAACGCCGTCGGCGTATGAGGCCTCGATCCGAGGACCGTCGCCGAGTCCACCCGCTAGCGGACTGACCCACTGAACCGCCTGCCGCAGGAAGCTGGCGAAGCCGTCCCAGCCCAGCCATACCTCAGCCCAGTCCGAACCCGCGTCGGATGTCCAGGCCACAGCGCGACCGCGACCGTATTGCCACTGCGCCAGAATCGGATCGTTGTTGTCGGAACTCAGCACGATTTCGGCCGTGGGTTTGGCGCGAGTTCGCACGTAGCCCCGCAAGTCGGGCAACTCCTGACCCGCCAGCCCGCCGGTGAAGATTGGGCTCGGCGCGTCCATCCGAGGCTGAAACTCTCGTTCGACGACCGCGAACTCACCGGCTGTCAGCGTTTCCTGGGTCAATACCCGAGGAATCGATCGCGGATCCGGCACGTAGTAATAGCGACCGTTGCCGATACGGGCGATGCGCTCGAGGAGTTCCTGGTCGGACTGCGTGCCAACGGCGATCGACGAGACCGTGATGTCCCGCCGACGCAGTGAGCGCGTCAGGCCGTCGAAGTCGCCGTAGTGGGCGCGCCCGTCGGTCAGCAGTACCACGTGTTTGACCGAGGCGCTGACCTGGTCCAGGCGTGACCGTGCGAAGAACATGGCGCGCGCGAGGTCGGTAGACGTCCCAATTTGAATCCCCCGAATGCGGTTGACGGCTGCCGTCACCTCCGCCGCGGACGTCAGTTCGCGCGGCGGCACCACCCACTGCGAGTCGATGTCGAAAGTCATCACGCCGAGAATGTCGCCTTCTTCCAGTAGGTCCACCGCGTCCACCGCCGCCTCAATCGCCATGTCGATCTTGGCGGCCCCTTCGCTCGCGCCCTCGGCCATGCTGGAGGAACGGTCGATTACCAGTACCAACGCTAAGCGGGGTTCGGGCGTCTCCTCGGTGGGGTCCGACCACACCGGCAGTGCTTCGTCCATGGCAGTGCCCTGGTATCCGCCGGCGGCAAAGCTGTCGGGTCCGCCCAGAACCACCAGCCCGCGACCGCCCGCCACATGGGCACGCAAGGCTTCGAGCGTGTCGGGCTCAAAGGCTTCGGCGGGAACATTGGAGACCACGACGGCCTCAAACTGCCCGAGATCGACACTGCCGAGCGCGCTTGGCGCTATCTCCCGAACCTCGAAATCAGCCGCCCGAAGAGCTGCCCGGACTTGTGAGGTGTCGCCGATCGTGAGTACGCGACCTGGCTCAGCGACACGAATGAACGCCTCGGCAACGTTGTTGGCCAGCCGAGGATCAGCGTCCTCTAGAAGCTCAGCCCGCAGTCGATGAAACCCAGGCGCCAAGCCTGACAGCTCAACAACATAGGTGCGTGTACCTGTGGCAACCACGATGGGACCATCGCTGATCTGGCGCTCACCGTCCCAAAGGCGTAGTCGCGCTGTGGTCCGCCGCTGTGAGGCAATTCGAACGCGCGCCTGGACTGCCACGCCGCTGTGCACAATGTTCGGGACTTCAACTGCTTGAAGCACGAGGTCGGCGCCGCGAGTCGCCGCGGCGGGCACGACCAATATCGGCACGCCACGGGCGGCGGCCGTCTGAACGGCCGACTCAAGCCCCGATCCGGCGCCGGCGCCATCCGAAATGAGCACGAGCTGCCCGCCTGCGTCCGGATCGAGCAGGCCGAGAGCGGTAAGAATCCCAGCCTCGTAGTTGCTGTCGTGCCCCGGCAGGTCTGAGCGCAAGGCCGGGGCCTCGTCCAAGCGTTGCGGCGCGGCCAGCACCGCCGTGCTCGCGCCAAACTGGACAGCCCCCACCGATGCGTCGGCCCCGAACGCCTGAACAAAGGAGTCAATGATCGCGTGGGCATTTGCCCGCTCCGCCAAGAGCACGCTGTCGGACGTATCGACGACAAAGACGGTGGCGGGCTGGGTGTCGCGTCCGACTGCGAAGCCGGCCAGGGCAAGAACCAACGCGGTCAAGCCGATCAGGCGCAGCAGGGTCGAGATCCCAAGGCGGATCCGGGAGAGCCGGGTGACGCTGAGCGATGTCAACCAAATGGCCGCGGGCAACGCCGCCAGCAAGATGAGCAACCACGGCCGTTCCAGACCCATCGGTCAGCGGACTCCACGAACCCGGTGAAAGACCCACCACTCAACCAATAGGAGCGCCAGAGCCAGTCCTGCCACCCACGGCCACAGTTCAACCTGGTGTTGAATCCGCTGGACTGGATCGGCTGTAGCGCTTGGTCCGGCGGGGACGCCGCCTAGCCCTAACCGTCCTGTTATGCCCGGTACATAGTCGATCGACGTCTGCGCCACCAGCTCCTGGCCCACGAACTGACGAACCGTATAGGCGCCGGGGACCGTCACATTGAGAACCGCCGGCTGCGGCATGGTGTATTCGATCGTGTTATTGGCCGGATCTGTCACTGCGATTCGATCGGACTGCGGGTGTGGGATGAGACGCACCGGTCGCCCGGGTTCCAGGTGCGCCCCGTCGGGGAGAGGGGCGAACGGATCGGCCCAACGGACGACGTTGGACCAGAACACGGGGAACCAAGGCGCCTGGCTGACCCCGGCGCCGGCTAGGTCGAAACCGATCACGGCGGTGCGGCGGCCATCGACGACCCCGTGGGCAAGCAGGGCACGCTCGCCCACGCTCAGGTCCACCTGTGCCCAGGCAGGCGGCGCGTAGGTCACGTCCGAACCAGACACCAGATCGCCGACATCGATCGACCTCAGGAGCGGGCTGTTCGCCACGGCCAGCGGATGCGTATCGGCCCTGGTTGGCGCATCGAGACCGAGAGACGGAACGGCCGGTGGCTGGACGAAGACCGCCGAGGCGGACGGCAGCAACTCGGGTGCGAATCCCTGGAACACGTAGAAGTCCGCGGTATTGTTGTCCTGGTCGAACGAATCGACGGCGATGGCCTGCGCCGTCACCGCGGGCACGGCTTGCAACGCTCGTACGATTGGCCAGGGGTCGTTGCCCACAACGACGACCGAAAGCCGCGACGGCTCGGCCAGCGAGGCAAATGCCAGGTTGTCGGCTGACAGACCGTCGTCGGGCGCGCGAACTTCGGCTTGGTACCCGGCCGCCGCCGGCAGGTCGTCGAACACAAGGACCTCGCGTGCCCCAGCGGCCAACTCGATTTCCCTGCTCGTCAGTGAGCCGCGACCTGCCGAAATCAACACCTCGGCCACGACGTCTGTCATCCCGTCATTTCGGGCCGCGACCATGCCCTGCACAGCATCTGGTGTATCGAGGCGTCGCCTTACCTGAAATGCCACCAGCGCGACGTTCGGCGACGGTTCACCGACGACGACCGTCCGGACCCCGGCATACGCGGGATTCGAAGCCTCGACTGGCGGCTGATCCGTAAAGAGCGCCACGATGCCGCCCGCCGCGGGGCTGGCCAGCGAGCGCGCCATATCCAGCGCCGTGTCCAGCCGCCCGTGCGAGGCTTCCGGCTCAATCCCACTGAGGAATCGGATCACTTCGGCGCGGTCACTGGTCTGCGCGACAAGCGTTCGCGGAACGGCACCGGTGGTAATCAGCGACATGCGTCGGTCGTCATCGAGCGAGTTCAGAAATGCGGCGGCCTCGTCGCGGGCGCGCTCGATTCGCGGTGTCCCGTCTCCCTCGGCTATGGCCATCGACGCCGAAACGTCCATCACGATCGCAACCGGAGGGCCGAGCTCAACCGTCGCCAGTCGCTCTGGCCGAGCCAGGGCCAGGGTAAATACGACGATAGTCAGCAACTGGAGTAGCAGGAGGGCATGGCGTCGCAGCCAGGCCAGCCAGGTGTCGTCGGCACGCGCCTGAATCGTGCGCCGCCAGACGAATAGTGAGGCCACGACGATGCGCTGACGGCGCGGACGCAGCAGAAAGAACGCCAGCACCGCCAGGGCCAGACCCGCCCACGTAAAGGCGAGCGGCGCCGCCCAGGTCACGCCAGGGTTCCGTGCTCGCGCAGGCGCCGCAGCACGATGTCTTCTACGGCCCAGTTCGACCGGATTGGTACATAGCGCACGTGCCGGCGGTGACAGAAGCGCTGCAAGTCGCTGGTCCAGGTGCCAATCGCCTGGCGGTAGGCGCGCAGGAGATCCATGTCGCCAAGCACTTCCAGGGCGGCACCACCCTCGGCGTCCACCAGTTCAACCTCGTCGGCAAACGCCGGGTTGACGAACTCCTCGTCAAGTACGTGGATCACCGTCACTTCATGCCCACGCTGGGCCAGCGCCCCAATGGCCCGCAGGGCATCGGGGGCAAGCAAGTCGGAAACGAGTACCGCAACTCCGTGCGGGAGGGCGCGGGCGTTGTAGGCGGCAACGGCGCGCGCAAGTGCGGTCTCGCCGGATGGCTGTTGGCGGTCCAGGAACTCGAAAAGGCGAGCGACGTAGGCTTCGCCCTGCCGGGGCGCGAATGTCTCGCCAAGGTCCGCTCCCAGGGAGGCCCCCGCAACCACATCGCGGCTGGCGAGTGCCGTCCAGCCGAGCGCGGCCAGCACGGCCCGCGCGGCCTCGAATTTCGTGGGCGCGCCCGATGCCATTGAGCCGCTGACGTCCAACAGCAGATGGACGACCAGCGTCTCCTCCGACTCCCGGACCTTTACGAACAGTTCGTCGGTGCGGGCGTAGATGTTCCAGTCGATCTGCCGGTAGTCGTCGCCCGGGCTGTACGCCCGGTGGTCGGCGAATTCGATCGACGAACCGGTCGCCCGGCTGCGCCTCCCGCCGGTGTGCAGATGACCGTGTGGTCGCTGCGATACGAGCGAGAGGTTGGCCAGCTTGGCGCGGAGCGCTGCGTCCGGCGCGAACGCCGGAAGAGCCGCACCGTTCGTGCGCTCAGTCACCTGCCCGGCGGGTCGACATGAGGATTGCGTCCAGGATGTGCTCCGCCGGTACCGCGTCGGCCTCAGCCTCAAAGTTCAGCAGCAGCCTGTGGCGCATCGCCGGGCGGGCGGCGGCGCGAATGTCGTCAAAGCCCACGTTGTAGCGCCCGTCCAGCATGGCGTAGACCTTGGCGGCCAGCACCATAGCCTGGGCGGCGCGCGGCGAGCAGCCATAGCGCACGTACTGGCGGGTCAACTGGTGGGCGGTCGGATCCTGGGGGTGCGTGGATTTGACGAGATCCACGACGTAGCTCGCGACGTGCGGAGCGACGGCTACGCGACGGGCAAACGCCCCCATTGCCAACAGATCGTCACCCGTCGCCACCTGGGCAACGCCCGGTTGGGCCTCCCCGGTGGTGCGATCGAGTATTTCGCTGAGTTCTCCCGCTGTGGGGTAGTCCACGACCAGCTTGAACATGAAGCGGTCGACCTGGGCTTCGGGCAGTGGGTAGGTGCCCTCCATCTCGATCGGGTTCTGTGTGGCCATCACGAAGAATGGCGGGTCCAGAACGTGCACCTCGCGCGCCACGCTGACCTGCCGTTCCTGCATCGCTTCCAGCAACGCCGCCTGGGTCTTTGGCGTGGCCCGGTTGATTTCGTCGGCCAGCACCAGATTGGCAAACACGGGGCCTGGCTCGAACCGAAACGTTCGCTGCCCATCGGTTCCGTCGACGACGACGTTCGTACCGGTGATGTCGGCCGGCATGAGGTCGGGCGTGAACTGGATGCGGCTGAAGCGCAGATCGATCGATCGCCCGAGTGCACGCACGAGTTCGGTCTTGCCGAGGCCCGGTACACCCTCGATCAACACGTTGCCGCCGGCGATGAGACACACAACGGTGTCCCGCACGATCTGGCGCTGGCCGACAATGAGTTTCCCCACCTCGTCGACGATGGCGGCCGCCTGGTCGCGAAAACCGTGGGCGAGTTGTTCCGTCGCCTCCGACCCGTTTACGGCAGTGCTCATGGCTCGCTGAAGTACCGATCCAACATTGGCAGCATATCGAGTGGGACATTGCGCGCGACGTCGGGCCGCCCGACGGCAAACCCTCGGTCGCCCGCCGAGGCCTCGTATCCAGACAGTCCGCCCGGTCCAAGTTCCAGAACCGGACGCTCCACCGTTTCGGCGCCCTCCTCAGTCGGCTTGATTTCCACAATCTCGAGTTGACCCTCCGCATTGAGTCGTTGCTCGGGCGCAAGGGTTTCCAGCGTGCCCTCAAGCGCGCGCCCGCTCGCTGCGGAGTCGCCGCCGCCCTGCGATCCCGCTGTGGCCTCGGCTCCTGCCTCGGCCTGAGCGTCGCCTGCGGCAGCACTTGCGGTGTCGCCGAGCGAGGTTCCTTCGATGCCCGGCGTGTTAGCGCCGGCCAACGTCTCGGCATCGGCGAGCTGTTGCGCAAGCTGGTCGAGTTGGGCCTGGAGCCCGGTGTCCGCCTCGACCGTGGTCCCGACAGCTTCAATCTCTTGCGCCAACTGCGCCAGCGCGCTACGGGCATCAGCCAGTTGCCCGCGCTCCAGCGCCTCGGCGGCGGCACGCATTTGACTCGCCAGACCTTCATCAAGACCTTCAGCGCGCAGCGACGCTTCGCGCAACCCTTCCGCCAATTCGTCCATTCGCGTGCTGTTCATGCCGGAAATCTGCTCGCCCAACGCACGCGCTTCGCCCGCCGCAGCCTGGAAGTCGCCACTGTCGAGGGCACGGCCAAGGCGACGCCCCTCGACCGTTCGCCGTAACGCCTCACCGGCGGCCTCGGCGGCCAGGGCTGCGGGTGCAGCCTCCGGATCGCGCTGGCGCTCAAGCTCGTCCATGGCGGCACGGATCCGGTCGATCTGTGCCAGCACCGCGGGATCCGCGAGCACAGGGGCTTCGCCTTCGGCTGTAGCCTCCAGGCTCTCCGCCAGCGCCGAAACCTGCGCTTGACCGCCGACGCGCGGCAGAACGTCGGCGGTCGCAGCAAGCGTGCCGATGGCCAGCGCCGCGACGGCAACTGCCACGAGTGCCAGGTCGCCGCGGGGCAGTCGGTAGGGAAATGCAAGAGCCGCATTAACGCCGGTCAGGGCCTGAAGCGCGTCCCGCCGTTGCAGATCGCGCATGTGACGGTCGGCCCGCGAGCCGGCAACAGCCGTGGACAAGCGCTCGAACATCGCAAGCCGGCGGTCATAGGCCAGGGCCGCTGTGAGCGGTGGCGGCGCCACGAGCGCACGTGCCACTAACGCGACGACGGGAATCATCGCCACGCCCAGCGACAGTGCAATGAGCAGACGGGGCAAGCCGAACCCGGCAGCACAGAGGACAACAAGCAGCGCAAGGCCAAAGCCAACTGCAAGAACACGCGGTGCGGACTGAAGCGTTCGGTGGCGTTGCCAGCGCCGAGCCAGCGGGATCAGACGCTGCTCAAATGCATCAGAACCGTACGCCGTCGTGCGAAACGCCGGCCGCGAAACGCTGCGGGCTACCAGGGGCGAAAGTTCAACTCGCATGGGAGTGTGCGCAGGGTCTAAGGGGCGCCACGAGGCTCCGGAGGATTACGCCGGCCGCTGCCAGACCGAGTCCACTGCTCAGGCATCGCGTTTCCAGGATCGTGCAGCGCTCATGAGGTCTCGGGCTACTCGTCGACCGGCGGTCGTCGATGCTCCACTCATGGCGGCGATTTCCTCCACAACCCGGTCCCCGTCAACACTCAAGACATTGGTCCTCGTGTCTCCGTCCGCGTCCGACTTGGCCACGACAAAGTGTGAATCGCCGAACGCAGCAACCGGAGCCAGGTGGGTAATGCAAAGTACCTGGCGCCATGCGGCCAATGCCGACAGCTTCTGCCCGACGATGTCTCCAGCCCTTGGCCCTACGCCAACGTCAATCTCATCAAATACCAGCGTAGGCGTCTGGTCGACTTTCGCCAGCACCACCTTCAGTCCCAGCAGGATCCGCGACCGCTCCCCCTCGGATGCGACCTCGGCCAGCGGCCTCAACGGCTGGCCCGGATTGACACTGAGCAGAAACGCAGCCTTGTCGATCCCTGATTCATCGAACGCAACCGCTGCTGATCCTTCCTCAACGGCCAAGCCTCGCGGATCGGCCGCTTGCGCCACTCGCACGTCAAACTTGGCCGCCGGCATATTCAGGTCCGCCAGTTGGACGGCCACGGCGTCCGCGAGCACCGTTGCGGCACGCTGACGTCGGTCGGACAGATCCGCGACCAATGGGATCAGCCGGCGCCTGAGCCGCTCGGCGTGCTCTCGCAACTCCTCGCTTCGCGTGTCTCCATGGTCCAGCTCCACGAGCCGAGCGCGGGCCGAATCGCCATATGCGATCACGTCCTCCGGGGTGTCGCCGTACTTGCGGATCAGCGCCTCAATCTGATCGAGGCGCTCATCAATCTGCTGGAGGCGTGCCGGATCGGCCTCCACGTTCTCCGCGTAGGCCTGCAACGCGAGCGCCAAGTCGTCAGCCAGTTCCTGCAGCTGCGCGGCCTGCTGAGCCAGCGGAGCGACCGCCGGGTCGAGCGACGCCATCTCCTCGGCTGCTTCCCGCGTTGAGCCGAACACGTCGGGCACCGGGTCCAGCGTTTCTCCCTGCAGCCGGGCCGCCGCCTTCCCGGCCAGGTCTCGTAGCCGCTCGGCATTGGCCAGGACCTGACGATCCGCCCGCAGCCGTTCGTCTTCTCCGGACGTCAAACCGGCCGCAGAAATCTCTTCGATCTGAAAGGTCAACAAGTCGAGCTCACGCGCCGTTTCCCTGGCGCCGCGTTGAAGATCGTCGGCTTCCCGGCATGTGGCCCGCAATTCGCGCGTGAGTGTGGCCACGGCCTGACGCTGCGGCATCAGCCCGGCAAATCGATCCAGGTACTCGAGCTGCTGCGAGTCCCGAAAGAGCGACTGATGCTCACCTGGCCCATGCACGTCAACCAGCGTAGGACCCAGTTCCGCCAGCGCGCGCACCGGGACGGCCCGCCCATTTATTCGCGCGGTCGATCGGCCAGCGCCTCGAACTTCACGCGAGAGGATCAGGGACTCGTCAGCCTCGACTCCGTAGGCGTCAAGCACGGCTTCAGACTGGGATGGGGTCGTGTCGAACACGGCTTCCACGTACGCGCTTGGCGCACCCGATCGGACGTCAGCCGGATCGGCGCGACGTCCCAAGACCAGCGCCAGCGCATCGATCAGGATTGACTTTCCGGCGCCGGTCTCACCGGTCAGGACGTTCAGCCCTGGTTCCAACGCGAGATCGACCGCGTCGATCAGCGCGAAGTTGCGCACGCTGACGTGCCTGAGCACGCGCGCCTAGCCGGACCCGTGAACCGGGCGCGGCATCTCCCGCGGAATGCGCCAGCGCATCTTCTCGGCCAGCGTGGCGTAGAAATAGTCGCTCTCGCGAAACCGCGCAAACCTGGCCAGATGTTCGGACGCTCGGCAGATCACTCGGTCACCCGAGGCCAGCAACTGATCGGTCTGGCCGTCGATCGAAAGTGTCGCCTCGTGCGTGGTGTATGTCGTCAGTTCGACTCGCTCGTCATGGCCCACCACGATTGAGTTCGCGGGCGTAAGAAATGGGACCAGCGGCGTCATTACCAGGTCTCGCACCTCCGGATGCAGCACTGGACCCCCGGCTGCCTGGACATACCCGGTCGTGCCGGTGGGAGTGGCTACGATCACGCCGTCTGACGTGTAGGTCGTGAGCACCACGCCGTTGATACGGACCTCGACCTCGACAACCCGCGCCATACGTCCGCGGCCAACCACGACGTCGCCCGCAGCCAGGCCGGATCCGACGAGGTTGTCCGCGCTGTGGTGCGTCCAGTCGATCAGGACTCGTTCTTCGATCCAATAGGCACCGTCCAGCACGTCGTCCAGACGCGCGTCGAACTCATCCGGCGTGAATTCGGTCAGGAATCCGAGGCGTCCGTAGTTCACGCCCAGGCAAACAGCCGCGTACGGGGCGGCCGCGCGGGCTGCGCGCAGCAACGTACCGTCGCCACCAAACGTGACAACGAGATTCGCGCCCGCCAGATCTTCCGGGCGGTCGGTGATTTCCCACGACGACACGCACCAAGCGTCCAGATTTCGACACGTGAGCCGTTGTTGGGTGCGCTGTGCGTGGGCGACGGATGCGGCAATGCGCGGCTGAAACAGCAGGGCAACCCGCATCAACCACTCACGTCATCTCCGTCGCGTCCATCATAGTCGCTGCCCGCGCCTCACTGACTCGACCACGGCGCGCGCAGAAGCACAAAGGTCTCCTGGTTGCCGTCACCCCCCGCCAGCGCACTGACTGCGGTTCCCGCCACCCGGATGCCCTGCCGCGTCGCCCAGAGCACGAAATCGAGCAGCACGTCATTCCGAGTCCTCGGGTCCTTGACGACCCCGTCTCGAGGTACGCGGTGTCCGGGTAGCTCGAACTGTGGCTTGAGCAGGACCAGGGCCCAGCGAGCGTCCGGCGTCGCGACCAGCACGGCCGGCAAGACGTCGCGCAGTCGCACGAAGGAAACGTCGACCACCACGATGTCGGGCGACGGGTCAAGCAGTGGTAGGTCGCGAGCGTCCGTGCGCTCGAGCACACGCACCCTCGCGTCGGCCCTCAGGCTCGCAGCGAGTTGATCGCGCCCCACGTCCACCGCCGTGACGTGCCCTGCGCCTGCTCGCAGGAGGCAATCCGTGAACCCGCCGGTCGACGCTCCAACGTCCAAGGCGATTGCTCCGTCCACCCTAAGCCCAAAGTGCTTGAGGGCCGAAGCCAGCTTTCGTCCGCCTCGACTCACGTACTCCTGTGTTTGATAGCGCAGCTCGATCTGAGCGTCGACACTGACTCGCCGGCCCGGCCGGTTCTCAACGCGTCCGGCGAGGAGCACGATGTCATCCTTGACTAGTTGACGAGCTGAGCTATGGCTCCGCGCCAAGCCGCGGCGCACGAGCAGGTGGTCGAGCCGAGGGCGACGACCAGCGGTCTGATCGCGCACGTCAGCCGGTGAGCGTGCCCTTTGTACTGGGCACGGCGCCGGCCCGGCGCGGATCCAGCGCCGTCGCCTGGTCCAGGGCCCGAGCCAGAGCCTTGAAGATGGCCTCGGCCTTGTGGTGATCGTCGTCACCGGCCAGTACGCGGACGTGAATCGCCGCTCCCATGTGCCGGGCTAGCGACCCGATGATGTGCGGCAGCAAGCTGGTCTCCAGGCCGCCAATCCTGTCCTGCTTGAAGTCGCCGTTGAAGGCCGCGAAGTCACGCCCAGCCAGATCCACCGCCACGTGCGCCAGCGCCTCGTCCATCGGCACGGTGGCGTCGCCCATGCGCTGTATGCCCTGTCGGTCGCCCAGGGCGTCGTTGAAGGCGCGGCCCAGCACGATCGCCACGTCTTCGGCGGTGTGGTGCGCGTCAATGTGGAGGTCGCCCGCGGCGTTCACCTCAATGTCGAACAGTCCGTGCCGGGCAAGCTGGTCCAGCATGTGATCCAGGAACCCAATGCCCGTGGCACCGCGAAAGCCGCCATCGCCGTCAATCGCGACGGTGGCGTCAACTTCGGTCTCGGACGTGGTTCGCGTGACGCTGGCGCGCCGATCAGCCATCGAAACCTCGACTCGACAAGGATCGCGGCATTGTAGTCAGGCGGAGGCGCGGCGTTCGGCGGCACGTGCGTGGCCTTCCAAACCCTCCGCCCGTGCAAGGCGAGCCGCCACGGGGGCCAGCGCTGCCGCCCGGTCCGCCGACAGTCGCACAACCGAGACTGTTTTCAGGAACGAGCGTACGCCAACCGGTGAAGCAAAACGGGCCGTTGCGCCGGTGGGCATGATGTGACTGGGTCCCGCCACGTAGTCGCCCAGCACTTCCGGGGAAGCGCTGCCCAGGAACACGCCACCAGCGTGCCGCACCAGCGGCAGCAACACGTCGGGATCGTCCACCAGCAGGCACAGGTGCTCCGGCGCGTACTCGTTTGATAGTTCAATGGCCTGTGGAAGGTCGTCCACCACGCCCACCCCGCCGCGCTGGTCAAAGCTGTCCCACGCCACCTCCGCACGCGGCAGGGTCTCCAACTGCGCCGCAACCTCCCGCGCCACCTCGGCCGCGAAACCTGGATCGGTCGTCAGGGCGATCGGGCTGGCCGGTCCCCCATGCTCCGCCTGGGCAATCAAATCGGCGGCGACCTCGGCGGCGTCCGCCGCGGCGTCGGCAATCACCAGCGTCTCGGTTGGGCCCGGCAGCAGGTCCACGCCAACCACGCCATAGAGGGCGCGCGTCGCCAGCATCACCCAGGCATTGCCCGGCGCCACGATCACATCGCAGCGAGGCACGCTCGGTGTTCCCAGCGCCAGCGCTGCAATGGCCTGGGCGCCGCCCAATCCGAACACGCGGTCCACGCCGGCGACTTCAGCTGCCGCAGCCATTGCCGGCGCAATGCCCTCAGACTTGATCGGTGTTGTTACTACGATCTCTCCAACACCCGCGGCTCGGGCCGGCACCGCAGACATCAACAGGCTGGAAATCAGTGGCGCCGCCTGCCCCGGGACATGCAAACCGGCTCGATCCACCGGAATCCACTTCTGGCCAATGCCCAACTCGGACATATCGAAGCCAGCGGGCATCTCACGCTCGTGATAAGCGCGAATTCGCTCCGCCGCGAGTTCAATATCCGCTCGTAACTCCGGTTCGACCCGGCGGCTGGCGTCGGCCAGTTCCGCCGGCCCGATCTCGAACGCTGGCCCAACGTGGTCGCCCAGCGCTCGCGAAATGCGACGCACGGCCGCGTCACCTTCGTCTCGAACTTCACGAATCACACGTTCGACAAACTCCACAGGCGTCAACATCTCGCCAAAGACCCGCGAGGCCGCCCGCACCGCGGTCTCGTCTATCGATACCAGATCCGGCGAACGCGCCAGGAGCGTGCGGCGCACTTCGCCGGCGCCGTGCACGATCCGCACGGGAGGGGCGCCAGACTGGTCGGACGAGGCGGACATCTATGCACCTACGCCTTGCGTCTCGGGATACGTCGGTCGTTGCTGTCGATGACGATCGTCACCGGCCCGTCGTTTACCAACTCGACGTCCATCTGGGCCTGGAACTGCCCCGTGCGCACCGGCACGCCTCGGGAGGTCAAAGCCGATCCCAGGTCATCGATGAGCTTCGCGGCCTGCTCCGGCGCCTCTGCAGCAATGAAGCTTGGGCGCCGGCCCTTTCGCGTGTCCGCGATCAACGTGAACTGCGACACCAGCAAGACCTCGCCGACGGTGTCCAAAACCGACAGATTCATCCGGCCCGCATCGTCGGCCAGAATCCGCAGATTCGCCAGCTTGTCGGCCAGGTAGTTCACGTCCGCCTCTTCGTCGCCCTTCGCGACGCCCGCCAGCACCACGAGTCCCGGCCCGATTGCTGCGTGTTCGCGACCATCGATGCGAACCGAGGCCCGCGTTACACGCTGGACGACCGCTCGCATGTCCGAGTCTCGGGATTGCGACCGGCGGACCGGCTAGCTGGTTTTGCCGCTGGGGCGCGAGGCCTTGTCGGATCCACCCGCTGAAGCGCCCGCCTTGGCGGCGCCGTCGGACGAGCTCCCATTGCTCTTGGCCCCGTCGGACTTCACGGGCTTGGAATCCGACGTCTCGGGCGGCTTTCCGTCGTTCTTGAATTTCTTTCGCTCAGACGCGGATCGACTGTCGGTGGCGTACCAGCCACTGCCCTTGAAAATGATGCCGGCCGGGTGAAATACCTTCTTGAGCTTTCCACTGCATGCTTCGCAGGTCGACAGCGGATCGTCGCTGAAGCTCTGGAATACTTCGATCCGATTGCCGCAGTCCGAACACTCGTACTCGTAAGTCGGCACGACTCGACTTCTCCCGGCGAAAAGGGGTCGGTGCAAACTGAATCAACCGGCACCGGAGTTGAGTATACGAAGGCGGACACCGCGAACCGGTCAGAGGCACGGCAGCCTGGCAGCGGAAGCCTCGGCTTGACGGTCCGCTGGCGGTCTTCCGGCTGGTGCTAGCATGAACTATCACGTGCGACTCATGGGTCTGACCGGAGCGCCATGCGCTGTCAAGAGTGCGATCACCAAAACACTGAAGGCGCCTGGCTTTGCATTAACTGCGGGGCCAAGCTTCCCCGTCCGGAAACTCAAGACGCGTCGGCGGAATCATCCGACGCCCCGGCCGGATCCACGGCCGAAAGCGACGAACCGAGCCGCTTCGCACCGCAGATCAGCGAGAACCTGCGCCGCCTGCGCGACCGAACCGAACGCGAGCGCGCGCGTCAGCGACCGGCCCGGCAGAGTTCGCCTGGCTCCGGCGGACGCTTCCTTGGCATTCCAATCATGGTCTGGGGTCTGGTCGCCTTTGTCTTTGTCGCGTTCGTTTACGCGATGTCAGCGCTGCAATAGTCGCGCGGCCAGCCGGGCCGTTCCGTCCGGATTCCACGTAGGTTCGCGCTCAGGTGGCCGGCTGTAACGACGGGCTGTCTGGCGCCAGAAGGTGATTGCCAACGACCTGTCCTTGCCGCCGGCCGGACTCTCAAGATCCCAAGCTCCCGGCTAGCATCTCGTGACGTCCGCGAACACCGTGTCCAAACGGCTTCAGGAGCAAGCCAACCGCCAGGGCTCTCTGCCATTCAGTGTGTTCATGGAACATGCGCTCTACGACCCATCCGGTGGCTTCTACACACGCGCCGACGCGCCCTACGCGGACTACTTCACCAGCGTCAGCGTCCATCCCACGCTGTTCGGCCAGTTACTCGCCGCTCATCTGGACGATGTCTGGCAAATCCTCGGACGACCCGCTCCATTTCGCATCGTCGAACTCGGCGCGGCCGACGGTCGCCTTGCCCGCCAGATTCGTAATGCGGCTGACAGTTTTTCCTGGGGCGGATCGCTCCAATACGTGGGCGTCGAACGAGCCCCTGCTTCCAGCACGACGGATGCGCTTGACGCTTGTTTTGCCTCGATCGCGGAAGTTCCCGTCGGCAACGCCACCTCCATCATTTCGAACGAGTTTTTCGACGCCCTGCCTGTACGCCTGGCCCGTAGGACAGCCGACGGCTGGGTCGAGGAGCGCGTGGCTCGCGAAGGCGAAGAATGGGGGTTTGTGGACCGGCCCGCGCCCGACGAGATTAAGTCCTATGCCATGCAGTACGCGTCAGCCACGCCCGTCGGTGGCCGCATCGAGGTCCGGCAGAGTGTCGAGTCGATCTACCGGCACGCTGCCAGCCTTGCATCAGGCGTCGTGATGACCAGCATCGACTACGGCGACATCAGCGCCGCGGTGCATTCGAAGCGCCTGGCTGCCGGCACCCTGTTGGCCTACCGTCGCCACCGAGCCTCGGACGATGTCCTCGCCAACCCCGGACATGCCGACCTGACGGCCCACGTAAACTTCACGCAGTTGATCGACGCGGGACGGTCCCAGGGATTCGGCTGCTACCGAACGGGCCAACAGGCAGACTTCCTGGCCGCGCTGGGCGCTGGCGATCACCTCGTACGATTCCAGGAGCGACCTGACGCCACCCTGGCAACCTATCGAGCCGAACGCGAAGCCGTATTTCAACTCGTCTCACCGACCGACCTCGGTCGATTCCAGGTGCTGACCCAGGGCAAGGGAGTTGACTTGAGCCCGATCCGCGGCCTGGACGCACTTACTGACTGATCTCTTCACCCGGACACAAAGGAGCAGGAATCAATGCAAACGCGAACCGAGAAAGACCCACTGGGCGAACTGCAAGTCCCGGAATCGGCACTCTACGGTGTGCAGACGCAGCGCGCGGTCGAGAACTTTCCGATCAGCGGACTTCCGCCGCACCACGCCTTCGTCTGGGCCACCGTCCTCATCAAGAAGGCCGCCGCCGTGGCGCACAAGCAGACGGGCCGCCTGGATGGCGATCTGGCTGATGCCATCGCGCGCGCCGCCGACGAGGCGCTGGACGGGCAACACGCCGACCAGTTCGTGGTGGACGTCTTTCAGGCCGGCGCCGGCACATCGCACAACATGAATGCCAACGAGCTACTGGCTAATCGCGCCAATGAACTGCTCGGTCGGCCGCGCGGCAGCTACGACCCCATTCATCCCAACGACCACGTCAACATGGCGCAATCCACCAACGACGTGATCCCTACAGCCATCGCCCTGGCCGCGCTGCAGCTGCTGCCGGACCTCTACGACTCCCTCGACGTCCTGGCCGAGAGCCTGCGGGCCAAGGCCACCGCGTGGGACGGCATCGTCAAGTCCGGCCGTACCCACCTGCAGGACGCCACACCAGTCCGCCTGGGCCAGGAGTTCGGCGCCTATGCGGAAGCTGTCAGACGCAACGCCGAGGCCATTCGCGAAGCTGCCGACGCCAGCCTTGAACTCAGCCTCGGCGGCACCGCCGTCGGTAGCGGGCTGAATGCCGAGCCTGCCTATCAATCGCAGGTAGTAGAGGTCATCGCCGACCTGACCGGCTTTAGGGTTCGGCAGTCGACCGACTACTTCTACGCGATGCAGAGCATGGGCCGGTTTGCCCAACTCTCCGGCGCTCTGCGAACGTTGGCGCTGGACCTGAATCGGATCGCCAACGACTTTCGCCTGCTGGGATCAGGACCGCGCACCGGCATTTCCGAACTTCGCATGCCGCCAGTGCAGCCCGGATCCTCAATCATGCCCGGCAAGATCAACCCGGTCATGGCCGAGTGCCTGAACATGATCTGCTTCCAGGTCCAGGGCAACGATCTGGCCATCGCCTCGGCAGTCACCGCCGGACAGCTGGAACTGAACGTGATGATGCCCCTGATTGCGCACAACCTGTGCCAGTCGATCGAGATCCTGGCCACGGGATCACTGGCCTTTGCGCGCAAGGGCGTCGACGGCCTGGAAACCGATGACGAGATGCTGCGCTACTGGCTGGAGCGCAACACCATGCTGGCCACGGCCTTGGCCCCCAAGATCGGCTATACCGCCGCCGCAGAAATCGCCAAGCAGGCGGTAGCTACCGGAGAGACCATTCCAGTCGTGGCGGCCCGCCTGACTGACTTGTCCGCACAAGAACTCGCAGACGCTCTGGACCCAGCTCCCATGACCGAGCCTGGCGTGCGCGCCGGCGGCGGCGGAGGCGGCTAACCGACCGCGCAACGAAGCGCGGACGGAAAGCGACCTACCGCACATGAGTTCACAGTTGCCGGCCGTGTCGGTACGGTCGCTGACTCGTGTCTTCGAACCTCGGGTGCGCCGGGGCTTTCGCGGACTCCTCCCGCGATTC
Organism: Chloroflexota bacterium; assembly: GCA_022824865.1. Classification (GTDB taxonomy): domain Bacteria; phylum Chloroflexota; class UBA11872; order UBA11872; family UBA11872; genus UBA11872. The sequence goes on along the minus strand of JAJDZD010000072.1, from coordinate 207,072 downwards.
CGGGCTGAGCCCGCGGAGCCTACGCGCATCGTCGCCGTCAACGACCTGAACCTGGACATTGCCCCCGGCCACTGCTTCGGCTTGCTGGGACCGAATGGCGCGGGCAAAACCACCACCGTCAAGATGCTCGCCACTCTGCTGGAACCCACCTCGGGCAGCGCCGTGGTGGCTGGCTTCGACGTCGTCCGGTCGGCCCGCCAGGTGCGCCGCAACCTCGGTGTTCTGTTCGCGGGTGAGCGCGGCATGTACTGGCGGCTGTCCGGCCGCGAAAACCTCGAACTCTTCGGCACGCTGTCATTCATGTCCAGGGAGCGTCTCGCCGAGCGAATCACGGCGGCCTCCCAACAATTCGGCCTGCAGGATCGAATGGACGACCTCGTCGAGACCTACAGCACCGGCATGAAACAGCGCCTCAACCTCGCCCGCGCCACCCTGCACGAGCCGCCGGTGCTCCTGCTCGATGAGCCGACCGCCGCTCTCGACCCCGTCGCCGCCCGCGAAGCGCGCCATCTCATTCGCCAAATTGCCGAGTCGGGCACCGCCATCCTGCTTACCACCCACAACCTCTACGAAGCCGAGCAGATTTGCGACCGCGTCGGAATCATCCAGAGCGGCACGCTGGTTGCCGAAGGCCGGCCGGCGGACCTCATCCGGCAGGCCGGCGAAGTGCCGCGCCTGGACCTCCTCCTGCGCGGCGACCTGGCCACAGCCAAAGCGGTCATCGGGTCCGATGGCCTCTGGTGGGGTGAGGTCAACAGGGATCGCGAGTTCGCCGTCGCCGCTCGCGCGCCGCAGGGCTGGCGCAGCAGCGAGGCCCTGACCAGCGCGCTGGTCAGCCAGGGCATCGTGGTTGAGCAAGCCCGCCTCCGCGAGCCCGACCTCGAAGACGCCTACATCGCCATCACCGGCTCTCGCATCGAGCGGCCCTTTATTGAACGCTAGTGTCGCGCAGATACGCGGCGAGTTCTGGGCCTTTCTCGCACTCGCTCGGAAGGGCTGGAAAATCGACCGGCGTCAACCGTTCTTCATGACGTCCGGCCTGATTGGAACGTTTCAATGGGTGCTGCCAATTGTGCTTGCCACGATCGCCCTGGCGGGACCAGGCGATGCGGGACTTCGGCAGTTTGTGGATGCCACTGGCACCGATGCCTACCTCGCCTACTCGGTCATCGGCGCAATCGCCTTTCTTTGGGCCGGTTGGATGCTTTCCGCGCTTTCCTTCAATCTGCGTCTCGACAGAACCCTAGGCACGCTGCCGACCCTCTGGACATCGGCTGCGACACGTGCGGTACTGACGTGCGGTGGAGCGCTGGGACGCACCGTGGCTCCGGCTGCCATGGCCGCAGCGGCGTTCGGCATTGCCTGGGCGCTCTTCAGGTTCCCGCTGGCGCCCAACATTGGCCCAGCACTGGGCGTTCTGGTGTGCGGCGGACTGGCGATGATTGGGCTCGCGCTTCCGCTGGCGGCCGTCACCCTCAGATACCGCGAGGCGCACTACCTCGTTTCGCTGTTCGTGGTGGGAACCGGAATCCTTGCCGGCATCGCCTATCCGGTTGACCTGCTTCCGGATTGGGCACAGTGGCTGTCCAGGCTCCTGGCGCCCACCTGGCTGATCCAGGGGCTGCGCGCGGCGCTGATTTTCAACGACATCCCGGACGCCATGCGCTCGTGTGGCGTGCTGCTGGCGTTGGCCCTCGTGTACGGAGCTGCCGGACTCGTCCTGCTGAAAGTCATGGATTCGGCGGCTCGCGCCAAAGGTGAACTGGAGTGGATGTAAGTGACACGCGTCGGCGTTGAGGCGATGTGGGCGGCAAAGGCCATCCTCGCCCATGCGCGTGCCCAATGGCTGGAGACCTCGCGCTTCAAGGCGCTGTGGGTGTATGAGGCTGGCTGGGCGTTTCTCTTCTTCGTACCCTTGGCTCTTACCGGTATGGCCTTCGGCGATGCCGGCTTCGAAGCCAGTGGAGGCGGCCGGAGCTTCCTGGCCTTTGCAGTCACGGGGTTTGTTGCACTCAACGTCGCGACGGCCGCCTTGTGGCGCGGCGTTGTGTTCCTGGAGAAGTCCAACCAGACCGGAACGCTCGCGCATCTATGGGCGGCCGAGGCGCCCCGCTGGACAGCGCTGACCGGCGCCACGGTCGTCGACGTTGGCATTGCAGCGCTCCGGGGGCTTCTGATCCTGATGATTGCCAGCGCGCTCTTTGAGGGCGCGACGTTTGCTATCACCCTACCGACGATCCTGGCCCTACTGATCGCCTTGGTTGCCTTCTGGGGCCTTGGCCTCGCACTGGCGGGTGTCGGCCTGGTGGCCCGCCAGGCACGCTTTCCCGAGATGCTCGGCGCACTCGCCATGGTCATGGCGGGCGGCACCTACCCGATCGCCATCCTCCCCTGGAGCGTGCGCTGGATCAGCTACGTCAATCCCTACACCTACGTCGTTGACCTCGTGCGCTCAACGACCATTGGCACGCCTCCCCTGCTCGCGATCGAGCTCGAATTCCTGATCGTGAGCGCCATCGCAATCGCTTGCGTCTTCGGCGGCAGCCGGATCCTTGCCATTTGTGAGCGCATAGCAGTTCAGCGAGGGCTTGTTGGCCTGCATGCTTAGACCTCATGAATCTCGTTGACCAACGCCCCAGCGTCCGCCTCGAGTCGCACCGACGAAAGGCTTCAATGCTTCGGCCAGTAGGCACGATGGAGCCTGGAGTTCGAGCTGACGTGCGCTGAGGCCGCTAACCTACGTGGCCAACAGACTCTGGTTTAGCGCGACACACCACACCTGACCTCATATCCAATCGCCATGCCGCACTTTGCACCCGCACGCGTATTCGTGCGCTCGGTCAGGGGAGATCTGCGCGCTCTACCGCCGAATCGGCGACTGAGGCATCGTGGTTACTGGAATCTGGATCCGCGGAACCAACCTCAGGGACGTCCACTCAGCCATCGCGGAATCGCGGATTGATCGGCTCTCCGGCGAACGCTCGCGCCGAGCAGATTCGTGGCGAGTTCTGGGCCTTTCTCGCGCTCGCGCGCAAGGGCTGGCGGACCGACCGACGCCACCCCTTCTTTATGACTGCAAGCCTGATTGGAATGTTGCAGTGGGTCCTGCCAATTGTGCTCGCAACCATCGCTCTTGCCGGACCCGACAACTCGGGCCTCAAGAACTTTGCACGTCTGTCCGGGACAGACGCATACCTTGCCTATTCGGTTATCGGCGCTACGACGTTTCTATGGACCGGCTGGGTCACGGCGGAACTCGCCAACAACCTCCGTTTCGACAGGAGCCTGGGAACCCTGCCCACCATTTGGGCAACGACGACGACGCGCTTCGTTCTGATCGCTGGCGGAGCGATCGGGCGCACGTTTTCACCGTCCGTCATGGCGGTTGGGGCGTTCAGCCTTGCCTGGGCACTGTTTCGCTTCCCACTCGAGCCCAACCTGGGCCCTGCACTGGCCGTGCTTGTCTGCAGCGGGATGGCGACCATTGCCATTGCCTTGCCCTGGGCGGCCATCCTGCTCAGATACCGCGAGGGTTATCTCTTTGTGCAGTTGTTCGTGATGGTGGCCGGCATCTTGGCCGGCATTGCCTACCCCGTAACCGTGCTTCCGGGTTGGGCCCAGTGGCTCTCAGCACTCCTGCCTCCAACCTGGATGATCCGCGGTCTTCGAAGCGCGCTCGTATTCAGCGACCTGCGGGACGCCACGCTCTCATGCGCCGTGCTTTTCGCGATGGCATTGACTTATGGCGTCGTCGGGTTGGTGATGCTGCACGTCATGGATAGGGCCGCGCGTGCAAAAGGCGAGCTGGAGTGGATGTAGATGGCTGGACTCGGTTCTGAAGCTGCCAATCTCCTGAGAGCCAGCCTCACGCATGCGCGCGCCGAGTGGATGGAAACCGCGCGCTTCAAAGCCATGTGGCTCTATCAGATCGGTTGGGCGTTTCTGTTCTTCGTGCCCCTCGCGCTCGCTGGCGCGGCCTTCGGCGACGCTGGGTTCGAGGCCAGCGGCGGTGGCCAGAGTTTTCTGGCCTATGCCGTCACTGGCTACGTGGCGCTCAACGTTGCCGTGGGTGCCCTGTGGCGCGGGGTCGAGTTCCTCCGGCGATCCAACCTGACCGGCACGCTTGCGCACGTCTGGGTAGCCGAAGCTCCCCGTTGGACCGCCTTGGTCGGTGCCACGATTGTCAACGTTGGCTTCGCGCTGTTCCAGAGCCTGCTTGTGCTCCTGTTTGCCAGCACGCTGTTTCGGGCCCACGGCTTCGCCTTCTCAGTCTCGGCGATCGCCGCAGTGCTCATTACTTTGGTCGCATTCTTCGGCATGGGTCTTGGATTCGCTGGCCTTGGGCTTGTCGCAAGGGGAGCGCAGTTGCCCAGTGCCCTCAGCGCGCTGGCCATGGTCATGGCCGGCAGCAGCTATCCAATTGCCATCCTTCCTTGGAGCGTGCGCTGGATTTCCTACGTCAATCCGTACACCTACGTCATCGACCTCCTGCGCGCGACGACCATCGGAACTCCGCCGCTACTTGCAATTGAAATCGAGTTCTCGATCGTCGGCGCCATCGCGCTCGCAAGTGTTGCCGGTGGCGCATGGGCCTACGCCCGATGTGAGCGTATTGCCATCCAACGCGGGCTGGTGGGCCTACACGCCTAGACCACCGACTGCGTGGGTGATTGCCCTTGCTCGACTCCACACAAGCCGTCTGACTTCGTAGGATGTCCCCCTGACAGCCGCGCGCGGCTGCCAGGGCGGGGCACCAGAAGACGCTGCGGCCAATTGACGCCCTGGAGGCCGCATTGACTTCGCGCGCACGGCAAATCGAGTTCTTTGCGTCGCTGGACGCCGAAGAAGAGATTGAGCGGCCCCGCCACTACCCGCGGCCCGTGCGGTTTCTCCTTGAAGAAAAACTGCGTCGCGCGCTGGGTTTACTCGGGCGGGTCACGTCAACCGACGCTCTCTGCCTCTGCGGCGGATCAGGCATGGACGCCGAGTGGCTTGCACGCCTTGGAATCCAACCCACGATCCTCGATCTATCGCCGGACGCGCTGTCCCGAGCCCGCGAGCGCGCCCGGCGGCATGGATTCAAGGTCAGGCTCGTTCGCGGCGACGCCGCCTGTCTGCCCTTTGGGGACCGCAGCATCGACATGGCGCTCGTCCACGACGGGTTACACCATCTTGACGCCCCCTACAGCGCCCTGGACGAGATGGCGCGTGTGGCTCGCCACGAACTGGTGGTGATGGAGCCGGCCCGCGCAGTCTTGACCCGACTGGCCGTGGCACTGGGACTTGCCACTGACATTGAACCAGCCGGCAACGTGGTCCGACGACTGGACGCCTCCTCCGCTCGGGCGCGCATTCGGGTACACGGCTGGAGGCACGTTTATTGGGCTCGCGACCTCGTGTACTACCAGCCCTGGACGTTCACGCTTTATCGACTCGCAAACCGCAAGCCCGCGTTCGCAGCTTTCACCCTCCTGTATCGGCTGTTGAACCTCACCATCGGTCGCTTGGGCAATTCGCTGAAAGTTGCGGCGCGGCGTTAGCCGGGTCTGGCATGCGCGTGGTCGTCATTGGCATCAACTACCCGCCCGAGGTGGCCGGCATCGCGCCCCAGACCGCCGCGCTCTGCCGCCATCTCGCCGCCCGCGGTCATGCAGTCCACATGCTGACCGCCAGACCTCACTACCCGGCCTGGCGGGTGTTCGACGGCTACCGCAAGTGCCGGCTGATGCGTGAGGTGCAGGGCGGCGTCCGGTTAATCCGTGTGCCGTCCTACGTCCCGCGCGACCCTGGCTCGCTCCTCCGTCGGCTTTTCTACGACGGATCGTTTGCACTGTCCGCCAGTCTTGTGGCGCTAGTGCTGCCGCGTGCCGACGTCTACCTCTACGTTGGCGCCCAGCCAGTCGCCGCCCTGGCCACGGCGTTGGTTGCTGGAGTACGGCGTCGGCCCTGGGTCGCCAAGGTCGCCGACCTTGCTGTCAATGCCGGCGCCGCCGTCGGCATCATCCGGCAATCCGTTCTGGTGCGCGTCCTGCGAACCGTCGAGTACGCCTTCTACAAACGAGCGGACGCGGTACTCATCCTGACTGAGGGTTTCTCCGAGGAATTGACCCGCCACGGACTTCGTCAGAACAAGCTATACATCGTGCACGACTCTGAGGAACTGGCCGGTCTAAAGCCGACCACGAGTCGCGCTGCGACCAGGCGGCGTCACGGTCTGGACCCGGACCGACCGCTCATCACGCACATCGGCAGCATCGGCCGCAAGCAGGGCCTCAAGGTCGCTGTCCGGGCAGCCAGCCAGGATCAGTCAGATGCCTGCTGGCTCTTCGTGGGCGACGGCCCGGAAAAACCAAGACTCCAGCGCTCCGCCCCTGTGGGTCGAACTTGCTTCCTCCCGTTCGTCTCGCGTCCACGGCTGGCCGACCTACTGGCCGCGTCGGATCTGGCACTGCTTACACAACGTCGCAGCGTGGTCGAGTCGGTCATCCCCTCCAAGCTGATCACCTATATGGCTGCGGGCCTTCCCGTCGTCGCATCCGTCCACGCCGAGAGCGAGGCTTCACGGCTAATCCATGAGGCCGAATGCGGTCTTGTGGCCGAACCTGAAGCGCCCGGCGCGCTTCGTGACGCCGTGTCCCGACTCCTGGCCGACCGTGCACTGCGGCAGCGACTTGCCGCCGCAGGACGTGCGTTCGCCAAACGCGAATTCGAACGTTCGACGGTCGTTGCCCGGCAAGTGCAGATTCTTGAGTCACTCGCCCGCTGCCCCAGTCGACCAAAGCGCCGAGCGTGAACGACGGAGCCTGCCATCCTTCGGACATCGTGGAGGCTCTCGCCCGCCGCCCCGTGCTGGTCACCGGCGGTGCTTCCTTCATCGGCTCGCATCTGGTTGACGCCCTTGTGTCGGTGGGTGCCCGGATTCGAGTGGTCGACGACCTCAGCAGTGGCAAGCTCGCGAACATCCGCCGGCATATCGACTCGGGCGCCATCGAATTCGTGCGGGCCGATCTCCTGGATCCCACGGTCGCCGCGGAATCTGCTGCCGGCATTCACACCGTCTTCCACCTGGCTGCGAACCACGGCGGGCGCGGCTACGTCGATCTTCACCAGGCTGACTGCGGAACGAACCTCCTCTTGGACGGCACTGTATTCCGGGCATGTCGTCTCGCTGGCGTCGAAAAGGTCGTTTACGCGTCGTCCGGCTGCGTCTACCCGAACCATCTGCAGACCGACGCGGCCGAGCGGCTATTTCTCAGTGAGGATCAAGACGGTCCGCCCTACGACGCCGACAACATGTACGGCTGGGCCAAGCTCATGGGCGAACTCACTCTCCGGGCTTTCCGCCAGGACCACGGTCTCAAGTCGGTGAGCTGCCGTTACTTCACTGTCTATGGCCCGCGCGGCCACGAGAACCATGCCGTCATGGCCATGATCGCCCGTGCCTTCATCCGGCAGGATCCGTTCGAAGTCTGGGGCTCGGGTCGCCAAGTACGTAACTGGACCTTCGTCAGCGACATCGTCGACGGAACCCTGCGAGCCGCCGCCAGCATCGACGACTCCAGCGCCATCAACCTTGGCACGCGCGAACGCATCCGCGTCATTGACGCGGCATGCCAAGTACTGCGACAGATTGGGCACCAGCCAGACATTCGCGTGCGCCACGACATGCCCACCGGCCCCATGAACCGAGTTGCCGACCCGTCGCTGGCCGAGCGGATGCTGGGCTGGACCCCCCAGATTCGCTTTAGGGACGGGCTACGTAGAACGATCGAGTGGTACCTCCGCACCCACCGACGGGACGAAGTTTCCGCCCGGCTCCCGCGCCTGCTTACGGAGCGCTAACCGCGCACCGGGCCAATTGGCGCTACGACGCCAGCCAAACCACAAGGAGACGGCTAACGACGTACGTTCAGATCGGCGGACCGCTGGCTCTGCTGGGCACTGCGCCCGCGATCTGGTTTGGCGGACCGGCAGGCGGAATCGCCCTGGCGCTCGTCCCGCTGATTCTGTTGATGCGGCGCGCACTTTCGCTTCCTGTCGCGCCGCGAGCCTCGGACAAGCTCCTGGTGGCCTGCGCCCTCTGGACAAGCGTGACCGCCTTGGCCGTGAGCGATTGGCAGGTCGCGGCACCGAAACTGTTCGGAGTGCTGCTGGGACTTTCCTTCGCATACCTCATCAGCGTAGACACGCCTTCAGGCGGGTGGGTCCATCTGCTCTGGCTGGGCCTTGCAATTGGAATGACAAGCCTAATCGCCGTCGCCGCCTTGTTCCTCGCTGAATGGCCGCAGCGCAAACTTCTACCGCTGGACGGTCTCTACACCGTGCTGCCGACGGGCCCGCGCGTGGTGGACCACGGCGGCCGGATTGGCGGAATCGGCCCCAATCAGATCGGCGGCTCACTGGCCCTGCTTGTACCGCTGACCCTGGCGCTATCGCTGAACCGTACTGAGACCAGGCGAATCGTCTGCACTGTCGCTGCTTTGGTGTTGGTCTTCGCACTTGCCGTTCTCTTGCTCACGCAGTCGCGCAGTGCCTATGTCGGAGCAATGGTTGGTCAGGCCTTGGTTGGCTGGTGGTGGCTGAGACAGCGCGCGTGGTTTCGCCGACAACCCTGGGCTCGCATGGCGATGCAAGCGACAGTGAGCCTCGTTGTGGCGGGCCTGCTCGCGGCCATGGTTTTCACGTGGCTTGCCCCGCTCGACTCAACCACAGACACCCTGAAGGGCCGTCTAACAATCTGGTCGCTCAGCATTCTCCTGATTGGCGAACACCTCTACACAGGCGTGGGGCCAGGTCACTTCTCGCTGGTGCTCAAGTCCACGTTTCCCCAAGTCAGCTCGTCGATCGCCCCGCACGTTCCGCATGCCCACAACCTCATTCTGCAGACGTTCCTGGACCTGGGGCTTGCTGCGGCAATTCTTCTATGCGCCCTCATCGCGGTCGCCCTGCGCGGTCTCATCACAGTGACGAAAGCAGCAGGCGACGGCGCGCGACAACTGCTGGCCATAGGCCTTGTTGGCTCGCTGGCAGCCTTCTTCGTATACGGTCTCACTGACACCATCGCGCCCGGCGCACGCGGCGGGCTGCCGTTTTGGTTGATGCTCGGCCTGGCGCTGGCCTGCGGCCGTCTGGCCCGCCGACACCGGCACGTAGCGTGACGCCCCGCCGCCTGCTTGGCTTGGGAGCGCTGATTGGCTTTCCCCTAGCCACCTACGTCGGCTATCCGACGCTCGTTTGGGCCGCGGCGATCCTACGGCCGCGACCATTCGTCACAGACTCAATGCATCGACCGCCCGTCACTTTTGTGATTGCCGCCCACAACGAGGCTGCACTGATCGGCGCGAAAATCCGCAGCATCCTCAACTTGGACTACCCGGCCGACCGCCTCGACTGCATCGTTGCCTGCGATGGCTGTACCGACGACACGGCTGCCGTGGCCCGCGCGGCCGGCGATGCCCGGCTTCTCGTCATCGAGCTTCCCCGCCAGCAAGGCAAGCTTGCTGCCATTCGCGCGGCTCTTCCGCATGTTCGCGGAGAGATCATTGCGTTCACCGACGCCAACGCGATTCTCGAACAGGACGCGTTGAACCATCTCGTCGTCCCGTTCGCCGATTCCGACGTTGTGGTGGTCTCAGGCGCAAAGCAGGTGCGCAATGGTCCTGAAGCCTTCTACTGGCACTACGAACGTTGGATTCGCACCCGCGAGAGCTCCAGCGGCTCAGTCGCCGGCGCCGATGGAGCCCTCTACGCGGTCCGCGCAGCCGCCGTGGACGCCTCAACCCGGGCCGGTGCCGCGGACGATCTGCTCATCTCGCTGCGTGCGGCACAGACGGGTGGCCGCATCGTCTTTGCTCCAAATGCCCGGACGACGGAAGCGGCATCGCCGGGCGCATCTCACGCATTTAAGGCCCGAACCCGCACAGTTTCCGGCGCACTTTTTGCGCTGGAGAGCGTGCCTCATCTGCTTCGGCCCAGGCGTAACGACCTGTGGTGGAAGCTCACCGGCCACAAGCTGCTGCGAATTGCGGCACCGTTACTGATGGCCGTTGGGGTCATCGTCCTCACCGATCCATTGCCGCGGGTACGGATTACGGCATGGACTGTGGCAGCAGGCCTCGTACCGGCATTTGCGCTGCTATTGATTCCTAGCGGCGAATTCGTGCGGTCTGCACGGCGCCTAGCGCGCTATGCGCTCGCGGCAAATCTGGCAGCCCTGGCTGGTCTCGCACGGTTCGTTGCACGCCGCCCGATCGACGCCTGGACACCCCAGCGCCAGACACCGGCGAAGACCCACCTGAGCTAGACCGCCGTGCCCGGCTGGCCCCAAATGTGACAGACTGACGGCGGAACCGACCGGTTCAGGGCAGCATCCAACCCAGGATGCTCGGGCGGCCTAACCCCACCCTATGCAATTCGTGGTGGAGAGCCATCGCATCCGCAGGCCGCCCGCAGGTGATCTACGACTACACCAAGCGCGCACTGGACATTGCACTTGCGCTGCTACTTCTAGTCGTCGGGCTGCCGCTCTGGCTGCTGATCGCCGGCCTAGTCAAGCTGGATTCTCCAGGTCCTGTGTTCTACAGCGCCGTAGCCCATGGGCGGGGCTGCCGGCCGTTCCGCTACTACAAGTTCCGGACCATGTGGACCGGCGCGTCGACAGCATGTCACGAAGCGTTCACAGCCAGCTACGTCCAGGGAGTCCATTCCTGCTGCAAGCTGCTGGATGACCGGCGCGTAACCCCAGTCGGGCGACTGCTTCGAGTTTGGAGCCTAGACGAGGTTCCGCAGTTGGTGAATGTGATACGCGGCGAAATGAGCCTCGTGGGACCTCGTCCACCCCTCACGTACGAATTCAAACTCTACGACGTCCGAGCCAAGCGACGCCTCGCGGTTCGTCCCGGAATCACCGGCCTCCACCAGGTGACTTCACGGGGGCGAGCCTCGTTTCGCCGGCTGGTGGCAACGGATTTGCTGTACATCCGGCGTCGATCGCTCGCGCTCGACCTGGTCATCCTGGCACGCACAATTCCAGCAGTTCTCTCCCGCCGTGGCGCCGCCTAGTCCGGCGCGCGGCACCCCTACGCCGGCCATCCCTGTGCGGCCACACCGGAGGCTGGCTCGGGTAGCAATGGCCGCGGCCCTTGTGCTCGTTGGTTTCGCCGCGTTCGATCTGGCCCGGCTCGCGCTGGAGGCCAAGGCCGCAGTCGACTCGACCGGCGAAGTCCGCTGGCACGTAGACACCACCGTCGCCGATGCCGCCGAGCTGCGCGCCGGCAGCGACACCCTGGAATCCGCCGCCGCACGACTGACCGCGATTGAGCGTCGACTGGACCGCTACGGGCCTGTCCTGGCGGTCGCGTCCATCATCCCGCCGCTCGGGCGCCGGATTGAGGAGGCTCAAGCGCTGCTGGCGATTCACGTAGACCTCAGTTCGGCAGCCGCCGAATCGTTGAACGTGGCAGCAGGTCTCTTGAATCGGCTCACCGGCACGAGCGGTTCGCCGGACGAGCCGCTTCGGGCACTGATCGACGCCCTCAAGATCCAGAACGAAACGATTCGCGATCAACTCGCAATCGTCGAGCGCGCTGGCCGACGGCTGGACGCTGTCGCCGCAACTGGGGGTGGTCAATTGAGCGATCCGCAGACGGAAGCGCTTCGGGACACGATCGAGACCCTGCACACCGCGCTCCAGGCCGCGTTGCTGGCTCCGCACGCGCTCGGCTCGCCGACGCCCAAGCGCTACCTGCTGCTGGCGCAAAAGAGCGACGAGCTGCGGCCAACCGGTGGCTTTATCGGAAATGTCGCGTTCGTAACGCTCGCGGAAGGCGAACCGCGCGACCTGACCTACTTGCGCAGCTATCTGGTCGAGGATCCGACCCGACCACGGGTACCCGCGCCGCCCCCGTTCCGGCGATTCCAGGACATGCGCGACTGGAACCTGCGGGACGCCAACTGGCATCCCGACTTTCGGACATCCGCCGACGAGATTCAGCGGTTCCTGGCGCTGAACGATGTGGAGCCGGTGGACGGGGTGCTCGCCTTCGACCAGCAGGCATTGGGCATCCTCCTTGCCGCCATCGGTCCGGTTGAGGTTCCGGGCCACGAGGTGCGCGTAACCACAGCCAACGCCTACACGGTTTTGGAGCACTTCGCCCACTCCACCGGCGACCGCCGCGCCTGGTTCAGCGCCCGGCCGTTCTATGCCGCGCTGACCTCGGCCCTGCTGACGACCACCACCGAACGTCTGCGAACCGATCCGCGGTCGGTCATTGGCGCCTTCCAGGCGATGGTGGCCGAGAAGCACCTGTTGGTCGCCTTCGAGAACGACGACCTGCAACGGCTGGCAGAACGCGTTGGCGCCGGCGGACGCCTGCCGGCGACGCCTGACGACCTGCTCTACGTGGTAGACGCGCAGGTCAACCACGGTGCGCCGTTTCGATCGATTGACCAGACCATCAGCTACCGCCCGGACCCGAACACAGGTCGCGCAACCCTGACGATTGACTACCTCAACAAGAACCCGCCGGACGACGCCAATGGACACCTGGCGGACTATCTAAGGATCTATGTACCCGAGGGATCGCGCTTGATTTCGATCTCCGGCCTGGCCGATATGCAGCCAGTCCGACGCCTTGACGGGCTGACGGAGTTTGCGGGCTTCCTGGAATTGCAGGGTGGAGCAAGGCAACTTGTCGAGTTTCATTACTGGTTGCCACCGCGACTTCCGGCCCGCTGGAGTTCCAGCGGCTACGCGCTGTCCGTACCGAAGCAGCCCGGAACCGACGGGCACCGCATCCAGGTGGAAACACCGCACGGGATGGCCTTCCGCGGTCGCTTGACAGCTGACCTAGTAATCGAGCAAACCCGATCGTGAGCGGTCGGCAGGTCGGGGGGCGTCGTTGGCTAGCCGTGTTGTGTGCTGCGGCGCTGCTCGTCGCTTGTATACCAGCGGCGCCGGAAGCACAGGACGAACCGACATTGGCGGTCAGTTCTTTCGTCGCGTCGCCGTCGCCGGCGCGCTCAGCCGCGCGTGCCATGACGCCATCGACACTCCGCACCGAACACCCATCGGACGTGTCATCTGAGGAGGCCCTCCGACTGCCGACTCCCGCCGACCTGGGGCCGAACTACTTCGAGCTGTTGACAGCAACATCAGACGCCGGCCCCAGAGTTCGACGCGCCGCTGTGATTGGGTTCGGCTTCAGCGAGCGCGCCAAGCTACCGGACGAACGGATTGATCGCGACGGCCCACTGAGTGTGTTTGCTCGGATCACTGAGCATCCGACCAATGACGCTGCGACGCGATTTACGACCGCGGCCGGCGCTGCCGGTGGCTTCTCGACGCCGGATTTCGGCAACACGTTGAGCACGCTGGGTCTGATCATGACGTTAGTGGGGTCTCCGCCGACCAGCCACCAACTCGCGCCCGATCTGATGGCAACTCGCACGCTGGCAACCGGCTGGCTGAGGGCACTTGACGGTTCGCGTACGGCTACGGTCCTGGAGACGTGGACGGTCAAACGCGCCCGGACCGTGCTAACAGTGATTCTCGTCTGGCGCGGCCCGGACGGTGACGGCTGGGGAGAGACTCTACTAGAGCGACTGGTCCACACCGAGCTCAGGGGGGAGTCGCCCGATGCGGCGTGACCTCGGCGGGGCCGACCCGACTCGTGCGGCCACGGCGCGGCTGCCGCGCGTCGACTACGCGCACGTCGGGTGGGTCATCGTCGTAGCAGCGCTGGCCGTAGCAGCCCTGGCCTTCACATCGCGTCCGGAGCCCGCGCGTGGCCAGACGGGTCCTGCGTTGACGCCGTCTGCGGCGATTCCCCCGCCGCCGTCCGACGCAATGGAAAGTGTCACAGCTTCAGTCACCTCGCTTCCGGGCGGTGCGGAGGCGTCAGAAATCTCAGCGGCGACCGTACGCATACTGGATGTTTCGACGTTGGAGTCGCGCCCGAGCCGCCGCCAGCTGCCGCAAGCAATCGCGCGGGCAGCCGAGCAATTCATCACCGCGACATCGGGCGGGCAGCCGATCGCGGGCATGCAGATCCGCATCGGCCCCACTGGCGGCGGCACGCTGCCGGGATCGCTGACCCGAGTGCAGCTGGCGGAACTCTGCTTTCCTGCATCGATGAAGCCGCCGGGCGTTGGTCTGGACGATCTGATCGTCAGTCCCGGCCGGAGCATAGAAGCGCGCCTGATTGGCCGGAAGGTATGCGTTGACTTTGCGTTCACCGAGACCGGAACGTTCATCGTGGGCGCTCGCCCGCAGCCCGTGATCCCGGAATTCGCCGCTTTCTATGCAGCCACCGGAGGCGAGGCGACGTGGGGACCTTGCTTGACACACGGTTTTTTTGCGGCGGTGGGACCAGCCGGAACCTTGGTTGAGGTTTCAGCAGGCATGGGCCCGTACGTCCAGGTCTGCGCGAACGGCGCCCTCGGCTTCTACCCCGAACTGGTGGGTACGGGATACGAAATCCAACCACTGCTCGCCACGCACTGGGTACGGGGCGAGGACGGGCAATTCGTCGACGCCGATCCCCCGGAGCCGAATGTCGGCGGGGGCCGCTATCACCCGCAGACCGGACACAACGTCAGCGGCGCATTCCTAGCCGCATTTCAGGCCCTGGGAGGAGTGGAGGTGCTGGGCTATCCCATTACGGAGGCGATCCCCGGCGCGCCGGGGTACACCGATCAGTATTTCCAGCACCTGAAATTGCGCATGCACGACGCCTCCGGCCAAGTATCCATTCGCCCGGTGGGTCGCGAGTTCATCAGCGTACTGACGCGCAGTCGCCCGGCTGGGACTCAGGACCCATAACTGATCGCCTTCCGGTTCAGGGTGCCGGCGCGAGTGGTCGCGGGCGGCGATGGCTGATGTGGGTGGCGGGCGCGGCGGCTGCCGTCCTGGTGGCGCTCTCTGCCATGAGCCCGACCGCGGCAGCTCAGGATGACGCTCTCTTCTTTGCGGAAACCGGCTTTGGCGTCTGGAACCCCAAACTGCGCACCTACTTCGAATCGCGCGGCGGCGCGGAGACCTTTGGGTTTCCGATCAGCAACGTATTCACGCTCTATGGGTTTGAGGTTCAGCTTTTCCAGCGACAGGGCGTTCAGATCGGACCCGGCGGCTCGCCGCGCGGTCTGGACATCCTGAAGTCGCCCTACCTGGACTATCGACGGTTTGGCGGACATACGATTCCACAGGTCGACGATGACCTGATTGCAGCCGCCCCGACGGTCCGCTCGCCGGGCTACGCCGAGGCCGCACGAGCGTTTATTCGAGCGCACGTCCCCGATTCTTGGCAGGGTCGGGACGTTGGCTTCTTGCGACAGTTTCTCGCCGCCGCGCCGCCGGAGATCCCCTCGCACCTACGTGAATTGGCCGCGTTGGAGATCTGGGGCTTCCCACTTAGCCGCCCAACGCCCGACCCGGCCAACGCCAATTTCACTTATCAGCGGTTTCAACGCGGTGTCATGCAGCACACAGCGACGCCAAGCGCCACGGACAGTCTGCCGCTTGGCGACTACCTCAAGTCGCTGATTACCGGAGAGCGGCTGAGTGCCAATCTGGCCACCGCCGCCGCCGCCAACCCGCTATTGCGGCAATACGCGCCGCAACTTCCGCTGGGTACGCGTCGTCCCTCCGAGCTTCCAGAAACTGACTTGACCGACGCGTTCCTTCCCGCGACCAACGTAGCGTTGAGGTCGCCTGCGGGTGACTCGCGCTACGGCGTTATTGCCCTGCGCACGCACGACTCCGGCAGCGTGCGTAACGTGCTGGATCGAACTGGGGCCCGCAGCTACCTGGATTACACCTCCAGTCTGGAGGACACACCGCCCGGGACCGAGAAGATGGCCGTCGTTCGCCCTTCCAACGAGCCGTCGGCCGCGGATCTGCGAGCGCAGGCAGCGCGGCATCCGGGGGCGGCGTGGGCGATTGGGAACGAGCCGAATACAGGGCTCCAGGACAACCTGACGCCAAAGGCCTACGCGGCGTTCTTCGACCGCGTCGTCACGGCCATCCGGGCCGGTGATCGGTCAGCCCGCATCGTGGCGCCGAACACGTTGAACTTTGACTTTCGCTGCCGGGGCTGCGCGGGCGACGACCTGACGGGTCGCGAGTGGATCGATGGTTTCCGAGCGGCCTACCGCGACCTGAGAGGCACGGAGCCCCCAATCGACATCTGGGGTATCCACGCTTACGAGATCGACTGGATCGATCCGCCGATGACGGACGCGTCGGTGATGGAGGCGCAGCTGGAGGGCCTGCGGGCCTACCTGGATGCGATTCAGGCGCACCGGAACCGCCCAATCTGGTTGACCGAGTTCGCCATCATCTGGGGCTTTGACGACTGGCGCGTCAACGAGACTGAGGACGGCGAAATCCTGGTTGCTCCCGCCGGCCGGTTCCGCGCCGACTTGGTCGAGCAGTTTCTGGCCCATGCCCTGGACTGGCTGGAAACGCGCGGCCAACAGCTGGGCGTTGAACGCTGGTTCGTCTTCGCCGACCACGGGATCCCAGATCCGATATTCACAACGTTTGCCGGCATTTCGCTGCTTGAATCGCCTGACGCCCGCTCGGACCTGACCCGCCTGGGTCGAATCTTCCGCCGACGGGCGATGACGTAGCCGCGGGATGTGGCGAATACCCGACCGCTTCGCCGGCGCCGCCGTGGGGCTGAGCGCCGCGGCGGGCGTGCTGGCGGCCTATTGCCTGACGCTCGCCCCAGGGGTGGTCTGGGCGGGCGCTGGCATTGACAGCGGAGACTTCGCCGCCGCGGTGGCCGTGGGCGGCGTCCCCCACCCCACCGGCTATCCGACCCTGATGTTGCTTGGATTGGCGGTGCGGGCAATCCCACTCGGCGACCTGGCGCTGCGGCTGAACGTCCTGACCGCGCTCGCGGCGGCCGGATCGCTGATTCCGCTCGGGCTGTTGGTGGCCCGGCTGCGGCCGCGATCAAGACTGCCGACTTCGCTTCCCGAGGCGGCCTCCGCGGCAGCGGTGCTGACCCTCTACGGCCTGGCGCCGCTGGTCTGGTCGAACGCCATCGTCACCGAGGTCTACGCGCTGGCGAGCCTATTGCTGTGGAGTGCGGTTTACGCGGCGATTCGCGCGCGAACTAACGCTCTCGGCGACAGTGCGGCGACGTGGTGGGCGTTCGCGTCCGGGATGTTGCTTGGCCTTGGCATGGGCGCGCACATCACCGTCGCTCTCGGTGCTCCGGCGCTGATGGCGATCCTGCTTCAGGGACGTTGGGGCTCCCGCACGGGCCGCCGGCCGGCGGCTGTGGCGGCGGCGGGTCTTGTCGCGGGCTGCTCGGTCTTTGCCTACCTGCCAGTCGCGGCCTCGCTGGAACCAGCTATCAACTGGGGCAACCCCACAAACCTAGAGCGGTTTTGGTCGGTCGTCAGCGGCGAGATCTACCGCTCGCGCCTGGGCGGAAGCGACGTGGACTCAACGGCGGCCAAGGCGGCCTGGCTGCTGGGTGAACCCGTACGGCAACTCACGTTGATGCTGCTGCCGTTGCTGGCGGTTGGCGGCGCGTCGCTGACCCGACGGCACGCATGGGCCGCGCTGGCGACGGGATGGATCGCGATGAGCGCCCTGGTTGCCAGCACCCTCTACAACTCGCGCGACGACGAAGTCTTCATCCTGCCCGCCCTGGCGGTGTCCGCGTTGTGGTCGGCGGTCGGTATCGGCGAAGTCGGACGATGGGCGTCGACGTCGAGCAGCAGCGCACGCCGACTGTTCACGGCGACCCTCCCGGCGCTGCTGATCGCCACGGCGGTCATCCGCGGTACAGAAGTCGCCCCTGAAATCTCCATGCGCGATGCCACGCACGCCCCGGCCTTCGCATTTGCGGCGCTCGCGCAGGCCGACCCCGGCACCGTGATCCTTACCCAGGACGACCGTGCGGCGTTTCCGCTGTGGTACGAGCGTCATGCGCCGGACAGACGGTCTGACGCGACGATCATCGACATGAGACTGTGGCAATTCCCCTGGTACCGGGAATCGCTTGGTCGGCGTTCGGGCCTGCCAACGTCAGCACCGCCAGAGCAGCTGCTGGTTGCCGGTACCTGGCCGTCGAGCCGGCCGCTCTGGGCCGTGGACATTGAGGTGAGCGGCGACAGGTCGGCCGACGTACTGGCCACCGTACGGACGCTCTACGAGCCGTGAACCGCTGGCTTACGGTCGGTATGGCCGCCGCGCTCGTCGTGCTTCTGGCGGCTGCGGCGCTATGGTCAGCGGCGCCTCCGCCGGCGAGTGCGCAGACGGCTCCGGACGTGCGGCTGCGCGAGACCGAGACGCCGCCAGCACGGAAAACCGCCGGGCCGCCGGATGCTTCACGTCTGATGCTGCGTCTCGCCAGCGCAGCCCTGGACGAGGACGGGCGCAGCCTGGGAGCCGGCGCGGACCTGACGCTGCTGGCCCAGCCCACCTACGTGGCGCTACCCAGCGCCGGGCCAAACCTGGTGCGCATTTCGCCGGCGATCACGGTCACGGCGCGCGACGCCGGCGGCCGGGACATCGCGCTCTCGCCGACGGCTCGATTGACGTTCAACCAGCCGGGGACCGCATCTGCCCGTATCTACCGGCTTGATGGCGACGCCTGGCATCCAGTCGAGACAGTCGCGCTTGGCCAAGTGTTGGTGGTTCAGCCGGTCAGTCCGGGCACCTATGCCCTGTTCGCCGCGCTGCCGCCAGACTGGACCGTGCGGCACGACGTATTGACCGCCCTGGCACTAAATGCCGCGCGGCTCGTCGTGGACGATTTGGCGCCAAAGTCGTGAGATTTCAGGTCGGCGGGCTAAGGTAGCGGGGTATCCGGCGGGTGGCGCGCCGCGGATGGGCGCGGAGGAGTGACGGGATGTCGACAACGATTGCCGTGATTGGCGCGCTGGATACGAAGGGCGACGAGTTCGCCTTCGTGCGGGGCGAGATCGAGCGTCGAGGTCACCGGGCGCTGGTGATCGACAGCGGGGTGATCGGCGAACCCGGCTTCGAACCGGACATCTCGGCCGCGGAGGTCGCGGAGGCGGGCGGCACCGGCCTGGCGGAGCTGCGGGCGCAGGGCGACCGGGGCACGGCGATTGGCGCGATGGCCAGGGGCGGGGCGGAGATCGTGCGCGGGCTGCACGCGGAGGGCCGGATTGACGGGGTGCTGAGCATGGGCGGGAGCGCCGGGACGGCGGTGGGCACGGCGGCCATGCGGGCGCTGCCGGTGGGGGTGCCGAAGGTGATGGTGAGTACGGTGGCCTCGGGCGACACGAGCGGCTACGTGGACACCAAGGACGTGGTGATGGTGCCCTCGATCGTGGACGTGGCGGGGGTGAACCGGATCAGCGCGCGCATCTACGCGAACGCGGTGGGCGCGGTGACGGGCATGGTGGAAACGGCGTCCCCGGAGATCGAGGACAAGCCGCTGATCGCGGCCTCGATGTTCGGCAACACGACGCCGGCGGTGGAGCGCTGCCGCGAGCGGCTGGACGCGCTGGGCTACGAGGTGCTGGTGTTTCACGCCACGGGCACGGGCGGGCGCACGATGGAAGACGTGATCGCGGGCGGGTTCGCGAGCGGCGTGCTGGACGTGACGACCACGGAGTGGGCGGACGAACTGGTGGGCGGCGTGATGGCGGCGGGTCCCACGCGGATGGACGCGGCGGCGGCGCAGGGCGTCCCGCAGGTGATCGCGCCGGGCTGCCTGGACATGGTGAATTTCCAGGCGCCGGCAACGATTCCCGACAAGTTCGAGGGCCGGCGGTTCCACTATTGGAATCCCAATGTGTCGCTGATGCGCACTGACCCGGAGGAGAACGCGGAACTGGGGCGCATCCTGGCGGAGAAGGCCAACGCCGCCTCGGCGGCCACGGCGATATTCCTGCCGTTGAAGGGGCTGTCGTTGCTGGGGGCGCCGGGCGAGGAGTTCCACTGGCCGGAGGCGGACCAGGCGCTGTTCGACGCCATCAAGCGGCACGTGCGCGAGGACATTCCCGTTTACGAGCTGGATCTGAACGTGAATGACGAGGCGTTTGCCGACGCGATGACGGACAAGCTGCTGGAGTACCTGGAGTGAGGATGCACTTCTTGGCCGGGCTACTCGATAGCGACGCACACGAACGAAAGGACCACGCGCATGCCGTATATCCCACGGGCTGAGGCGCTGGGGCGCCTGCGGGCCACGCTGGACGCGGGTGAGCCGATCATCGGCTGCGGCGCCGGCACTGGCATCACGGCCAAGTTCGCCGAGCAGGGCGGCGCGGACCTGATCATCATCTACAACTCTGGGCGGTTCCGGATGGCGGGCCGCGGGTCGTTGTCAGGGATGATGCCCTTTGGCGACGCCAACGCGATCGTGGTGGATATGGCGTCGGAAGTGCTGCCGGTGGTCCAAGACACGCCGGTGCTGGCGGGGGTTTGCGGGACCGACCCATTCCGGCTGATGCCGACGTTCCTGAAACAGCTGAAGGCCATGGGCTTTGACGGCGTGCAGAACTTCCCGACGGTGGGGCTGATCGACGGCATCTTTCGCCAGGGCCTGGAAGAGACCAACATGGGCTTTGGCCTGGAGGTGGACCTGATCCGCCAGGCCAATGAGCTGGACATGCTGACGTGCCCCTACGTGTTCGATCCCGACCAGGCGGTGGCCATGAGCCGCGCCGGAGCGGACGTGCTGGTGCCGCACATGGGGCTGACCACCAAGGGCTCGATTGGCGCCACGACGGCGCTGACGCTGGACGACGCGGTGGCGAGCGTGCAGGCCATTCACGACGCGGCCGTGGCCGAGAAGCCGGACGCGGTGGTGCTGTGTCACGGCGGTCCGATCGCCGATCCCAGCGACGTGCGCCACGTGCTGGCGAATACGGAGGGGGTGGCCGGGTTCTTTGGCGCATCCAGCATCGAACGCCTGCCGACGGAAGTCGGCATCCGCGAGCAGGTGGAGGCGCTGAAGGCGGCCAAGGGCTGAACGCGTTTGCGGACTCGCCGCCGCACATCTAGCTGAGAGGAAGCGAATGGGACGCCTGCCGGAGGACGACAACACGATCACGGCCGCGGTTATCACCGGCGAGCACATGTTTGACGTGCCCGGGTTTCACGCTGCCTTCCGGAGCATGTCGGATGTCGACTATTACGCGCAGTCCCTGGAGAACTTCGTTGCCGATCTGGGCGGCGCGCGCGACGAGTACGACGTGCTGGTCTTCTACAACTTTCACCGACCGGCGCCTGATGCGCGGACGGCCGAGGCGCTGGAATCGCTGGGCGAGACGTCGCAGGGCATCGTGGTTTTGCACCACGCGCTGCTGGCTTTCCCCGAGTGGCCGCGCTGGTCGCAGGTCTGCGGCATCGACGACCGGACGTTCGGCTATCACATGGATCAGCGGGTGCCAGTACAGGTGGCCGATCCGGACCATCCCATCACCACCGGGCTGGCCGACTGGGAACTGCCGGACGAGACATACACGATGTCCAGTGCCGAGGAAGGCAGCCGCATCCTGCTGACCACGGACCACGCCCGGAGCATGCGAACGCTGGCATGGACGCGTCGGTTCGGGAAGTCCCGGGTGTTCTGCTTCCAGTCGGGCCACGACAACGCCGCCTACGCCGACCCCGGATTCCGAACCGTGCTGCACCGCGGCATCCGCTGGGCCGCCGGGGCGCTCTAGCCAAGGCCGAGGAGGAACCGCCATGCGTGCGCTGGTAACGGTGCTGGAATCCGACGGCCGGCGGGGTAAGCGGCTGGTCCACGACTGGCCCGAGTACACCGACGCCCCGCGGGCAAATGAGATCAAGACGCGCACCCTCTACAGCGGGGTCACCAACGGCACCGAACGCAACAACATGCTGGGCGGAAATTACTCGCGACCCGATCACGAATTGCCGTCCAACGAGGGCTACCAGAGCGTCGGCGAGGTGATTGCGCTGGGACCCGACGTCTCGGACCTGAGCCTCGGCGACCTGGTCTTCATTGGCGCCCATAGCGGCACGCAGCGGAGTCCGGCCGGCCACGTGGAGTTCGTCACCATCGCGGAGGACGACCTGGTCCTCAAGCTGCCGTCGGACATCGATCCCCTGCACGCCGCGCTGTTTGGCATGGGCGGCGTGGCGATGCGCAGCTGTCGCAACGCCGAGCTGCAGATGGGCGAGCGTGTGCTGATCGTGGGCGGGGCCGGCTGCATCGGGCAGATGGCGGCGCAGATCGCGGCCGTCATGGGCGCGCGCGTGACCATCGGCGACGTGGCCGGACGGCGATTGGACCTGGCCCGAGCCATTGGCGCTGCCGAGTCGGTCGTGGACGTTTCCGGCGACGGCTGGGACCGAGAGATCGGCGAAGGCGCCTTTGACGCCGTGATCGACTTTGCGGGCGTGCCCGGCATGGAGGACAAGCTGATTACATGCGTCCGTCTACAAGGGCGCGTGATCCTGGTCGCGGGCCGCTGGGAGGTGAACTACACCTTCAGGACCGGCCAGGGCCAGGAGATCACGATCAAGCAGAACAGCCACTTTGACCGGGATGACCTGCGGAACCTCTGCCGTCTCGTCGGCCGGGGGCTGGTCAACATTGCGCCGCTGATCCAGGACGTCGTTCCGGCCGCCGAAGCGCCTCCCATCTACGCCACGCTGCGCGACGACTCGGCGCAGCTCATGGGCACCGTATTCGAGTGGTGAGCAACCACTGCGTTCCCTCGCGGAGATCCTCGGGCCGCTTTGGGACGGCGACGGTCGGACCGCCCGTTTGCGCTAGCCGAGCACAACCGTTCTAATGGTCAAAAGCCGAACAATCGCGGGGGGCAGCGCAATGGACAAACGGTCCCGACGGTCGTTGACTCGACGCCGATTCGGCGGAGCGCTACTGGGCGCGTTGACGGTCGTGGCCGTCGGCCTTGGCCCAGCCTGCGGCGGCGATACGGGCGGTACCGCAGGAACCCGCGACGATCCGTTCCCGTACAAGGACCCAAACGCCCGCTGCGGCAACGTTACGTGCGGATAGCGGTACCGTCGGTCACCGGCAATCGGCCAGCTTGCGGACACCACCCGCACCCGTTCTAGTGGTCGCAGCCGAACAGTCAGGAGACGGCGCAATGGACAGACGGACCAGATGGCCGCTCACCCGACGACGGTTTGCCGGAGCCATGCTCGGCGCATTCGCGGTCATGGCCGCCGGCCTTGGCCCGGCGTGCGGCGACGATTCCCGTTCGACAGCGGGTACCCGCGACGACCCGTTCCCCGTCAAGGACCCAAGATCCCGCTGCGGGAACCTGGGGACTAGCTGCTAGTCAGACTCCAGGCCCGATTGCACACCCGGGCCACGGCGGCGCCCTTCGCGGCTTCGCACCTTTCCGTCGATGAGTCTGACACCGCCGCCCGTTGGCATTGCTAGCATTCCGTAAATCGCAGTCGTTGCCTGCCCGGAGCAGGCGAAGGCACGAACGGCCGGGCCGATACGTCCGCCGGCGGAGATCAGAATGAACGCATCGAACGGGCTTGAATCACATGTGGACGACCTGCGGACACGCGGCTGGTGCGTAATCCCCGACATCATCGCGGAGCCGGACCTCAGCAACGTTCGCGAGAAGGTGTCGGCATCCATCATCGAACACTCGCGCTCCCCCGCTCCCCGATACGGCGTGTCGAACCTGCTGCGCTTCGACCAGGCCCTGTTGCCCCACCTTGGGGACGAGAACGTGAACGCCGTCACGCAGGGCGTGCTCGGTCCCCATTGGCGAATTTCATACGTGACCGGGTACGTCACCGGGCCGGGTACAGACCGCGACATCTGGCACGCGGACTTTCCGTATAACCAGCGCAACCTGGCGCACATCCCCGCGCCCTATCCGGACGTGCCCATGCACCTCACCACGTTCTGGATGCTGACCGACTTCACGCCCGAAAACGGCGCGACTTACGTGGTGCCCGGCAGCCACCGCCAGCAGGATCACCCGCGTCCCGGCAGCCCGCTGGGCGACTGGATGGCCCCGCGGGACGATGAAGCGCGCCTGCTTGGCAAGGCCGGCTCGGTGGCCATCGTAGACAGCCGGCTCTGGCATGCCGTCTCACCCAACACGACCGAGCAGGACCGCGTGACCGTGGTCGTCCGCTTCGCGCCGTGGTGGTTGAACCTCAACCCGACGCGCCGCGGCCACGTGGAGCGCCAGGTCATCGTCGGCGACGGGATCGACTCGTTTGTCGAGGACCTGCCGCGCGAGGTTTACGACGAGGCGCCGGACAACCTGCGACCGCGCCTCGCCCACCTGCTGCCTGCCGGATCGATCATCGGCTGACCGTCGGCGAAGCCACCCGAATTCAGGCTGCGCGCGTCATTTTTCTGGCAGCGTCGCCGATATGCCGTACTGTATGCCGGTTGAGCAGCAAATCTCGGCGGTGCTATGGCTGACTTGCGGGGCGTGATTTTTGTCGGCAACGGACACACGGCAGACGGGGCGGCCGCGGCGGACGGCGGCGGTGCGTCGCTGGACGCCACCATCGAACAGCTGCGCGACATCGGCGCGGACGCCATCACGGTCATTACGTCCGATCCGGACTCCGTGCCCCAGGCGCCGGACGTGCAGGTCCAGGACCTGAACGCCGGTCACGGTGAGGTGCATGGCCTGC
The DNA here is from genome assembly GCA_022824865.1 of Chloroflexota bacterium. Classification (GTDB taxonomy): domain Bacteria; phylum Chloroflexota; class UBA11872; order UBA11872; family UBA11872; genus UBA11872. Next base: position 182,462 of record JAJDZD010000072.1, on the reverse strand, counting down.
TGCAAGCCATTCCTCGCACTGAAGAAGCCGAGATCCTCGTAGCCGAGCACCCCCTGCAGCCGACTGAGGAATTCCAGCCGTCGCAAGGATCCAACAACTGCGTGCTCGTCGTCGCCGAAGGCGCCGGCGAAGGCCGCGTCGTGGACGTAATCGAACTGGAGTACGAGGAGCGGCGTCGCGTCACCCAGTTTGCGGTGCGCGCGGTCAACGGCGAGGGTGACTACCACCACACGGGCCTGACCTTCCTGCCGCTGGGTGCGCTGGAATTGGCTGCGCTCGTGGGCTTTCAGCAAACGCTTGCGGCGGACGGTGTGACGGAGGCCTTGCCGCTGACCCTGGGCCGCTTGCGCACGCGCGCGGCCGACGACGTGCTCCAGGACGTCGCGGGCATGAACCTGGACGACCTGTTCGACCGGTTCCTGTTCGAAGGCCGGCTTTCCGCGATTAAGGCCTGACGCCGACCCTTGCTTCACCGCCGCGTGTAGTGACGCCCCGTGCTTCCGGCGGACTCCGCGTCGCCTGCTGGAACATCTGGGGCTTCTCATGGGAATGGCCGCGGCGCCGTCCCCTGGTGGCAGCCGAGCTGGCGGACCTCGAGCCCGACGCCCTTTTCCTTCACGAAGCCCGCGCAGCGCGCCGACCCTGGGAAAACGATCAGTCAACGCCCGCGCAGATTGCCGCTGATTGCGGCCTGTCAGTGGCGGACTGGATCGATGCTCCAACGTCCCACCCGGACACCCGCATGGGGCCCGCTCTTCTGGCGAGACAGCAGCCAGACACGACGTCGCGCTTCCAACTCGCCGACCGAGAGTCGGTCGGGAATCTCGGTTACCACGAACCCTGGCTGCTGACCGCAGACTGGGATATCCAGGGATCTCGCCTGGTCGTTGCGAGCACTCACCTGCCGAGGTCAGGACTGACCGACGCGCTCGACGCCTCGGTCAGCAGCCTCGTTCAGGTCATCCAGCCGATGACTGAAGACGCCGACCTCCTGGTTCTCGTTGGCGACCTAAACCTGATGCCCCAGAACTCCTTGCTCTACTGCCTCATGCGGGAGTTGGAACTCGAGTCGCTACCACCGCTCGACCGCGCGCCGCCGACCTATCCCACCAGCAACGCCATGAGCAATCGCCAGGCCTTGGAAGACGGCGTCGGCAACCTCATCCACCCGCAGGCGCCGCCAATCCGAATTGACCACCTGCTGGTCCGCTCGAAGTCGCACTCACCGCTGAAGATCGTCGCCGAGGGACGCTTCGGCACCGCTCACCGCGACGGCGACCTCTTCGCCTCCGACCACTGGGGCCTGTGGTTCGACGTGGCGGTCACATGACCGCGTTGCTGGCAGGATGATGTTTCAGAATTGCCGAATGGGTCACCCGAGGAGATCGCCCAGATGACCGCTGAGTTCCAAGGCCGCGTCGCATTGGTAACCGGAGCCGGGCGCGGCATGGGCCGCGCCACCGCCGAGCGCCTGCTGGCCGGCGGCGCGCAGGTTGCCGTCAACGACGTCAACGCCGAGCAGATCGAAACAGTCGCATCCGAACTTGGATCTGACGCCGCGACGTTTCCGGCCAACGTGGCGGACCGCGCTTCCGTCGAGTCAATGATTGCCGCGGTCACCGAGCATTTCGGTCGCCTGGACATCCTCGTCAACAACGCCGGCATCGTCTCGCCCACGGCGTTCGAGTCCATCCAGGAGTCCGAGTGGCGGCGCGTGCTGGACGTCAACGTCAACGGCGTGTTCTTCTGCACCCAGGCCGTCATCCCGGCCATGAAAACCAACGGCTACGGCCGCATCGTCAACTTCTCATCCACCGCGGGCAAGAACGTCAGCACCGTGGGCGGCGCCTCGTACACCACCTCCAAGGCAGCGGTACTGGGCCTAACGCGCGCCGCCGCCAAGGAGTTGGCCCCCTACGGCATCACCGTCAACGCCGTCTGCCCCGGCATGATCGACACCGACATGCTGCGCGTCGCCTGGTCCGAGGAGCGCATCCAGGAGTACATCCCGTCCATCCCCCTGAACCGGATGGGTGAGCCGTCCGAGGTCGCCGACCTCGTCTGCTTCCTCGCCTCCGACCGCGCCGCCTACATCACCGGCGCCGCCCTCGACATCACCGGCGGCGAACTGATGGTCTGACCGCTAGCCGTCCGCATCGCACGTCGGCCAGTCCGGTAACGCGGCGCCCTGCTGCGCTCGGGCGGCCAGACTGCTCGGCAGGCACTGGATCAGGTAGTGGTTCAAGCCGAGGTGCAATTCCCGCAGATTCGTCAGCTGTCCAAGTTCCGCTGGAACTTGCCCGGTTAGTCGATTGACGAAGAGGTTCAGGTGCGTCAGGTTGGCAAGCTGGCCCAGTTCCGGCGGTATCGCTTCCGAGAAGGCGTTATTCGACAGATCGAGTTCGCGCAACTCGCTCAGTTGCCCGAGTTCGCTCGGGATGGTGCCCCACAATCGGTTGTTAAAGAGCACCAGTCGGCGCAGAGCGCTCAGGCCTCCAAGCTCGGGCGGGATGCGCCGACCGCCGTGGGGCCCTTGAATCTCCAGCGCCAGGACGCGTCGCGGTGTGCCACCGAGTTCGATCGCTTCCCACTGCTCCATCGGCGCCTCGGCGCTCCAATTCAGCCAGCCCCGCCCGACCAGAACTTCCCGCGCCTGGAGCAGGATCCGGCAGTCGTTCACCAGCCCGGGATTCTCCTCCGGATTGGGCACGGCAATTCCACTGGCGCAGGTCGGCGGCGAAGGCGCTGGATTGACCCGGATCGCCACGCGTACCGGGTCGCCGAGTCCATCACTCGCCACGACCGTCAGCACATAGGCATCGACCGCTAAAGCGTCCAGTTCACTGGCAACGGTAATGTGGCCGCTGCCCGAGTCGATGGCGAACGCCCCGGCCTCGTTGCCGGCCGCGATCACATATTCGACCGTGTCCGCCAGCCGGCCGGGGATGTACACCCGGCCCACGCTGGCCCCGGGCAACGCGTCGTCTCGAATGTTGAAGGCATACGAACCGGCCTCGCAGGTCGCCCACTCGCGCGGGCTGATGTACGGCGGCTCACGTCGGTTCAGGTGGAACGGCAGGCACTCCTCGAGTTGATTGCCCCACAGCCCCAGCGACCACAGGTCGTACATGGACCCCAAGCCCACCGGCACGCGTCCGGTGAGTTGGTTGCCCCCGAACTGCAGATCCGTGAGCTTCGTCAGCCAGCCCAGTTCCCAGGGGATCAGGCCCGTCAGGCGGTTTTCGCTGAGATTCAAACCCTTCAGGTTTCGCAGCCCGCCGAGTTCGCGCGGAATGTCACCCGTCAGCTCATTGTTGGAGAGGTCCAGCGTCTCGAGCCCGGCCAGACCGCCGATTTCAGGCGGAATGCTGCCCGCGACACCACTCTCGGCGAGGTCCAGACCCACCAGGCCGGCAAGTTGGCCGATCTCGCCTGGAATCCCCCCGTCGAACTCGTTCTCCCGAAGGAGGAGCCGCTGCAGGCTGGAAAGGTTGCCCAGCTCCGCTGGAATCTCGCCGGTCAGATCGTTCCCGGCAAGGTCCAGGAGTTCAAGCCTCGTCAGCTGGCCCAGTTCCGGCGGAATCCCGCCGTACAGCCGGTTACCGGACAGGTTCAGGCTTCGCAGCGCGATCAGATCACCGAACTCCGGTGGAATCCCCCCGGAGAGTTGATTGTGGGCGAGATCCAACGTCTCCAACTCGGCGAGTTGCCCGAGTTCCGGCGGGATGTTTCCCGAAATCTGGTTGGCGGCGAGCTCGAGCGTCCGCAGCCTGGGCAGGTCGGCGACCTCGGGCGGGATGATGCCCGCGGTTACCGCATCGCCGTATCTGCCGCTTCCCACCCTCAGTCCCGTCACCCGCCGCGGCGAGGTCTCGATGGTCAGCCCCACCCACTCGTCGATCGGCGTCCCGGCATTCCAGTTCGTGGCCACGCCGCCGAACAGCCAATCACGCAGATTCATCAGCGTCTGGCAGTCGCTCACCAGGCCGGGATTCGCACCGGGTTCGGGGACTACGTATCCGGAGGTGCAGGCCGCGTATCGCGTTGCAAGGTCGGCCTCTCTGACGCTCTCGGCCACCAGCCCGACGCCCCGGGTTACAAGCACCTGCAGGTCGGAGCCGTCGGGCCTCATCGTGTAGAGAACCTCGGGAACGTGCCGCGAATAGCGGTCCAACTCAGCGCCCAGGCCAATCGCGATTCGCGATCCATCGGGCGACCAGACCGGTCCGTGTGGCTCCCCGAAGTTCTCAGGCGATGACCCGACGGGATTTCCATCCAGGTCGACCACGCAGACCGACGCCCATCCACACGTATAGAGAATCTTCGATCCGTCCGGCGACCAGGCCACCGTCTCGATCCAGGCAACCGACGGATCTTCCGCGTACGAGCCTTCGTTCCAGCCCCAGCTCTGCCAGCCCTCGATCGTCGTCAGCCGCCGCGAGTCCGAGCCGTCCGCCGCGATGGTGTACAGCGCCACCTCGTCGCCGTAGGGCAACGCCAGCGCCAGCCGTTCGCCGTCGGGGGACCAGGAGGGAAGACTGGCCGCGGCGGAAATCTCCTTGGGGTCGGAGCCGTCGGCGCCCACCGTGTACACCGCCTGCTCCGCCGAACCCACGCCTCGCACAAAGGCCAGCAGCCGTCCGTCCGGCGACCAGCGGGGCGGAAGGCCGACGTCCCCAGGGTCCGCCGGCGCCAGGCGTTGGATGTCGGAGCCGTCCGCGGCCATGCTGAAGAGCCCCGGGTCGGCCTCAACGCGTGTCCGTCTGCCGTCCGTCGGGTCGGCGTAGTTGTAGTCGGACAAGAACGCAATGCGTGTGCCGTCGGGCGACCACACCGGCACGCTGCCAACGGCCAGGTAGTCCACCTCGTCGGTGGTCGCATCCCAGACGGCGACTTCGAAGAACACGGTGCCGATCGGAGCGTTGACCGCGCGGGATTCCTCGTCCGGCGGTTCCCTTGGCGGGCTGTCCCAGAACGTAAAGGAGTCCCAGCAGACGGAGTACGCCACCCGCGTCCCGTCAGGGGAGACGTCGGCGTGGGACAGGTAGACCTTGATATACGACCGCGACTCGATGTGGGCCTCGTACGGCACCTCAAACGTGCCGTGCACGCGTGTCCCGTCCGCCGTCGCCTGGTAGAGCTGGTCGTGGTGGATGAATAGCAGTTCGGAGCCACCCGGCTTCCATTGCACCGAGTTCCGGGCATTCATCACGTGAAAGCCGCGGAGATCGAAACTCTCACACGGCGGAATGCGGCTGTGCGCATGCGCCGGCCGGGTCGTGAGGCTCACACCGAGCGCAACCAGCACGGCGGCCAGCGCGACGAAGCGCAACGGCGGCGCCAGGGCTCGGGACCTACGTCTTACGGTGAGAGGTCGCAGCTGTCCGGGCAATGGCCTCGATCTGCCGCGCGATCGACGAAGGCCTGGAGTCAGCCGAATCGCTGGCGCCGAACAAGACGACCGGAGTCGCCGCCCCACCCGACGAGCGGCAGAGCAACTGACGCTCTGGAGGACCATCAGCACGTTCACCAGCCTCATCGCGACGGCCACACCTGGCCCTCGTCATCGGACCCCCAGCAAGCGACGGTTCCGTCCGCGCGCAGGCCACAGGTGTGTGAGTGACCGGTACTGATGGACGTCACTCGCACGTCGTCCGGCGCCGTCGACTCTCCGGCTCGGTCGTATCCCCAGCAGAGGACCGTCCCATCGGCGCGCAGCCCACAGGTGCGGTAGTCGTCGCTGCTGATTGCCACGAAAGTCTCGCCCACCGGCGGCGTCGCGTGAGCGGCTGACTTGTCGCCCCAGCAGCGGACGGTCCCATCGGCACGCAACCCGCAGGTGTGATCGCTGCCGCTGGCAATTGCCGTAAACCGCTCGTCGGCGGGCGGCGAGGCCTGGCCTTCGTCGTCGCGTCCCCAGCAGACCGCCGTCCCATCCTCGCGCAGGCCGCAGGTGTGACCGCCGCCACTGCTGAGCATCGTGAACCGTTCGCCGGCCGGCGGCCAGGTTCGACCATCATCGTCGAAGCCCCAGCAGACCGCCGTCCCATCATCACGCAAGCCGCAGGCGTGGCTCGAGCCGCTGCTCAGCGAGACGAACGTTTCGCCGGCGGGTGGTGACTCGTCGACGACGGCGCCAATGCCCCAGCACGCCGCCGAACCGTCCTCGCGTAGCCCGCAGGTGTGCTGCCCGCCGCTGCTCAGCAGAACGAATCGCTCGTCGCCAGGAGGCCAGAATGGCGGATACAACTCTCGACCGCCCCAGCAGACTGCGGCACCGTCCACGCTCAGCGCACACGTGTGGTAGTCACCGCAACTGACGGCCGTGAAGGTTGGAAGTGGGCTGGGTAGCGGCGGAGGTTCCGGCCGGTACGGTGGTGTTACGTCGGGCGGCCGCGGATAGCCTTCGCCCCAGCACACAGCGGTGCCGTCCTCGCGCAGCGCGCAGGTGCTCTTCGCCCCGGTGCTTATTGCCGCAAATCGCTCGCCGGCCGGGGTCGAGGATTGCCCGTCCCAGTCATAGCCCCAGCAGACGGCTGAGCCGTCGGCGCGAATGCCGCACGTATACCTGGCGCCGCTGCTGATTGCCACGAACGATTCGTCTTTGGGCGGTGAAGCCTGTCCGAAGATGTCCGAACCCCAGCAGGCGGCCGTCCCATCGTGGCGCAGTGCGCACGTGTGCGATGTTCCACTGCTTAGGGCTGAAAACCGCTTATCTGCAGGCGGCGTCGCCTGCCCGCGATAATCGCCGTAGTGATCGTTGTTGCTCCCCCAGCACACGGGAGATCCATCCTGGCGTAGGGCGCACGAATGCCACGTGCCGCTGCTGAGTTCAACAAATCGTTCACCAGCCGGTGCCTCCGCTTGACCGCCGTGATCACCCCATCCGTCGGTGTTGCTGCCCCAGCAGACCGGAGTGCCGTCGGGGCGCAGGGCGCATGTATGCCACGCGCCGGTGCTAATCGCCGCAAAGACCTCATCGGCGGGCGGCGAAGCCTGCCCGTGCTGGTCATCACCCCAGCAGACGGGCGTTCCGTCGTCACGCAGGCCGCAAATGTGTCCGGATCGGCCGATAGACGTCAGTCGCTCGTCCGGCGTCTCCGGCACGTCGGGGAGCGAAAAGTGCGTCGGCCCCGGGGCCGCCCAGCAGAGGGGCGACCCGTCCTGGCGAAGGACACAGGGGAGCGCGCCACCACCGTCAATGGCCGTGAAGCGCTCGCCAAACATCGACGATCGCGGCGCACCCTCGTGCGATGCCTGACCGTAGGTGTTGTCGCCCCAGCAGACGATCGTGCCGTCGTCGCGTAGCCCGCAGGTGTGCCGCGCGCCGCTGCTCACGGACACGAACTGACCCTCGAGGGGCGGAGACGAGCGTCCGTCACCTTCGTGCTCGCCCCAGCAGCCGACCGACCCGTCCTCGCGTGTCCCGCAGAAGTGTTGGCGACCGCTGCTGATTGAGCTAAGGCGCATGTTTTCAAACGCAGATACTGGCAGTCCAAACGCGCTGCTACACCAGCTCGAGCCGTCCGTGCGCAGTGCGCAGGTCAGGTCCGGTCCGGCACTGATGGCGACAAAGCGCTCGTCCTCGGGCGGCCAGAGATTGCCCCAACCGGCCGCTCGGTCGTCGTTGCCCCAGCACACGGTCGACCCGTCGTCACGAAGCCCGCAGGTGTGATTCCCACCACTGCTCAGAGCAACGAAGCGCTCGTCTTCGGGCGGTAGAGCCTGGCCTTTATAGTTGCGGCCCCAGCAGACTGCGGACCCATCGGGGCGCAACGCGCAACTGTGGCCTGAGCCGCTGCTGAGCGACTCGAACCGCTCGCCGTCCGGCGGCGTGGACCGACCGTTGCGATTGGAACCCCAACAGACCGCCGTACCGTCCGCGCGTAAACCACAGGTGTGCTGCTCGCCGCTTGTGACGGACGCGAACCGTTCGCCGTCGGGCGGCGAAGCCTGGCCGTTCACATCGTCGCCCCAGCACATCGGCGTGCCGTCCTCGCGCAGCGCGCAGGTATGCAGCTCGCCGCTGCTGACGGCAATGAACGGGCCGCCATCGATGGGCGGATAGCGCGGCACGGCGGTCTTGAACCACGCTCCCCAGCAAACTGGCGTGCCGTCGGCGCGGAGGCCACAGGTGTAGTCCCACCCGCTGCTGAGCGCGGTGAGAATCTCTCGGTACGGTGGCGCAGCCTGCCCGCCGAATCCGCCCCCGCTGAAAGTGTTCGCCCCCCAACAGATGGGCCTACCGTCCATGCGCAGCGCACAGGCATGTCCGCCGCCGCTGCTGAGGGCCGTGAACGTCATGCCATACGGCGGCGAAGTCGCGCCTCCGGCCTTACCCCAGCAGACAGCAGTCCCGTCCACACGCAGCCCGCAGGTGTATTCCGAGCCACTGCTCAAGGACGCGAATTGCGCGCTCGGAGGCGGCGATGTCTGACCATGCTCGTCATCGCCCCAGCAGACCGCGACGCCGTCCGCGCGCAGCCCGCAAGTGTGCGCCCCGCCGCTGCTGAGGGCCCTAAACAGCTCGCCACCCGGCGGCGACGCTTGGCCACTGAGGTCGTTCCCCCAACAGACAGCTCGGCCGTCCGGGCGAAGTCCGCAGGTATAGGCAGCACCACTGCTGAGCGCCGTAAAGGTCTGGCCATCCGGCGGCGACGACTGGCCGTGCTCGTCACTCCCCCAGCAGACCACGGTGCCATCCGGCCGCAGCCCACAGGTGTGCGCGTTGCCGCTGCTTAGGGCTGTGAAGAACTCGCCGTACGGCGCCACGCTGACACCGTCGCGATTCGAACCCCAGCAGAGCACGGTTCCATCCTCACGCAGCCCGCAGACATGTCGATATCCCCCGCTGATGGAAACAAAGCTCTGAACACTGACCGTCTCGAACTGCGAACGTACGGCCGATTCGGTCGGCGTGGCGAAGCCGTTGCCCCAACAGATGGGACGGCCGTCCGTGCGCAGCGCGCAAGTGTGCACCGCACCGATGCTGATAGCGTCGAAGTGCTCGCCCGGAGGAGCGACCGCATTCCGTTCGCCCCAGCAGACCGGCGTGCCGTCGGCACGTAGCCCGCATGCGTGATCCGAGCCGCTGCTGATCGCGACGAAGCGGTCGACATATGGCGGTGTCGACGCCTCGTTATCGGGATCGCCCCAGCAGAACGGGCTGCCGTCCTCGTGGAGGGCACAGGTGTAACCCCAGCCACTGCTGATGGCGGAGAACCGCGCCCCTTCCGGTGGCGAGGCCTGGCCGTCGTCATCCTCACCCCAGCACTTCACCGTGCCGTCCTGGCGCAGCGCGCACGTGTGCGTGCGCCCGCTACTGATGGCGCTGAAGCGTTCAGCTTCTGGCGACGAGGCCTGGCCGTTATGGTCCCTGCCCCAGCACGCGGCCAAGCCGTCGTCGCGCAGGGCACAGGTATGTGCCCATCCGCTGCTAATCGCGACGAACCGATCGCCGGCCGGCGGCTCGGTCCGGCCATCCGCTGAATCGCCCCAGCAGACCGCCTCGCCGCTATCGCGCAGGGCGCACGTATGTCGTCCACCACTGCTAACGGCAATGAACGTCCCCTCCGCCGGAGGTTCCGCCTGCCCGTAGTCGTTCAGACCCCAGCACCGCAGCGTGCCGTCCGCGTCGATCGCACAGGAATGCCGGTTGCCGCTGCTTACGGCCGTCAGCGCACGATCGCTTACCGCCCAGAATCGCTCGCGGCCGACGGTGTCGAGGTCGAACCCGAGCTTCGCCGGGCCGAATCGCCAGCATCCGTAGGTGCCGTCCGACCGCAGGCCGCAGGTGAAGCTGTCCCCGCTGCTCACCGACACAAACCGTTCCCCGGGACGCGGGGACGCCTGGCCGTAGTCCCCCCAGGGATCGGCTGCGCCCCAACATACGGGCGTGCCGTCTTCTCTCAGCGCACAGGTGTGGTACGTGTTCGTGCTGATGTCCACGAAGCGCTCGTGCTCCGGCGGGGAGGCCTGGCCGTACTGATCACGGCCCCAGCAGACGGCCGCGCCGTCCTCGCGCAGGGCACAGGTGTGGGTCCAGCTACTGCTGATGGTCGTGAACTTCTGAGCCTCGGGCGGCGTGGCCTGACCACCCCAGTTACTCCCCCAGCAGACGGCCGTGCCATCCGCCCGCAGCGCGCAGGCGTGGCCCAAGGCGGCACTGATGGCGCTGAACTGCTCAGCCTCCACCGCCACCGTTTCTTCGGCGCTCTCGCGGCCCCAGCAAACCGGCGTGCCGTCTTCGCGGAGGGCGCAGGTACGACCAGCGCCGCTGCTGATTGAGACGAACCGCTCGCCTGCTGGCGGCGAGGCCTCACCATCCTCGTCATCCCCCCAGCAGACGGCCACGCCATCCAGACGGATGCCGCAGGTGTGAACCGAGCCGCTGCTGATGGAGGCGAACTTCACGCCGGGCGGCGGCGATGCTTGACCGAAACTGTCACTGCCTGCGCACCAGGCTAAGCCTTCACTCGTGATGCCGCAGACGTGTCGACCACCGCTGCTCAGCGCAACCAGCGGCGCCCCGGGGTCGTAGGGATCGGGCGGGATGGGCTCGGAACCCAGGTACCGCGCCTGCGCGGGTGGGGACGCCTGCCCATGGGTGTCGTCGCCCCAGCAAGCCATGGTGCCGTCGAGGCGCAGCCCGCAGGTGTGCCTCGTTCCGCTGCTGAGCGACGCGAAGCGCTGCCCCGGCGGCGGGTCGTCGGCCAGATCCCCCCAGCACACCGGCGTTCCATCCTTCCGGAGCCCGCAGGCGTGCCCTCCGCCGCCGCTGATGGAAATGAGCCAGAGGTCCGGTGGCGGGTAGCGCGCAAGGTTGGGGATTTCCGAATAGCTCCCCCAGCAGAACGGCGCGCCTTCCATCGGAACGCCGCAGGTATAGCCGTCGGCCCCTTCGATCGACGCAAACTCGGCTTCCGGTGGAGCTTCCCAGCCTCCGAACGGCCCCGGCCCCGGCTCCGGCCCCCAGCAGACGACGGTTCCGTCCTCGCGAATGCCACAGGAGTGATTGGCGCCGCTGGTGATCGACGTGAACCGTTCGTCTTCGGGAGGCGAGGCCTGGCCGGACTCGTCGTTCCCCCAGCAGGCCACCGAGCCATCCTCGCGCAGCCCGCAGGTATGCCCACCCCCGCTGCTGATTTCGGCGAAGGTCTCGTCAGCCGGCGGTGCGGTCTGGCCGAATCCCACCTTGCCCAGACCTTCGGCTTGGTCGTCCAGGCCGGCGCCCCAGCACACCGCCGATCCGTCGTCGCGCACCCCGCACGTGTGGAAGCCGCCGCTGCTGATGGCCACGAAGCGTTCGCCAGCCGGCGGCGACGCCTGGCCGAAGTCAACGGGGCCGTATTCGGCCGCCTCACCAGGCGGTCCGGCCCCCCAACACAGAACGTCGCCATTCGCCCGTAGGCCACAAGCGTGAAAGTTGCCGCTGCTCACGGTCACGAACCGTTGGTCCGGCTTCGGAGGGTCAGTCGCCACCGTCGGCAGCAGCGCCGGTCCCGGGCTGGGCTCCTGCGCCTGCGCCACGGGCTGCAGAACTGCAATCAGCACGAGCACCAGCGCCGCCACAGCAGGACTAATCGCCCGCAAGAGACCGCGAACCTCGCTATGCGATGAGGCGCTCGTGCGAATTACGCTGCCCGATACGTTCCGATCCGTTGCCAGAGATTACGTAGAAAGCGCGTTGTTCGTTCCCCCGGTTCGTCAGTTTCCCGGCCGCGCCCGCCACGACATCTTCATGTACACGTCGCCCTGATCCAGTTCGTCCAGCATCTGCTGCAACCGGCGGGCCTTGGTTTCGGGGCGCTTGGCCCGGTCGATCCAGCCAAGGTAGTCATTCCGCTGGTAGGGCGGGCGGGCCCGATAGGCCTCCAGCAGGCCGGCGTCCTCCAGTGCGCGTTCGACCTCTGGCGGCATCGGATTGAGCGGGCGGGTGAGACGCGATCGGCGGTCAGACATGGGGCAGCTGCAGAACGTGGACTAACGCGGACGAGGCTAACCCAAACCCCTACCCCCGCCAGACGATCCGCGGGCCTTTGCCCAATCTGCCCAGACCGTCGCATCCTTCGTACTGTTCACCTCTGCGATCCAAGGAACCCGCAATGCCAACCCCCGCCGCGCTTTCCTGGTGGCACGACGCCCGCTTCGGCATGTTCATCCATTGGGGGCTGTACTCCCTCCTGGCCCGTCACGAGTGGACGATGTACCAGGAGAGCATTCCTCCCGAGGAATACAAGGTCCTGGCTGATCAGTTCGATCCCCAGCACTACAACCCCGACGAGTGGGTGGCGCTGGCCCAGGACGCGGGCATGCGCTACATGATCCTGACCTCGCGCCACCACGAGGGCTTCAGCCTCTGGGACTCCCAGGTCTCCGACTTCACCGCCACCAAGACGGCCGCCAGGCGCGACCTGCTGGCCGAGTTCGTGAACGCCTGCGAGAAGCGCGGCATGCGCTACGGCTTCTACTACTCGCTGCTCGACTGGCGTTACCCGGCCTACTTTCGCGGCAAGGCTCGCGACCCGGACGGCTGGGCCGAGTTTCTGGACTACGTGCATGCGCAGGTGCTCGAGCTATGCACCGGCTACGGCGACCTCTCCGTGCTCTGGTACGACGGCGGCTGGCCCTACACGCCCGAGGACTGGAACTCGACCCCGCTCAACGCCGAAGTCCGGCTTCTGCAGCCCGACATCCTCATCAACAACCGCTCCATGCAGCCGGAGGACTTCGACACGCCCGAGCAGCACGTCACGCCCTCCCCGGATCGGCTCTGGGAAAGCTGCATGACCATGAACACAACCTGGGGCTACTCCACCATCGACCGCGAGTGGAAGTCCCCCCGGCAGCTCATCCACTACCTGGTGACCGCGGCCAACGGCGGCGGCAACTACCTGCTGAACGTCGGACCCGACCCCGACGGCCGCATCCCGTTCGAGTCCGTGGAGCGCCTGCGCGCCATGGGACGCTGGCTGGACGTGTACGGCGAGTCCATCTACGGCAGCGAGCCGACCGCGGATCGGCTGCGCATCAGCAGCGCGGGGCGCACGCACACCAAAATCGGCAATACGCTTTATCTGCACTGCTGGCGCTGGCCGGGCGAGGAGATCGTCGTGGGCGGCGTCGGCGGACGCATCGTCAGCGCGCGCCTGCTGGGTTCCGACACTCCGGTATCGGTGGAGCAACGCGGTCACCGCGTCTGGCTGCGCGGCCTGCCCGCCTACGCGCCCGATCCCATCGACACGGTCATCGCGCTGGAGTTCGACGGCGAGCCCCAGGAGCACGATCGCTTCGGCGACGAGCCGGGGGTCTGACCAGCAGCAGCGCCAACCGTTCAGGTCGACGCGTGTTGACCTTCGCCAGTGAGCGGCACGAAACGCACGGGGCCGAGGTTGGTGGACGTCTCGCCTTCATCGGTCCGCTCCACGACCCATAGGGTCTGATCCCAGGCGTTCGAACCCACCGGAACAACCAGCCGCCCGCCGATCCGCAGCTGCCGGATCAGCGGCCGCGGGATCTTGCTGGCGGCCGCGGTCACAATGATCGCGTCGTACGGCGCGTGCTCTTCCCAGCCGAAGAATCCGTCGGCGGTGCGGAGCCTGGCGTCGCGATACCCGGCGTTCCGAAGATTCGTCGCTGCCCAGGCACTGAGCTGCGGAATGATCTCAACGCTGAACACCTTCGCACCCATCTCGGCCAGCACCGCCGCCTGGTAGCCCGACCCCGTCCCAATCTCCAGCACCCTGCCGCCGGATCCAATCGACAGCGCCTCCGACATCAGCGCCACCACCAGCGGCTGCGAAATGGTCTGGCCCCGGCCAATCGACAGCGGTGCGTTGTCGTAGGCCTCGCGCTCGTCATCGGGCCTGACAAAGTGACGTCGCTCAACCCGCTCAATGGCCTCCAGCACCGGTTCCGACTTCACGATGCCGGTTTGCCGGATCTCGGCCATCAGCTTGTCGCGCCCACGCCGCCGCTTCCAGAACACCTGTAATCCGTAGCGGTCGGGAACCTGCGTTTCGCAGCTTGTCACACCCTGCGCTCGGGGCGGACTTCGTCGCCATGCTCTATGTTTGGAGCCGCCGACCACGGTCGCCGCGGCGTGGAGGCTTGCGGATGACGGACAGAGTGTCTCCGTCGAGTCATCGCACCGGGGTCTGGATCTGGTGCCAGGGCGAGCCCAAGCCCTACCACTGCTACCTGTACGCCCGCCGCTCACTTGCGCTCGCCCAGCAGCCCAGCCGGGCTCGCGTACACATCACGGCATCGGATCGCTACGTCTTGTATGTCAACGGGGCCTACGTGGGCCGCGGCCCGGCGCGCAGCGATCCCAGGCGCAAGAGCTACGACACGTACGACGTGGCCTCCAGGCTCCATGCCGGCGCAAACGTCATCGCAGTCCGCGCCTACCACTACGGCGCGGTAGCCCAGGGCGAGGGCTGGCACTCGCAGAGCGGCAACTCCTACACCGTGGGCGAACGCGCCGGCCTCTGGGCGGAACTGGAGATCACACGCCCGGACGGCGCGTCCGAGGTGATTGGAACTGATTCCCGCTGGAAACTGCGACCGGCCACGGCCTGGAACCGGGACGTGCCGCCGCTCGAGGGAACCTTCGGCAGCCCCGAGGTCTACGACGCCAGCGCCGACCCGCCGGACTGGATGCGGGTGGAATTCGACGACTCGGACTGGTCCCCGGCCTGGGAAATTCCACCCCGCGAGTTGGACTGGTTCCTGCTGGAGCCGCGTTCGACGCCGCTGCTGTGCGAGCGCGAGGTACGACCCACCCGCGTGGTGACGGTCGGCGAGGTGATCGACCTGGAACCACCCGCGTTCGCCTACTCCCCACCCACGCGACACCGGCGCCGAGCAAGGCTGGACGTGGCGCGTCTCCTGGCCGCCGAGCCCCGGCTTCCCCCGGAACACTCGCGAGCGGAGCGGCCGGAAGCCGTCCTCACCGGCGACGACACCGCCGCCGTATTCCAGGGCGCGCTTGTCGCCGGGCACGGCATCCGCCAGCCCTTCCTGGTGCTTGACTTCGGTCGCCAGGTCTTTGGCTTTCCACGCATACGGCTAAACGCCCCGGCGGACGCGAAGCTGGACCTGACCTATGACCAACTACTGGTCGACAACCGCGTGCCGTCCAGGCTCCCAATTGCGGATCGCTACCTGACCCGCGCCGGTGAGCAGGTCTGGGAGGTGGCGGCCTATCGCCAGTTCCGCTACCTGCATCTCACCGTCCGCAGTCCCGACACCCCGGTCCGCATCCGCGGCATCTCGCTCAACTCGTACGAGTACCCGGCCGAGCGGCGCGGCGCATTTGCCTGTGCCGATCCTCTCCTCACCAAGCTGTGGACGGCCTGCGCCGATACCGTCTATCTGAACATGGAGGACACGCTAACCGGCGACGCCTGGCGCGAGCGCGCGCAATGGGCAGGCGGCGACCCGCGTCATGGCATCCCGGGCATGTACCTCGCCTACGGCGACCTGCCGCTGGCCGACCGGCTGCTGCGAACCTTTCCCGCCACGGACCGGGGGGACGGCAGGCTGGAAATCACCTTTCCGCCGGCCCGGATCGATCCACGCATCTTCATCCCCCAGCACCTGCTGGCCTGGAGCCTGAACGTTCGTGAGCACCTCCTCTTTACGGGCCGACGCGACGTAGCGGAAGACCTCTACCCCAGCGTTAAACGGCAGATCGACTGGTACGAACCGTACCGGGACAGTCTGGGCCTGCTGCGCGGCCTGCCCGGCTGGAACTGGCTGGACTGGGCGCCCGTGGACCTGCGAGGCGCCAATCTGGCCACCAACATCTTTTACGCCATTGGCCTGGAGGCAGCCGCCTGGCTGGCCGAGCAGCTAGGTCGGCCGGCGGACGCGCGCCGCTGGAACGGTATCGCTCAATCGGTTCGGGCACGGATTCGCCGCGTCTTCTGGAACCCCGTGCGCGGCCTGTACGAAGACAGCCACCACCACGGGAAACTGACGGGACTGGCCAGCGAACACGGCAACGCGCTGGCCCTGATCCACGGCGTGGCGACGTCCAAACAGGCCGAGCGGATTGCTGCCAGGCTCAGCGCCCGGGATCCGTCGCTGGCGCCCGCAAGTCCCGCGTACTTCGGCGACGTGCTGACCGCGCTGCTGCGCGTCGGGCTGTCGGCGCAGGCGCTGCATGAGGTCCGCGAGCGCTTTCGCCCCATGCTCGAGCTCATGGACAACCCCACGGTCTGGGAAGCATGGGGACCCTTCATCTCGCATCACGACCCCATCACCTCGGACGAGCAGGTCGCCACGCGCCACCAGATGCGTCGAGCCGCCCCGCGCAGCCTCACCCATGTGAGCGCAGTCGGAGCCGGCGTGGCGCTTACGACGGACCTCCTGGGCGTAACCCCAACCGGTCCGGGGTTTCAGACCTGCCGGATTCGCCCGCACCCCGGCGTGCTGGACTGGGCCAACGGTGTGGTCCCCACGCCCCACGGCGACCTGAGAGCGTCCTGGGAACGCACCGACACCGGCCTGGTCCTCACCGCCGAACTCCCCGACGGCGTTGAAGCTGACGTGACGCTGGATCGGGACGCGAAACGGCCGCAGACGCTCGCCGTCAACGACCGGATCCACGACCTCCAGAACCCTGACCCCGACGTGCAAACAACCCCCGATACCGTCAGCGTGCGGCTATCGCCTGGCGAACACCGGATCGAACTCAGGTGGGGAGATGGAGGCGGCTAGCGCCAGCCAGCGAGGGTGAGGCGGGCAGTGCTCGTGTCGCGTGAGATGGCTCACGCCGTCTGACTATCGGCCGGCAACAGCCGCCTCGCGTGTGACGATCTACCGAGCGGCCCATCGCGACGGTCGAGGTTCGGTGAGGTACAGGCTCGTTGGCGGACTGGTTCTGGTTTCGGCGGCCAGTCTGCTGTTCGAGATCGCGCTCACACGAGTGTACGCGATAGCGCAGGGCCACCACTTCGCCTTCGTCGCCATTGCCATGGCCCTGCTGGGCATCGGTGCGGCGGGGACCCTCACGGCAACTTCAGCACGCGTAGCGCGAGCCGCTCCGCAGACCGCGATCAGCTGGGAAGGCGTGCTCTTCGCCGCCACCGCCGTCGGGGCCTATGTCACGGCGGACCGCATTCCGCTCGACACCTACCGGATAGGCGCGGACGCCAGCCAACTGTTTTGGCTGGCGCTCTTCTTCATCGTGGCCGCGGTGCCGTTCACCTGCGCTGGGGTCGCTGTGGTTGCCGCGCTGCGTCACAGCCCGTCGGACGCCGGCGTGACGTATGGCGCGAGCCTGGCCGGTTCTGCCGCCGGTGCGGCCCTGGCCGTGCCGCTGCTATCCCTTGTCGGATCGGCCGCGACAATTCTGCTGGCCGCCGCGCTGGCTGTAACCGCGCCGGTAATCGCCGCTCCCCGGCTACCGGCCTTCGGA
Source organism: Chloroflexota bacterium (assembly GCA_022824865.1). GTDB lineage: Bacteria > Chloroflexota > UBA11872 > UBA11872 > UBA11872 > UBA11872. The sequence goes on along the minus strand of JAJDZD010000072.1, from coordinate 165,037 downwards.
GCCGGCCTGTTGGCGATCGCCCTATTCGCCGCGGCCATCGTCATCGCGCCAGCCGGCCCGCGGGTCTCCGTCCACTCGCAACTCGCGCAGGCCCTGCAACGTCCCGATGCCAGCCGACTCGACACCAGGCTCTCCGCCAATTCGCGCGTGGACATCCTCGAGAACGCCGGATTCCGCACCGCCACCGGCTTGAGCCTGAACTACACGGGGCCCGTCCCCAGGCCCCGTACCGGCGTGACCGTCGATGGGAGCGACGCGGCGGCCCTCGACGTGCCGCTCACGGAAGCCCTCGATCACGTCCCCCTCGCTCACGCCGTTCGGATTCGTCCATCCAACTCGGCACTGCTGCTTGACCCGATCGGAGCGTTCGACGCTGCCGTTCTGCTGCGTTCAGGAATCGAGGACCTCGACCTCGTCCAGCCTGACGCTGCACTGCGCGAAGCCTGGCGAAATGCGGGCGACGCCACGGTGCTGAACCACGAGCGTGTCCGCATTCTCGATCACGGCGTCCGGTCAGCCCTGCAGTCGACCAGCGGATACGACTTGGTGGTCTGGCCCCTGCGCGAGTCCTTCCAGGGCGTCGCCGCCGGAACGTTCGGCCTGCGCGAGACCTACGCCCTGACCCGCGATGCCCTGGCCGACGGCTGGCGCGCCCTCGCGCCCGACGGCCGCCTGGTTATCACCCGCTGGCTGCAGGCAACTCCCTCAGAGTCCGTCCGCATGTGGGCGTCCCTGCTCGATGCCCTCCGACTGGCAGGCATCCATGACCCTGCCGCTCACGTCCTCGTCTGGCGTTCCCTGGAAGCCGTCACCATGGTCGCCTCACCGACCGTTTTCACACTCGAGGAACGCCAAGCCCTAACAAACAACCTGGAGCGCGACGGATTCGACTGGGTGTTTCACGTGAAACTTCTCGAATCGGACTCAAACCGTTTCAATCGCCTGCCCGACACCTCGCTCTACAAGGCTTTCCAGGCGGTGGTTCGAGGCGACCCGATCCCCGAAACCTGGGCGTCCGTCACCGACGACCGTCCCTATTTCTTCCACTACTTCGACTGGACCCAGTGGCGCGAAGTCGTCTCGACTACCGGTCGCACCTGGCAACCGTTCGGCGGCGCGGGCTTTCTGGTCCTTGTCCCGTTGGCCGCGGCCGCCATCGGAGCAGCCGTGCTCACGATGGTCGCACCACTCATAGGGCGCCGACGTGGTGGCGCGGCCCGCGTCGGGCTACGCCGCCTTGTCTACGTCGCTGCCGTTGGCGTCGCTTTCACTGCAACCCAAATCGCCCTGTTGCAGCGCCTCATCCTGGTGCTCGACGCCCCCACGGTCGCCTTTGCCACCGGCATCGCCGCCATGCTGGCCTGGGCCGGCCTGGGCAGCCTGTCGTCTCGCTGGTGGCGCCCGTCGCCGGACTCGGCCGCCGGCATGGCCGCAATGAGTGTGTTCATTCTGGGCGGGCTGCTACTGGCGGCGCCCGAGACCCTGGGCGCGCCCCTGCCCGTTCGCGTGGCAATCGGCATCCTGGCGGCTTCGCCCTCGCTGGCGCTCGGCGCCGTCATGCCGTCGGCCATTCGCGCGCTGGCTGACGACCGAGCGGCCATCTCATGGGCCTGGGCCGTCAACGGCACGGCATCGGTCGCCGCCGCCTTCGTGGCCGCCATCCTGATCGTGTCCGTCGGCTTTGCCTGGACGCTGCTGGGTGCGGCCGTTGCCTACGCCGTGGCCGTGCCGCTCTGGCGCACTAGGGATCCTCGGCCGACATCTCCCCGGTAAGCGGAACGAACCGCACCAGCCCCAGGTTCTCGGCTACCACCCCATCCGTCGTCTGCTCGATCTTCCACAGCGTCTGGTAGAACCCCGGCGGTCCCACCGGCACGATCATCCGCCCGCCCTCTCTTAGCTGACGGATCAAGGGCTGCGGTACGTGGTCCGGCGCCGCCGTCACGATGATGCCGTCAAAGGGCGCTTCATCCTCCCAGCCGAAGTAGCCGTCGTCCGTCCGCTGCTTAATCTCGTTGTAACCCGCCCCGCGCAGGTTCTCCTCGGACCACGCGGCCAACGCCGGAATGATCTCCACGCTGTAGACCTCGGCCCCCATCTCCGCCAGCACGGCCGCCTGGTAGCCGGAGCCCGTCCCGATTTCCAGCACCCGGTCGCCCGGCGAAATGCCCAGCGCCTCCGTCATCATCGCCACGACCAACGGCTGCGATATCGTCTGCCCCTCGCCGATCGGCAGCGGCCGGTTCTCATACGCCTCGCCCACGTTTTCCGGACGCACAAAGCGGTGCCGGTCCACTCGCTCCACAGCTGCCAGCACCGGCTCCGAAATCTCGCGCTCCGACGCCCGGATTTCAGCCATCAGCTTCGAACGCCGCTCGGCAAAGACCCCGTCATCACGGTCATCGGCAGCCGGCGTTCCGCTGGCCGTCTCCCCGCAGGCAACCAGCAGCAGCACTGCGGCCAGCACCACCCACCGCATCAACCGAGCCCCAGCTCCGGCCATCCGGCACCCCATCTTGCGGTCAGACCGCATGGGCTTTGACACCCTCTCCCTGCCCGAAGCTTGTCACACACCGCCACGACTTAATCGCACTCCACCCGCTCAATGCCAGAATGCGCGCAACTCACCAGCGGCAGTTCAAGCGAGCGGAACCATGGCAGACCTCCAGGGACGCGTCGCCGTCGTCACCGGCGGCGGCACCGGCATTGGCAAGGGCATCGCGCGGCGGCTGGCGGCCGAAGGCTGCCGGCTGATGGTGTCGGCCTCCAACAGCTTCGGCGGAGCCGAGGAGCTGCGCGATGAGTTGCGGGCCGATGGCGCCGAGATCGAAATCGTGCAAGCCGACTTTCGCGACCCCGACACCGCCCGCGGCGTCGTGACCGGTGCGATCGATCGCTACGGCCAGCTCGACATCCTGGTCAACAACGCCGGCTGGACCCTGAGCGAGGACTTTCTCGAAGGCAACACCCAGAACTGGCTGGACATATTCAACATCAACCTGATCGCCATGATCACCGGCAGCCAGGAAGCCGGTCGTCACATGGTCGAACGGGGATCCGGCCGCATCATCAACATCAGTTCCGTCCACGGCTACGTGCATCTCGTTCAGAACGTCGTGTACGCGGCCACCAAGGGCGGCATCAACGGCTTCACCCGCGCGCTGGCGCTGGCGCTGGCGCCCCACGGCGTCACCTGCAACGTGATCGCACCCGGCGCCATCCAGGTCGACCGCTACGCCGACCAGAACATGAACGCATCCACAATCGGCCAGACCATTCCGGCAGGTCGCGTCGGCCAGCCCTCCGAAATCGCCGCCGCCGTCGTCTACCTCGCCTCCGACGAGGCCTCCTACGTCAACGGCGAAACCCTCTACGTCGACGGCGCCCTCACCACCCGCATGGCCATCGGCCTATAGCCCGGGAGGATCCAACAGATGGTTTCCAGCAACGCAGCCACGGTCGATGAGTACCTGGCCGAACTCCCCGAGAACCGGCGGGACGACATTCAGCAGGTTCGCGAGGTCATCCTGGCCAACCTGCCTGACGGGTTCGAGGAGTGCATGCAGTACGGGATGATCGGCTACGCCATCCCACTCGAGGACTTTCCGAACACCTACAACGGGCAGGCCCTTGGCGTCGCCGCGCTGGCCGCCCAGAAGCGCCACATTTCGGTCTACCTGCACGGCCTCTACGCCGACCCCGAGTTGACCGAGTGGTTCGTGGACGCCTACAAGCAGACCGGCAAGCGACTCAACATGGGCAAGTCCTGCGTCCGCTTCCCCAGGGCCGAAGCCGCCGCGCTGGACCTCATCGGCGAGGTCGTCGCCCGCATCACCCCCGAGCAACTGATCGCCCAACACGAAGCCGCCCACGGATAGCCCAGGGCGCCGAACAGAGGGAATGACGTCTGATGCCAAGCATTGACTGGCCGATCGAAGAACTCCGCACATACGTCCCCCCGCCAACCATCCCCGACGACCTCGACGACTTCTGGGCCCAGACTCTGGCTGCACAGCAACACCCATTCGACGAAGACATCACCCCGGTCGACTACCCGGTCGAGGGTCTCAGCGTCCAGGACGTCACCATTGCCGGCTACGGCCAGGGCCGCGTAGCCGGCTCCCTCCTGGTCCCGGACGGCGATTCCGAACTTCCCGGCATCGTGATCTTCCATGGCTACACCGGCAACCGCGCCGCGGTGTTCGACGCCGCGGCCTGGGCGCTCCAGGGATTCGTGGTCTTCGCGATTGACGTACGCGGCCAGACCGGCTTCAGCACCGACCCGGACGCCGATTCACGCGGTCACGCCCTCGGCTGGATGACCCAGGGCATTCAGTCTCCCGACACCTACTACTACCGGCGGGTCTACGTGGACTGCGTGCGCGCCGTGCGTTTCGTCCAGGCTCACCCCCGCGTGCGCGCCGACCGGGTCGGCTGCACCGGCATCAGCCAAGGCGGGGGTCTCACCCTGGCCACGGCGGCGTTGGAACCAAGCGTTGCGTTGGGCATGGCTGAAGTGCCCTATCTCTGCGACTTTCCCCGCGCCGCCCAGATCGCCGGGCCAGCCGGTCTAGTGCAGACCATCTACGGCGAAATCGGCGCTTACTGCCGCGCCTATCCCGACCGCTACGACGAGGCGTTTCAAACCCTGAGCTACTTCGACGTCGTCAACCTGGCGCCCCGCATCCGCTGCCCCACGCTGGTTAGCGTCGGCCTGTGGGACGACATCTGCCCGCCGTCCACCGTCTTCGGTGCGTACAACCGGCTGACCTGCGAGACGCGGGAGATCGACGTCTATCCGTTCCTCGACCACTCCAGCACTTCAACCCACCGCGACCTCAAAGTCCGCTGGGCCTGGCGCTGGCTGCACGGCAAGGACTAGCCCGGCTCAAAGCCCGCCCGCCAGCCAGGAGCCACTACAGCGCCGTGTTCCGCGTGATCTTGAACGCGTAGGCGTGCTGGCACGGCCGCCGCTCGGGCCTATGAATCTCCAGCCCCTCGGCCGTCATTCGCCAGGCCAGTTCGCCTTTCGCGCCCAATAGCTCAACCGACCGAATTTCGCCCGGATACAGGTTCTTCAGCGACTCGATCGTGAACGTCGGCTCCGGCCAATTCAGGCAAATCGCATAGAGCACATTCCCCTTCACCGTGAACCGGATGTCGCTGCCCTGGTAGGCCAGCTTCTCCTTGGTGTCGCTGAACGCGCCTGAAACCGACATTTCGGTGGGTCCCTCACCGTAGGTCCACCAGGGAGTGGTCGCGTAGATCGACTCACCGTTCACGCGCAGCCAGTCGCCTACGCCTTCCAGGGCCGTCACCGCCTCGTCGGGAATCGTCCCGTCCGGCTTAGGCCCGACATTCAGCAGCATCAGCCCGTTCTTGCTGACGTTGTCCACCAAGTACTGCACAAGTTCGGTGGCCGATTTGTAGGTGGTCTCGCGCAGGTAGCCCCAACCCGAGCCGTCGTCCACCGTGGTGTCGGTAATCCACTCGTGGTAGGCCTGATCGGGCATCTTGCCCAACTCAATATCCAGCACGCCCACGCCCGGTGGCAGGTTGTCCCACTTGTAGGTCACCACCACGCCGCGGCCCCATTCGGCTTCCTTGTTGTAGTAGTAGGCCAGGAAGTCCTGCTTGTACTGCTCGTGCACGGCCTTCAGGCCGAAGTCGAACCAGATGTAGTCCGGCTCGTACTTGTCCACCACCTCAACCAGCTTGGCCTTCCACGTGTCCAGGAAGGCCCGGCTCGGCTTGTCCTGCTCGTCCCACTCCACGTCGCGCGGCGGGAAGTCCAGGTTGTGCGGCTCACCGTACAGGCCGGCATAACGCGGGTCGGACGTGTCGAAGTCCGTCCGCCAGTGCGGAAAGAACCACCAGTTCTCGGCGTGGTGCATGGCCACCATGTAGCGCATGCCATGGCGCCGAACGGCCTCCGCCAGCTCGCCTACTACGTCGCGTTTCGGCCCCATGCGGGCGGCGTTCCATTCGGTGTGCTTGCTGTCCCACAGCGCGAACCCGTCGTGATGTTCCGCCACCGGACCTGCGAACTGCGCCCCAGCCCGCTTGAACAGGTCAGCCCACGCGTCGGCGTCGAACTTCGCGCCGGTGAAGTCGGGAATGAAGTCCTTGTACCCGAACTTCGAGGGGTGCCCGTAGGTTTTCAGGTGATGCTCAAAGTGGGGCTCGCCCTCCCGATACATGCGATAGGGGTACCAGGTGGCGTTGGGACCCCAGGCCGGCACGCAGTAGATGCCCCAATGGGTGTAGATGCCGAACTTGGCGTCGCTGAACCAGCGCGGCGTGCGGTGCTGGCGCAGCGAGCGCCAGTTGGGTTCGTAGCGGGTGGTCATGGCGAGGGGTCACCCCAGGAGAGGTCGCAGGCGGCGCGCCAGCATACGGGCCCGCCCATCAAGTCCGCCCTTGTCAGTGCCCGGGATGCGGGACGAAGGGAACCCGTTTCAGCCACAACCGCAGCGCATGCCAATAGATGGCCGTCGTCACACGGGCGGTCAGAAGCGGATGCCGAATCAGCGCCAGGTTGAGATTCAGCCCGGTCAACGGTCGCCGCCGCAACGCCAGATTGGCCTCGAACAGCGGCGCCCCACCGTGCGCCGCCTCGATCCGTATGTCCAGCCGCTCACCAGGTACCGTGGCCGTCAGGTCGTAGCTCTGGTCCATGTGCATAAACGGCGACACGTGCAGTGCCTTGGCGAAGCTGGCGCACAGGCGCTCCCCGCTGGCGTCCGGCTTTGGTTTGACGACGTAAACGTGCCGCTCGCCCCAGGGTGTGTTGGTCACCTCCGCCACCAACGCCTGTACCCGGGACTCGTCAGGTGTAAGGCAGTAATACACGCTGATGGGATTCATCACGTAGCCGAAGTAGCGCAGGTGCGTGAGCAGTCGGATCGGACCTTCTGGCCGGCACCCCGTGGCCGCCGCGACATGCGACCGCACCGCCTCGTCCAGCGGCACGTCAGGATCTCCAAAGTGATCGGCGCGCCGAAACCAGGCCAGCGCCGGACGTCGAGCGGACCAGAACAGGCGTCCGTCGAACAACTGCGGTACTTCAGCCAGGTCCAGGTAGACCATGAACAGATTGAATCGAAAGCCGTGGGTCGCCGGATGGCGTCGATGGTGCGTGACGTATCCCGTGTACAGGGCGCTCGCGCCCGTCATGCGCTGGCCAGCAGCGCCCGTGCCGCGCGCAAACCGCTGATGACCCCGTCCTCGTGAAAGCCGTAGCGCCAGTAGGCGCCCGCGTACCAGGTGCGCCGTGCACCGTTGATTTCGCCCCAGCGATCCTGCGCGTCGATAGCCGCCTGGTTGAAGACCGGATGGTGATACCGGAGACGCCTGAGGACGGTCTCGTCGTCAATGCAGTCGGTCTGGTTCAAGGTGACGCAGTAGGTCTGCGGCGCGTTCAACCGCTGCAGGCGGTTCATGATGTAGGTGGCCGGCACGCCGTCCGTCCGGTCCGGCGGAATGCGGTAATTCCACGAAGCCCAGGCCCGACGTCGATGCGGAAGGACGTTGGTGTCGGTATGCAGCGCCACGTCGTTGGCCTGGTATTCGATTGCGCCCAACACGTCTCGTTCCTGGGGACTGGGATCCCGCAGCGCGCCCAGCGCCTGGTCGCTGTGCGTCGCGAAGACGACGTGGTCGAACTGGGCCTCGCCGGCGCCGGCCACCGCAACGGCCACGTGATCAATTGACCGCCTCACACCCACCACCGGCGCGCGCACGTGGATGCGGTCGCGAAACGGCTGAGTCAGCGCCTCCACGTAGCGCCGCGCTCCGCCAACGATCGAGAGCCAGCGCGGCTTGCCCCAGATGCCCAGCAGCCCGTGGTTGTAGAAGAAGCGCGCGAACGTGCGAACGGGGATCCGACTGAACTTGGACGGATCGGCCGACCAGACCGCGGATCCCATCGGCACCAGATAGAGGTCCCGAAACACGCGTGAAAAGCCCGCGTCGTTCAGGTACTCGCCCAGGGTGCGGCGTTCGCCGGGGCCGAGCAGTCCGGTCGCCAGACGGTTGAACCGCAAGTAGTCGAGAATCAAGCGCAGAAACGCCGGACGCACGAGATTGCGTCGCTGCGCGAACACCGAATTCAGCGACCCGCCGCTGTATTCGACGCCGCTCCTATCGCAGCGCACGGAGAAACTCATCTCCGATGGCTGGGTTGGGATCCGCAGCTCGCCGAGGATGCGTCGCAACTCCGGATACGTCCGGTGGTTGAACACCACGAAGCCGGTGTCCACGGCATACGTGCGCGAGCCGCAGGCCACGTCCACGGTGTGGGCGTGGCCACCGGGCGTGCTGCCGGCCTCGAAGATTGTGACCTGGTGATGCGGCGCCAACTCTCGTGCTGCAACCAACCCTGAAACGCCGGCTCCGATGACGGCGATATGCATGGCTGCCCCTTTACGTCGGCCTGGCGGGTTCGAGCAGGTGATGTGCGACCACCCACTCGCGTCCACCGCGATAGGCAAACAGTTCCTCGCAGGCGATGAAGAACAGCCGCCAGCGCGCGATCCAGAGGTCGGCGGAGCCGTCCCCATAGACCGAGCGAAACAGCTCGCGCACGGCACCGCGGCGCCGGTCAAGGTTTCGTAGCCAGGCCCGCAGGGTCCGCGCATAGTGGCGCCCGTTAACCACCTGGCGGTCGACGGTCCGAACCGCCGGCGTGCACTCGTCGAACAGCTCGAGGTTCGGCATGGTGCCGCCGCTGAAGAACCAGCGGGCCATCCAGCCGTCCTCCGGCTCAAAGGTGTAGGCGTGCCGTCGGTGGCTGAAGACGTGCACGAAAATCCGCCCGCCCGGTGCCAGCGCGTCGACCAGCTGAGCCAGCAATGGCCCGTGGTTGCGTACGTGCTCCAGCATCTCGATGCTGACGATGCGGTCGAACCGGCCCGACAGCTCCAGCGCCGCGGCATTTCCGGCAACGACCTGCAGGTTTGACAGGCCAAGCTCGGCGGCCCTCGTCGCAATGAACTCGCGTTGCGTGCGCGAGTTGCTCAGCGCGGTGAAGCTGGCCGACCGATACCGCTCAGCCGCCCATAGCGAGAACGCTCCCCAGCCGCTGCCCAAGTCCAATACGCGCTGCCCGTTGGCCAGTTGCGCTCGCTGAGCCGTCAACTCAAGCATCGCGTCTTCCGCTTGAGCCAGCGTGGTGTGGCCGCTTGGCCAGAACGCGCTGCTGTACTTGAGCCGTGGGCCCAGGATCAGGCGAAAGAACTCCGTGGGCACCTCATAGTGCTGCCGGTTGGCGGCCTCGGTTTCAACGGCGATTGGCCTGCCTCGACTTCGCTGCATCCGCTCTGGCGCGGCACCCCGCTCCAGCATTCGCAGCCGCCGTCGCAACGCCAGCCGCACGCCCAGTCGCAGCAGGCCGTCCGGCGGCAGCCCGCGGGCCGCCAGACGCTCAAACCAGGCTTGGTCGTCAGCCACGACGGCGAATTCCCGGGATGCGCGGCAGGAACGCCGGCGTCGATTCCACGTATTCGCGGTAGCCGGGCTTGGTGTCGACCATGCTGCGCTCAAGCATCGCCACGCCCGAAACGCGTCGCAGCAGAAATGTCATGACGATCGGGCTGACCAGCGCCCACCACGCGCCCACTGCCAACCCCAGGCAGCCGAAACCCCACCAGATCACCGCGTCGCCAAAGTAGTTGGGATGGCGCGTGAGACCCCAGAACCCACTGGAGAGGATCCGGCCGCGGTTGGCCGGATTGGCCTTGAATCGCGCCAACTGCAAGTCGCCTCCGGCTTCGAAGGCAAAGCCCACCACCCACAGGACCACAGCGGCAACATCCCACGCGCTGAATGTCTGGGGTTCCGGTGCGTCCAGCGCGGCCATCAGCGGCAGCGCCACCACCCACATCACGCTCCCCTGTAGCAGGAAGACAGTGAAAAAGCTGCGCCACCAGAAGGCCGGGCCCGCGTTACGGCGGAATTGCTGGTAGCGAAAGTCCTCCGGTTTGCCCCGGTTGCGCCAGCCAATGTGCGCCGCAAGCCGCGCGCCCCAGATGGCAACCAGGACCAAGGTCAGCGCGCTGCGGACTGGATCGCCCGATCCCACCCATACGCCCAACCCAGCCAGGATGGCGAACCCAAGCCCCCAGAACACATCCACGATCCCGGCATTGCGCAGCGCCAGGCTCAGAAGCCACACCAGGGTCATACTCGAGGCAATGACCGCCGCTGCTCCGGCCAGCAGCCAGGGGTCCGTCATCAGTTGCTGCCCGGCGTCGACCAGCGGATTGGTATCTGTTGACTGCGGATTATGGTGTCAGGTCCGGGAGGCAGGCTCTCGAGATCGCCGGGCCAGCAGGATCGCGGCCGCTACGACCTCGAACGCCAGGCTGATCCAGTTGGATTGCTCGCCCGCGGATCCGTCCGCGAACATGAACGGTGCGCGCACCGCGGCAATGGCTAGGTAGACCAGACCAAGAACACGCTCGGCCGGCGTCTTCAGAAACAGCGGCGCAAGTCCAAGCGCGATGAAGACACCGCCCATGGCCGCGCGAATCTCGGTGATTCCTCGTGCCGTGTCCGGTGCCAGCCCCGTGAACCCGCTCGCGCTCTCAGGCCTCACCAGCAGCACAAGTCCGGATGCCACCGTCGCCGCCAGGACGACGTATCGCAGGAGACGAAGGAGCATAGTCAGATCTCTCCGCGTCGCAGCCGACGCCAAGCTCAATTGCCAATCCTAGTGTTGCCAGCACGAGCGGCTTGATTCCGTAGCAATTCACCCAGTCGGAGAGCGCCGTTTGACACCGAGTATTGTCGAGTGATAGATAACTACACCGATGAAGGCTTCGAGTAGGGATATTTGGTCCCTGAATCATCGGTTTCGTGCGGCTCGGTTGCGCAGGGAGGAAGCAATGGACCGACAGAGACAGGTAAGCAGACGCTCGCTGCTCAAACTGGCGGGTGCCGGCGCGCTCGGGACAGGAGCTGCCATAGCGTTGGCGGCCTGCGGTGAAACGCAGATCGTCGAGGTACCGGTTGACCGTATTGTCACCCAAATCGTCGAAAAAGTCGTAACTCAGGAAGTCCCGATTACGAAAGTAGTTGAGAAGGTTGTCACTAGGGAAGTCCCGGTCGAAGTCCAAAAGGAAGTTGTAGTAGAAAGTCAAAAGATCGTAACGGTTGAGGTCGCCCCGCAGCGGCCGCCGGTGACGCTGGTTGCCTGGTATAACCAGATCGAATACACGAAACCCGCCTGGGACAAAATTTCCTCTGACTATACGGCCCAAAACCCCAACGTCACGCTTAAGGCCAACGGCGTGCCGCACCCCGACGCCGTCACCAAGTACCTCACCGCCCTGGCCGGCGGCGAGAGCATGGACATCGTCTACGTCCATCCTCAGACCAACTCGGTGCTTGCCGCCCGCGGCGCCGTTCGACCGCTGAACGCCTTCTGGAACAACGACCCCGAGTTTCCGCTCAGCGACTTCTACGAAGGCCTGCTGCTCCAGCACCAGTACCTCGACGGCAACTTCTACGCCATCCCCATGCAGCACGCGCCGATCCTGCTGATCTACAACAGGGACTCGCTCGAAGAGCTCGGCATCGGCGACTTGTGGGAGATGGACAAGGAAGGCAAGTGGACGATCGACGTCCACACCGACATCCTGGAACGTGGCGTCGGGGGCGAGGGCGAAAACCGCGTCTGGGGCGGCCGTGAAATCCCGGCGGCCCTCAAGCTCTACTACCTCTGGGTCTGGGGCTTTGACGGCAGCGTCTGGAACGAGAACGCCACCGCCACGCTGCTCAACGAGGCGGGCTCGGTGGAAGCCTTCGAGTACATCACCCGTCTGATCACGGATGAGTTGGTCCCTTCGCGCGACTTTTCGCGGGCGTTCCCGGGCGGCGCCGAGGGCATGTTCCTCAGCGGCAACCTGCGGACCTACTGGGGCGCCAAGTGGACCACCACCAAGGTTCCGGACGACATCAACGCCGGCATCGTGCCGCCGTACACGATGCCGAACGGCACCAACACCAATCGCGACGCCACCAACGCCTATGCCGTTCACGGGGGCAGCAACAACCCCGAAGAGGCATGGGACCTGCTCAAGTACATGACGACCGAGGGCGTCATCGAGATGTACAAGGTCGGATTCACGGCCCCCACACGAAAGTCTCATGAGACCCTGCCCGTCTGGCTTGACTCGCTGGCGCCCTGGGAGGACCCGGCGGTCCACCGGGCGGCCGTCGAACGCTACGACCGGGTGTTCTTCCACCCCGTCCGCTATGACGAGATCAACGCGGACTTCGTGCTGCCGGCCGTGGACGGCGTGATTCTCGGCGAGGAGACGGTCCAGGAAGCCATGGATCGGATCAAGCCCGGAATCGACGAGCTGCTCAACGAGCCGATCTAACGCTGACTGTGCAGCCGGCAGGACTGAGCTTGGCTGTGAAGCCCGGCGCCCGCTCTAGCGGGCGCCGGGGCCTCACTCATATGTGCGTCCGGCCGCGTGGCTAGCCGCACGGCTCAGCTTCGTCGCGCATCGCCCGCCAAGACCGGCCTTCGGTCCATCCGCTGGCGCCGCCACCTGATCGGCTACTTATTCATCAGCCCCTGGATCGCGGGATTCGCCCTCTTTACGGCCTTCCCGATGATCTACTCGCTGTTCCTGAGTTTCACGAAGTACGACCTGTTGGGACCACCCGAGTTCGTCGGCTTCAGCAACTTCGAACGCATGGTGTCGGACCATCTGTTTCTGACTGCTCTCGGCAACACGGCCTTCTACACCCTTCTGGCCGTACCTATCCAGCTTCTGCTGGCGCTCATCATGGCGCTGCTGCTCAATCAAAAGCTGCGCGGAATAAACGTCTTCAGGACCGCCCTTTACCTGCCAACGGTCACGCCCACGGTGGCCTTTGTCGTGCTGTTCGTATACATGTACAACCCCGAGTTCGGCATTTTTAACGCCATTCTCGGCTGGTTCGGCATCCCCAAAGTGGGGTGGCTGACCGATCCCGACCTGGCCAAGCCAGCCTTCATCATCATGAGCCTCTGGCACGTCGGCGGCCAGATGGTCATCTTCCTGGCCGGCCTGCAGGCCGTACCGGAGACGCTGGTCGAAGCCGCCTCTATCGATGGCGCCGGCAAGTTCCGTCGGTTCTGGCACGTCACGGTTCCCATGATCAGTCCTGTGATCTTCTTCAACCTCGTCCTTGGGATCATCGGCTCGTTCCAGGTCTTCGCATCCGCCTATATCGCGACCAACGGCGGTCCCAAGCACGCCACCCTCTTCTACGTCCTCTGGATGTACCGGCACGCCTTCGAGAACTTCCGCATGGGCTACGCCGCCACCCTAGGCTGGGTGCTCCTGGGCGTGATCCTGCTCTTCACCCTGATCCAGTTCGCGGTGAGCCGCCGCTGGGTGTACTACGAAGGCGAAGGGACCTAGGCCCGTGCCGTGGCTTAGCCAAGTTTCCTTCCAGGCCCGCGAAGGGACCACCAGGCAGCGCACCCTCGCTGCCTACGTGCGAATCGTGGTTGGGCAGACGTTCGGCTACGCAGCCCTCATACTCGTAGCGGTGATCTCGCTGCTTCCGCTCGTCTGGATGGTCTCGACCTCCTTGAAAGCGTTCGGCCGCGAGTTCCTGTTTCCGCCCCAGTGGTTCCCAAACCCAATCGTCTTCGGCAACTACCTCACGGCATTCGAGACATCGAATCTGGCACGTTATTTTGGAAACACGTTGATGATTGCAGTTCTTGCCACGCTTGGCACAGTATTGAGTTCGTCGCTGGTAGCCTTTGGATTCGCCCGGCTTGACTTCTTTGGTAAGCGCGTATTATTCATCATCTTGCTCTCCACATTGATGCTGCCAGGTATTGTGACATTAGTCCCCACATTTGTCCTCTTTAGGACCCTCGGATGGATCGATACACCGTTGCCGCTGATCGTTCCATGGTGGTTCGGAGGCGGTGCCTTTGGCGGCGCGTTCTTCGTCTTTTTGATTCGGCAGTTTATGCTCCAGTTGCCGCGCGAACTGGACGAGGCGGCCCTTGTGGATGGGGCCTCCTATTTCCGTATTTACTGGCGGATCATGCTCCCGCTATCCAAGCCCGCCCTGGCCGCCTCCGCCATCTTCTCCTTCATCCATCACTGGAACGACTTTCTCAACCCCCTGATCTTCCTGAACAGTGAGGAGTGGCGCACGCTTGCCCTGTACCTGCGCTTCTTCCTTTACACCGAAGTGGGGGGCGGCGCCGGACTTACCCGCTGGAATCTCATGATGGCGGCTTCCGTCGTCATGCTGATTCCGGTCCTGGTCATCTTCTTCTCGGCCCAGCGCTACTTCATCCGGGGGGTGGCGCTAACCGGGATCGCCGGGCGATAAGGCTCATGGACTTCCGTGCTGCAACCGGCAGGCCCGATCGTGCGTCCATCGTTGGGCCACGGCCTGCCTGAGAACAGGAGCGACTGATGGCTACCGAGGCCGCCGACAAGCGCATCACCGGCTACCCGAACGACCCGCCGCGAGAGCGCAAGGCGCTCAGTCTCACGACCTACGAGTACGAGTTCCCCTTCAACTACCCCAACGTGCTCGTTGACCGCGTCTGGGTGGGCGGTGAACGCCACGGCATCGAGCTGTTTCCGATCAAGACGACGGATGGCTCAACGGCCACGACCCAAACCCCGTCCGACTGGATCGTCATCGAGGAAGACCACCCGATGGTTCAGGTCGCCGTTATCGGCAGCGCCTGCACTCCGCCCGGATCCATCCTGGTCGAGTGCGACACGATCGACAATTTCAGGCATGAGGGCGAGAACGAACGCGCCGTGTCCGCGCGATTCCGTGTCGACAATCTGTGGGGCATGCACCTGCGTGCCGACCTGCTGCAGCAGGGCGGCTCCTATCATGCACTGCCGGTCGCCGGCATGAGCTGCGCGGCGTTCGACATCCCGCCGTCACACCGGGTTCGCGTCGCCGGCATGGGCGCAATCCCCGCCTGGTCCGAGGATGGCTACCCGGACGACGTCCATTACTCCGTCCGCTACATCCGCACCACTGTCGCCGAGGATTACTAGCCGCTCTACATCGGTCTCCGCCCGGTGCTGCTTCGTGCGTGCCGCGAAAGAGCAAGGACTGCGCGGAACAGCGTGCCAGGTTGCGTCGTGTTGCCGGGTTTTTTCGGGGCAGCGCGAATCCTGCCCACGCGATAAACTCGCCCACGCCAACTTCGGCATCGAAATGACCGATGCCACGCCGCCACCGGCGAAGAAAGGACCGTCATGGCGTTAGCCGATCAGCCAGACGCCCCACAGTCCAGGGGCCGCCTGCGGCTCCCCGGTTGGACTTGGCGCGAGACCCAGGGATTTCTCTTCATCCTGCCCTGGCTGTTTGGCTTCGTCGTCTTCATCGCCGGTCCGTTCTTCTTTTCGTTCTTTGTAAGCCTGACGGAGTGGAGCTTCATCGGCGACATCAAGTGGTTGGGGCTGGATCACTACATTCGACTGCTGTCCGCCGATGACCCTCGATTCGTCCAGGCGGTCTACAACACCACCTATTACGTAGTGTTCCACGTACCTGGAGTGCTGCTCATCTCGTTCATAATCGCCGGGCTGCTGAATCAAAAGGTTCGAGGCATCGCGATCTACCGCACGTGCTTCTACCTGCCCTCGATCACCACCGGCGTGGCCACGGCCGTTCTCTGGTACTGGGTCTTGCAGCCCAACGGCCTGCTCAACAACTTCCTGAACATTTTCCTGGAGCCCCTAGGCGTGAGTGGGCCGAACTGGCTCGGCTCCACCTCTTGGGCGATGCCGGGACTCATCATCATGAGCTTCTGGACCGTTGGGACCACCATGATCATTTTCCTGGCCGGATTCCAGGGCATTCCCCAGCACCTCTACGAGGCCGCCGAAATCGACGGCGCGGGCTGGTGGGGCAAGGTCCGCAACGTCACGATCCCGATGATGACGCCGCAGATCTTTCTGACCTCGGTGATCGGCGTCATCGGGTCGTTCCAGGTCTTTACCGCGGCGCTCATCATTACCGACGGCGGCCCGGCCGACGCCACGCTGTTCATTCTCCTACTCCTGTATCAGATGGGGTTCCGGGCGTTCAACATGGGATATGCGTCGGCCATCGCCTGGGTCCTCTTTCTGATAATCCTGTTCTTCACGATCGTGCAGTTCTTGAGCGCGCGACGCTGGGTGTACTACGAGGGCGTGCGCGCCTAACGCAGGTTCACCGGGCAGACGCCGCCAACTGGCGGCCTCGGGTACCAGGAGCGCTGGGAGCAGGTTGGCAATGATCCGCCCTGGATCTTCGTCGCAAAGACGTTCGGCCATCCAACGCCTGGCGGAGACCAAGCGCCGCGGCGCGGAGTGGCTCCTGGCGCGGGTCGGGTCTGACGGAGCAATCAGACCCTCCCAAGAGGGATTTCGCTTCTATCGGCTGCCTTGGACCTTTGCAGTTTCCGGCCACACGCAGACCGCCGCCGCCGTCTGCGGCTGGATTCGCGAGCACATGCTCACGCCGGACGGGGACTTCGACCGCGGGCACCGGCGCCTCTATGACGCCTACGCCTACCGCAGCGCCACTTTGGTCTACGGCGCCCACATGGCCCGGCAATTTGACCTGAGCGCGCGTGGTCTTGAGTTCATCCTCACCATGCAGGATCCATCGTCCGGCGGATTTGCCAACGATCGAGATCCTGACGGAACCCTGGGCGACGTCATGGACTTGCCCTACACCTGCGGCTGCGGCCTTGCCTGTATCGCGCTCGGCCGGCTGGACGCGGCCCGACAAGTCTTCCGGTTCCTGGAACGAGTCTGGAACGCGCAGAACGAAATGCCTGATCGCCTGTACTACTCATTCTCGCGCCGCCATCAGGCCGTCATCACTGAGTACGACGAGAAAGACGTCTTCTGGCACATCGTCGAATCACAGGAACCGCGGGCGCAGCGCTGGACGGTGGGTGGGTTGTCGGCCGCCTTCCTCTGCCGCCTGTACATGGTCGATCCCAATCCCGCCTACCTGTCGCTGGCGCGCGACTTCCAGCGATTCTCAATCCAGAGCACCCCGCGCCAGTTCGAGTTTCCGCAGGTCTGCAAGAGTGGCTGGGGCGCCGCGCTGCTCTACCAGGTCACCGGCGAGGAGCCACACGCCGCCTGGGCCGTCAAACTGGCCCACTGGTTCGCCGACACCCAGTCCGACGACGGCTCCTGGGTCTTCGACAGTGACCCCACGGAGGGGCGCACGCTGGAGATTACGGCTGAGTTCGTCGCGCACGTCGACACGATCATCGGCTGCCTGGCAAGCCGCCCGTGAAAACCACGACCAGCGCGGTGCTGGTGGATGTGGAGCGGTTCGAGTTGCGCGAGTTTCCAATGCCCGCCATCGGCGACGACGACGGACTGCTTCAACTGGAACTGGCCGGCGTCTGCGGCAGCGACGTGCTCCATTGGCGTGGAAACTCCGCCGTGAGCCGCAACCTGCCCGCCATCCTGGGCCATGAAATCGTGGGGCGAATTGAGCAAGTCGGACAGAACGCAGCAAGACGCTGGGGCGTGGCCGGCGGCGACCGCGTGATCGTTGAAGCCAGCTTCGGTTGCGGCGTCTGCGAACTTTGTCTCTGCGGCAGCTACCAGATGTGTGCAGCCGGCCAAGGATACGGCGGGCGCATCTCCGCCACCGTCGCGCCGCACCTCTGGGGCGCCTATGGCCAGAACCTCTACCTGCCGCCACGAGCGCGTGTCCACCGCGTCGGCGACGCTATTTCTCCCGAGATCGGCGTCGTGATTGGCGCAGTGCTGGCCAACGGCGTCCGCTGGGTCCACACCATCGGCGGCGCCGGCATTGGCGACACGGTGGTCGTGTTCGGCCCCGGCCCACAAGGCCTCGCTGCCGCAATCGCCGCCCACGCGGCGGGTGCCGACCAGATCATCGTGGTCGGTCTTCCCGGTGACCGCGCGCGGCTCGCCTTCGCCCGCGACTGCGGCGCAACCCACACGCTGAGCTTCGACCAACACGCCGTTGAGGCCATCGCCGACCTGACCGACGGACGCCTGGCCGACGTCGTGATTGACGTGACGGGCAGCGCTGATTCGCCCGCCGTCGCAGCCGAGGTCGTGCGCCCGCTCGGGACCTTTGTCATGGCCGGCTCCACAGCCGCCGCAAGCGTCAAGCTCCCCTGGAACGAACTCGTACGCAAGGAAGTCCGCGCTCAGGGCGTCAACAGCCACGAGCGAGCCGCCGTCCGCGCCGCCATCGCCCTGGCCGCCTCCGGCCGCTACCCGCTTGAGCGCATGGTTACCCACCGCTTCCCGCTCAAATCCACCGGCGCTGCCCTAAGCCTGATCCGCGACGCCGCAGCGAGCGATGGCGTGATCAAAGCCGTCATTGACCCCTTCGATCAGGGAAGCTGACAGCCGATCCCGCGCAACAACGAGCTAATCCTGAGGAGCCCACATGCCACTCGAAGTCGTTTCGACTGACGGCCAGACGTTTCGATACCGGGAATACGCCCCGTCGGATCTTGGCCCTCGCGATGTGCGGGTGCGGGTGGAGTTCGCGGCGCCGAAGCACGGGACCGAGCTGCACTCCCTGACCGGGAACCCACATCACCGGAAACAGTGGAACGAGGAGTTGCGTGTGTACCTCCCGCGGGTCGAACCGCTCCCGCTGACCGAGCGCCCGGTAGGCAACATGGTGGTGGGCGCGGTGACCGAGGTGGGGACGGCGGCCACGGGGTTCGCGCCGGGTGACCGAGTCTTCGGTTACGGGCCGATCCGCGAGGAGCATCAGCTTCCCGAAGAGTCCTGGCGCCTACTCGACGGCCTCTCCGAGACCGACGCCGTGTGCTCCGATCCAGCCCACGTGGCCCTGGTGGCCGTGCGCGACGGAAATGTTCGAATAGGCGACGCGGTGGCCGTGTTTGGCATGGGCGCTATCGGCTTGATGACCGTCCAGATCGCCGCCTGCAGCGGAGCGACAATGGTCATCGCAGTCGACCCAATCGAAATCCGGCGGGTCCGGGCATCGGCGCTTGGCGCTGATCTGGCTATAGATCCCAGTGCCGAGGACGCAGGGCTCCGAATCAAGCGCGCGACGGCCAACGACGGCGTGGATGTGGCCATCGAAACCTCGGGCAACGCTTCAGCTCTGCACGAAGCTATCCGCGCCATTCGCCAGTGCGGAACCATCGTGCATGTGCCCTATGGCCCCAAAGACGCCTCGACGCTGCATCTGGATGAGGAGTTCCACGTCAACCGGCCAACCATCATCGGCAGCCAGGCCGTGTGGCGGAACCCGGACCGCTCGTACCCGCTTTGGGACGAAGAGAGGGCGCGAGTCACAGCCATCGACCTGTTTCGGCGCGGAATGGTCACCTCCAAAGGCATCGTCACGCCCATCGTGGGTTTCCGCGACGCGGCCCAGGCTCTTACCGATGGTCTGGCTGACCCGGATCGCGCAATCAAAATCGGGGTTCGCTTCCCTTAGCTGAAACGGGCTGACACTTCCCTGTCCGCAGGCGGCAACCGGTCCAGACCTGCGAGGCCGGACCGCTTCGAGTAACACCGATCTCGACCCGTCGCACGCTTGACGCCCAAGAAGTTTCGTGGCCTAATCTTTGTTGACTTGGCAATTCAGGATAGAACCATGTTGGTTCCGGCCTGATCGGGGGGCGATATGAAGACCAACATCACACGACGCCGAGTACTGATCGGCGCCACCGGAGCAATGAGCGCGCTCGCGCTTGCGGCCTGCGGCGAAGCTGAAACGCAGATCGTGACCAAGGAAGTTCCCGTTGAACGGGTCGTGGTCAAAGAAGTCCCGGTCGAAAAGATCGTCACGCAGCAGGTCGAGAGAATCGTGACCCAGGAGGTTGTGAACGTCGTCCGTGAGGAAGTTCCAGTCGAGAAGGTCGTCGAGGTCAAGCAGGTTGTCGAGGTCCCGGTCGAAAAGGTTGTTGAAAAGGTCGTCACCAAGGAAGTCGAAAAAATCGTCGAGAAAATTGTCGAGGTCGCACCGGCGGCGCCGCCAGTGAAGTTCGTCTTTCACTCCGACCACACCTCCGGTCCGCGGGGCGCCGCCATGGGCTGGGCGCTGGACAACTTCGCCAGGGAGTTCCCCAACATTGACGTGAAGTTCGTCCTCTCGCCGGACGCGAACCAGGAAATGATCGCCATCATGATCGCCGCGGGCACGCAGCCCGAGGCCGTGCTCATGCCGGGCTGGTTCGCGGCTCAGTTCCTGACCGACGGCGCGTTCACGGTTATTGACGACGTACTGCAGAAGCACGACGACTTCGATCCCACCGACTGGTATTGGTGCCCCGACGAATCCAGCGTGAACCTGGTCAACGAACGCCCCTTCCCGCACCGTGATGGGTTGCGAGGGCCGTTCCACGGCATGCCCTATCAGGGCAACTTGAACGTCCTCTCGGGCAATCTGGCGTTAATGGAGAGCGCGGGCGTCGAGTTTCCAACGCCTGGGAACTGGGGCATCCAGACCGAGCTGCCTGACGCCTTACGGCGCATCACCGACCCCGAGACGGAAACCTTTGGCTTATGGGACTCCGGGACGCTTGTGAGTAGCAATGCAATCTCGTGGGGCTGGGCGCTGTCCGACGAAGAGAACCTGATGTACTACAACAAGGACGCCACGCGCTGGACCGTGTTTGATTCCGGCGCGGACGTTGGGTTGCGGATGCTCCGGGACTTTGTGCTCGAAGAGGGCGTGGTGCCGTCGCGCGCACGGTACCGGGAGATCAGAGGCGATGCCGGCGAACCGTTCTCGAACGGGAAGATAGGGTTCTTCCACTGGGGCGGCGGCGTGGGCGGACCCATCAACCGCATCAAGGATCGCTTCCCGTGGGCCTTGATCCCTCTGCCGGAAGGACCGCGCGGCCCGCAGCCGCAGAAGTTCAGCGACGAGCCGCACTTGATCACCCAGATGGCCGACCTGCGCGGCAACACCGAAGCCGTGGTCGAGTGGCTCTTGTACCTGGCGGGACCGAAGACCCAATCGCGCGTGGCGATTGACCGAGGGTCTGTCACCTGGCGCAAGGATGTGGTGCGGTCACCCGAATACGCGGCGGGACCGCCCGAGAATCACGTGCAGCAACTGCACTACCTGGAAAGCGACAACCCCGCCTACCAGCAGCGCATGCATCCGGCGTGGCAGGAAATGGTGGCGCAGTCCGGGTACGCCAGCAATAGCAAGGTCATGTTGGGCGAGGTGTCCGTGGAACAGGGCATCGAGGAAATGTTGGGGATTCTCGACCGGTACATGGAAGAGCACCACGACCGTTTTCTGGAGCTCAAGAGCTGGGCGGCGAGCCAGCCGAATCCGGTCACCCCGTAGCGATCGCTGTACCGACGCGCCGAATCGGACGCCACCGGCCAGCCCCAGCAGTGGGGTTGGCCGGTGCGCGCTAGACGGGGATTGAGGCTGTAGCCATGCTGCGAGTTCACGGCGGACCCTCAGAGATGCAGGTCCAGGAAGCCACCTTCTTCGCCTTCGACGACGTCTGCATCCCGTTCCGTACCAACTTTCAACTGCACCTCATCCACGGCAAGCGGACCCCGGGCTGGCGCGACGGGCCGACCGTGGTCGTCCCCAGGGGCCCGCCCGGCTCGCATGACGAGGGCGTCCACTACTACGGCAGCACCATCCGCGTGGGCGACGAGTTCCACATGTGGTACATCGGACGCGTCGGCCGCAATCCGAACTGGGCCAACTACGAGGGCTTCGACGGGCGCTTGTGCTACGCGAACAGCCGCGACGGCATCCACTGGACCAAGCCCGAACTCGGCCTGGTCGAATACCAGGGCTCAACCGCCAACAACATCGTGGACTTCCCCCGGCACATCGACATGTTCATGGCGCCAGTCATCCACGATCCCGAGGACCCCGACCCCAACCGCCGGTTCAAGATCACCTTTAGTCACCGAACCGGGCCCTCTGACAACCGCCGCGGCGGCTTGTCGGTGGCCTACAGCCCGGACGGGCTGCATTGGACGCCCAGCCCCGACAACCCGCGTGGCAGCGTCGCCTTCGAACACTCGGGCCTGATCAAGTGGAACGGCTGCTACTACGCAAACGGCCACAGCGTTGGCCATCCGGGTCCCGGTCGCAAGATGGAGACCTACGCCTCCTACGACTTCGAGCACTGGACCGAAGGCAGCGCCCTGAGCATGACGCGCAGCCCGCGGCTGGAAGGACCGGACCTGGAAGATCGGCAGAACATCTGGGAGGAAATCCACCTGGGCGCGGGGCTGCACTCCTGGGGCAACGTGATCCTGGCCGTCTACGGCCAATGGCACGGCTACCCCTACGGCGACCGACGCTACGTCACGATCGATCTTGGCCTGGCCATCAGCCACGACGCGATCCACTTTCATGAGCCAATCCCGGACTTTCGGTTCATTCCCTCGCGAGAGGAGCGCGACACGCGGCTGGGGGCGGGACCCGCGCTGCAGCAGGGGCAAGGCATGGAGAACGTGGGCGACAAGACCCTCTACTGGTATTCCATCTGGCGCGGCGACGGCCAGGTCCGCCTCGCCCAGTGGGAACGCGACCGCCTGGGCTACGTGCAGCCCTACGCGGCGGGCACGCGGGCGCAACTCATCACCTGCCCGTTCAGTGTCCCGACGGCTGGGTCACCAGTCCACCTGAACGTGTCCGGTCTTGGTGAGTTCGCCGCGGCGCGAGTCGAAGTGGTGGACCATCACTTCCGACCGCTGCCTGGCTTCTCCGGCGATGACGCGGCCACGCTACGTGAGTCCGGGCTGTCTGTACCGGTGCGCTGGGGCAGCCGCGACGCACTACCCCAGACCGACACGCCGCTGCGCCTGAAGGTGGAAGTCGGACCGGTCAGCCGCGACTGCCCGCGGCCCGAAGACGTCAAGCTTTACGCGGCGTATGTGGGTTCACGGTATGAGTGACGCAGCCCAATATGGCGCACGTCGGCGCTGAGCGGACCTCGCGGTTGTAGCCATGCTGCGAGTGCAGGGCGGGCCTTCGGAGATGCAGGTCCAGGAAGCCACCTTCTTTGCCTTCGACGATGTCTGCATCCCCTTCCGCACGAACTTCCAGCTTCACCTAATCCATGGGAAGCGAACCTCCGGCTGGCGCGACGGCCCCACCGTCGTGGTGCCCAGCGGCAAGCCCGGCGCGCACGACGAGCAGGTCCACTACTACGGCAGCACCATCCGAGTGGGTGACGAGTTCCGTATGTGGTACATCGGCCGCGTGGGTTGCAACCCGACGTGGGTCGGCGGCTACCAGGGCTACGACGGGCGTCTCTGCTACGCGGTCAGCCGCGACGGTATCCACTGGACCAAGCCGGAACTCGGACTGGTCGAATACCGGGGCTCAACGGCCAACAACCTGGTGGACTTCCCTCAGCACATCGACCTCGGGTGGGCCCCGATCATTCACGACCCCGAGGATCCCGATCCCAACCGCCATTTCAAGATCGCCTTCACCCACCGCACGGGCCCGTCCGGCGCTCGCCGTGGCGGCTTGTGCGTGGCCTATAGCCCGGACGGCTTGCACTGGACACTGAGCCCGAACAACCCGGTCGGCGGCGTGGCCTTCGAGCACTCGGGCCTTATCAGGTGGAACGGCTGCTACTACGTGAACGGCCACAGCGTTGGGCATCCGGGTCCCGGCCGCAAGATGGAGACCTACGCCTCCTACGACTTCGAGCATTGGACCGAGGGCAGCGCGCTCAGCCTGACCCGCAGTCCCCGTATCGAAGGTCCCGATCTGGAAGACCGCCAGAACATCTGGGAAGAAATCCACATGGGAACAGCCGTGCACTCCTGGGGCAACGTGATCCTTGGCGTCTATGGCCAGTGGCACGGCTATCCCTACAGCGACCGGCGCTACGTCACGATCGATCTGGGCCTGGCCATTAGCCACGACGCCCTGAACTTTCACGAACCGATTCCCGGTTTCCGCTTCGTGCCCGCCTTCGAGGAGCGCGACACCCGCCTGGGAGCGGCGCCCGCGCTCCAGCAGGGGCAGGGCATGGAAAACGTAGGCGACAAGACCCTCTATTGGTATTCCGTCTGGCGTGGCGATGGCCAGGTCCGCCTGGCCCAGTGGGAACGCGATCGTCTGGGCTACGTGCAGCCGTATGCGGCGGACACGCGGGCGCAACTCGTCACGTGCCCATTCCAAGCGGAAGCAGACGGATCACGCGTCCACCTGAACGTTTCCGGCCTGGGCGAATTCGCGTCGGCGCAGGTCGAGGTCATGGACCTTCAGTTCCGACGGATTCCGGGGTACTCGGGTGCGGACGCAGCCACGCTGCGCGAGTCCGGCCTGCGCGTGCCGGTGCGCTGGCCCATGCATGATTCGCTGCCCGCAGTCGATTCCCCGATACGTGTGAAAGTGGCAGTCGGCCCGGTAAGCCGCGACTGTCCGCGGCCAGAGGACGTCAAGCTCTATGCCGCCTATGTAGGTTCCGCCACGGGATGATTCGGCCCGAAACGCTTGGATCGACCAGGCTGCCCCGCTAGCGTAGCCGTGACGCCCCCGCCGGCTGCCTTCCGACTCCGCGCTGAGCCGACCCCAGGGTTGTAGCCATGCTCCGTGTCCACGCTGGACCGTCGGAGATGCGAGTCAAGGAAGCCACGTTCTTCGCCTTCGACGATGTCTGCATCCCCTTCCGGACCAACTTCCAGCTGCACCTCATTCATAGCAAGCGGACGCCCGGCTGGCGCGACGGGCCGAAAGTGGTCGTCCCCAGGGGCCCGCCCGGCTCACACGACGAGGGCGTCCACTACTTCGGCAGCACCATCCGCGTGGGCGACCAGTTCCACATGTGGTACATCGGACGCGTTGGCCGTCATCCGGAATGGGCCAACTACGAGGGCTACGACGGGCGTCTCTGCTACGCGGTCAGCCGCGACGGCATCCACTGGACCAAGCCCGAACTCGGCCTGGTCGAATACCGGGGCTCCAAGGCCAACAACCTGGCGGACTTTCCCCAGGACATCGATCTGCCCCTGGCCGCAGTCATCCACGACCTTTAGGATCCCGATCCCAATCGACGGTTCAAGATCGCCTTCAATCCTCTCACCGACACCTCTGGCAAGCGCCGCGGCGGCCTGTCCGTGGCCTACAGCCCGGACGGGCTGCACTGGGCGCCCAGTCCCAACAATCCGCTTTGCAGCACCGCCTTCGAGCACTCGGGCCTGATCAAGTGGAACGGCTGCTACTACGTCAACGGCCATAGCGTTGGCCACCCGGGCCCCGGTCGCAAGATGGAGATCTACGCCTCCTACGACTTCGAGCACTGGACCGAGGGCAGCGCCCTCGGCCTTACACGCACCCCGCGCCTGGAGGGGCCGGACCTGGAAGACCGGCAGAACATCTGGG
Organism: Chloroflexota bacterium; assembly: GCA_022824865.1. Taxonomy (GTDB): domain Bacteria; phylum Chloroflexota; class UBA11872; order UBA11872; family UBA11872; genus UBA11872. The sequence goes on along the minus strand of JAJDZD010000072.1, from coordinate 139,672 downwards.
AGGAAATCCATATGGGCGCGGGGACGCACTCCTGGGGCAACGTGATCCTCGCCGTCTACGGCCAGTGGCACGGATATCCCTATAGCGACCGGCGCTACGTCCCAATCGACCTTGGGCTGGCCATCAGCCACGATGCGCTGCGCTACCGCGAGCCGATCCCCGGATTCCGCTTCATTCCTGCCTTCGAGGAGCGAGACACACGCCTGGGAGCAGCGCCCGCACTCCAGCAGGGACAGGGCATGGAGAACGTGGGCGACAAGACGCTGTACTGGTACTCGGTCTGGCGCGGCGACGGCCAGGTCCGGCTGGCGCAGTGGGAGCGGGACCGCCTGGGCTACGTGCAGCCATATGCAGCGGGCACGCGGGCGCAGTTCATCACCTGTCCGTTCAGAGTCGAGACGGATGGACTGCCAGTGCACGTGAACGTGTCGGGCGTGGGTGAGTTCGCATCGGCGCAGGTAGAAGTGGTGGACCTTCAGTTCCGGCCGCTACCCGGCTACTCCGGCGACGATGCGGCCACACTGAGTGAGTCAGGTCTACGCGTGCCGGTCCGTTGGCCCAATCACAAGTCGCTGCCCGCGACCGACGCGCCGCTGCGTCTCAAAGTGGAAGTCGGTCCCGTCAGCCGCGACTGCCCCCGGCCCGAGGACGTCAAGATCTACGCCGCATACGTGGGTTCAACACCAGCCCACTAGCGATGCCAGCCTAGCGCTGATTCCGGGGCGCTACGCACCTGCTTAGTCGTCGCCTGCCAGCACCCAGTCCAAGTTGAAGCGCGCCGCGCTTATCTTCTCGTGGTAACGCTGCTTGCCACCTTCCCAGATACAGAGAATCGTCTTGTCCGGCAAGACCGAAAGGTCCGAATAGCCGGCCAGATCGCTGGTCACGGTTCGCGATACGGGCCAGGTCCGGCCGTCGTCGCGGCTAACCCGTATGGTCAGGTTGCGGCGGGCCGGTCCTCGCGGATTGCTGAAGAGCAGCACGTTCTCGCCGCCGTCGTCCGTGCTCGAGTAACGAACAAGCCCGGCGTGGCAGCACGGCGTAATCTGCTCCTCATGCTGCCCGTGGGCGTCGAAGCTCTCCCCGCTGTCCGAACTGCGCGCAAACCAGCGCAGTCCGTTGTAGTAGGGCCGATTCTTCCGGTAGTTCACGTAGATGCCGCCGTCTTCCGTCTCCTCCAGGATGAGTTCGTCCGAACCCGCGGGTAGAACGGCGCCCGCGTGCCAGGTCTCGCCATGGTCGTCGCTGTACACCAGGCCGCCGCGCACGCCGGGGGCCTGCCCTTCCTCGCCGGCCTTGAAGAGAAACCCCGCGATCACGTGCCGACCGGCCCGCGGGCCTCGCGCCAGCTGCACCCCGCGCGACGAGTTGTTCACCCAGGCGACCCAACCCTCCGCGTTCGGCGCCGGGCGGACGAAATACGGCTCGGACCAACTCTGGCCCTCGTCCGAACTTCGCACCATCCAGAACCCACCGCCCTTTTCCGCATATGGAGCGAAATAGCCCAGGCCATTGCCTTCCGCCTGCGGCAGCTTCCAGAAGGTCACGAACACATCATTCGTCTGGCGGTCAGCAAGGATCGGTCCAAGGAACGTATTGATTCCCGCTTCCGCAAACAGCACCTCCTGCCGCGTCCAGTTCCTGCCGCCGTCCTCGCTGCGCGTCACCAGGACATTTGTCGCGTGGCCGCCATCGGCCAGGGAGCCCACCCGCTGTTGGCAGACCGCAACGACCGTGCCGCGAGGCGTGACGAGGATCCCAGGTATGCGGACCCCATATCCGTCAATCACGTGATGGGCCCAGCCGGCATCGACGATCACGGGCCGTTCGGTCAGGAGGCGCCGTTGAGCGGCCGTCAGGCCCGACAGGTGGAGCATGACCTCCTCCTGTCCGAGCTGTCCCAGGTAGATCTGCGCTGTCAGGCTTTCGCTCGCCTGCCAATGGGCGGCCACGTTCTGATTGAGCGTCTCGCCAACCCCCGGCAGCAATACGTCCACCGTCTCAAATAGCTCAGCAGGCATGGTTCGGCTCCTTCATCAGACCAGGATGTACGTAGCCTGGCAGGGCTGGCGTTTGCTGATGCGCACGGCGACCGGGGTGCACGGGCATGCACTTGACAGATGCCCTATGGGCACGAGCAGCATCTGGGGAAGGTAGTCCGGTGTTTGCACAGGGAGTCGCCGCCGCGCCCGACTCTATGGCGCCGCGGCACCGCTGGTCGGCGTCACCTTAGACAGCTGCTTGCTCGCGTAGCTCTCCTGGAGCTTCTGCCGATCGGCATCGCTCATTCCGGGGCCGTACCTACCGTGCCGCATCATTTGCCGCTCGTCTTTCATGTACTCGAATTCATCGCTTGCTTCGCACCCCGCAATCATCGTGGCCGTCAACAACGCAAGTGCCGCGCCCGTAACGTACCTAGTCAACTTCTTCGACTTATTCGACCAGCGCATAACGCCATCCTTCACAACAACGTCCTCGACCGTTGAGTTGACAGCAGGTGAATCGAACACACGTAGGTGACTGCGATCCTCGCGTGCATGCGAAGCCTGAGAGCCACGCATGCGGTGGAACATCTGGCTTTGCGACCGACGTGCCGGCAGGGCTGTCTGCCTGACTAGGCATACAACCACTCCTGGTTGAAGCGAGCGACCGTGAGTTTTTCGCTGTCTCGCACCTCGCCTACCGTGTAAATGCATAGCACGGTGCCGTCCGCGGTTACGGCCAGGTCTGAGTATCGACACGGTCTCCGGTCGATGAGTTTCGACATGGGCCAAGTACGTCCGTCGTCCTGGCTGACGTAGATCATCATGTCCGCCCCGCCGGGGATAAGGTGATTGACCCCAACGGGGTGCGAGAAGAGCAGCACGTCCGGATGGCTGTGAGCGGCCGAGCCATGACGAGCAAGCCCAACGTGGACAGGCCGGCCGCTCAGTTCATCATGCTCGCCCAGTTCATAGAAGCTCGTGCCGCCGTCCCGGCTGCGGGCGAACGTGCGGCCGTCCCTTCGGCAGGTATTCCTCCGATAGCTGACGTAGATTTCGCCGCCCGCGGTCTCCACCAGTGACACCTCGTCCGATCCCTCGGGGAGCACGGCGCCAACCGTCCAGGTCTCGCCATGGTCGTCGCTGTACAGCAACCCGCCGCGCACGCCAGGAACTTCCCCGGGTTCGTCCTCCTTGTAGAGAAACCCAGGAACCACCAGCCGCCCGCGATTCGGCCCGGCCGCGAGTTGAACCCCGTGCACGCTGTTGTTTGGCCAGCCGGTCCACCCATCGGGATTCGGATTCGGGTCGACATGCCGTGCCTCTGTCCAAGTCAAGCCATCATCAGGGCTCTGCACGATCCAGAACCCGCCGCCCTTCTCGGCATACGTGCTGAAGTACCCGAGGTCATCGACAACGCCCGCCGGCATGTCCCAACCGACGACGAAGAGCGTGCCCGAGATGCGGTCCTCGACGATGGCGCCGAGAAACGTGTATTGACCCGGCTCCGCATAGATCACCCGCTGCCGAGACCACGTCTTGCCGCCGTCCGCGCTGCGCGACATGAGGACATCGTTCTCGTGGCCGCCGTCACCCATTCCCCCGTGGCGCCGTTGGCATACGGCGACCACGCTCCCGGCAGCCGTGACGATCAGTCCTGGCAGATGGACGCCGAAACCGTCGAAGTCGTGATATTGCAGGTTGGTGAAGTCCATCGTGATCTTCGCTCGCGCCAGCTTTCTTCGTTCCGTGCGGTCCGTCCCAATCACCGCCACGAGCACCGAATTGGGATCTCGGGTGCTGGTATAGAAGTTCGCCGTCACGCCATAGGTGTGCAGAGCGTCAGATGGGCGTTCGGTCTGCTCGGACAGGCCTTCCTTGGCGGAAACCCCCGCCGGCGCTGCTTTGCGCTCCCAGTGATACGCCGGCGCTTGGGTCAACGTGTCGCCCTGACCTGGAAAGAACACGTCAACGTTCTCAAAATAAGGGGCGGTCATCCGGCATCACACTTTCTGGCAGCGAGGATTGCTAAGGGGACGCGCACGAGGCGTCGTGCCCGCTGCCGAAGGCTCGACCCGCAGCCGCTGGCCCCGCGCATCCTAACGACCACTCGGGGCCAGCGACGGCATGGTGCTGGCTAGCGACTCACGCGACCCGCATCCAGGTCTGCCTTGTATTTGGCCATCTGCACGCTGACGTCGTTCTCGGCGACCTCGACCGCCTCGTCGACCGATATGTCGCCAGCAAACAGCTTCTGCACGGGTCGCACCCACATGCCCTCGACTTCGCCGCGCCCTGAAGGCGATCCGGGTACGTAGATGCCGCCCGGCCGCATCAGGCACTTTTCGTAAATCAGATACATTTCTTCCATGCGCTCCGGCGGGGGCGCGACGGCTTCGGGATTGTTCTGGACGCCGCGCCGGCAAGGATAAAAGCCCCGGTCGATGCCGTTACGACCCTGAACCTCAGGACCCGCCATGAAGACCGCGAAATCGACCACCTGCTCTTCGGTTCCTGTAAGCGTGGCCGTGGAGGCCACGATATGCGGCTGATCGACGTACTCGTTGTCGCCCGTTGACGTTGGGTGCGGCCCACGCGGTTTCGGGGCCTGCGCCCAGCGGAACCGATCCCCAATCCGGGTCAGGTTGAAGCCCGTGCTGCGGCCCCGCCCATGGTCGAAGCCTTGCAACCCCGCATTGAACGGGTTGCCGTATTCGCCGCCAATCTCCTTCCGCATCTCCGATCTGAACTGCACATCGTAGGTGTGGATGTAGTCATAGGCTCGCTGGAGCGACTCTCTCCCGGCGCCTTGGAAGTTGCCCAGGACCAGGTGCCCCTCCGGACCCAGGATGTATTTCTGGAGCCCGTTAAAGCCCCAACACTGGTGCTGCATGCCAAGGATGCCGGAGTTGAGTCCCCAGACCCCTGTCTCCTGATCACGGACCTTCATGGCGCCCTCAAGCATGTCGTCGTACGACCAGCCATCCGTGGGCTCCGGAACGCCGGCGGCATTCAGGAGATCGACGTTGTAGATGAAGGCCGCGATTCCAGCGCCCTGGTAGGGCATGCCGTATTGCGGTCCGCGCATCGTGTCGTCGTAGGGCAGCGGGCCGGGCAGCTCCTTGTTGTCCGTATACACCTCGCCTGAGAAGTGGTACTCCGCGGGCGTGAAGTCAGGGTTCTTGGCTAGAAGATCGTTGATCTGCAGCCACGTTCCGGCGTCAACCCACTGCTGGAATACCCGGTCGCTCAGCAGACTGATCTCGGAAAGAGTGCCGGCGACCGCCTGAATATTGATTTTTTCAGTGAATTGATCCGGCTGCGCAATGAACTTGACGATCGTGTTCGGCTTGATCTGGTTGTAGCGATCAATCGCCCACTGCGTCGACTTGCCTCGAGGACCGGCCGTATGGTCCGTCTCAAAATTGAACTTCACCGTGCGGGCCGCTGGCGGCGCCTCAACGACCTTCTCGACGACCTGGGTTACGACCCGGTCCACCTGGACTTCCTTGATTTGCGTCTGCGTCACAATCTTCTCGACTGCAACTTCCTTGATCTGCGTCTGCGTCACAATCTTCTCGACCGGGACTTCCTTGATCACCTCCTGGGTAACGATCTTCTCCACCTCTACGACCTGGGTCTCGCCACAGGCCGCCAATACGGTGGCGCCAACCGTACCCGCGGCCCCGGCAAGCATTCGGCGACGCGTCATCGTTGGGGACATAGCGACCTCCCGGTCAATTCATCGTACAAAGATCCCGACCCGAATTAGTCTACCGCGACGGCAATTCGTCGACAAACTGTCAGGCGACAAACTGCGTCTGGGCTCGGGCACAGTCGCAAGGTCGGACCAACCCAGCGCAACAATCCACGTCTCTGCCCTCATATCTGGGTTCACAGCCCGTTGATGCCGTTCGCGAGCATGAGGATCACCCGCGGTGGCGCCCGGCTGAGCAGCGTGCATGCCGCATGATCTTCCCGCTCACGCGAACGGTCGGGCGCGGTCGCTGGCGTCCCGGATTTCCCCTCCAAACCTGCTAGCGTGGACGTGGAGGTGGACGGGGCCGGGTGGTCCTCGCGGTCTTCAAAACCGTTGTGGGGCGCTGGTGAGCGTTCCAGGTGGGTTCGACTCCCATGCACCTCCGCCCGGGGAGTCCCTCAACGGGCGAGGGGCGGGAAGCGCTGCCATGCGGCGTAAGACACGCTCCAGCCCCTGTTCCTTGACGTGCAAAGGACTCTGGACAAGAGCGGGATCACCAGCCAAAGCGTCTCAGGACGCTCGGCCTGGCTTAGCCGGGGCCGCCGGGATCGGCTAGCTCGGCGGAGCGCGCCACGTTGGCCGCGACCTTGCGCACAGTCCGAAGAAAACCGTCAAGCTCTTGCTCCGTCACCCCGTCCAAGAGCGTAGCGTCGACGACCTTCATCCGCTTCATGATTTCCGGGAGGATGGCTCGGCCGTCGTCCGTGAGAGTCAAACGTACGATGCGCCGGTCGCGCTCAAGCCGTTGCCGTTGCAGCAGGCCGAGCCGTACCAGCCGCTCTACGTTGCGGCTGATGGAGGCGGAGTCGATTGGAATGACTCGCGCCAGCAACGTGGCCGTGGTGCCCTGAGCGGGGACACACTGCTCAAGGATGGCCCACTGGACCGGCACGATCTTGAAGGGTGCCAGCACGTCACCCGCCAACTTGGCGTGGGCTGCAACGACAGTGCTGGCCACAAGACCTATCGGCCTAGTCGGCTCCTTCTGCTCTTCCGCCACTACGCGCCTCGGGCCCCTTTGCCCTTCGCTATCAACCCAACAAGAGTCATAGTAGTTGCCTTAGCACTCATTGTCAAGAGCATCGATTGTTCACTCATCAGGTTTGGGCGCGTCCTGATGGCTGAGCGGTGCCGGAGGCGCTCAATTTCGCTGGGCGATCGAGCCCAGGCCAACGCACGACGCGGGCTGAGACAGGTGGGAGTCGCGGCGAGCTCCCTGGTCGCTTACGTCTCCGTATGTACTACCTGCCGCATTCAGCCCGAGCGGTTCGCTCGGGGGCGGACGACGATCTAGGCTGCCGCTGCCCGGGCGGCGCGTCCGCGGTAATGGCAAGCGGGGGCGTCCGATGCCAGTCGCCGGCGACTTTGAGTGCTTCAGCGACGACTGGCGCCGCACCAACCCTGATCTGGTTCTCTTCCTGCCCAGGCAACCGCCGCAGTTTGTCGAGGCGGTTGATCACGTCCTGGTAGATGTGACCCCGGAGGGAGATCTACTGGCCGTTTGGACATACGGCGCTAAGGCCGACGCCTCGGACCAGACCGTGCTCCATGCGCGCAGCGAAGACGGCGGCCGCACCTGGTCCGAGCCTGGCGAGTTTGATCCGCCGGGCCCAAAGTACGGCCAGGTGGCCTGCTTCGGGTTTCCGGTGATCAGCCGCGCGGGCCGCATCTACGTCTTCTACAACAAGGCGACGGCCGTCGGGACCGACTACACAACCAGCTTCATGCGCTGCAGCTACTCCGATGACGATGGCCGAACCTGGACGCCCGGCAACGTCGGCATTCCGTACCGACGAACCATCCTGAGCCACCCCGACCCGAGCGTGGGCACCAATGCCCTGGTGTGGCAGAAGCCGATCCGGGACGCGCGCGACCGCGTGCTGGTGGGATACACCGAGTGGTCATCCGCCGCGGCCGCACGACCGCTCGTCGTCCGTAAGCCGGACGGCGCGGCCAAGATCTTCAACAGCGAGTGCCGCTGCCAGTTCATGCGCTTCGACAATATCGACGAGGGACCCGAGCCGCACGAGGTGCGGATTACCTGGCTTCCGGACAGCGAAGAGCTCATTTCAGTCCCCATCACAACCGATCCGGACGCGCCGCCGGACTTGTCGTTCTGCCAGGAGCCAGCGGTGGCGCTGCTACCGGACGACCGCCTGTTTACGGTCATGCGCACCCGCAACGGACAGATCTGGTACACGGTGTCCGACGACCACGGCCACTCCTGGCGGCCCACCGAGATGCTGCGCTTCAAGGACGGAGGAGCGCCGATGGAAAACCCGGTGTCCCCAACGCCGCTCTACCGCCTGCGGGATGGCCGCTACCTGCAATTCCTCCAGAACCACGATGGCTGGAGTCATGGCGCTGCCGGTCCAACCGACAACACCAACGCCAGACGGCCGCAGTTCATATCGGTGGGCGAATTTCGTCCCGGGGCTCACCAGCCCATATGGTTCAGTGACCCGAAGTTTCTGTTCGACACCAACGGCGTTGGCGTACCGCCCTTTTACCGCCCGTGGCTTTCCATGTACGCCAGCCTCACTGAGCACAACGGCGAGCGCACCCTCTGGTATTCGGACCGCAAGATGTTCGGGCTGGGCCGATTCATCACCGACGCGATGCTGGCCGGGATGACAGCCCCGAAGTGACGTAAGGGCGCGAGCCGAACCTGAATCCGGCCCGAGGCTGGATCAGCCGGCTAGAAGTGCGACTTCTCCGGATCGCCGTCGGTGTCAACCATCCGGTAGCGAACGACCTCGGACGGGGCGGCCCGGTGTTCGGCGGCCAGTTCGCCGAACGCCTTCATGTGCGGCGCGGCCGCGTGCGCGGCCAGGTGTTCCTCCGACTCCCAACGCTCGATCACGACCAGGGCGTCGGGGTCGTCAAGGCCCCGGTGATACGTGTAGTGCAGGCAGCCGTCCTCCTCGTGCACGTTGCGCACGTTGTCCTGCATTTTGCGAATCAACTCGTCGGTATGACCGGGCTTGGGATGGATGGTGGCTATCACGGTGACCTCAGGCATTGCGGCTCTCCAGGACGGCAGGCAGGCGTATACGGCGTCGGCAGTCTAGGGTGCGAGGACATGCACGGCGCACTGAGCGTGCGCCATAGCCCGACCAGCCCGCCGCGCTACGGAAGCGTCACCGCCGACGCGCTTCGAAGTTACCGGTCGTACAGGCGAGCCCCGGGCGCCATCGACAACTCCCGCGTTTCGGCGGTGGATACGTCCACCACGGCGGGCTGTCCCTCCTTCACCGCGCGCAGGCCGCGCAACAGCGCCGGTCGCAAGTCGCCGATGGCGGACACCGACTCCGCGTGGCATCCCAGCGCCGCGGCCACGCCGGCGTAGTCGCCGTGCAGCGTCGACGAGCCGAACTTTTCGATCGACTCCGGAATGTTCTTGTCGTAGCCGCTGAAAATGGCATCGTGCTTGATGACGCTGAGGATCGGCAGGTTCTCCCGCGCCGCCGTCTCCCAGTCCATGCCCGTCATCCCCACGGCCCCGTCGCCCATGACGTTGACGATGGTCTTGTCGGGATTGGCGATCTTGGCTCCCATCGCCAGGCCGATCGAGAAGCCAAGCTGGGACGACTGTCCCCAACCGAGATAGCTGCGGGGAACCGTCGACTGGTAGAACACGCTCTGGATGTCGCGCGACGCGCCGGACTCGTGCGTCAGCATGCTCGTGTCCGGGTCCAGCACACTCCAGAGTTCACGCAGCATGCGGTAGGCGTTGATCGGCTCTGAGTCGTCGTTGAAGTGGGCGGTGTAGTCCGCGAACCAGTTGCGCTTCATGGTGGCGATGTCTGCCGCCGTCTGCTGGCGCTCGGCTTCGCGACCATCGCCAACGCGCACGCGCAGCTCATCGGCCAGCTGGCGCAGGAACAGCTTGGCGTCGGCGAGAATGGGAACCGCCGTCTCGTAGCTCTTGTTCAGGTCCACCGAGTCGTTGGTGGCGTGAATGATGGTCTTGCCTTCGGGCAGATCGGGCGTGAACGACATGCGGCTGAGACTCGAGCCGACCACCAGCACGGTGTCCGCCGTCTCCAGGTAGTGGGCGGCCATGGCCGTACGCACATAGGCGCCAACGCCGGCCGAGAGCTCGTGCTTCTCGGAAATGGCGCTCTTGCCCTGCAGGGTGCACATGACGGGTGCGCCCAGCAGTTCGGCGACTTCCTGCAATTCGTCTGAAGCCTCGGCGTAGAGCACGCCCTGGCCGGCCCAGATGAGGATGGACCCGGCTCGCAGCAGCAGGTCCGCGGTTTCCGATACCGCGCCGCTATCGGCCGCCGAGCGGGCGGGGCGGATCGGCGTGTAGTCGAGCGGCCCGGTGAACTCCTCCGCGCAGACCTCCACCGGCATTTCCAACATCACCGGTCCGGGACGGCCCGACCGCAGGGCCGTGAACGCCATGCGCGCCCGCTGCGGCACCTCGGCCGCCGAGCCCACGACGGCCCCGTGGCGAATGGTGGCCTGGTAATTCCGCACGCCTTCGAAGGCCGGCGGGACGCTGGTCTTGGGCATGCCGGGGTGGCCGGGCACGAACAGCACCGGCGTCGAGTCCGTGTAGGAGTGCGCAATCGCGGCAAACGCGTTTTCCACGCCGGCCGACTGTTGCACGGTCCAGGTGCCGATCTCGCGCCCGTTCGTCGAGCGGGATACGCCGTCGGCCATGTTGCCGGCCACCCGTTCCTGCCGGGTCAGCAGGATGCGGAGATCGGCGCGGGCCATGGCTTCCATGACCGGCGTGTAGGGAAAGCAGAACACCTGCTTCACGCCTTCGGCTTTGAGGATCTGGACCAGGGCATCGGCGCCAGTCACGTCGTTCGTCCTTCCGGGCACGCGCTTCCGAGCGGTCGTGCGCCTACGGTGACACGCCGCACCCGGCACGGCAACCGGAGCCCCCAAAGACAGCGCAATGGCTAGCGTATGCTCGATTTCGTGAACCTGAGAATTCGCTGGCGGCGCACGCTGGTGGCCAGTGCGCTGGCGTTCGGAGTCGTGCTGGCCGGAACGTACTTCCTCATCGAGAACGTGCGGGCGGGCGGCGCCATACTCGTAGCAGCGATCGTGGCCCTCGCCGCCTACCTGGCCTTGAACGCGCCGAATCCCAGCGGGCAGCGCGGACAGTCCGCCGGGGTGCTGCTTTTCAGCAGTGCCCTGGCGATCGCCGTTGGAGTCGGCGGATTCGCCGCGGCCATCCTGCTCGTGGCACTCAGCCGAACCTAGGCAGAAGGCACCGAATAAACCCGGCCAAAGTCGCAAAATGCCCGTCGGTTTGGGCTAGACTCTCAAGAACTTCGACTCCGATATACCACCATGCACCTCACAGCCGAACAACTGGCCGATTTCGACCGCGACGGATTCGTCGTCGCCCGCGGCATCTTGTCCCCCGAAGAGGACCTGCAACCGGTCATGGACGAGTACGCCGAGATTCTCGACCGGGAAGCCGAGCGCATGTTCCGCGACGGCGAGATCTCCAGCACCTATGACGAGTTGCCCTTTGACCGGCGCACGATCGCCATCACCCGCGAAGCCGGGCTGCTTGACCCACGGCCGTTCGACATCACCATTCCGATCAACACCGCCTCGATCAATTCGGACACCAAATACCACTTTGGACCGGCCGTATTTGCCCTGCTGCGCAACGAGCGCTTGCTGGACGCCGTTGAGTCCTTGATCGGCCCCGAGATCACCTCCAACCCGGTCCAGCACGTGCGCATCAAGCCGCCGGAACGCTACGTCACCAAGAACGAGGGAACCGGCCTGGTCACGACCACCGGCTGGCACCAGGACAACGGCGTGGTCCACGAGGAAGCCGACGACACCAATATGCTCACGGTCTGGTTGCCGCTAACCGAAGCCACGGAGCGCAACGGCTGCCTGATGGTCGTGCCCGGAAGTTACCGGGACGGCCTGCAGGTGCACTGCACGATGCCCAACGAGCGAGGGCTCAATGCGACCACCATTCCGACCCAGTTGATTCCCAAGGAACGCGCCAGGCCGCTGCCCATGTCGCCGGGCGACGTGCTGCTGATGCACAAGGGTTGCATGCACGCCTCGCTGACCAATCACAGCGATAGCGTCCGCTGGAGCTTTGACCTGCGCTACAACCCCACCGGCCAATCCACCGGTCGCACCTACTTCCCAAGCTGGGTGGCGCGCAGCCGCGCGAACCCGGAGACGGAGTTGCACGACGCAGCGGCCTGGAAGCAGTCGTGGGAGGACACGCTGCATCGGCTCATGGACAACCCAGTGCCGATCCGCGCCCACCGCTGGGACAACAGCCACGAACTCTGCGCCTGAGCCGACGCTTCTGACCGCCCTACGCGGTCGCTGACGGGACGGCTACTTCGGCGGTTCGGTAGAGAGCGCCAGGCTCTCCTGCCACACGAGCGCGACTCGCTCCTGCAGCGCCTTCAGGTCGGCGCTGTTGTCGATGCGCCAAACGGGTCGTCCAGGTCGTCGGTTCCTGAACAGGCGTTCCTTGTCGTCGGCGCTGGATTGCACGGCCATTCGGCGGCGCGCCTCGGCCGGCGTGATGCGACCCGTGGCAGCCGCTCGCTCGACCTGGAGTTCAGGCGTCGATTCCACGATCCACAGAGCGTCCAACCGTTGCACGCTCGGACCCTCTACCACCTTGATGGCCTCAATGATGGTGGCGGGCGCCGTGGTCGGTTCCGCCAACAATTCGGCCGTTCGCTCACCGACCCGCGGATAGATGAGTTCTTCCAGGCGCGCGAGGGCGTCCGAATCGTTGAACACGATCCCCGCCAGCGCCGCACGGTCCGGTCGGCCGTCCAGCATGACCTCGGAGCCAAACGCGTTTCGGATGCTCCCCGCCAACTCCGGATCGTTCGCCAGCAGGTCGCGCACTGTCTGATCGGAATCGATGACGCGCGCGCCCAACTCACCCGCAATCCGCCCGACGGTCGACTTGCCGGCGCCCAGGTTTCCGGTCAACCCGATCACGATGTGATCGTCCGGCATCATCACGCCTCGCTCCGGCCGACAGTCGTATGTTCGTTGTCGGAGCATACGGCGGCGATTGGACGCCGCGATGCACGGGCGTATGCTTGACCCACGCACATACGTGCCTTCGGGGCAGGGTGATCCCGGCGCTCGCGCCTGGAAATTCCCGACCGGCGGTGAGGCCCGAGGCCAAGCCCGCGAGCCGGCGTTCGCCGGCTGATCCGGTGCGAATCCGGAGCCGACGGTACAGTCCGGAAGGGAGAAGGCGCCGTGGGCGTGCTACGCGTGCACGTCCGCGCCCCGGCGGTTCGACGCGTCGGGGGCCCGCGACCTGACGACTGCCCTGAGCGAACGCCAGAGCGCCCACGCCGCAATGAGACACGAGTCCGCCATGGCTCGTGCCCTGGATGTGGCGCGCCAGGCGCGGGGCCGTACGCACCCCAACCCACCGGTTGGCGCCGTCGTCGTCGATAACGATGGAACCATCCTCGGCGAAGGCGCCACCCAACCAGCCGGAGGCGACCACGCCGAAGTCATGGCCTTGCGGGCCGCCGGTCCCCGCGCGCGCGGCGCCACGCTGGCCGTCACGCTCGAACCCTGCAATCACCACGGACACACGCCCCCATGCACCGAGGCGATCCTGCGCGCCGGCATCAGGCGCGTAGTCGCGGCGATTCCCGACACGAACCCCGGAGTCCGCGGCGGCGGCTTCGACTACCTGCGCGGTCACGGGGTGCAAGTCGTGACCGGCGTCGGCGCGCGGGCGGCCAGCGACCTCGCACAGGGTCACTTCAAGCTCGCCGACACCGGCCGTCCCTACGTGACTGCCAAGTGGGCCGTGACCTCAGACGGCAAGGTTGCCAGGCCGTCCGGCGGCGGCCGGATCACCGGCGATTCCGCCTGGCGGCGCGTCCACGCAATGCGCAACGCGGCCGACGCCATCATCACCGGCGTCGATTCGATTCTGGTCGACGACTCGCGCCTCACCGTGCGCCCGCCGCCCACCGACGGCCGGCAGCCCCTCCGCGTGGTTGTTGATTCCCTGGCGCGCACCTCGCCGTCGTCTCGAGTCGTTGGTCACGACGGCCGCTCGCTCATACTGACAACGGCAGCCGTGCCATCCCAGCGCGTCGGCCAACTCAACGAAGCCGGCGCTGAGGTGCTGATCTGCCCGCACACAGCCGCCGGACGCGTTGACATCAATGCAGCGTTGGAGGCCCTTGGCGCACTTCGTCTCTCTACCGTGCTGCTTGAGGCCGGACCAACCCTTACCGGGGCATTTCTGGCCACCGGCGCCGTCGACAGCCTAGCGGTCTTCGTCGCGCCCTGGACCATGCGGGACGGCCTCTCAGCGCCCGCTGATGTCGAATCACTGCTGGACCGCCCGCAGCTGAGCAGCGTCGGCGAGGACACCCTGATCGAGGGCGACCTGCAGCGCTACGGACCGGCGGTGAACTGAAGTGTTCACCGGCATCGTTGAGGACCTCGGACGCGTAGTTCGCTTAGAGGACGCCGAGGGCTTACGCCGGCTCACCCTTCGGTCGGACATCTGCGCCGGCGGTGTGCGCGTCGGCGACTCCATCGCGGTCAACGGCGCCTGCCTGACCGCCGTCAACGTGACGATTAACGAGATTTCAGTGGAGGCCGTCCCCGAGACTCTGCGACTGACGAACCTCGGTCAGCTCGCCGTCGACAGTCCCGTCAACCTGGAACGCCCGCTCGCCTACGGCGACCGCATGGGCGGGCACTACGTGCAGGGCCACGTGGATGCCACGGCCGAACTGATCGAACGCCAACCTGACGGCGACTCGGACCTCGTGCGATTTGCCGTCCCACCGGACCTCATGCGGTACATCGTCTCCAAGGGCTTCGTGGCGCTCGACGGCGCAAGCCTGACCGTCGTCGATCCGCACGAAGCGACGTTCGCAGTGGCTCTGATCCCGCACACGTTGCGTTCCGTCACCCTGGGCCACGCGCCAATCGGCTACCGGGCCAACCTTGAAGTCGACATCCTGGCCAAGTACGGACGCGTGCCGGAGCCCGAGCAAGAGAGTGGTCCATCCATCGAACAGTTGCGGGCCGCCGGCTACAAGCTGGACGAAACACGATGACCCACAACGCGGTTGCCACCGCGACTGAGTGCATCAGGCGCGGCGGCATTGTGGCGGTCGTCGACGACGGCCTGGCGCAACCGGATCTGGACGTTGTGGCAGCCGGTGAGAACCTGCGAGCCGAGACCTTGAACCACCTGCGCGACCTGGGCAACGGCGAGATTTACGCCCCTGCCGCCGCACGCCGGCTCGACGATCTTGGGCTAACCGAACAGCTGCCGGATTCGGAAGACCCGCTGGCACGGCGCCCGGCGCTGGCCGCATCCGTGGGCCTCGCCGACGATTCTGCGGCGACCGGCGACGAGCAAACGGCCGCGGTGGTGCGGGCCCTGGCGTCCATTCGCAATGGCGCCGACTTCCAATCGCCAGGTCCCGTCACGCCGATTCGGGCACGCGAAGGTGGCGTACTCCGACGCCTGGGACACACTGAAGCCGCCGTCGACCTGTCCGTGCTGGCGGGACTTGCGCCCGTGGCCGTGCTCTCACACGTCGACACGCCGGACGCCGCAGCCTTCCAGGAACCCTGGCTGACCTCGACATCGGGCGATTCACGCATCCCCGTCGTGCGCATCAGCCAGATCGTCCACCACCGGCGGGCCAATGAGCGCGTCGTCTATCAGGTCGCCGCCGCCAAATTGCCGACGGCCAGTGGGTCCTTCCAGGCCGTGGCCTTTCATGACACGACAACCGGAGAAGACCACGTGGCGCTGACGCTTGGCGATCTGACCGGAGACTCGCCGCCGCTGGTGCGAGTGCATTCCGAGTGCCTCACCGGCGACGTCTTCGGCTCGATGCGCTGCGACTGCGGCGACCAGCTGGACGCCGCCCTGGCGAGGATCGCCAACGAAGGCCGCGGCGTGGTGCTGTACATGCGGCAGGAAGGCCGCGGCATCGGCTTGGCCAACAAGCTGCGCACCTACGAACTGCAAGATCGGGGCCTGGACACCGTGGACGCCAACCGTCACCTGGGATTCGCCGCCGACCTGCGCGACTACGGCGTCGGCGCGCAGATCCTGCGCGAGCTTGGCATCAGCGGCCTGCGCCTGCTGACCAACAACCCCAAGAAAACCGCAGGCTTCCGGGCCTACGGACTGAAGGTCGTCGAACAGTTGCCACTGGCAGTGGAGCCGGGCGCGCACAACCGCCGCTACCTGGAAACCAAGCGCGCACGAATGGGGCACGAGCTATGAGCGAGCAAACGAACGAATCGCGAGTGATCGATCCGCCGCTGGACGGCGAAGGGTTGCGGGTGAGCATCGCCGCCGCGCGCTTCAACGAGTTCTTCGTGAGCCACCTGTTGGAGGCCTGCCAGCGCGAACTGCGGCGTCACGGCGTGGCCGAGGGCGACCAGACGATCGCCTGGGTTCCGGGTTCCTTCGAGTTGCCGGTGGCGGCGCGGGACCTGATCGAGGCCGAGAAGCCGGATGTTGTGATCTGCCTGGGCTGCATCATCCGTGGGGAAACCACGCATTACGACCACGTCGCGCAGGAGTCGGCGCGGGGAATCGCCCAGGTGGCGCTGAACTCCAAGACGCCGGTGATCTACGGGATCGTGACCGCCGAAACAGTCGAGCAGGCCATCAACCGCTGCGGCGGCAAGTTCGGCAACCGCGGCGGCGACGCGGCCCTTGCCGCCATCGCCATGGCCCGCAGCCTCGAGCAGATTCGCGGGGTCTAGGCCGGGAAGTCCTCGAAGGCGTTGGCCGCCGCCTGGATGTCGCTCGCGTCGTTGAAGGCGTGGAAGGAGAGGCGCACCGCCGTGTGATGGTCCGCCGCTCGGCAGAGGATGCGGTGAGCTTTCAGACAGTGGTTGGCCAGCGCCATGCCGTCGGCGCCTTCCAGCCCGACCGTGAAGATCCCTGAGCGCGCATCGCCTTGCTCGGGTGTTCGGATACTGGCGCCGGGCAGGTCGCTGAACACCGCTCGAGCCTCGGCCGCCTGTGCCGCGCTGCGCTGCTGGATGGCTTCAAGTCCCAGGTCACCGAGGATCTTGATCGAGGCGCGCCAGGCCGCGTAGAGGGCAAAGGGCCGGGCCCCAAACTCATAGCGCTGGGCGTTCTCGTGCAGATGGGCCTCGCCGGGCGGGAAGCTCGACTGCGACACCGCCCCGGCCCCGCTGCCCCAGGGATGCAGACGCTTCTGGGCGTCGCGACGCACGTACATGGCGCCCACGCCGTAGGGACCCATGCTCCACTTGAAGGCGGGGAAGGTGTACACGTCGCAGCCAAGCTGCCGCATGTCGGTGGGCCGAGCGCCGAAGGACTGGGCGGCGTCCACCACGGTCACGACGCCGCGCTCGCGGGCCAGCGCGGACACCCTGTCCACCGGCAACACAATGCCGCGCTCCGTGGTGACGTGGCTCAGGCAGAACGCGCGCGTGTTCGGCGTCATCGCCTTTTCCACGTCGCTCACAAAGGCATCGTCATGGCCGTCGGCTTCGATGGCCACGAGTTCCAAACCAATCCGATCCCGCAGCGTCAGCCAGGCCAGGTAGCCGCTGGGATGCTCCGCGGCCGTGAGGATGACCCGGTCGCCGCGCTGCAACCGGAGGGCGGCGGCGACGAATGAGACGGCCTCGGAGACGGCGCGGATGAGTGCGATCTCATCGGGGTCGGCGTTGATAAGCACCGCAATTTCGCTTCGCAGCGCAGCGAGTTCCTTGCTGTAGATCTCACGCAGGTCGGGATTCGTCGTGGTCATAACCGCTTCGCGGTCGTATAGCGCCTGCTGCAGATCGATCGTGGCTTGCGGAGTCGGCGCGACGCCGCCCGAGTTGAGGCAGTGGTAGTGGCGGATGGCGGGAATCGCCTCCCTCAACTTGGCAAACGTGCTGGTGTCAGCCATGAGTCGGGGGCACGTCAACCCAGCGGCGGGTCCGCGCGGCTTCCAGGGCACAGTCGATGACCTCCTGGGTGCGCAGTCCGTCCATGAGTGTGGGCGGCACGTCGCGATCCTCAAGGATTGAGTCCACGAAGCCGCGCATCATGCGCTCGCCGAAAAAGGCCAGGATGCCGGCGTGATCGGCGTCGTCCAGCGGCAGGCCGGGGTCGACCAGTTCGGGCTCCTGCCCAACCCGGTTGATCGTGGCCTGCAAAACGCAGTCGGTCAGCACGCCGGCCTCCGTGCCGTTGATCAGGAAGCTGCTGCGGCCCAGCGGCAGGTGCGAGTCCACGGCGCCGACGCGGCTGGTGGAAATCGTGCCGTGGGCGCCACTGGCGAAGCGGACGCTGAGCACCGCATCGTCGTCCAGCGTAAGCGGAACCTCGGCGCCGCTCTCGGGATCCAGGGCGTGCGGCCGCACAGTGTTCAGGTCGGCGGCCACCGCGGTAATCGGTCCCGCCAGGAACTGGGCCAGGTCGATCATGTGGCTGCCCAGGTCGCCCAGGACGCCGCTGCGGCCGCGGCTCGGGTCGTAGCGCCACTCCATCACGGGAACGTCGCCCAGCAAGCGCCGGTTGAACCGCTGGCAGTGCACGCTGACTAACTGGCCCAACTCGCCGGCCTGGACCATCGCGGCGATGCGCTCGATCAGCGGGTTCCAACGCAGGGTGAACCCGACTCCCGTCCGAACGCCGGCCGACATGGCGGCCATGTACATCTCGCGGGCCTGCATGGCGTCCAGCGAGATCGGCTTCTCGACGAAGACATGCTTGCCGGCCTCGATGCAGGCCATGGTCTGCGCGTAGTGCTGGTCGTCGGGTGAGGTAATCACGACGGCGTCAACGGACGGATCGGCCAGCAACGTGTGCTCGTCGGGGTAGACGGACGGAACGCCGTGGGCGGCGGCCACAGTCGAGGCGCGTTCCCGGTTGGGGCCGGCGATGGCGGTGACGCGGGCGCCGGGCACCTGCCTGAGGCCGGACAGGTGGGCGGCGGCCATGAAGCCGTAGCCGAGCATGCCGACGCCAACAGTCTCAGGCACCGGTGGACTCCCCGAACGCGGCGTCGGCCACCGCCAGCATATGACGGCGGGCGCGACCGAGTTCGACGTCGATCGCCTCGGCGCCCGAAACGTCCACACGTTCGTTGGTCAGCGTGCCGTCGAAACCGGCGGCGGCAAGCCTGGCAATGACGGCCTGGTGGTCGATATCGCCGTCGCCGGGAGTGCGGAAGACGGGCGCGCCGCGGGGGCCGATGTGGTCCTTCATGATGAGCTGGCGGCAGAGGCCGGCCACGGGAGCGATGTCCTCCACCGGGTCCAGGCCCTCGTAATAGTGGACGTTGCCGGTGTCGTAACAGACGCCGACCGCCGGCGAGTCGAAGCGGTCGTGCAACTCGCGCAGGGCGGCGCCGTGCTTGCCGACGCCCGTGTGGGGCTTGGGCAGCAGCAGGACGCCCGCATCCTCGGCGGCGCGCACGCCGGGTTCAAAGGCGGCGTAGAAGCCGTCGACCTCCGCCTGCCAGGCGGGACCGGACTTGGGATGGTCGGGGAAACCATCGGCCGGGTATTCGTAGGGGCCCCAGCAGACCAGGGCGGGCACGCCGGATTCGGCGGCGAGCTCGATGGCCATGAGGAAGCGTTCGGGTTCCCCGGGGTCGGAAGTGACCCCGCCGTGGGACTTGTGGTCGACCTGGAGGCCGGCGTCAAGGGCGGGCTGGACGGCGGCGCGGGCCGCGGAGGCATCGGCGCCATCGGGCCAGAGGGGGCCTTCGTCGTGGCGGTCGTAGAGACCGACGTGGGTGAAGCCGACGCGGGCGATGCCGGCGTAGGCGCGGCGGCGGGAGAGGCCGTCGCGGGCGTAGGGGATGGTGAGGGCGGCGAGGCGGTAGGGCATGGAGGTGTTGCGCTCCGGGATGCGGGCTGCGTCAATCGTGCCGGGGTGGGGTGGGATGTCAACCGAGGCCGGGTGGGGCGGAAGGAGTGAGCTGAGAGCAGTGAGCAGTGAGAGAAGACGGGGACGGAGGAACGGGAAACGGCGGCCGCAGCCGCGGGTGGGTGCTGACGCGGGTGGCTGGAGGGGTCGAAATGGGGGGCCTCGCGCGCATAAGAGTTTTTTCCAAAAAACTCTTGAGGCGGCGCGGGGTGTGTTTTGGCGGGGTCTGGAGGGCGTTCGGGGGCGGCGATTTGGTGCGGGGAGGCGAGGCCAATGCGGGGGTTGGGCGGTGGGGTAGGGGTGGGTGGATGGGTGGGTTTGACGGGGATGGGAGCGGAGTGGCGGCGTCGGGGGATGGGCGCAGCGCGGGTGGGAGAAAACCCAGAGTGGCGGGGATCCAGGTGAGCGAGAGGGGTGTGAGGGTGAGGAGGATCCAGAGCAGGCGAATCGCTGCGCTGATGGCGGTCCGGGGGCTGGACGACTGGGCGCGGACGGCTGTTTCGGGGGCCGGCGATGGTGGGTGGCGGATTGGTGGCGTGGACAATGGGGACTCCGGGTGAGGTTGCGAACGGTGTACCAGTAGTGTACACTCTCGGAGGACGAGGGGCAAGTGTCAGGGTGACCGACGGGTGCCGGGGGTGCGGTGAACTCGCTGGGCGTGGAGGGCTGTGCCGGCGTGTGGGGTTTGTCGGCTGTTGGTTAGGCGTGACGGGTGGGTTGGGCTGAGCGATCGAGACGCTGATGGCGTGAACGGGGTGTCAGTGCGGGACGGGCTGGGTGTTGTGGGGGTTGGGCTTCCTGGATTGGAGAAGGCGAGACAGGGTATGGCCGGTGAGGGCGCCGTAGATGGTGGCGCTCACGAGGCCGGCGATTAGATCGACTGCGGCGGGGTGGTACCGGGGGTCGAGTGCGATTTCGACCACGACGGCGCCGACGAGCCAGCCGAGGGTGAGGCTGAGGCCGCTGGCGGGAACCCACCAGCCAGCCCGAGCGACGTGCCGACGCAAGATCAGCCACTGGAAAGCGCCGACGAGAAGTCCGCTTGCAAGGACGGACAACAGGATGAGCGCGATGGACGGCACTTCGAATCCTCGCGTGAGGTAGGGCACGTCGACAATAGCGGCGAGCACCGCGATACCACCCAGGACGGCGGCAACGCCGGTTGCCAGAACCCACCAGGCGGCTCGCGGCAGATGCCGGCGAAGCACAAGGGCTTGCAGCACGGCCCCGCCGACGCCCAGCACGTGGGCGCCCCTGAACAGGATGGCAGCCCATACAAACTCACCAGACGCCCGGAAGAAGAACTCGCCCACGGCCCAGCCAGCGACGGTGGCAAGGGTCCACCAGAGCCAGAGTCTTGGGCCTATCTCGCTAGTGGCGTCCATGGCCTCGGCAAGAGGTTGGCCGGGGTGACGGGGCAATGGGTTAGCTCCCCGGGGTAACGGGCAATCGGGGCTCGGGGTGAATTGAAGCGTCAACGATGGGCTGGTTCAAGTGCCGGGGAGGAAGGGGAGAGGGGAGAGGGGAGAGAAGTGAGAGGGGGATGGGAAGGGAAGGGAAAGGGATGGGATGGGGTCGGGGGCTGGGGGCGAGGTGCGCGTGCGGTTGAAGGTTTGGCGGGCTTGGGAAGACTTGGACCCCGCCGGCCGCAAGGCCTTCGGGTGGGTGGTGGGCGGACTGTCGCCGACCAGGGGGCTGCCAGCGTTGCTGGCAACGCAGTCAGTGCAGGCCGTGCTGCGAGTGCCGGCAGTCCCGGCAAGGGTGGCGGTGGCACGTGGGGGACTTGAAGAAGGGTAGAGGGGAGAGGGCAGAGGAGTGAGAGGGGGAGGGGAAGGGAAGGGAAAGGGATGGGATGGGGTCGGGGGCTGGGGGTGAGGTGCGGGTGGCGCCTGGGCGTATGGATGCCGACGGGGATTTGGGGTGGTGGGGCGATTGGGTAGGCTCGAGGGACGTTGACCCCGCACTAAGCCTTGCGGTTGCAGGCTCTGGGGCAGCGTCAGGGCCGGGACGACCCTGCTCTCCTCCGGTCTCACCGGACCCGGGGATTTTCGGTCTGTCCCGGCCCGCTCTCTGTGGCCTTGGTCAATCCAAGGCCGGCGGAAGGTACAAGGGATTGAGAGCGGCCGCAGCTGCGATCAAGGTGAACCGCTGGTGGGGTCGTCCGGAACTTTGGCGGGGTTGTTTGGGTAGCATTGGTCGAGAGGATTGTTCGGGCGGCATGGGAATCCTTCAGCGGGCGCGGTGATTGCGCCACTTAGGAAGGGAAACGTCCGAGTGGCAGACTCGAAGACCTCGGCTGCCCCGCTGACGCGGGCGGAGTTGCGTGAGGAGTTTGATCGGCTCCGTGGTGAGCTGTTTCGACACTGCGCGACGAAGGCGGACTTTGCGGATCTCAAAGCGTGGCTGGTTGGTGTCTTATTGGTCGTTGTGCTTAATCTCCTTGGAACGGCCGGGGTAATCGCAACTCTACTGACTCGCTAGGTCGCGGCGGCAGGCGATGATTGCGGAGTTCGCGAACTTCCGATACCGCGAAGCGGACAGGCTTATCGCCCGTTAGTATCGCGCTACAGGCCGCAACGCCTTCAAGACCTAGCCAGTCGCAATCGTCATAGTCTAGTGCGCGATGGCTTCGGGGACCTAATCGGGAGTCTTGTAATCCGAATTGAGCACGCGTTTGCAGTTCGCCCTCGGCTCGGCGACACCGAGGCGACTGACGGCCGCCGCTAGCGCAGAACTACTTGCTCAGGCTGGGAAAGGTCGAATTCGAGACGCATGTGGCCGAAGACGTCGCGACCCAGTAAAGAGATCGGTTCGCGACCTCGGCGCTCACTCGAGCGTTCGGCCAAGTCCTGAACTTCTGAATAGAACGGAACCAGGACTTGCGACTCGACAGAGACAAAGCGTTGGACCGAGGCGTCCCTGAACCAGATCCGCATGGGAACTTCCCAATAGGGCTGAGCACCACCAATGCCCTCGAGGGTGACGGATGTCTGACAGACAGCGTTCCAATCGGCGCCTATGAGATCGCGTGCCTTGCGAAGGGACAGAACGGTTCGGTCGGCTCCAGTGTCGACCATGAAGGAAACCGTCACGTGCTGCCGCCTGTCGGCTCCCGGGTAGCGCGCGTAGACCCAGGTAGGGATGTACGGCGCGGGACTTGCCCCCGGGCTCGGAGGCCTTGCCGTGCCAAGGATTGCCACGGTCGGCTATTCCTGGCGGTAGAGCACTTCGATGGAGGCCGATCCTGGGGCAATGTCGCGCTCCCTGAGGTCTTCAAGAAGCAGGGTGAGTCGGTGTGACGAGCCAATAACCTTGCGGTGACGGACCGCGACAAACTTGATGCCGTACTCCTCGACGAGCGCGGCCATGTTGTCCTCGATCCAACGAACGTCATCCAGCTCGCGTTGCATCTCGGCAAGCATGACTTCGGGGTCATTTGGAGGCACGCCGACCTGGAGCGTGGCCATTTCACGGACTCGCATCGAAGTGAGTCATTCAGTCTATCGGACCTGACTGATCAAGCGAATAGATGGGGCGGTGCGGCGCCGGGGATGCCGGCGTGGAGGCGAGGTCCCGGCGGGGTCGGGCGGGTGTGATCGAGCGAGAGGATTGTTCGGGCAGCTTGGGAATCCTTCAGCGGGCGCGGTGATTGCGCCACTTAGGAGGGGAAGCGTCCGAACGGCCGAGTTGAACGCCGGGGATCCGCCGTTGACGCGGGCGGAGTTACGCGAGGAGTTTGATCGGCTCCGCGGTGAATTGTTTCGGCAGTGCGCGACAAAGGCCGATGTTGAGAATCTCAAGACCTGGATAGTCAGCCTACTGCTGGTCAGCGTCTTGAATGTCCTTGGAATTTATAGGGTTCCTTGCCGCCATCCTGACTCGATAGTCGAAGGCTGATCACGTAATCGACGAACGAAACCAGTCTTCAGCGACGGGAGCACCGCTCGCTTCGACTTATGAATCGATCGAGAGTCAACGGATATAACGATTTCATCCATTCTGCGCTTCGAGTGGTTTGCAATCTTCTCAAGTGTTAGTCGTTGTGCGCTCACGCTTCGGTCCGAATGCCATATCTCCATCGATTCTGTCGTTGAAAGCACGGTCTATCAATCCGTGTCGCTATAGCCTCCTATCCATTGTATTGCTCAGCCCACCTTCTAACGACTTAGCTCACGTCGTATCAATTCCGCACTCGCCACGATGACAATTAGTCCGATAGGAACTGCTACAATTGCCAACTGATTGTTGTGAACCGATACCCTGATCAAGTATTCAACTATCTTAATGGCTCCGTAGGTCGGCGCCATCACGAGTGCCGGAGTCGCCAACACATTTTTGTAAACTATCGCCCATCCGCCTTCTGAATGCATTTGACTGACGCTCTTTAAAGGGTGCCTTAATTCCGCCATCAATAACCCAACTAGCACGCTAAGTCCTAAAGACATCAGTTCGGTTTGCCATTGTGGCACGTCGATTGCAAGAGCCTCAATCGTTCCAAATAAGAAAAAGTGGAAAGGGAACAACCAAACGACAGTTAGTGTTAGCACTCCGTGGATAAAGCCGAGCTTTCCTGTCATGTAGTGTGAAGTGTAGATTACCGCGCCAAATGCCACGTACTGAAACAGAATAGTCTTCCAGAAATCCAGCGTAAGCGTCTCGGATGCCTGCCAGCTGTTGAGGGCTATAACAATTAGAACAATTACAGTAAAAAGGATCGTGGGTGCCAATCTCTTTAGGTGCCAAAGCCTCAGGGCGGATCGATATTGTTTCTGATGCGCTGCATCTATATAGATCCGATATACGGTGAATATACTAATCATTATTCGACGCTTGTCAAAGAACATTCTATCGTCTGCCGGCAACGAAGGCTCACGAGCTATCCAAAGTCGCCAGTCTTGACTAGTCTTCTGCCAGTGCACAGAATATTCACGTAAGCGCTTGAAGTCCTCATGTGTGAGTGGCTCCGAGCACCATATAAGCTCGTCAAGTGTTGCGCTTTCAGCTGGCCATTCATCCAACGATAGTGCTTCGAGTAAATCGTCTATTGGAACAATCTTTGAGACGGATGCGCTCTTGATGATCCGATCCAATCCGATACGCATTGAAAAAACTCTGATTACATGCTCTAGTTCATCTTCATGAAGGTCCTGTATCGAAATAGATGAGTCGCTAGGATTCGTGCCTGGTGTCAAGTGATCACCATCGTTCTCTTCCGTTTCGTTGCTGGAATTGAGTGCGCGACGGAAAAATCTACGGTAGCTCAGGGGGCTTAGTGGATTTGCCGCCGTGGACGGTGGGTTCGGCGCACCATTGAAGGCGGAGGAGGGCGAGGGGATCGAGGATGGATTCGGGGAGGCCGAGGAGGTCGATGAGGACGGCCTGGTCGAGTGCCTGGCGGACAGGGTCGTGGTAGGCCTCGTTGGCGGGGAGGAATTCATAGTCGAGGAAGTCGGCGAAGATGCGGTGGGATCGCTCGATCTGTTCCATGCTGAGTTGGCGTACGTCGAGTGTTGGCAGTTCGGGCAACTGAGAAATGGTCATGATCGAGCGACCCTGCTGCTGGCGCCCGCCAGTCAACCAAAAGCTCATCAGTCCCAAGGTGCTGTTCGCCCAGAGCGCGACCGCCTCTTCGCCTGCGGCGTTCAATAGCCGAAAGTTAGGCCAGGCTCGGCCTCCGATCGAAGGTTCGGGGGTGAGGCAGACGGCCAAGCTTTGCGAGTTGAGGCGGAAGTCCAGGGTCAAATGGAGCCGAGTTGCTGTTTCCCATACGTCAATGGCTTTGGTTTCACAGTCTTGCCGAACGCGGCCCTCCGTATCCGGTTCTACGCGGAGCCGCCGCTCACGTTTAGCGCCGTGTTGCCAGAGCATTGGGTACGCCGACGCCGCGCCGAGTCGCGGCATGACATCGAAGGGGCCACGGGGAGAACCGTCAGAGTTTCTACCGTTGATGTCGCGGTGAACCAGCCCGCGGTGGCCAAGTTCAGCCAGCAGAGCTATTGGCAAAGAGTGCGCCTCGCGCATACGAGGCAGGCGCAACGAGCCCTCTCTCACCGCAAGCGCAGCTTGTGCGACACCCGGCTCACGCACCGCAGCGCATCCGCTGTCAGCAAGTGTGGCGCGGATGAAACAGCCGACTGTCTCGTCACCGATTTGAAAGAGCCCGCCACCTGAATCTGGCAGACAACGAGCCGCGCGGGCGATCTCTGATGCCTCAGCCAGACTCTGCGGTCGCCTGCCGAGACTCACATAGAGCGTTTCGGCCGCAGATTCGTCTGTGTGGACCGGGCCATCCCGCCGTGTTGCGACAACGAGCGCCTCGCCGATGCTGGTGTCCGACGAGAACGCACGATCAGTGTCACCGACGGCCGCGATCGTGACGATTATCAGATCGCTGTAGTCGCGGGCCAGCATCCGCCGCGCCGATGACCATGCGCTTCCTGAGACCACCGCCAGCGGCAAGACAAGGGCGAGCACCCCGCCCGGCTTTGTCTTCGCGTGTGCGAGGTCAATGAAGTTGGAAGCGAGGCCGGCGTTGCCGTGACCTACAGGATGCTCCAGGCACCTCCGAATCTCTCGGAGTACCTCCGACATCCTTCGCTGTTCGTCCTCGCCGGTGGCGAATCCAGCAAACGAAGGTATCGGGACATTATTTTGCGCTGCGTGATTTGTCGGGCTGGTGAACGGTGGATTCATGATCATGAGATCAACCGAGCCCTGGGGCACATGAAGTTCGTCGCCCTGCCGCACATGCGCCGGCGAGGATTCGGCGCTTAGGGACGGGTCGCGGCCCCGGACGGCGTGCTGGCCGGTACCGAAGAGGGACGGCTGGGCGTCGCTGAGGATCAGATCCAGGGAGCCGATGGCGGTACCGCGCCCGCTGGGATCGTCAGGCTCTGGGTCGCCGTAGGGCATGGTGTGTATGCGGGTACGATCAAACGGCACACCGGGATGCGCGCTGGAGAGCGTGGAGGCGGTGAGGTGGGAGGCGGCCGGCATGATGTCGGCACCGATGAGTGAGTGCTCCATCATGGTTGCGTGGAGCGGAGCATCGTCGCCGCCGGCGCGGCGATGGCGGGACGCCACCGCGCGGTAAGCCGAGGCCAGCAGGGCACCGGTGCCGCAGGCCAGATCGGCAATCCGCAGGTCGGTGAAAGCTACGGAATCCGCCCAATCGACTTCGAGACGAGTCGCCGCCAGTTCGGCCAGTAGCGAGGCGGAGGCAGGAAGCGTGTAGAAGGTGGCCAGGAACTTCCGGTCCGTAATCAGACGGCCGAACATCTGGCCGGAGAGGTCGTGGGTGGTGGACGTGCCGATTTGGTGCAGCTCGTCGGCGACTTTGGCCAAGTGCTCGAGGATTGACGAGGCTTCGCGGGCCGAGACCGGCGACATGAGCTCATCGGCAATCCGGAAGATCGGCCAGTAGTTGATCTCCCTGAGGATTCGGCGCCATTCCCCGAGGACTATGGATCGGCTCAGACGGTTGAGCGAGGAATCCCGGCGCAGATCGTCGAACGAGCGGACATCAAGCTTGGCTGCGACGAGCGTGGCGTGAAAGGTCATGGCGTTGGCCACGATCGCCATGGCCATGCGCTCGGTTTGCTCTCCGGGCTGCTGGTGCAGGACGGCCGCTCGTCGGCCCAATATCCCTTCCGGTTCTAGCAGCATGGCCTCAAGACGACCCGCGGCCTGACGAACGCCGACTTCAAGAATTAAGGTCCCGCGGGCGATGCGGCGCTCCGATAGGGCGGTGTGTTCAATGAAGCCGGCGAGGTCGTCGACGCCGCCGGTAAGCCAGCCGCTGGCGGGCCAGCGGTCGGGGCCTTCGGCACCCTCGGTGAAGACGCAGTAGTCGAAGGCGGCCTCGGCGACGCGTTGGGGCAGTTGGGCCTGGTTGACGCCGCGGAGTTCCACGGGCACGCGGAGGGCGACGGCTTGCTCTATTGCTTCGCCGGTGGCCGCGACGACCGCGCCGAGGCGGCTGCTGGCGTCCTGTTCAACTTCGCGAGCCGGGCGGTACTCGGTCTCGATGACGACGGGCAGGCCGCCGGGATGCTGGATGAGGATGTCGGGGCGCTGGGCGGGGGCGTCGGCCAGCACGCCGGTCTGTTCAACGCCGATGCCGTTGCGCCAACGCGGGTGCCTAGTGCGCAGGAGGCGGGCGAGTTCGACGTTGACGGTGTGTTCGGCGGTGCGGGGCATGCGAGAGGTGGCGTGGGGGTCGGGCTAGCTTACTTGGGGCGGGTTGAGGATGGACGCCGGAGGAAGGAGTGAGCTGAGAGTAGTGAGCGTTGAGAAAAGAGGCGGAGGGGAGAAGAGGACTGCGGGGGCAGGGACGGTGTCGTAACGGGAGACCTCTGCGTACTTCGGGCGTGGTTGCGCGGAAGAGGCCGGTTGGAAACGCGGCACCTACGCAAGAGGGGGACGACTAGAGGTGCTGGAGATGCGTGAAGTTTATGGCTGCACCTGGCGACTTTGCTAAGGCTGCCACGTATAAGTCCAGGTCCACCGTGATCAGCGGGGTGTCCGCGGTGACTACCTCAAGAAGCGCGGCATCGGTCAGTCCCAGGCGCTTGAAAGATGCGTTTCCTGAGGCTTGCCGGCTTTCCACGACTATTTCCTTGTTGATTTCGATTAGTGATCGGAACGTTTCAAAGAACCTGGATCGCTGGGGTTCGGCATGTTGACTTAGCAGATTGGACGTTTCGGTGAGTGTATTTGGCGTTACCAGTACTTGCGGGTAATTCCCGAGCAATTCGACCAGAAGCTCATAGTCATCAGGGTCGAATGCTTGCAGGCGACGATGCCTACGTACCAGGGCTTGATCCGTGGCGCCGACAACGAGGAGCACGAGCAGATTGGCGTCGAGATAGCATGCGGCGGGCAACGAGTCAGTCGGCGCCTTCCACCACCCGGTGCTTGACGGAAACGACGCTGCCGGACCCGTCGTCGATGTTCACAACCTTGAAGGAACGACGCATTGTGGGGGTACCGGCCGGATAGCCTGATGCCGCAGCCTGGAATCTGTCCATTTCGCCCCTGGGACGCAGGAAGCTGATGGTTATCTTCCAGAGATTCGAATGGTCGTCAAAGTCGACTTCCTCGAGTCCGACTTCATCAATAGCCTCGTCGGCAAAGACATTGGCGATATACGTCTTGGCTGTGCGTGCAGCCTCGCGTACATCCATTGAAGCTCTCCAGTGACCCGTCCGGTGATCCGATTGTAGCGTCGGCGGTCACCGTCGCCGATGACGGCGGCGTGGGACAGGGCGATGGCGGGTGGGGAGGGAGTGAGCGGAGAGCAGTGAGTAGTGGGAGGCGGAGGGGACGGTTGGGAGCATTTGGTCTGGGTGGGTTGCCAGGGATGGCTTGGATGCGTTCGGGTTGTTGGGTGCTGCTGGGTCCCGGCCGGAGACGCCGGGATGGCGGAGGAAGAGGAAGACGGGCGGGTCGGAGATGACGCGCCTGCGAAAGAGGCGGGGGCGGCCCGTCGATCACGAGCGGAAGACGGGCGGGTCAGAGGAGCCTGTTTCATTAGGCGTATTCAGGGGGCAGGCTCACGCCATCGTGCGGCCTGGACGGGTGGCTTCCGGCGATGTGACGAGGCTGCGCCGACGCGCTGAGGCGTCACCGGGGGCTAGGCGGGCGCGCCAGCGGTGGTCATCGCCGCATCCCACCCGGCGGGTTCGGTGGGTGGCGCCCGCCAGAGCCGCCAGAGCGTGCGCAGGTTGAAGGCGGTGGCGAGCAGGGCCCACTCGGCCTTGACATTGGCCAGCCCGCGCAGCAGGAAGCGGCGAGCCCCTTGCTGGTCTTTGATGATGCCGAAGACGGGTTCGACGAGGGCCGGGCGCTGCGCTACCCAGTGCTGGGCCGCGCGCGTGGCCATCCAGGCCCGATGCCGCCGTAGCAGGGCGTCGTGCGGCCCGATTTCCAAGCCGCGTCCATGCCGCCCGTCGGTCGTACAGATTCCGAAGGCCGGACAGGCCCGGCAGACGGCCCCGGAGGCCCGGTAGAGCCGCATGGCGGTGCCCTGCGTGGTCTTCGTGCGCGTGAAGCGCAGCCACTGCCCGGCCGGACAGCGATAGCGGTCGCGCGCCGCCTCGTAGCTGAAGCGGTCCTTGTGATACGGCTGCTGCAGGGCCCGCGCCTGCGCCTCCGGCATGGCCACGCGGTGGCCGCGGCGCGCACAGGCCGCCAGCGCCGCCCCCGAGTGATAGCCCGCATCGGCCACCGTCAGGTCCGCTGGCGTACCGGTCGCGGCCTCGGCCTGCGCCAGCATGGGCGGCAACTGCGCCGCATCGGCCGGGTCATCCACCACCGCGACCGCGGTGATCAGGCGGCCGCCGCCCGCGGCCCCCCGGGCCACCGGCGCGACCATCGCCTGGGCGTTGTAGGCCGGCCGCACCCCCTGCCGCGTCTTCATCAGCGGCGCGTCCGCATCGGTCAGATTGATCCGCGTGGGCGACGTGGGCTGGTCCAGCGTCGCGAGGGCCGTCCGCACCTGCGTGCGTAACCGCCGCCGGGTGGCCAAGGCCGCCGGCAGCCGGGCTGGCCGCGGCTCGTCGCCCGCTTCGTGCTGCGCTTCCAGGTCGTCGATCGCGCCCTCCACCCGGTCCAGCAGCCGGCGCAGCCCCGCCGAATCGTAGGTCCGGGCCCCGCTGGCGTTGGCGTCGACTTTGGTGCCGTCCACGGCCTGCACCGCCAACGCCACCAGCTGCAGCCGCAGCGCCATCCGGACCGTGCGCGTGAACAGCTGCCGCATCCCGGCTCGATGGACGGCGTAGAACCGCCACAAGGTGATGTGATCCGGCGTCTGGCACCCCGTCAGCCACAGGTACGGCAGTTGCTCCCGGCAGGCCGCCTCCAACTTCCGACTCGACCGGACCCCGGTCATGAAGCCGTACACCCAGACACTCAGCAGCGCCCGCGGGTGGTAGGCCGGCGCGCCCAGGGGATCCCCGGCGAGGTCGATGCCCATGGCAGCCCAGGCGCCGCCGTCGAGGGCATCGACGAACTCGGCCACGAAGCGGGCCGGATGATCGGCCGGCACCAGCTCGTCCAGGCTCGGAGGCAGCAGCCATTGCTGCTCGCGGCTCATCGGTCGATGCGGCATACCCCCTCACCTCCACCCACGCCGGCCCGCTGGCCGGCGGCGCCGTCACGCAACACCACCCACTTTATGAAACAGGCTCAGAGACCCGCCCCTACGAAGATAGGGGCCGGGTGGTTCGACAGGGCTCACCACGAACGGATGGGGGTATAGGGTTTGTGGTGGGGGATTGGCGAGGGTTGGATGGGGAAGGAGTAGGGGTGATGGGTGAGGGGCAGCCGAATGTCTTGTTGATTGTGACGGATCAGCAGCGGGGGGATGCGCTGGGGTTGGATGGGCATGCGGTGCTGGAGACGCCGGCGATGGATTGGATTGGGGCTTCGGGGACGCATTTCCGGCGGGGGTACACGGAGTATCCGTCGTGTGCTCCGGCGCGCCGGGTGCTGATGTCGGGGCAGGCGCCGTCGGCGAACGGGATGGCGGGGATGATCTCGCACCCGGAATGGGATCCGGCGGCGACGGTGGCAGGCGAGTTGCGCGACGTGGGCTATGAAACACACATGAGCGGCAAGCTGGACCTGCAACCGACGCGGCGGCGCTTTGGGTTTGAGGCGATGGACCTGGCGAACAGCTCGCGCACCCTGGACAACGATTACCTGACGTGGCTGCGGGGCGAGGCGCCGCCGCACCGCTGGGCGATGGCCCATGGGGCGCCCTCGAACGGATGGATCGGACGTCCGACGCATCTGCCGGAGGAGAAAACGCAGACGTTCTGGACGGTGTCGCGAGCAATCGACTTCCTTGAGAGGCGCGATCCGACGGCGCCGTTCTTCCTGAACGTCTCGTTCATGGATCCGCATCCGCCGTTTACGCCGCCGGCGTTCTTTTTCGACCGGTATGAGCGCATGGACCTGCCGGAGCCGGTGATTGGCGACTGGGTGCCGGAGTTCCCGGGGCCGCGGCGCGGGATGGATCCGGAGCTTTCCGAGCACACCGAGCGATGGAGCCGTCGACTGCACCTGGACCCGGCGCCGATGCACCACTGCCGGGCGGGCTATTACGGGCTGGTGAATCACGTGGACATGCAGCTGAACCGGTTGTTCCAGTACATGCGGGATAAGGGCTTGCTGTATGACACGTTCATCATGTTTGTGTCGGATCACGGGGAGATGCTGGGCGATCACCACTTATTCGCAAAGACGTGGCCGTACGAGGCGTCGGTTCGGGTGCCGTTCCTGGCGCGGGCGCCGCGGTCGATGGGATTCCCCAGCCAGGTGGAGGTGGCGGCGCCGGTGGGTCTGCAGGACGTGATGCCGACGCTGCTGGATGCGGCGGGCTGTGAGATTCCGGAATCGGTGACGGGTCGCAGCGTGCTGCCGTGGATGCGTGGGGAATCACCGGAGTGGCGCGACGTGCTGCACGGGGAGCACGCGGGGCAGTACCGGGAGGCGGACGGGAATCACTGGATCGTGAATGAGCGGCACAAGTACATCTGGTTCAGCCAGACGGGCGAGGAGCATTTGTTTGACGTGGTGGAGGATCCGAATGAGGAGCGGGATCTGGCACCAAACACCGATCTTGGTCCGTGGCGGGGGCGGTTAGCGGAGGAGCTGGCGGATCGGCCGGAGGGGTTTAGCCGGGACGGTGGCCTGGTTGTTGGGCAGCCGCATGGGATGTTTGTTCCGGGCGGAAAGGGAGAGGGGAGAGGGAAGAGGAGTTAGAGGGGAGGAAGACTGGATCCCCCTTCGACAGGCTCAGGGCAGGCTCTTCGGCAAGCTCAGGGCAGGCTCTCTGGGGACGCCGGGATGACGGAGGGGGATTGGCGGGGTGGGTTGGGTAGTGCGGGGGTGTGGTCCCCGGCGGAGGGTCCCAGGTTGGGCGCAGCCTGGGCCACACGGCAGCGGACCGGCTCACCACGAATGGGTAGGGGCTGGTGGTTGCGCGGAAGACGGGCGGGTCGAGGACCCGCCCCTACGACAGACGGAATCAGGGCGGGGTTCTGACTTGACGTGCTAGGTGGATACGGCTTCGTTGGCGAAGACCTCGGTTAGGGGGTCGTCGGTTTGGCGGAGCCAGTGGAGGATGCGGTGGGCGAGGTGGCGTTTGGTGGCCTGGTGGTCGGGGTGGTCGATGAGGTTGGTGAGTTCGTGGGGGTCGGTGGCGAGGTGGTAGAGCTCGGAGCGGTCGTTGAGGTAGATGTTGAGTTTCCAGTCGTGGGTGCGGATGGATTTGATGGCCATGAGGCCGCGTTCGGCCTCGGAGCCCTGGCCGTAGAACTCGGCGAAGATGGCGTCGCGGGGGCCCGTCTCGCCATCGGTGAGCACGGCGGACTGGTCGAGGCCGGCGCCGGCATCGACGGGCACGCCACAGAGGGCGCCGAGGGAGGGGGTGAAGTCGACGGTGGAGAAGAGGTCGGGGTGGGTACGGCCGCCTTCGACATGGCCGGGCCAGTGGGCGATGAAGGGGATGGCGTAGACGTCTTCGTACATGTAGGGGCCTTTGTGGGCCATGTGGTGGGAGCCCATCATTTCGCCGTGGTCGGAGAGGAAGATGACGAGGGTGTTGCCGGTGAGGCCGCGCTGGTCGAGGCCCTGTAGTAGCCGACCGACTTCGGTGTCGATGTGGGCGTTGAGGCCGTGGTAGTGGGCGATGTATTGACGCCACTGGTCGTCGGTCATGTAGGAGGTCCAGCGGACGCTGGCGGAGTCGCGCTGGAGGGCGGGTTTGTCCGAGAGGTCGTCGACCCAGGAGGGGACGAAGCGGACGTCGTCGGGTGAGACGAGGTCGGCGAATTCGGGGGGCGGCAGGACGGGGGGATGGGGGTCTTTGATGGAGCAGCAGAAGAGCCAGGGGCGGGTGTCGGCGCTATCGAGGAACTCCAGGGTCTGCCTGACGGCCCAGGCGGTGCGGGTGTGCTCCGTTGGGATCTCGGTGGCCATGGACGGCTGGGCGTGATCGGTGCGGGCGGCGCGGGCCATGTTGGCGCGCTGATGCTCGTCGTGAAATAGTTGGTCCAGGCCGAGCTTTTCCAGGTACTGGACGTAGTAGTCGCGGCCGTCTTGCCAGTAGCGATAGGTGCGCCAGAAGTCGGTGAAGCCGTGCTGGGGGGTTTCGTCGTTGCCCATGTGCCAGGGGCCGGTGTAGCCGAGTCGGTAGCCGGCGGCCTGGAAGGCCTGGCCGAGGGAGGGGACAGTCTCGGGCAGGTCGGGGCGGTTGGCGAGGGGGCCGACGGGGGTCTGCCAGGTGATGGCGGCGTTGTTCATCATGAGCTGGTGCTGGTGGGGATAGCGGCCGGTGAACATGGAGGCGCGGGCAGGGGCGCACTGGGGCTTGGGCACGTAGGCATGGGCGAGCTTGACGCCGCGGGCAGCCAGGCGGTCGATGTTGGGGGTGTGGGCGAGGGGATGGCCGTAGGCGCCGACGAAGTCGCGTTGGAGCTGGTCGCAGAGGACGATGAGGACGTTGGGGCTGCGCGCGTTTGCGGGCGTGTGGCTCACGACATATCTCTCCCTAATGAGACCTTTGCGTAACCCATCGTTGGTTGCGCGGAAGACCCCTCACCCCAACCCTCTCCCCCAGGAGAGGGATTAAGAGCGGACACATTTTCGAGGTCGAGAGGCGTTTTGCAAAGGTCTCCCAGGAGAGGGTAATGATTCGCGGGTGGCCGAGGAAGAGGAAGAGGACGACGGGCGGGATCGAAAGGCGGTCTGTACGAAATATGCGGGGGCGGCCAGTAGATCACGAGCGGAAGACGGGCGGGTCAGAGACCCGCCCGTACGAAAGAGGGGCCGGATGGGGGTATAGGGTTTGTGGTGGGGGGAGTCGTGAGGGTTGGACGGGGAAGGAGTAGGGGTGATGGGTGAGGGGCGGCCGAATGTTTTGTTGGTTGTGACGGATCAGCAGCGGGGAGATGCGCTGGGGTTGGATGGGCATCCGGTGTTGGAGACGCCGGCGATGGATTGGATCGGGGCTTCGGGGACGCATTTCCGGCGCGGGTATTCGGAGTGTCCGTCGTGCGTTCCGGCGCGCCGGGTGCTGATGTCGGGGCAGGCGCCCTCGGCGAACGGGATGGTGGGGATGACCGGGCATCCGGAGTGGGATCCGCCGGCGACGCTGGCGGGGGAGTTGCGAGACGCGGGCTACGAAACGCACCTGTGCGGCAAGCTGCACCTGCAACCGACGCGGCGCCGATTCGGCTTTGACGCGATGGACCTGGCGGAGAGCTCGCGCGGCCGCGACAACGATTACCTGACGTGGCTGCGCGGCGAGGCTCCGCCGCACCGCTGGGCGATGGCAAATGGGGCGCCTTCCAACGGATGGATCGGCCGTCCGACGCACTTGCCGGAGGAGAAGACGCTGACATTCTGGACGGTGTCGCGCGCGATCGATTTCCTGGAAACGCGCGATCCGACGGCACCGTTTTTTCTGAACGTGTCGTTCATGGACCCGCATCCGCCGTTTACGCCGCCATCGTTCTTCTTTGACCGGTACGAGCGCATGGATTTGCCGGAACCGGTGGTTGGGGACTGGGTTCCGCCGTTTGAGGGGCCGCGGCGCGGGATGGATCCGGAGCTTTCGGAGGACATGGAGCGGTGGAGCCGACGGCTGCACCTGGACGCGGCGCCGATGCATCACTGCCGGGCGGGCTATTACGGGCTGGTGAATCACGTGGACATGCAGTTGAACCGGCTGTTCCAGTACATGCGCGACCGCGGGTTGCTGTACGACACGTTCATCATGTTCGTGTCGGATCACGGGGAGATGCTGGGGGATCATCACCTATTCGCGAAGACGTGGCCGTATGAGGCCTCGGTCCGCGTCCCGTTCCTGGCGCGGGCGCCGCGGTCGATGGGGTTGCCGAGGCAAGTCGAGGTGGCGGCGCCGGTGGGGCTGCAGGACGTGATGCCGACGCTGCTGGACGCGGCGGGCTGTGAGATTCCCGAGTCGGTGACGGGTCGGAGTGTGCTGCCGTGGATGCGCGGCGAAACGCCGGAATGGCGGGACGTGCTGCACGGGGAGCATGCGGGCCAGTACCGGGAGGCGGACGGGAATCACTGGATTGTGAACGAGCGGCATAAGTACATCTGGTTCAGCCAGACGGGCGAGGAGCATTTGTTTGACGTGGTGGACGATCCGAACGAGGAGCGGGATTTGGCTTCAGAAGCGAGTCTTGCGCCCTGGCGAGGGCGGTTGGCGCAAGAGCTTGCGGAGCGGCCGGAGGGGTTCAGCCGGGACGGCGGGCTGGTGGTTGGGCAGCCGCATGGGATGTTTGTTCCGGGGAAGGGGAGAGGGAAGAGGGGAGAGCAGTGAGAAAGAGGAGGAGGGGGAGGGGAAAAGTCGAGATTCCTCGGGGGACCGTCGGAATGACAGGGATGGTTCGACACGGCATTCCGAGGACTCCGGGCCGGCCACTTCGGCAGGCTCAGGACAGGATCATCACGAACGGGGGGTGAGGAAGGAGTGAGCTGAGAGGAGTGGGCGGTGAGAGCAAAGAGGGAGTGCGGAGAAGGGTGGAGGAAGACGGGCGGGTCAGAGAGAGGGTGTTTCATAAGTCGCCAAATCTCGTCCTTCGACAAGCTCTGGACGAGCGTTACAGGTTCAGGACCATTCGTGGCGAGCCTGTCGACCCATGAATTCGCCGGGTTGAGCGACTTATGAAACAGGCTCAGAGACCGCGCCCCTACGAGAGTCAAGGATGCGGACGCGGAGGGGGCGGTTAGAGGCGGTAGGTGGTGAAGTGGTTATTGCTGGGTGGGCCGTAGCTGAGGTGGAGGGTTTGGGTGTGGGGGACGGCGATGAGGGCGGCGATGGTGGCGAAGGGGTCGCCGGACCGAAAGGGGCGGCAGACGGGTTCGGGGCGGCCGGATTCGTCGCTGAGGAGGCGGCGGCAGACGGTGGTGTCGATGGCGCCGGCGTGGTGCTCGAGGGCGGTCTGGAGGGAGACGCGGCGGCCTTCGGAGTAGGGGAGGGGCCGGCGGGTGGCTTCGTGGGGGAGGAGGATGGACGAGGTGCAGTTGTTGGCGTGGGCGTAGACGCCGTCGTCGACATTGGTGACGTGGAGGCCTTCGGCCAGGATTTCGAGGTTGCGGGCATGGCGGGTATCGGCGATGAGGAAGTTGCCGACGGCGGGTCCGGACATGGCACGGATGCGCTGAGTGGCAGCTTCGGCCGTGTCTAATTCGAGGGCGGCGCGGCGGAGGATGGGCGGGGCCATCCAGGTGCGACCGGATTTGCCCCAGAGGGAGTTGGCGAAGACGCAGACGCCGTGGCTGTTGAGGCCGACGCCGCCGAGTTCGCCGGGGACGCAGTGCATGAGGATGTGGGGGCCGTGGGTGGGCCTGAACGCGGCGAGGAACATGCGGTGGAGGTAGGGCTCGCCGAGGTCGCGGTTCTGGCCGCAGATGGTCTGGCGGTCGACGGTGGCGGATCCAACGGCGGCGAATGAGGTGCAGCCTTCGGGGAGTCCGCCGGTGCCGGGGCGGAGCTGGAGGGCGAGGGCTTCGTCGAACTGGATGCCGGCGCCGTCGGCGAGGCCCTGAAGCTCGTCGATCCAGTGGGGGCCAATAGCTTCGACGGCGGGTTGCTGCTGGCGGGCCCACTCAAGGGCGGCCGCGGCGGTGAGGCCGCTGTCGGCGGCGCCTTGCATGGTCTCGGCGAGCTGGAGGCGGACGAGGTCGCGGAAACGCTGGCCGTGCTGGAGGCCGAGGTCGTAAGGGGCACCGATGAATTCGGCGAAGGGGAAGTGGATGGGAAAAGTTCTGGAGGGTTGTTGTGGTTGGAAGAATACGCGGTTGGGTGCTTACGGATGTGGTTCGACACGGTCCG
This sequence comes from Chloroflexota bacterium, assembly GCA_022824865.1. Taxonomy (GTDB): domain Bacteria; phylum Chloroflexota; class UBA11872; order UBA11872; family UBA11872; genus UBA11872. Next base: position 102,161 of record JAJDZD010000072.1, on the reverse strand, counting down.
CCGAAGACTCCGGACCGGCTCACCACGAACGGGGGCTGGCACCGTGGACGGGCTCCTTACGAATGGGGCGGGGAGGGTGAGAGACGCAGGGCCGGGGCGTAGGGTTGGGGGACTAGCTCAGCGAAATGAGCAGGCGGATGGCGATTCCGGAGCCGTTGTTTTTCGTGTTGTTCCTGGTGGCGGTTGGGTTTGGGGTGGCTACGTCAAATGTGGCGTCGAAGAAGGAAGAGCCGGAGGTCTGGGGCAATTTGTGGGTTCCGATCTGGTTCTTTGTAGGGTTTTTCCTGGGACCAATTGGGTTGGTGATTGCAATGTCGCTGCCGGATAGGCGGCGGCGGTAGCGGGTGGTTTGAGGGGGCTCTTTGGCCAGGGTCAGGCTCCGTGCCGGTGGTTCGACACGGCCCTTCGAAGACTACGGGCCGGCTCACCACGAACGGAGTTGGGCGGCGGACGATCGAGGCGGGTCTCAGACCCGACTCTACGAGGAGTGTGGAGCCGGACGACCGAGGCAGATGTAGCGGTTGAGGGTGAAGAGGTAATCGCCGCGGTGGGCGGTGTGGTGGAGGTCGGCCTGGAAGTCGTCGAGTCGGGTGGGGGTGATGTTGCCGGTTTGGCGGAGCCAGTCGTCGATGATCTGGGCCTGGTGGTGGCCGAGGGTGTGGGGGGCGAATTCGCGCTCGGTGATGACGCGGACGTGGACCTGGATGTCGCGCAGGCCTGCCTGACGCATGAGTGACGGCGCCGCGCGGCCGATCCAGCCGTTGGGGCCGGTGTCGCAGAAGGCTCGCAAGACGCGGCGGGCGAGGGCGGTGTCCCGGACGGCGTAGACGAGGGTGTCCCAGTCGGAGTCGTCGGTGATGACGAGGCCGCTGGGGGTGCATACGCGGGCGGCTTCCTTGAGGTAGCGGATGGGGCTTTTGATCCATTCGAGGGATTCGTTTTCGACGACGCAGTCGAAGGAGTCGTTTGGGAAGGGGAGGCGGTGGGCGTCGGCGATGGTGGGGGCGAAGTCGCGGTTGGCGGGGTTCCAGCGGCGTTTGCGTTCGAGGCCGGTTAGGTGGGGGATGCCCAGGTCGGCGGCGACTTGGAGGAGGCGGCCGTCGCCAGCGCCGACGTCAAGGAGGCGCCGGGGTGGTGGGGTGGGGAGGGTGAGGAGCCAGCGATAATGGGCGCGGAGGCTGGCCGGCACTGACGTGCGGCACGGGCGAGCGGCCGACGGGACATCACTCACGGGGAGTGCCGCATGCCGAGCTTTCGAACGCCACGGCGATTTCTCGGATCTGTTCGGGTCGAGGGGAACGCGCAACCACTGATTCCGAGTCGTTTAGCGCGGTTGCATGCCTCGGCCTCTGTAACTACAATAGTGTAGTTACGCATGGTCGGGCGACTTCGCTGGACATGGGATCGGGAGAAGGATCGAGCCAATCGACTGAAGCACGGGCTGAGTTTCCAGACTGCGGCGCGTGTCTTCGATGATCCCATGGCCATGACGCGGAGTGACCCGTATGAAGGTGAACATCGCTTGCGAACGATTGGGACCGTGGGTGCGGCGATTGTGCTGATCGTTCACACATGGCCCGAGGACGACTGGCCGACCGGTGACGATGTGGGCCGGATCATCAGCGCACGGAAGGCCACGGCTCACGAAAGGATGGCTTATGCAGAAGGACACTTCTGATCTGACAGCGGCCCAGCGAGCGGAGCTTGACGCGCTTGAGGCGTTGCCGGACGACCAGATCGACACGTCGGACATCCCCGAGACGCTGGACTGGTCCGGCGCCAAGCGCGGGCTGTTCTACCGGCCGGTGAAACAGCAGATCACGCTGCGGCTGGACGCGGACGTGGTGGCGTGGTTCAAGCAGCAGGCTCCGGACGGTCGCGGGTATCAGACGGACATCAACCGGGCGCTGCGTTCGCACGTGGAGCAAGCTGAACGGCAAGCGGCCGGTTCGTAGACAGCTGGCACCAGACCGACACGCGTAGCTGCACGCCGCTCGCCGCGTCTCGAGCTAGGCGACGGCGGGGATGGCGAGGCGGGGTTCGGGGCGTGGGGGGTGTTGGGCGGCGAGGGCGGCGGTTTGTTGGGCGGGGGTGAGGGGGCGGAAGCGTCTTGCCGCGTCGAAGATGCGGGGGAGGAGGGTGGTTTCGCCGGTGGAAGGGGCGGTGTGGACGGGCTGGGAAAGGACCCACCAGAGGGCCTGGTCGATCTGGGGCTGCTCGCGATGGGGGTCGTACCAGCAGCTGAGTTCCTGGGGGCCATCGCCCCAGCCGCCGCGGGCGAGCATTTTGATGGTCTGGACGCCGACGTTGCGTTCCCGGCAGGCCGCCAGCAGGGCCTGGGCGTCGCGGCAGTAGTCGGGGTTGAGGTAGATGGCGGCGGCGAGGGGGAACATGACGGTGTCGAAGTCGAAGCGGTTGAGGGCCTGAAGCTGCACGGCGGGGGCGAGGGGGCCGTGGCCGGTGATGCCGATGTAGCGGGTGAGGCCCTGGTCACGCATTTCGACGAGGGCTTCGATGGCGCCGCCGGGTTGGGTGACCTGGTCGAGGTCGTCGAAATCGACGACGGAGTGGAGCTGGAAGAGGTCGAAGGTCTCGACTCCGAGGCGTTGCTGGCAGGAGCGGATGTTGTCCCAGGCTTCCTCACGGGTGCGGCCGCGGGTTTTGGCGCCGATGAACCAGCCTTCGTCCAGCAGGCGGGGCATCCAGGGGGCCATGTGTTCCATGGCGTTGCCGTAGGTGGGGGCGATATCCAGGTGGTTGACGCCGGCGGCGAGGGATTGCTGGACGGCCGTGTCGACCACGGCCTGGGGAAGGTCCTGGCGGCCAAGGCCGGCGGCGCCGAGGGTGACGACGGAACTGTGGTGGTCTATGCGGCCGAGTTTGCGGCGTTGCATGGGTGGGGCCTCGGCATGGGGGTAGGGAGGACAGTGTAGTCGCCGAGGAAATGAAGGGAGGATTGGCCGCTGGAACTCAACGTCGGCCCGAAAGATTCACGAGTTGTCATGATCTTGCCAAAAACTGGAATCTTTTCTAAGATTATTCGGAAAGGTTCAAGATGCTCTTCGCCAGGGGAAGGAGCTACATGGTGGCGACTCATGGATACACCTACCGCCGGCCGCCGACCACAGCGGCTGACACTGGCATCGACTTCCGCGCAATCGCCAGATCGGATGGAGTCATAACGCCGAAGGAGTTAGCCGCAGCGCTTTGGCCGGACCAGAGCCACAGGGGCCGAACGAACGCTTTGCGCCGCCTACTGCGAACCTATGTCGAATCCGACCGACAGAAATACACCCGCTATCAGTGGCGAGTTGCTCGTGAGCCGGATCTTCGGAAGCTCGAAACGATCTGTCAGATCGCTCGGGCCCAGCCCAAAGATCGGCAGGGCATTGCCAGCGAAGAGCGCAGAGGGGTCGGCATCTTTCCGGACGCGGATCCGCTGATGGATCCGGTCCGAGGCGTCGTAGGCCCCGGCGGACGGGTGGTCATCCCGTTAGCGTTTCGTGAGGCGCTAGGCCTGGAGGTGGGCGACGCCGTGAGCATGCGAATCGAGGGTGAGGAGTTGCGGTTGGTGAACTTCGATACCGAGACCCTTCGGATTCGGGAGAGGCTCGCTCGATATGTGCCCGAGGGGGTGAGCCTGGTCGACGAATTGATTCGCGATCGCCGACGCGAAGCCGCGGCCGAAGACGCTTTGTGAGCCGGGCCGTATTGGACGCCTCGGCGATGCTGGCTTTTTTGCGAGGCGAGCCCGGCGGGGAGGTTGTTGTCGGATATTTGGGCAGTTCTCTGGCCTCGGCGGTCAATGTCGCCGAGGTCGGGGCCCGGCTAGTTGATCTTGGTCTGTCCAGGACCGAAGTAAGGCAGTACATCGTTCGTATGTCGCTGGACATCGTGCCTCTTGACAGAGAGCTGGCACTAGCCACCACCGAAATTCGCCTCGCGACCCGTCACCTCGGTCTCTCGCTCGCTGACCGAGCTTGCTTGCAGCTGGCGGCGCAGCGGGGGTTGCCGGCGGTGACGGCGGATCGGGCGTGGGCGGAGTTGGAGCTGGGAGTGGAAGTGAGGTTGATTCGGGACTGAGGCAGTAGCCGAAAAATATAAACCTATCACTTGGCAAAGACTGGTTTGTTTGCCATATTCGGACATACTGCGCGTGGATTGCACGGCGGTCGAAGGAGAGACCTAATGGCGTGTTGTGACTGCTGCTGTGATGACGAGTGCTGTGTGTGTGCGTGCTGTCGGGAGCCGGCGGATGAGGTGGTGGCGGGGCTGACGACGAAGGCCGACAAGATTCGGGCGCTGTTCCGGGCGGGATATAGCCGGTCGGAGATCGCGGGGTTCCTGGGTATCCGCTATCAGCATGTGCGGAATGTGCTGGTGCAGAGCGGGTTTATGGAGACCCAGTTAAGCCGGACGATGCCGGCTGCGGACGGCGAGGCCGGGGACTCGCTGCCGGTGCTGGTGCGAACGGCGATTGGGCCGGGAGGGCGGGTGGTGATTCCGGCGGCGTATCGAAAGGCGCTGGAGGTCGAAGAGGGCGATTACATCGTGATGCAGATGGATGGGGACGAGTTGCGGGTGGTGAATGACGAGAAGGAGTTCAAGCGCGTTCAGCAGATGATTGCCAGCTACGTGCCGGAGGGTGTGAGCCTGGTGGATGAACTGATTGCCGAGCGACGTCGGGAAGCTGCGGCCGAGGAGGCCGAAATTGCCGAGATCAAGGCGAGGCGGGCCAAGGCTGTGACGACGGAGCCCACGTGAGCCGAGCCGTCCTGGACGCCTCGGCGATGTTGGCTCTTTTCCGTGGCGAACGCGGGGCCGACGTGGTGGCGGGATACCGAGGCGACGCCGTGGCTTCGTCGGTCAATGTCGCAGAGGTCGTTTCCAGGCTTTCCGATGAGGGCTTGAACGCGGCGGAGTGGCACTACGCCCTGGCGATGCTTGAACTCGAAGTCGTTGCCTTTGACGAGAACCAGGCAATTGCGTCGGGTCGGCTACGGAATCCGACCAGGCACCGAGGTCTTTCGCTGGGTGATCGGGCGTGTTTGCAGTTGGCGGCAGTGCGGGGGCTGCCGGCGGTGACGGCGGATCGGGCGTGGGCAGGGTTGGAGGTTGGGGTTGAGGTGCGGGTGATTCGGGACTGAGGGGCGGTGCGCGGTGGGACCAGGCGTGCAACCGACTCCCGGGGCAAACGGATGCGCCGGATCCACGAGCCGCCGGCCGGCGCCAAGGAAGCATGTCCCCTGGCGCCGACCCGGAACTAGCGGCCAGCCGCCAGAGCGGCTGCGACTTGAAGACTCTCATCGGCGCCGGCCGCCATGAGGTCAGCCAGCGACATTGACAGGCTCTGGTTCTCGGCCAGGAGCGGAGCGACCCGTTCAGAGTTGATGTCCGCAAACTCATCGGCTATTACCAAGCTGTTGTCGCTGATTTGGCGTGCTTTTCCGGCCGCGATGAAAACGGTGGTTGAGGTTGAGTAGAGGAGTCGGGACGTTTCCGGGAAGTTGTCCGCCGCCGCCGCGGCTGCGGCCTTCGTCGTCTCGATGGCCGAGGCTCTCAGACTGTTGTCGACGTCAGCCCAGTGTGCGCTTGAGCGCCGGATGGCACTTGTGGCCGCATTGATGTCGCCGGCCTGGGTAGCCGCCGTGGCGGCGTTGATCTCCTGGGTGGCCATGCCGATGCTCGCGCTGGCGTCATTCAAGTGCGCGGTGCCGGCCTGCAAGAAGCCGGCGATCTTTGCTTCAAGCTCGGCAGGCGTTATGGATGGCGACGTGGCGCTGGTCGCGGGCACCGGCACGACGAGTCCACCGCCTTCGGGAAATGCCCAGGCAAAGACACCGCGAACATCGTCACGGTGGTCGTTCTGACACGCCTGTTCGGCCTGATCGCCGAACACACGCTGGTAGATGCCGACGTTGTTGTGGTTCCCGAGGTGATTCTCAACGATGTCGTTGAGTGACACGCAGGTGGTTGGCCATTGGGCCAGCGCAGGTGACGAAAGCAAGATCGCGGTCAGAGCCGCGATGAAAAGGGCGCGGATTACACGCATGGTTACGGACCTCCCGGGACACTTCTGCCCAGTCAGCGGGGACGCTCGGCCAGAGCACGTGTGACTGCGCTGATCCGACCGCCCGCGGATGTGCGCCTCAACCAGCCGAGCCGAAACCTTAGCGTCTGAAGCTGGCTAGGTCACTTGTAGTCGGGCTAGCCGCAGACTTCGCGGAAGACGCGGAGGTGGTTGAGGCCGAGGAATTTGCGGAGGTTGGGTTCGGGCCAGCCGCGGGCGGCGAGGCCCCGGGTGATCTTGGGGACCTGGCGGGCGTCGTCGAGAAGGTATGAGCCGCCGTCAAAGTCGGAGCCGAAGCCGACGTGGTTGACGCAGTTGAGGGCGATGAATTCGCCGGCGTTGGTGCGGACTGCGTGGGTGATGGTCGTGGTGCGGACGCCGACCCGGTAGAGCATGGGGGAGGACATGGGGGTGCGTTCGATCGGCGCAGAGGTCTCGCGCCTGGCGACCGGGCGTGTTTGACGCTGGCGGCAATGCAGGGGTTGCCGGCGGTGACGTCGGAGCGGGCGTGGGCGGAGCTGGGCGTGAGGGCTGCGATTCGGGTGAGTCGGGACTGAGGGCAGGCGCGCGGAAGTGATAGCCGCGCGCCAAGCGCTGCTCGCGAGCAGGCTGGCGGTGCTGAAGTCGTTGGACCTGCGCCAAGGGGCGGATGCCCCTGGCGCAGGTCACAGACTAGCGGCCTTCAGAGAGCGCGACGCCGGCAGCCCTAAGCTCATCGGCACCGGCAGCCATGAGTTCAGCCAGCGACGTGGAGATTCTCTGACTCTCAGCCAGGAGCGGACCAACCCGATTGAAGTCCCTGGCGGCAAGCAACTCGGCAACCTCCAGGTTGATATCGCTGATCTGACGCGCAAATCCGGCCGCGACGAAGAGGGAAGTCGAGACCGAGTAGAGGAGGCGGGAAGTCTCCACGTAATCGTCCGTCGCCGCCGTTGCGGCTGCCGCGGATATCTCGGTAGCCGCCTTTCTGAGGCTGTCATCAGCGTCAGCCCAGTGTGCGCCGGCACGCAAAACCGCTGTTGACGCAGTATCAACATTGCCGGCTCGAATAGCCGCGGTGGCGCTGATTATCTCCGCATTTGCCTCTTGGACACTCTCATTCCCGGTGTTGGTATGCGCCGCGCTGGCGTGCAAGAACCCGTCGATCTTGGCTTCAAGCTCGGCAGGCGTTATGGATGGCGACGTGGCGCCGGGCGCGGGCACCGGGACAACGAGTCCAACGCCTTCGGGGAATGCCCAGGCAAACACACCGCGAACATCGTCACGATGGTCGTTTTGACACGCCTGTTCGGCCTGATCACCGAATACGCGCTGGTAGATGCCGACGTTGTTGTAGTTCCCGAGGTGATTCTCAACGATGTCGTTGAGGGACACGCAGGTGGTTGGCCATTGGGCCAGCGCAGGTGTTGAAAGCAGAATCGCGGTCAGAGCCGCGATAACGAGCGCACGGATTACACGCATGGTCTCGAACCTCCGGGGAGACTTCTACCCAGTCAGAAGGGACGCTCGGCCAGAGTACGTGTGACTGCGCTTATCCGACCGCCCGCGGATGTGCGCCTCAACCAGCCGAGCCGAAACCTTAGCGCTCGGCGCCGGCAACGTCACATGCAGTCGGTTCAGCCGCAGACGTCGCGGAAGACACGGAGGTGGTTGAGGCCGAGGAATTTGCGGAGGTGGGGTTCGGTCCAGCCGCGGGCGGCGAGGCCCCGGGTGATCTGGGGGACCTGGCGGGCGTCGTCGAGGAGGTATGAGCCGCCGTCAAAGTCGGAGCCGAAGCCGACGTGGTCGATGCCGACGACGTTGACGGCGTGTTCGACGTGGTCGAGGTAGAGCTCGAGGGTGGGGTTGGTCCAGTGGACGAAGTGGTGGACGCAACTGACACCGATGACGCCGCCGCCGTCGGCAATGGCTTTCATCTGGTCGTCGTGGAGGTTGCGGCCGTGTTCGTTGAGGGCGCGGCAGGAGCTGTGGCTGGCGATGACGGGGGCGTTGGTAGCCCGCATGGCGTGCCAGAAGGCGGGGACGCTGAGGTGGGAGACGTCGACGAGCATGCCGAGGTCGTTCATTGAGGCGATGAGGTCGTGGCCGAATTCGGTGAGGCCGCCGCCTGAACGGTGGGCGCGCTCGCCGTCGCCGGCGTAGGTGCGGATGGAGTGGGTGATGGTCATGGTGCGGACGCCGACCTGGTAGAGCATGGGCAGGACGTAGAGGCTGCGTTCGAGGGCTTCGGAGTTCTCAATGGCGAGGACGACGGCGACTTTGCCGGCGGCCTTGGCGGCCAGGATGTCGTCGGCGGTGAAGGCCAGGGCGATCTGGTCCGCATGGGCCTGGATTTCGGCGTGAAACCAACCAAATCCATCCAGCACGTAGGCCAGGTGGTTGCCCCAGGCGCGGGTGTTGTCAACGGCAAAGTAGCCGCAGTCCAGGCCGCCTTCGCGCATGGCGGGGAGGTCGGACTGGATGGGGATTTCAGCGGTGTCGACGGGTCCGCGCAGGTAGCCGATCAGGCTCTCGGGGGTGTCACGGGACGGGGCGTCGGGCCCGGCCATGCTCTGCCCATCACGACGGATGAGGCCAACGATGGTGTCGTTGTGGGAGTCGATGACGAGGGCGTCGCGGTGGAGGGCTTGCCAGTCGTAGTCGGGGGGCATGGGTCAGGTGGTTGAAGGGGTGGATTGGGTTGGATGGTGCCATGTGGGTCGGGAATGATCAGTCGTTGGGTGGTTCCCGCAGCCAGACGGGGACGTCGCGCGCCGTGTGCAGGACTCTCCAAACGTCGATGTCGGCCTCTCGCTCGACGTAGAAGACCAGATACGGGAACCCGCTGAGGATCCGGGAGCGCAGACCGGGGAGACTCAGTTCCTGTGCGTACCGGGGCGAGCCGCTGGCGGGATGCTGGCCGATTCGGCGGAACGCTTCTTCCAGCGCGTCGATGAAGGCCAGCGCAATCGACGTCCCAGCGTCGGTCAGATAGTGGTCGACGGCTTCGTCGATATCGCGCCGCGCCCGTTCGCGAAGTTCGACAGGCTTTTCAGTCACCGCCGGCCGGCTTCGCGAAGGCGATCGCGAAGCTGGTCGAAGTAGGCAGTGTCGGCGGTACCTGCTGGCGGCGAGGCCGCGCCTTCGAGGAGGAGGCCGCGCAGGTGCTGACGATCCTGGTCTTTGCGGATCAGTTCGCGGACGTATTCGCTCGACGAGCTGTAGCCGCGGGACGTGACTTGCCGGTCCACAAAAGACTTGAGGGCCTGGGGGAGCGAGATGTTCATGGTGCTCATGATGCAAAGTTAATGAGGTTGGCAAAGTTTGGCAAGGTGCCGGGCCGTCTCCGGAAACGGTTGCTCCATGGAGTGTTTCTGGCCTTCAAAGCGACACTTCCCGTACCTGCGTCAGCGATCATTCGGCTTAACTCGTTCGTCAGTCTCCAACCTGATCCCGGCGCGACTCCAAAGTTTCGGTCTCTTCAAGTTCTTGGCTTTGGACTGGCGGGGCGCTTAGGACGGGATTTCGAACTAATCGGTGGGAGGCGGCACTGTACGTCTATCGGAGTCTTGAGTAATCAAAGCGAAAGGTTGCTGCTATCCGTACGAAGCGCCGCTAAAGAAGGGCACGGGCCCTGGTCAGCTCACGTGACGTATGCGCGTCCACAGCCAGCGCACGCCGCCAACGCATATCACAGCCAGCGTCGCCACAATCAGCACAGTCTTGACCGCGGTGAACACGGCGGCCAGCCATGCCAGCTGAGACGGTGGACCGTCATGGCTTAGCGCCAGCGCCGCGACGGTGACGTTCTCCAGCGCATCCGCCGAAGCAAGCGCCAACGGCAGCAGATATAGCGGCGCGCCGCCTTGAAACAGCCGGTACAGCAGGATTGCGAATAGCAGGCCGTAGGAGGCCGGAAAGACCATATCGATGGTGAGCGCGGTCGTTGCATAGACGACTCTTGCGCTCGCGTCGAGCCGGTCGAGAGCGTCGAACAGGGCCGCCGCGTCTGCGGGCGTGTACCAGCCCCGACTATCGAGCAAGTCCAGTCCGCCCAGCCGCGCATGTCGCCACGCGAGGCCCGACACGCAGCCGACGACACCTACCAATGCCGTGACCGCTATTCGCCAGGTCGCGCATCGCTCCACTGTGCCACCAACCGATGAGGCCATCGCCTCGTCCCGGCCAGACATCAGTCGCAATGCCGTCTCGGGGGTCGGAGACACGGATGCGCCGTGATCAGGGTCGTGAGCAAGGAATACACCTAGACCTATGGGCCGGTCAGACGTATGTCTTACGGGGGTTTTTGAGGCCGGTGGTTAGTTTGTTGTGGGTTTCGCGTTTTATTCGGGCGGCGAGGCGGGGCTCGTTGGTTGTGAGGAAGTGTTGGACGGCTGTGTGGTCGTGGGGGGCGAGGACTCGGAGGGCCCAGGAGAGGGCTTTGACGACCATGTCGTCGCGGTCGTCGGCCAGTAGTTCGCAGACGGCGAGGGTGCGGGGGGTGTCGCCGTAGCCGCCGCGGGTCTTGGTGTTGAGGCCGACGGTGGCGACCAGGGCGGTGCGCCGCCACCAGCGATCGGGGGACCTGGCCCAGCGGTGAACGTCCTGATCGCTGATCTGGCGATTCACCCAGGCGGGGCCGGCCACGTAGCCACCGAAGACGTCGACCGAGGCCCAATCGGCGAGGCCCTGACCGAGGTTCTCAATTGTTGCGGCGTCAAGCGCCCTGAGGGTGGGGCGGTGGTAATGGACGATCTCGTAGGCCCAGATTCGCAGGTCGAGGTCTATCAGGCGCGCGGCGAACTCGAGTACTTGCTCCGGCTGGGCGGATGCGATTTTCCTGGAGAATTCGCGGCGGATGGGCCGGACGCGCGGCACCTTGGCGGACGACAGGGCATTGACGCGGGCGCGGAACTCGCGGGCGAGGGACTCGGTGTCGATCAGTTGGGTTCGGCTTCCGGTTTGGTGGGCTGGTGGTCTGTGGATGATGCCAACCCCCGGCCCAACAAGCCCATGTAGACGAGGCCGGCGACGGACATTGCGGCGAACACGGGGGCGAAGGCCAGTTCCAGTGCGTCCGAATGCCAGGCGGAGATGAAGACCACCAGCGAGGCTACGGCCAGCACGGCGACGATGACGTTCAGGGTGGGTGGGAGACGCACGGGCTCAGGCCGGAATGCGAGACCCACGGCCAGAATCACGATCCCGATGTAGCCGGCGACGCTGGACGTGAAGTGCAGCCCCCACACCATTCGCTGCATTCCCAGCGCCGATTGCAGCCATTCCTCCGACCGCACGGTGTCGCTCTCCAGCGCCGCCAGCCCCATGCCGACGATCATGTAGTCGAGTCCGCGCATGGTCATTTGCAGGACCAGCGCGATGGCCATTGCCAGAAGGCCGAGCCGGGGGACTGGACCGGCATAGCGCCGCAGGGTCAGGAATCCGTTGAGCATGAGCAGGGCGCCGCAGATGATCACGACGGGCACGGTGTAGGACAGCGTGGCGTTGCGGGCCATGGCCAGCGTAAGGTCGTTGAGGCTGGTGCTGGGCACCGTGTCCACCGCGCCGCGGCCGGGCGAGAGGAGGTAGCCCAATCCCACCGCCGCAGTGCCAAGCAACAATGACCAGCCGCCGAGCTGCTTTTCGGTCACCCGCATAGCGGATTCCTCGGATGTAGCCGTGGCGAGTGATTGAGGGTTTCCGCCGGGGGCAAGCGCGGATCAATGGCGACCTCGGACATCGTCAGACGATTCCGGTACATCCGACCGCTGGTCACATCCGGCCCTTACGCCTCAGCATCGCAGCCGTTGCGCTTGCAGATCATAGATGCCGGGCGCCCGTGGACGGCGCGGATGGGCACGATTGACCTTGAGTCCTGCGATCTGCCATCAGCCCCAGAGGTCAATCACGTCAATCCCACTCCCCTCGAAGCCGGTGGCGTCCCGGGTTGCCACTGACGCTCCTCGGCAACCGGCTACGGCCGCGATCTGGCAGTCAGCGTGGTTGATGGGACGCCCGGCAGCGCGTCGAGTGGCAGCTATAACGGCGTAGGCCTGAGCCGCCGCACGGTCAAAGGGAAGGATGCGGCCGGCGAAGTCTTCCGAGAGCATTCCTTCAATCTGGTCCAGCAATTGGGTTCGTCGTTTACCGGGTGGGAGGATATCCACGCCGTAGCGCAACTCGGCTTCGCTGACGGTGGAGAGGAACAAGCGTAGAACCGACTGTCCGGCCACCCAGTCCATGACGCGGGAACTGGGATTCGGGCGCATCAACTCCGAGACGACGTTGGTGTCCAGGACGATCATCGCGGCCGCTTCAGTCGAATCGGGGCGGCTTGCGCATGGGTGAGCGTGGCGGCAGGTCCAGCTCAACGCCGCCCAGGGGCGCGAAGCGGGCGCGAATGGCGGTTGCCAGGTTCTCCGGCACCGCGGGCTGGTGGCCGAGCGCCGTCTGCAGGATGTCGCGGACTTCGTCCTCTATGGATCGACTATTTTGAGCCGCCCGGATGCTCAGCCGGCGCTTCAGCCCTTCGTCGAGGTTGCGCAAGATGATGCTGGCGATGGTGGCGCCTTTGTCTCCCAGATCATGTTGTTATAGCAGTGACTGCGTTCGTATCGCCAAGAATCCTCGGCCGAGTGTTTGGTCGTCTGACCCAGAAGGCTGGCAGTTAGACGTCGAGACCGGTCATTCGGCTGGTGGCGGAGCCGGGGAGTTCGATGGAGAGGCCGCCGTCGACGACGAGGGATTCGCCGGTGACGAAGCTGGCGAGGTCGGAGACGAGGAATAGCACGGCGTTGGCGATGTCCTGGGCGTCGCCGCGTCGGCAGATGGGGTTCTGAAGAGCCTGGCGAGCATCCAGCTCGGGCGTAGGCGCACGGGCGGCGGCTTCGTATTTGACGTCGGTCATGATGCCGCCGGGCAGGATGCTGTTGGCGCGGATGTTGTGTTCGCCGTAGGCGACGGCGACGTTACGCATGAGGGCGTTGATGGCGGCCTTGGCGGCTTCGTAGGGACCCTCGATGGCGTTGGCCTGGATGGCGTGGGCGGATGAGATGCCGACGATGGAGCCGCCTCCGCCGGCGATCATGTGGGGAATGGCGAGCTTGCAGGCCATGAAGTGGGACTTGATGAGCACGTCCTGGCTGCGGTCCCAGTCGGCCTCGGTAACGTCCACCAGCTTGTCGTGGGGGTGCCAGCGGGCGTTGTTGACGAGGGCGTAGATGCCGCCGAACTGGTCGAGGGCGGTTTGGACCATCAGTTCGCAGCCGGCCATGGTTCCGACGTCGGCGTGGACGTAGGCGGCGCGGCCGCCGGCTTCTTGGATTTCGGACTCGACGCGATGGCCGCGATCGTCGTTGAGGTCGGCGAGGACGACGGGCATGCCGTGGCGGGCGAGGGTGACGGCGGAGTTGCGGCCGATGCCCTGGGCGGCGCCGGTGACGATGGCGACGCGGTTGTTGAGTTCAGCGAATGGGGGCATGTGAGTGCCTCGAATGTGTGCGGGGCTGCCCAAGTTTCGAGTGCGAACGGAAAGTGCGCTAGCGCCTGAGCGAGAGGGACTAGCTGAGCGAACTGAGATGAGGAGGGGGAGGATGGCCTGAGTGGCTTGGATGCTGGAGGCTGTGGTTCGACACGGGGCGCAGGGGACGGCGCTCCGGCTCACCACGAACGGTTGGATCCCCCTCGACAGGCTCTTCGCAGGTTCAGCTTGAAATAGCGTGGGCCTCGGTTGGGGAAAGGCTAGGCGTGGTTCTGGTTAGCTGGGGGCGGGTGCGTGGGTTTGGAGGTTGGTGTGGCGGGCGAGGATGTGGAAGTCGGCGTCGTGATGAAGTACGGGCGTGCCGGCGCGAATGGCGACGGCGGCGATGAGGCAGTCGATCAGCTTGCGGACTGTGGCGCCCTGGCGGCGGCAGCGGCGATAGAGGGCAGCGGCGTCCTCGTAGTCGGTGGGGCGCATTGGTATTACCACGGCGCGAGCGAGCAGGCGCCGGAGGTTCAGCAGATGGGACTCGTCCCGCGCGCCGGCCAGCACCTCCATGCGAATGGGATCGCAGATGGCGATGTCGCGGTCCAGCAGGTCGTCGACGTGTCGGCAGGCGGGAGACCCGGTGTCGCGCAGGAACTCGATCCAGGCTGAGGTGTCGATCAGGACCACGGCGGGCGGGGGGAACGCATGGTCTCAAGATCGCCTTCCCAGCCGCTGCCGCGAAGGGCCCGAGCCTCGTCGATGGACAAGGGCTCGGCCGCGAGGGTCCGGAGGGCGAAGTTGACGGCGGCGCGCTTGGTGGGAAGTCGATAGCGGCGCATGACTTCGGCGCAGGCGTGATCGTCGATGTCGATGTTGGTGCGTGACATACACCGAGGATACACATTGGAAGAAGGGGAGAGAGGGGAAGATCGGCATCCCCGCAGATGAACTCTCAACGCCCACCGTTGCTCTACTCGCGAGAGGTGGAAAGGCCACGAATCACTCCCGGGACTGGCGTCTGATCAACGTGACCCACCACCCGTAGACAGTCGAGCGCGCCCCCGCCTACAATTGCCGCAAGTCGGCAATGCATGTCGGCTATCGGCGCTCCAGCGTGGGAGCGTTGGGACGTTGATCCTCCCGCCCCGTATGGCAGTGATGCCCCGGGGCGTTTTTCATATATAGCCGGCAGGCCAGGCCGCAGGAGGCGGGCGGGCTGCCAACGCGAGGAGCGGCATCGCAATGTCTGAGCCCTCTCGAGACGATCTCATCCAAAGCGTCATGCGCAAGGCGCGCGACGCCGACTGCCGGATTTTCGACCTCCGGTTCACGGACCTGCCGGGCACCTGGCAGCATTTCTCGCTGCCGATCGACAAGCTCGAAGAAGACCTCTTCGACGACGGCCTCGGCTTTGACGGGTCCAGCGTCCGCGGCTTCCAGCAGATCCAGGAAAGCGACATGCTGGTGGTGCCGGACCCGGCCACGGCGTTCGTGGACCCGATTCCGGAAGTCCCGACCCTGGTGATGTCCTGTGACATCCGCGACCCGATCACCGGTGAGTCCTACACCCGCGATCCGCGCAACATCGCCCGCAAGGCCGAGCAGCACCTGATCGACAGCGGCATCGCCGACACCAGCTACTGGGGTCCCGAGGCTGAGTTCTTCATCTTCAACAGCATCCGCTACGACCAGACGGCCAACACCGGCTACTTCTTCATCGACAGCGAAGAAGGTGTCTGGAACACCGGCGCCGACGACATGCACGTGGCCAACCTGGGTCACCGTCCGCGGCACAAGATGGGCTACTTCCCCGTCCCGCCAAACGACAAGCTGCAGGACCTGCGCACCCAGATGGTGCTGGCGCTTGGCGAAGTCGGGCTTGACGTGGAGGTGCACCACCACGAGGTCGCCACCGCCGGTCAGGCCGAAATCGACCTGGTGTACGCGCCGCTGGTCAAGTCCGCCGACGGGATCATGCTGTACAAGTACATCGTCAAGAACGTGGCGCAGAAGGCCGGGTACACGGTCACGTTCATGCCCAAGCCGATCTTCGGCGACAACGGGTCGGGCATGCACGTCCACCAGAGCCTCTGGAAGGACGGCACGCCGCTGTTCTACGACGAGACCGGCTACGCCATGTTGAGCGAGACGGCCCGTCACTACATCGGCGGGCTGCTGCGGCACGCGCCGTCGTTGCTGGCATTCGCGGCGCCGACCACCAACTCGTACCGGCGCCTGGTGCCGGGCTTCGAGGCTCCGGTCAACCTGGTTTACTCCATGCGCAACCGCAGCGCGTGCATTCGCATTCCCACGTACTCCAACAGCCCGGCGGCGCGGCGCGTGGAATTCCGCCCGCCCGACCCGACGGCGAACCCGTACCTGGCGTTCGCCGCCTTGCTGATGGCCGGGCTGGACGGGATTCGCAACAAGATCGAGCCGCCCCCGCCGGCCGACATGGACCTGTACGAGCTGGAACCCGAGGAAGCGGCCAAGATCCAGTCGGTGCCGGGCTCCCTCTACGAGGTACTGGACGCGCTGGAAGCCGACCACGAGTTCCTGCTGGTCGGCGACGTGTTCACCCAGGACGTCATTGACACCTGGCTTGAATATAAGCGCACGCGCGAGGCCGACGAGGTCAACCTGCGGCCGCACCCGTACGAGTTCATGCTCTACTACGACGCGTAGCGTCGAGCCTCAGCTTCAACTCTCGCGGCCCCCGGCAACGGGGGCCGCGAGGGTTAATTGGACTGCGGCCGCCGCTGCGTCCGCCCGCGACGCCGTCGGCGTGCGCGCCGTCGTGGCCGTGGGCTGGAAGACCTGGTCTCCTGCCCTGAATCAGCCTCGCTCTTTTTCGCCGGATCGCTCCCCGCTTCGCGTCCACGCGCCGGCCGCGGGCTGTTGCGGTTCCGCTGTCGCGGTTCCGCCCGCTCAGGCTCAGGCGCTTCCGGCTGGGGCTCCGGCTCATGGCCCGGCGCCACCGCCTGGCCCAGCACGTCCTTCAGTTCGTGCACCCCGCAGCTATCGCAGGCGCCGCTGGTGGCGCAGCCGCCACCGCCCTGCGCCTCCTCGGCCGCCAGCTTGTCCTCCACGTACCCGGCGTGTTCGTACTGCAAACAGCAGAGCAGCCGCCCGCAGGCGCCGGAGATCTTGTCGGGGTTCAGCGGCAGGTTCTGGTCCTTGGCCATCCGCAGCGAGACGGTGTCCAATTCCGACAGGAACGTCGCGCAGCACAGCTCGCGGCCACAGCGCCCCATGCCGGTGCGCATGGCGGCCCGCTCACGCGGGCCGACTTGGCGAAGCTCCACACGCGTGCGGAAGCGGGCCGCCATCTCGGCCACCAGGTCGCCCAATTCGAGCCTGGCCTCGCGCGACGAGAAGTGCAGGGTGAGAGTGGCGCCGTCGAAGGTGTATTCCGCCTTCACCGCCTGCATAGGGAGCCGCTTCTCCATGATGGCCCTGGCGAACACGCGCTCGGCTTCGACTTCCTCCGTGCGGTAGTTGGTCATGCTGACGAGGTCGTCGTCGGTGGCCCGCCGGACGATCGGCTTCAGCTCCCCGCGCAGGTCGTCAAGATCGACCTCGGTGGCGGGCATGACCACGCGCGCGGCGGTGAGGCCGCGCGGCGTCTCGACGATCACGTAGTCGCCGACGGCCAAGTCGGCATCGCCCGGGTCGTAGTAGTAGAGCCGTCCGGCACGGCGAAAGCGAACGCCAATGGCGCTGGCGGTCCTGGCGGGGGCATCAGCGGCGACCACGACCACCTCCTTGAGCGTCGCCCGGGTCGGGCTCCGGCCGCAGGGCCAGATCCTCCAGCGCGAGCCGCGGCGAAACGTTGGCGATCAGCGCCCGCTGCGTTTCGCGCAGTCGGGCCAGACGCCCGACGGCACCCGCCAAGGCTGCCCGACGCTCGGCGGGAGCGCCGCGCGGAAGGCCCCGCATCGCTGAGCGCAGTGTATGCGACTGCGCCTCCTCGACCGTCCGCAGCCAAGCCAGGGCCTCGTTGGTCTGCGCCACCATACGGCCACGCGGCAGCAGGCCGTCCACGGAGCGAAAGCGCGCGGGCACGGGCGCTTCCTCAAAGTCGGCGGCCTCATTGCGGGCGCTCCGGTAGGCCTCCCAAGCCTGCGGGTCGCGCGCCATGCGGATCGCCCAGCCGGGCCGCCCACGAGCCGCCTGCGCGATCTGACCCGCCGAGTCGGGGGACAGCGAGGAGATCGCGGTCAGATGCGCCGCGATATCGGCCACCGGCACCGGACCCAACTCGATGACGCGACAGCGGGACACGATGGTCGGCAGCACGTCGGCAGCTCGGGGCGCCATGAGGATTAGGATGGCGTGCGCGCCCGGTTCCTCAAGCGTTTTCAGCAGCGCGTTGGCGGCCAATACGTTGATCTCGTGCGCCGCGTCAATCATGCCGATGCGCATGGGTTGGGTGGCGGGCGTGCGGTATAGCCCGGCGCCCCACTCGCGCACGCCATCGATCACGATGTCCCGTGCGTGATCCGCGCGACGCAGCACGTGCAGGTCGTTGTAGGCGGTGAGCACGAAGCGCAGGTCCACGCGCCGGCCTTCCCCAGTCGTGAGTCTGTCCGGATCGGGCTCTTCGTCGGGGTGGCCGCGCCGCACGGCGGTTCGCCACATGGCGTTGGCGTCGTCCAGGAACCGGTACGCGTCGGACCCTTCGACCGGTTCGGGCAGCCCGGCGCACCAAATCTCCTGCGCCAGCCGGATGGCAAAGGTACGGCGGCCCACGCCCGGCGGTCCGACGATCAGATAGGTCTGGGCGGCCCGGCCCGCCCGCAACGAGCCCCGGACGACCCGCACGGCGTGGGCGTTGCCCACAAATCGCCAGTCCATCAAGCGTCGGTCGTGGCGACGGTCACGATGTCGTTGATCGGGATGTGCAGCCGCAGGGCCTGCGCCAGTTCGAACGTCTGGGGGCTGTAGATGGCCACAGTGCCCTGGTCGGCGCTGCCGACAATCAGCGACCCGCTGGCGGGATCCAGCGCAACCGCTCGCGGCGACTTGGCCACCGGCAACAGAAAGCGCATGGCCAGGGTCTCGGCGTCCAGGCCGGTCACCGTGTCGGTCCAGAGGTTTGTGGCGAAGACGGTGGACGTGCGTTCGTCCATGGCCAGGCGGTTGATGCCCTCCTCCAGGCGGCGCGTGAGCTGCACTTCGAGGGTGTCGGGGTCCAGCCGACTCACGCTGCCGTCGCGCAGGCTGGCCACGAACAGGCGGCCCGTGGCGTCACGGATCAGGGCCTCGGGCCAGGAGGGCACCACGGCCCGCGCTTCTTGCTCACCGGTCTCCACGTTGAAGCGAACCACCGTAGAGAACGGGCGGTTGGCCAGGTAGACGGTTTTGCCGTCGCCCGTCGGCACGATGTCCCCGACGCCGGCCGGAACCTCCCAGTCGTGGATAACCTGGCGAGTGTCCGGGTCCAGCACGAAGAGGTGACCGCGGTCGAGGTCTGAGCCGGTGACGTATACGCGGCCGTTCGCGGGCTCCACGGCGATGTCCGCGGTGACCAATGCCGTGGCAGGCGCGCGGTCGGTTCCCGCCAGGGGCGCCAGACGGAACAGCGACCCGATGCCGCCGGCCGACCCCGGCTCGCCGGATCCCCTGGCCGGCTCGCCCGACCAAAGGCTCTGCTCGGTCCGGGGCTCCCGGCGCATGATGACGGTGGCGGTGGAGATGACGTTGGGCTTGATCACGACGGACACGCGTTCGCCCAAGGGTTGAAAGTGGCTGTCGGCGGTGGCCAACACCTCATACCGGCTGCCGCTGATCAGGTCGGAAACACGGATGCGGCCCTGGTCGTCGGTCCGCTCCGACTTGACGAAGACGCGGGTGCCGCGAACGTTCCAGAACAGCCGCACGAAGGCGTCGGGCACCGGCTCTTCTTCGGTGTCGACGACGCGCACCTCCAGCGAGAAGGTGAGCGGGATCGGCGGTCCTGCGGCGCCGGCCTCAGCCTCGATCACCTCGACGTGCGTGGCGACTTCGTCGACGGTGAAGGCACGGCCGCGGTCAGGATCCGAGGCGATGGCCCAGGCCGCCGGCAAAGCGCTGGCCGCGGCCGGCGGCAATGGCGTAAGCGAGGGTAAATCGATAACCGCCATCGTGGTCGAGGCGGGAGCGCCGACCAGCGGCACGCCGCCCGCCACGATCCGGCCGGCCCGGCCGGCCGGCATTTCGAAGCGCACAGTCGAAGGTTCGGTCTCCGCCACGGTGACTCCGGCGGACCGCAACGCCTGGTATCCGGGCACGCGAACCCGCACGTCATAGCCCTGGCCCGGCGCCAGCCCGGTGAAGGCGGCGGTGCCGTCGGCCGCAATCGGCACGATGGCCAGCACATCGCCGCGCAGGCCAAGTAAATCCACAAAGCCGTCGGCGAGCGGTCGGCCGCTCGCTTCGTCCACCACGGTGGCTTCGATGACGCCGGGGCCGGCGATGACGTCGAATTCGGTTTCCGAGGCGCCGGCAAACTCTCCGGCGCGGTAGCTGGCTTCGGCGCGAAAGCTGATGGCTGATTGAGCGGTGAGCGGCAGTGTGGTGGGCAGTTGCGTCTCGACGGTGAATGTTCCGGCCCGTGAGGCGATGACCTCGCCGACGTACACGGCCGGCGATGACAATCGGGCCGTATCAATCTGACCGTCCGCGGTCAGGGACGGACGGCCCGAGGCCACGATCATCTCCACCCGCACGAGCGTTCGCGGCACCCAGTCCACGCCGCGAATGGTGATATCGGACCCGGCCGCGCCGCTGGGCGGTTCGATCTGCAGTTCGGGGCCGTGATCCTCGGCCAGGGGGAAGTCGCCGGTGATGGACGAGCCGTAAAGGCCCAGCGCCAGGATGACGAGCACCGGGATCAGCAGGATGGTCCCGACGATGGCGGCGATTGTTAGCGCGCGGCTGGTGGACATGAGTGCTGCTTGCGGGCCCCCCAAGATCCCAGGGCATACCACGACCAGTGCCCGCCGCTACACGCTGCCCGGTGGGCGCGCGCCCGACGCCCCGGCGTCGGCTGGATTGTAGTCGGTTCAGGCTTAGCTGCCGGGAGGGCGTGGCTCAGCCCAGGTTGCTACGAATGCCGTAAGTGGCGCGCGGCTGGGTACGAGCCGCCTCGAAGCTCCCTGGAGTCAGGCGGATGAAGACTCGCCGCCCGGCCAAGCCGGCCAGTTGCCGAAGGCCCCAGCCGTGCGTCCCGAGTAGGCGACGGCCAACGCGCCCCGCGCCTCGTCGCCGATGCCGACCAGCATGCCGTTGGCCCGGCCGCCGGCGCTGATGGCAATGATGCCGCTGGCGTTATCGCCGGAGATGGCGATGATGCCGCTGGCGTTCCCAGCACTGATGGCGACGATGCCGATGGCGTTGCCCAGGCCGATCGCGACGATTCCGACCGCGACGAGCGGGCTGAGCGCGACGGTTCCAATGCCAACGATGTAGGCGAAGCTGACGGTCTGATCGGCAACGATCCAGTCCATTTCAACGACGCCGACGATCCCCAGAATCGTGACGATAATTGCGGCTAGCAGCGTGCCAAGCGTGGCGAGTCCGGCCACCCCTCGGATTGCCTGTCCAACCCCGGTCTGTGCTGTATCCGACATGATTGACGCCTCCTTGAGGGTGAGCCTACGCGGGCGCCTGCGAGGTCTACAACTAGAGCGTTCGAGCGACGAAGCAACCGGAACGGCGAGGCACGATCACGCGGCCGTCCGGTCCGGCGGCGGCGGACGCGATGTTTCGCAGGTGCGGTCGCAGTTTGTCCGCCAGCGCGTCAGCGTCGCCGGGATCGTTCAAGGCAGGCGCGCCGCGCAGGTGCAGCCCGGTGGCATAGAGCCGCAGCAGCGTGTCGACCGAAGGGAACGCCAGCACGTCGTCTCGGGCATGGACTTCCACCGTATCGAAGGTACGCGACAGCGTGTGCGCGCCGTTTTCCAATGTGAATCTGCCGCGGGCCGATGGCGCGGCGGCTCGCGAGGCCTGATCGGTCAAGCCGGCCCGCCGGCAGGCCTCCACGTGCCAATCCAGTAGTCGCCGGCCTGACGATTCGCTGTCGGCGCTAGCCAGTAAGACGCCACCCGGGGACAGCACGCGCCGCAACTCGCGCAGGGCGCGCGGGATGTCCACCGCGGACGGCAGCACGTGTCCGGCCGTCACGAGTTCGAACTGACCGGAGCTCAGCGGCAGGGATGCGATGCTGGCCTGCAAGCCGTCCGCCTGGTGTTGTGCCCGCGTGAGGGCCACGGCGTCCGGCTGCACGTCCAGGGCCACAATCCAGGCGCCAGGTGCGGCTCGCGCGCGGAGGGCTGCAGTCATCCGCCCTTCGCCGCAACCCACGTCCAGCGCCGCGTACACGCGCTGGACGTCGATCAAGCCAAGCTGCCAGTCGTGAAAACCGACGCGGGTCGGCGGCCGTTCGTTCAGGCGACTCTCGCGAACACTGCTACGCCAACGGCGGGTGGCGGCCTCATACCGTCAGCATGTCCTGGCCGGGGCGCAGCCGGCGATGCGCGTCGCGGGCCAGACCCTCGCGCTCGACATCCCGCCGGCGTCGATAGGCCAGGATCAGGTTTCGACAGATGCGCGCGGCGATTTCCTGTGGGCTGACCGCAGCCAGATGCTCAGGGCCCATCGAGAAGCCGTGGGCCTGGACGATCTCCGCGCAGTCGTCCTCGTTGAGTAGCCGGGCGCGGTTGAACGGGTCGAGGTACGAACGATCGGCAACGTCGGGATGCCGCAGGACGAAGTGCGCCGGCAGGCCCACGCCTTCCAAGGGAATCCCGACCCGCTGAGCCACGGCCAGGTAGACGACGCCGAGGGTGATGGGCAGCCCGGTGCGGCGGGTGACGACCTGGTCCAGCAGGCTGTTGGCCGGGTTCGGATAGTCGTTGCGAGCGCCGTCGAACCCGCACACGCTGTACATGTAGACGGCCAGCGTTCGCAGCGCCTGCGCCGGGTCGGCCTCCCGCATCGGGCCCGGCGCTGCCTCCGCAAGCTTGTCAAGGAACCGAAGCACTTGGTCCGCATCGATGCGCGGATCCAGCACCCGCGCCACCAGCAGCGCCCCGGTTTCAGCCGCTCCGGCCGGTTCAACGGAGCGGAACCGGTCGAGCCCTCGCAGCGCTTGTTCGCGGTGGATCGCCGTCAGCGCCTCCTCAATGCGGTCCGGATGCGGGGTCGTGCGTTCGGCCGCCTTCAGCACGACCACCGCTCGCTCGCCGGCCTGCGCGAGATGTGCGACGACTCGCGCACGGATGGCCGGATCGTGATCGGCCAGCATGTCCACCATGGCCCGAACTGCCCGGTCGTCGGGCGGAGTGGACTTCCCGGCAGTCATCGTGCGCGGCGTCGGCGAGGCGTCATCGTCATATCGATTGCGTCTGGTCAGGGCGACTTTGCTGGATTCTGTCACGCGGCCCTGGTTGCAGCCGGCACTCACGACCGAGGCATGAAAGCCGTGGAGTCTTCGGGCAGTATGGGCAGCGTCTTGTTCCTTGTCGGACGGAAGCCGTGATCGAGCGCAAGCGGACGCCAGCCGCCCGGCACCGGTAGCCGACGAGGACGACCGAGGGACTTGCCACCATGCACCGGTCAGCGCCTCAGGTTGACGTGCAGGGACTCTGGAAGGTGTTCGGCAACAAGCCGGAGCGCGCCCTGGATCCCGCCTATAGCTCGAAGTCTCGAAGCGAGATTCAGGACGAGCTTGGACTTGTCGTGGCGCTGCGCGACGTGTCGTTCAGCGTGGAGCGGGGACAGATCTTCGTCGTCATGGGGCTTTCGGGCAGCGGCAAGTCAACCCTAGTACGCGCCCTGATCAGGCTCGTGGAACCCACGCGCGGCAGCATATCGATCGATGGTGAGGATGTGCTGTCGTATTCAACGAACCAGCTGATGCAGTTCCGTCGACAGAAGATCGCGATGGTGTTTCAGAACTACGGGCTGCTCCCGCATCGTTCGGTGCTCGACAACGTTGCCCTTGGGCTTGAGATACGCGGGCTCGACAAGGAAACGCGCTATCGAATGGCGTCGGACAGCATTGAAACCGTGGGGCTTGGCGGCTGGGAAAACTATCGCCCGCGCGAGATGAGCGGCGGGATGCAGCAGCGCGTCGGGCTCGCCCGCGCGCTGGCCGTGAATCCCGACATGCTGCTGATGGATGAGCCGTTCAGCGGGCTGGACCCACTCATTCGCAGGGAACTGCAAGACGAACTTATCTCGCTGCAAACCAAGCTGCAAAAGACCATCGTGTTTATTACGCACGATCTGAACGAAGCGCTGAAGATCGGCGACCGCATTGCCGTGATGCGGGATGGGGAGATCATCCAGGAGGGCTCGCCGGAGGAGATCGTAACGCTGCCATCGGACGAATACGTGACTGAATTCGTGCAGGACGTTTCTCGAGCCAAGGTCATACAGGCCAAAGCCATGATGCAGGAGCCTGAAGTCGTCGTTTACGAACGGCAGGGACCGCGCGCGGCGTTGCACCTTATGGATAGTCACAGCCTGGAGGCGGTGTTCCTGATCGCGCGCGACTTCACGCTACGGGGGGTACTGACGAAGGACTCAGTTATGGAGCTGATCGATGAGAGGCAGCGTACCCTCGAGGGCGCGGAAGTCGATCCAGCAACCACAACGACTCCTGACGCCTTGATCGAAGACATCATCCCAATCGCGGCGCGCTCCCGGCATCCGATCGCCGTGGTTGGCGACACGCAAGCGTTGTTGGGCGAGATTCGGTCCGGGGCGCTGCTCACCGGAATGTCTGAAGGCCAGCAGGAGACTTAAACATGGCACAAGTCGACCGTGCGCCTGACCAACGAACTTCGACGCCGCACAAGCCGATCCACCTGCTCCGGCGTCACTACGCCTGGCTGGCGGGGCTGGCGACGGTTGGCGTCGTGCTGCTGATCAGCTTGCTGCTATGGGGCGTGGATATGGGCTTTCCGACGACGGTGTCCAGTTCGGAAATCCCGACCTCGGGCGGCGGTTCCCTCACGCTGGACCGCACCGTGCGCGAAGTCACAAGCGGAGCCATTGACGATGCGGTTGATCGGATCACGAAGGACGGCAGCTGGCTGTTCGACGGACTCAGCGCAGCCGTGGACATTGTATTGGTCCAGATTGAGGGCGGACTGAAATGGGTGCCGTGGCCGGCGATTGTGACCGGACTGGCTTTCCTGTCCTTTGCGGCGGGCGGATGGCGGCTCGTGGGGTTTACGGCGGCCGCGCTGCTCTTCGTGGGCTTCATGGACCTGTGGGAAAACATGATCGACACCATTGCGCTGATGGTGGTGGCCGTGGTTACTGCCGTGTTGATCGGCCTGCCCCTGGGGATTTGGAGTTCGCGGAGCCGGCTCGCCGACAACCTGCTGCGCCCCATTTTGGATGCGATGCAGACCATGCCGAGCTTTGTCTATCTTCTGCCGGGCATTCTGGCCTTTGGCCTGGGGAAGCCAGCCGGGATTTTCGCCACGATCATCTACGCTATTCCACCCGTCATCCGGTTGACGAACCTGGGAATCCGCCAGGTTCCGAGCGAGACGATCGAGGCTGTTCGATCGTTCGGCGCATCGCCGCTGCAAATCCTGGCGAAAGTTCAGATCCCGATGGCGCTACCGACGATCATGGCGGGGATCAATCAAACCACCCTGATGGCGTTGTCCATGGTGACCATCGCCAGCATGGTGGCCGCCGGCGGCCTGGGCGACAACGTGCTGCGGGCGCTGCAAAAGAATCAGCCGGGCAACGGGGCCATTGCCGGGCTGGCCATTGTGTTCATGGCCATCATCATCGATCGTCTTACACAAGCCGTATCGCGCAGCCGGCAGGAAATGCTGAGATCCGTAGGGTAGTTGTCGCTGAATAGTTGACGTAATTACGCGGATAATATGACTTGTGTCGGCGATTTGAGAGACACATCGACCACTGCATTGACAGGTATGCGTTCGTCAGGTAGCGTGAGCATACAGGTTGCTGTTGTGCAAGTTGCACAAAGAAGTGTTGTGCATAGCAGTAGTCTTGATGCACCAAGGCATGTTTGCGGCAGCTCAGTGCGATGGTGGCCGACAAGGTCGACCCTCGAGGAGTGAAGATTATTTCATGAAATACATCAGCCGACGACGGATGTTGCGCTTAGGGACACTAGGCTTTGCCGGCGCCGTTGTGGCAGCCGCGTGCGGCGAGACGCAGGTTGTCGAGAAGACCGCTACTCAGGAAGTGGGTGTCGAAAAGACGGTCGAGGCGCCGCCCGGAGAGAAACAGACCCTCGTCTTTAGCGACCTCAACTGGACCAGCGCCCAGATACAGAACCGGATTGCCCAGTATATCGTTGAAAAGGGCTACGGATATCCCACCGACGTAGTGTTCGGCGCTACGCTCCCGTTGTTTCAGGGCCTGCGCCGCGGCGACAGCCACATCACAATGGAAATCTGGCTGCCAAACCAGGATGAAGCCTGGGCGGAGGCGCAGACGGCCGGCGAGGTGGTTTCTATTGGCGAAAGTCTGGGCAAGGACTGGCAGTCGGCATTTGTAATTCCAGCCTACCTGCAGGAAGAGTATCCAGAGTTGGACAGCGTTGAGGACCTCAAGGACGAGCAGTACAAGGCGTTGTTCCAAACGACAGAATCCGGAGACAAGGCGCGCCTTGTCTCGTGCATGATCGGTTGGGCCTGTGAAGAGGTGAATGCCGCCCAGATCGAGGCCTACGGCCTCACCGATCACGTACACATCGTCAATCCGGGGGATAGCGCGGCCGCGAACGCCGACCTCTACGGCGCGTATGAGCGGCGCGAGCCGTGGCTGGGGTACCAGTGGGGTACGAACGATCCGTCGCTGGTGCTGGACCTGGTGCGGCTGAAGGAGCCGGCATACAGCGACGAATGCTGGTTCACCACCAAGGCGTGCGGGTACGAGGACGCGACAATCCTGATCGCGGTACATCCCGACGTCCTGACTGGCGCGCCGGACGTCGTGGAGATGCTGAGATCCTGGGATCTCAACATTGAGGTGTACCAGACGATTGCCCGATGGCAGCGCGATAACCCGGACGCGAGTACCAATGACGTGGCCCTCTGGTGGCTCAAGAGCAGCCCCGGTATCTGGACCGGCTGGGTTACGGCTGACGCGGCCACTGCCATTCAGTCGGCCCTGGACGCCAACGAGACGCCTGACGGTTGGCCGGTGGAATAGCAAAGCGCTTCGCCGCCGCTGGTCCTGGATACATGTGCCCGGGGCCAGCGGTGCGAACGAAAGCGATCGGCCTGGCACGCGTCAAAATTGAAGTTATGTCAAGCAATTTGGTGTAATTTTGAGGTGGCTCTTATAATGGGCCTTGCGTGCCGCTCCGGCGCGATCTTCCTTCGCATTTTTCAACCCCCTCGTCGCGCCTCCCAACACGCACCTGCGCTGACGATGACCCGCCGAAGCGCGCCGTCCGCGCTCCCTCGTCAGGACTGAACACCCGTGAGCCGAGCACTTGATCGTCTGCGAACGTCCTTTGGCCAGCCCGACCCCGAATATGCGCCGCTGGCGCTCTGGTTTTGGAACGGCCGGCTGCACGAAGCCGAGCTTGGTCGACAGATTAAGGAGTTCGCGGACAAGGGCATCGGCGGCGTGTTCATGCACGCGCGCGAAAGCCTGCAGACCCCGTACTTTGGCGAGCGGTGGTGGGATGCGGTTGACTTTGCCGTCCGCAAGGGTCGCGACGCCGGCCTCAAGACCTGGATCTACGACGAGTACGCCTGGCCCAGCGGAGCCGCAGGTTCGCCCGGCGGCCGTAACGGTCAGACCGAGTCCGCCGTCCTGGCCCGGGGCAGCGAGCACTACGCCAAGACGCTGACGCGCATGATCCACGAGGTCGAAGGTCCGGCTGAGATCGGGCTGGAAGGCCGCTACCCAACCGGGACGCCGCTGGTCCAGGTGGCCGCCCGGCTTGACGCGGATGGCGATCTGGACCCCGAGACGCTGGTGGACGTGACCAAAGCCAATACCTGGGAGTGCCCGGAAGGGACATGGCGCGTCCTCAGCTTCGCCGTCCGCACGATCGAGGACCGCATCGACTACCTGCGGCCGGCAACGGTGAAGGCCTTCCTCGATATCGCCTACGAGGGCTACGCCCAGCGCCACCAGGCCGCCTTCGGCGACGGTATTCCCGGGGTCTTCTTCGACGAGCCCTACATCACGGCGGAGCCGCTGCCCTGGACCGACGATCTGCCGGCGCGCTTCGAGCAGGACAAGGGGTACGACCTGCTGACCTCACTCCCGCTGCTGGTGCTGCGGGGTGGGAACAACACCGTCAAGGTCCGCTGTGACTTCTACGACACCGTGGCCGCGCTGTACGAGGAGGCGTGGTTCGCGCAGATCAGCGCGTGGTGCCAACGCCACGGCCTGGAGTGGACGGGTCACACCGAAGAGCATGTGGCCTCCCATCCGACCCGGCAAGGCGACTACTTCCGCGGCCTGCGCCATCTCACGATCCCGGGCACCGATCACCACGGCTTCCGCTACGCCCGACCGCGAACCGTGCAAGCGGCCGAGGTCAAACCGGCCGTGTCGGTCGCGGCCATGACGGGGCGGCCGCGCGTGATGGCGGAGGCCTTCGGCGGTGCCGGCTGGGGCGTCACGCTGGACGAGATTCGGCACGGCGCCAACTTGCTGGCCGCCTACGGCGTCAACATGCTGGTGCTCCACGGGCTCTTCTACTC
Source organism: Chloroflexota bacterium (assembly GCA_022824865.1). Classification (GTDB taxonomy): domain Bacteria; phylum Chloroflexota; class UBA11872; order UBA11872; family UBA11872; genus UBA11872. Next base: position 73,933 of record JAJDZD010000072.1, on the reverse strand, counting down.
CATGGCCACCGCCGAGGCGGCCGACGATTGGCCGCCGAGTTTTGGCCACCAGAATCCGTACTGGTCTCACTTCAAGGGTCTGTCGGACTACGTGGCCCGCCTGTCGGCGGTAGTGGGCCATTCCAGATCCGCAACCACCGTCGGCGTGCTGTACCCGTGGACCAGCATTGCCGCCAATACCGCGGACGGCCGGCCCAACGCGCGAGCGCGGGAAATCGCGGAGGCGTACGAGGGGCTCATCGACGGTCTGACCGACCTCAGCATCGACGTGCAGATCGTGGACGAACGGTTCATTAGCCATGGGAACGCGCGCCTCGAAAACGGCCGCCTCCGGCAGGGTGCGCTCACCATCACGACCCTGGTTATGCCGCCAACCCCCGTCATCAGCCCACAGGCAATGCGCCGCCTGGGCGCGTTTGTGCGTTCGGGCGGCGATCTCATTGTGGTGGGCGAGTGTCCTTCCGGCAGCAGCAGCGGGGGTTGGAAGCACCGCTCGATTACACGGGCCGTTGGAACGCTCTTTGGGAAGGCCTCAGCCACGCCCACGGGCGCGGCTGTTGGCAAGGGCCGGACATTCCGGGTCCCCGAGTCACTTCCAGAGACGCTTGAGTGCGTCGCCGAAATCGTGGCTCCGGGGACCAAGGTCGACAGCGAGGCTGACGTGCTTGTCGTTCCACGGCGGCTGGACGGCGCCGAGGTTTTGATGGTCGTCAACCGCTCGGCTGTGGACACAACGCCCACGGTTAGCACCGACGTGCCCGGCCGCCCCGAGGTCTGGAACCCGGAGACCGGTGAGACCACCGCGCTGCCGACGACCGGCTCGCGCGGGAAGCGTCGCTTCACGCTTGAGCTTCCTCCGCGCACCGCTCGCTTCGTCGTGTTCGACACGTCCGTCCGCGCCTCGCGCAGTCGGGTCTCACGGCCCAAGAAGACGCCGACCAAGGATCTGGACTTCAAGACGGACTGGACCTTCGCATTGGGCGGTGGGACCCCGACTGGTCAGGGTTCGATTCGACGGTTCGAGTTGCCCGTCATGCGAGTCGCCAGCTTTTCGTTGGGGGCGAGCCGCTTGGAGCAGTTGCGCGATCCGCAATTCGACGATGCCGACTGGCCGGAGACTTGGTTAGTGCGGGCGGGGGCCGACACCATTGGCAACTGGCGGGCCAGCTGGATCACTGGCGTCCACAAGCACGGGGGCTGGGCCGTCAAGCGTAAGAGTGACCAGCACCGGCGTCTGCGGTTCCGGCGGTCGATCGAAATCACTGAGCCGCCAATCAAGGCATGGGCCACATTCGTGGGTGTGGACCGAGTGACCGTGTATATGAACGGCACCCAACTCGGCGAGTCCGAGGACTGGTCTAGCCCTGTCACCTACAACATCATGCCCTACCTCAGGCCGGGCCAGAACACCATCGTCGCCGACGTGGAGTGCGTGTCCGACCAGCCGATTTCATTCCTGTTCGAGGGCCAGGTGGATCTGCGCTCGGGTGGCTCCATCGTCATCGTGTCCGATGAATCGTGGGACGTGCAGGCCCCGCCAACCGAGGTGTGGTCAGGCCTGGCCTTTGAGCGCGACACTCCGTTGGCGATCTGGGAGCGGGGACGTCCACCCGTCGAGCCGTGGCGGCACATTCCACTGCTGGGCGAGCCGGTCGCATTTCCCCGCACGCTCGTGTACCGACAGCGCCTGCCGGCCGGGTGCGTTGGAATCGGCATCCCCAACATCAAGGGCACCCACAAGGTGTACGTGGACGTGCGCGAACGCACGCCCGACATCCAGGGCATTTACAACATCACCACCGGTCGAACGCTCACCGTCGAGATTGAGGCGGCCGACTTCTCCAACGGCATCTTGGCGCCGCTGGAGCTGTTCACGCGGCCAACGACCATTGCCCTGCAACCGTGGGCGGACTTTGGATACGGCTGGTATTCCGGCACCGGCATCTATGAGCGCAGCTTTGAGCTCACGGCCGAGCAAGCGAATTCGGAGGTGACGCTGGACCTCGGCGACGTGCGCCATCATGCCGAAGTCCTGGTCAACAATCGGCGGGTGGACGTGCGACTATGGCCGCCCTACCGCTTCGACCTCAGCGGGTTTGTGCAGACCGGATCCAATAGTCTGCGGGTTCGCGTAAGCAACCTCTACGCCAACGAAATGCGCTGGAAGCGGGACGAGACGAAGATGGGGAACGCATGGCACCGCTACTGGCACGAGGACAACATTGAAGCCGAGTCCCTGGTTTCGGGATTACTCGGCCCGGTGCAGTTGCGCGTGAATCAGCCGCCTCCTCCGGCAGGGGGCGAAGCCGCGGGCTGACCAAGACCGGCGTAATTGCGCACGAAGTTGTAGACGCGGCCCTTGTCGTAGGCGTCCAGGCGCTCGATCCGGCCCCAGGCCGTCAACGCCACGGCGGTCTCGGCCGGCAGGCTGGCGTCGGGCTGCACGATCACATCGTGTCCCTCGAACTCCGCAGCCAGCTGCCGCATCTCGGCTTCCAACCCGGTGTCCTTGAAGTGGACGATCACGAAGCCGCGCGAAAGATTCGCGACCTGAATCTCGTCCACCAGGGTGTCAGTCCGGTAGCCGTGCGCGGCCAATTGCGTCACGTGCGGCCCGGAGGTCGGCGGATCCGTGGCGTAGGGCTCGTGCGGGTCGTTGATGGAATTGAGAACCGTGGCCGCCTGTTGGTCGGTCTCCTCGCCCGGGCCAGGTGGGCTGGCCTGATTCAGGCAGTACAGGTTGAGCGGAATGAACAGGGCCATCACCGCGATCATGTACAGCCAGAATCCGCGTCCCAGGCCGCCCTTCTGCTGGCCGCCCTGCCTGCCCTTGCGCTGGTCGCGTTTCTCAGCCTTTTTCGTCCCGGATGCGCGGCTGGCGTCGCGTGCGGGGCTGCTTTGACCTCCGCCGGTCTGGCGGCGGGTGCGACGTCGGCGGCGCGATGCCATGGGGCTTCACCTGCGGGTGGGATGCGACGAGTATAGGGAAGCCGATCGTCGGTCTCGCTACTATGACGCGTTCACGCACCTATGAGCGTTCGTCGCGTGTCCCGCCTGCCATGCATCTAGCGCGAACCGGCAGCCGTATGGGCCGTCGGGCCGTACTCGCAGCTGCAGCGCTCTCCGTTCCAGCATTGCTGGCGCGCCGGACCGGCGCGTTACCCGCGCTGCGCGGCGTTAGGGTTGCGCGGGTAGCGTTCGATTCGGCACTGGGCCACAACATTGCCGATCTGACGGTCGACCTTGACGGCGTTGCGCGCGCGGCCTCGCTCCTGACCTATTACCACGCATCTGGCGGCTTGTGGCGCTGGGGACATCCGGTCTCCGAACCGCTAGTCGAGAACGGCCTGCTGGTCCAGTACTTCCAGCGCGGCGTGATGGAGTGGTCCGGCGAAGCGTCCAGCGCCGTTCCTGCGCCGCGCCTAGTCTGGGACTACATCGGCGGCGGGCTGGAAGGCAGCATTGACCTGGGCTTCGAAGAAGGAACGGTCAATCCGCACGGGGGTCTGGCCGTCGGACCCTTTGGTCATGTGGTCTCGAACCAGTCGGTCGAAGGCGACGACATCGGTTTTCTTGACGCCTTTCGAGCGCTGGGCGGCGCGACTGGACTAGGGTTTCCCAAGACTGAGGCCCGGCGCGACACCGGCGAGCCTGGCACCGTGATCGATCCATCGGCTGAACCTGGCGTGATCCGGCAGTACTTCCAAGCGGGGGTGCTGGAATTCGCCCCCGGCCGCGCCGAACCGGTGCGTCTCAGGCTCACTGGCGATGAGGTCCGCAATCAGGCCTATCCCGCCGGCTTGTGGACGATGCTCCGCAGTTTTCGGTCAGCCAGCCCCTGGCAGGTAGGCGACCGGATCGAACTGGAAAGGCTCCAGCGTGGCTTGGGGGTGACCGCCTCTGGCTCACCGCGGCCCCCGGCGGGCTTCACCATCTCCCGGCTGCTTGACACCGCGAATCTGGGCTTGCCGGTTGCGCTCGCGGTCGGGCTCGACGACCGGCTATACATCTCGATGTCGAATAACTCAATCCTTACGCATGCCGGCGTCCCCGGCGCCCACGCCCCGGTGGCCTTTGCCCAAGGGCTGGATCCGCTGGGGGTGGACGAGCCGCGCGGCGTTGCCTTCATTGGCGACGCTGTGTATGCCTCGGTGCGCAAGAAAATCATCCGACTGCGCGACACGAGCGGTACGGGCGCCGCTGATGAGTCCGTGGAGATCCTGACCAGCCTGCCAGAACGGGCCGAATTGTTCCACCGCAACAACGGCATTGAGGCGGGACCCGACGGCCAGCTGTATTTAGCCGTCGGCAGCACCAGCAACCGCGGCGAAGTCCCGGACACTGAACTCTCGGGCACGATCCTGCGCCTTGCGCCTGACGGGTCGCGCGTGGAGGTGGTGGCGCGCGGATTCAGAAATCCGTTCGACCTTACCTTTGCGCCGGATGGCGCACTCTTCTGCACCGATAACGCCCCCGACACCCCGGTGCGCACGGCCGACGACGCACCCGACGAACTGAACCATGTAATTGAAGGCCGCAACTACGGGCATCCGATGTACTGGGAGGAGCTTCCGCAGGATTCATCCATTGAGGGTCCCGTGGCGGCGCTGCCGGCGCACGCCGCAGCTGCCGGCATTACGTTCTTTACGGGGACGCAGGCCGGTGAGTTTGAGGGTGACGCCCTAATCGCAACTTGGGGACCGGGATTGGGCCGTAGTTCCTTCACGCACAACGTACTGCGCGTAAGCCTGGAGCCGCGGGGCGATACCTATGCCGGCGAAGTTCACCCCTTCGTAACCGGCCTCGACCGCCCAACCGACGTCGTAGTCGCACCCGACGGCGCGGTGCTCGTCAGCGACCACGTGGGCAGAAAGGTATACAGGGTTTCGCGCAGCTAGCACGATTCAGGCGAGTATGGCGGCCGGGAGGCGCAGCCTCGACGCACCGCCGGGATCGGTCGGAACTACGGAGAAGGCTGCCAGTTCAGCGCCCGCTCCAGATTGGCCAGATAGTCGGCGAAGGCGCGGCGGCCCTCCGCTGTGGCCGTTAGCCAGGTACGGGGCTTGACGCCCTCGAATTCCTTGGTAATGACCAAGTAGCCAGCGTCCTCAAGCTTGCGCAGATGCGTGGTCAGGTTGCCGCCCGTGAGGCGGAGCGTTTCTTGAATGAATCCGTAGGCGACGCGGTCGCTTGCAGGTTGGCCAACCAACATCGTCATGATCCGCAGGCGCGTGGACTGGTGGATAGTCTCGTTGAGGTGGAGGGGCTCGTCGGTCAACGGTTGGCGCTCCAGCGGATCCAAAGCGTTCCCAACGCGACGACCAGCAGCGTTGCGACCGCGGATATCACCAGTGCGGCGTCCCCGGCCAGGTGGCTGGGCAGATAGAACGCCGTCGCAAACCCCGCGCCCACCGCCGCGAGCGCGGGGCGGTGCATGATGCCGAACAGGACGTAGCCCAGGGCCACGATGCCCACGGTGACTCGCGCGATCGTGATGCCTTCGACATCGGCCGTCCACAGTCCGGCCGCCGCCGGAACAACAAACGCCGCGACCACCACCGCCAGCCAAAATGCGAACACACGAAGGCCGGCGCTGCGCGCCGCGGAACCGGTGGCGTTTTCACGGCCGGCTCGGTGTCCCAGAACGGCGCTGCCTGCCATCCCGGCCGTTGCCAGCACCCCCCATAGCGGCGCTGGAAACCACGGACGTTCCGCCGCGAACTCGGGCGCCAGTGACGCGATGGCGTACTGCCCCAGAAAGCCCAGGGCGACGATCGCGCCCCACAGGAGCAGGATCGTCTCCATGCCGGCGACATACATGGAACTCCGGGCCTGGTCCATCGTGGCGTGGATGGCGTTCCAACTCTCGTTGGGCCCAAGGGCGGGCGATTCGCGCTTTGCGTTCTGCATGTCGTGCCTACCAGTCATACGAAGGCCGCGAGGCAGCCCCGAGTTTGTGTCGCAAACTAGTTTATTCGACGAAAGACAGCCGGGCAAGCCGTCGTTCAGGACACCGCCCCAAAAGGGGTCTCCAAGCCGTTGTCGTGCGCTACACTTACGAAATTCGGGCGGCGTGATTGACGCTGCCCTTCCGCGACGGAGCGGCCCACGCAGGGCCGACGAGATTGAACCCACGTATGGTCGTTACTTCACCCAAACGCGAACTCATTGACGAGCTTCGCCTGAACCCGGACGACACCGGCTCGGCGCCGGTGCAGATTGCGCTGCTCAGCGCCCGAATCGAAGAACTCACCGAACATCTGAAGCAGCACAAGAAAGACAAGCACTCGCGCTACGGTCTGCTCAAGATGGTCGGCCGTCGGCGTCGGCTCCTCAAATACCTGCAGGATCGCGACACCGAGCGCTACCGGCAGGTGATTGACAAGCTCCAGATTCGAGCGCGGCGCTAACGCGCGTGAATACCTGGCGATACGCGGCAAGCCGCCTCAGGCGCGGCGAGCATGCATGGATTGATGAGCGGTCCGCTCCGAAGCCGGACCGCTTTTCTCTGTTGTAAACGGCTTCGGATCAGTACGCCGAGGGGACCTGACGGAAGAGCCAAGAACCGAGGGCGCAACGCAGGTTGCGGGCTCGCTTCTTCGCTCTTCGTCCAGACCGCCGGCGAGGAGTGACCTGTATGCATACCGTTGAGACCCAATTCGGGGGGCGCCGGCTCGCGTTCGAGACCGGCCGCCTGGCCCAGCAGGCGGATGGCGCCGTTGTGGTGACCTATGGCGACGCCGTGATTCTGGGCACCGTGGTGATGTCCGACCGCCTGCGCGAGGGGATCGACTACTTCCCGCTCTCCGTGGACTACGAAGAGCGCAGCTATTCCATCGGCAAGATTCCGGGCAGCGTGTTCCGGCGTGAGGGCCGGCCGCCGCTGACCGGCATCCTGGCCTCCCGGCTTACCGACCGCCCGCTGCGCCCGCTCTTCCCGAAGGGCATGCGCAACGAGGTGCAGATCATCCTGACGGTGCTCTCGCACGACGGCACGGCCGAGACCGACGTGATCGGCACCATTGCCGCGTCGGCCGCGCTGATGATTTCCGGCATCCCGTTCGAGGGGCCGGTGGGCGCGGTGCGCGTGGGGCTGCGCGACGGCGATTTCACGCTCAATCCAACCATCGAGGAAAACGCCAGCGGCGACCTGGACCTGGTCGTGTCCGGGACCCGCGAGGGCGTGGTCATGCTGGAGGCCGGCGCGCGCGAGGTCGACGACGACACGATGATCCGCGCCATCGCCTGGGGCCAGGAGCAGTTGCAGGCCGCCATCGATTTGCAGCTCGAGCTCCGCGACCTGGTCAGCCCCTCGCCGCGCGAAGTGAAAATCGAGAAGCTGGACGATGGCGTGCTGGAGGCGGTGGACTCCCGCTTCGGCGAGGCTATTGCCGAGGCCGCGCGCATCACCGACCGCTCAGCCCGTGTCGAGAAGCTGTCCTCGATTGAGGGCGAGGCCAAGGAAGCCTTCGACGGCGAGCACGACGGGAGCGACATCGGCGAGGCCTTCCACGACCTGGAGAGCGCCTACACGCGCCGAGCCATCGTGGACGAGGGCATCCGGCCGGACGGCCGCTCCGACGACGCCCTGCGGAACCTCTCCGCCGACGTGGGAATCCTCCCGCGCACGCATGGCACGGGCCTTTTCGAGCGCGGTGAAACCCAGGTGCTCTCGATCGTGACGCTGGGTACCCAGCGCGACGAGCAGAAGATCGGGCTCCGCGACCTTGAGGAACTGGCCCAGCCCAAGCGCTACATGCACCACTACAACATGCCGCCCTTCGCCTCCGGCGAGGCGGGCCGGCTCGGCTCGCCGCGCCGGCGCGAGATCGGGCACGGCGCGCTGGCCGAGCGCGCGCTGCTGCCGGTGGTCCCCAGCTACGAGGACTTCCCCTATTCCGTGCGCGTGGTATCCGAGGTCCTCTCGTCCAACGGTTCCACATCCATGGCCTCCACCTGCGGCAGCACCCTAGCGCTGCTGGACGCCGGCGTGCCGATCAGCGCGTCGGTGGCGGGGATCTCCATGGGCCTGGTTACATCCGATAACGGCGCGTTCAAGGTGTTGACCGACATCCAAGGCGCCGAAGACCACTTTGGCGACATGGACTTCAAGGTGGCGGGTACGGAGAAGGGCATTACCGCCATTCAGCTCGACATCAAGGTCAAGCACCTGACGCCGGAGATCGTGGAACTGGCGGTCCGGCGCGGGCGCGACGCTCGGATGAAGATCCTGGAAGTCATGAACGGCGCCTTGTCCGCTCCCCGCGCGGACGTCGGCGAGTTCGCGCCCAAGATCATGCGAACCCAGATCAGCCCCGAGAACATCGGCACGGTTATCGGCCCCGGTGGGCGAATGATCCGCCAGCTTGAGGCCGACACCGGCGCCTCGATCGACATCCAGGAAGACGGCACCATCATGGTCGGCTCGCCGTCCCGCGAAGGCGCCGAGCAGGCTGTCCAGATGATTCGGGACATGACCGGCGAAATCGACGCCGGCCGCACCATGCTCGGCAAGGTCACGCGCATCTTCGGCTTTGGCGCGATGGTCGAGTTCCTGCCCGGCCGCGAGGGCCTGGTCCCGCGCCACGAGCTGGCCGAGGAACCGCCCGGGATGATCGAAGACGTGGTCAATGTCGGCGACGACATCATGGTGATGGTGATCGAGACCGACGATCAGGGCCGCGTCAACCTGTCGCGGCGAGCCGTGCTGATGGGACTGTCGCCCGAGGAAACGCTGGCTACCGCCGCTCCCGCGCCGCGCGGCGGCGGTCGCGGCGGCCCGCGGCGAGATGGCGGCGGTCGCGACGGGCGCGGTGGACGCGGTGGTCGCTTTGACCGCAATGGCCGCGGCGGACGTGGCGGCGGTCGCGGCGGCCCGCGGCGGGGCCGCTACCGGGACTAAAGGAGCGCTGTGATGGGAACGCCGTTGCGAGTCGCCGTATTCGGAGCCTCCGGCCGCGTGGGGCAGACCGTGGTGGATGCCGTGAAGGGCGCTCCCGACATGGAACTCGCGGCGGGCGTCAACCGGATGCACCGGGACACGGACTTCCCCTGGTTCACCGACGTGGCGACGGCTATTAGCGAAACCCATCCAGACGTCGCCGTCGACTTCACGGTGGCCGACGCGGCGGCGGAGAACGCCTTGATGGCCATCGCCGCCGGCGTGTCGCCCGTTATCGGAACCACGGGGATGTCCCCGGACCAGATCGAGGCGATTCGCTCAGCCGCCGAGAGCGAAGGCGTGGGCGCCTTTATCGCCCCCAACTTCGCCATTGGCGCGGTGTTGATGATGGCGATGGCGCAACTGGCCGCGCCCCACCTGGACCACGTTGAGGTGATCGAGCTTCACCACGACCAGAAGATCGACGCCCCCTCGGGCACGGCCGCTCACACGGCCGAGTTGATCGCGCAGGCGCGCGACGGCCGGGACGCCATCGACGCGGCGACCGAGCGCTTCACCCTGCCCGGCGTTCGCGGCGGCGTGAATCACGGCGTGCGCGTGCATAGCGTGCGCCTGCCGGGATTCGTGGCGCACCAGGAGGTCATTTTCGGAGCGCTGGGGCAGACCCTTACGATCCGACATGATTCGACGAGTCGTGATTCGTTTATGCCCGGCGTGTTGATGGCAGCCCGCCGGGTGCGAGACTTGCCCGGCCTGGTTATAGGCCTTGAGCACCTGCTCTTTGAGGAAAGAGACGACGCATGAGCCGCAGTTTTGGTATCGGGGTTGTTGGCGCCACGGGCGCCGTGGGCCGCGAGTTCCTGAGCGTGATGGAGGAGCGCAACTTCCCGGTTGGTGAGTTGCGCCTGTGGGCCTCGGCCCGCAGTCGCGGCAAGCAGATCGAATTCAACGGCGAGTCCCACACCGTCATGGTGCTGGATGACGACAGCGACTTCTCGGGTCTGGATTTTGTGCTGATCTCGGCGTCCGGCTCGATCAGCCGCGCCGTGGCCCCGCGGGTCGCCGCCGCTGGCGTGATCGCCATCGACGACAGTTCCGCCTTCCGATACGACGACGACGTGCCGCTCGTAGTTCCCGAGGTGAACGCGGCGGACCTCAAGGAGCACAAGGGCATCGTGGCGATCCCCAACTGCTCCACCACGCCGATCGTCCAGGTGCTGGCGCCGCTGCACGAGCACAGCCCCGTGCGGCGCGTGATTGCCGACACCTACCAGTCGGTCTCCGGCGCGGGCGGCATGGCGATGGAAGAACTGGCCGAGCAGAGCGCCGCCATGTCCAACGGCGCCGAATCGACGCCTGACGTGTTTCCGCACCAGATCGCGTCGAACCTGATTCCATCCATCGACGATCCGCGCGACGACGGCTACTCCAAGGAGGAGTGGAAGGTCTCGGCCGAGACCCGCAAGATCATGCACATCCCCGACCTGGCCGTGTCCGCAACCTGCGTGCGCGTGCCGGTGTTCCGGGCGCACTCGGCGGCCGTTCATGCCGAGTTCAGCGATCCGATCGACGCCGGGCTCGCCCGCTCGCTGCTGGAAGACGTCCCGGGCGTCGAGATCGTCGACGACCTGGCCGCCGAGGTTTACCCCATGCCGATGACCGCCGAAGGCAACGACACCACCTGGGTCGGCCGCCTGCGACAGGACATGTCGCACCCCAACGGCCTGGTCTTCTGGGTCGTCTCCGACAACCTGCGCAAGGGCGCGGCGACGAACTCCCTCCAGATTGCCGAGTCGATGATCGAACAGGGGCTCGTCTAAGCCGGGACGCGTCCCTGGAGGCCAGTCGCTGGCCAAGAGTTGGCGCCGCCGCGGCTAGGATGGGGCCATGGCGCTGGTGTATTCGATTCACACGTGGTGGCGCGAGGTTCGGCGTCCGGCGGACCGGCGTGACGACTACCGGCAGGCGCAGCAGGCGCTGGTGCGGGCCGGCATGTCGCCGGAGGCATCCCAGGAAGAGCTGGATATCTACCTGGAGGAGATTCGCGTGGCCCGAACTCCTACGCTCGATCTCCTGAAGTCCGGTTTTCTGGCCGGCATGGGGGTTGTCCTGGCGGCCTTGGTGCTCTTCATCGTCATGATTGTCGCGACAGGCGTGGTCGAGCTACTGATCGACCCGGAAGGCAAAGGCAGCCGGGCCGTGGCGGAAGAGCAGATTCCGCGAGAGCGTGAAGGCCCGCCGGTCGGGACGCCAGGCGGCGTTGTCGTTGCCGTCGGTCTGGCCATAGCCACCGTGTTCGGCGTCATGGGCGCCGGCCTGGCCCTGCTGGAGCGGGCTCGGTTCGAGCGGCAGCGCGCGCCCTATTCCTTTGCCCATCGTCGCCGTACGCGGCGAGTCAACGCGCAGGTCGAAATCCTCCTATGGGTCGCCATGCTGGCCCCGCTGCTGCTGGCGCTGACCCCGTATCTTCGCGAGTCCAGCGCCGTGCCGGTGCTGTTCCTGTTGGCCCTGGGGCTATTGCTGTTCCGCTCCCTGTGGCGCTCCGCCTTCCCCGACATCCTCAAGGCGCTCAGTCCCTACAACGCCGCCGGACTGGCCTCGCAGATTCTCACCACCGAGGCCGTCATCATCGAGCGCCAGGAAGAGGCCTTCTATGGCAAGGGCGTCTGGCGCCGCTGGCACCGCTACTTCAGCCGCCGGGTTAACTGGTAGGTCGGTACCCGCGGTTCAGCGCGTCGTTGGCGGCGCTGGCTCTCGCACCGTCAAATGGATGGCGTACGGCGTCGTGCTACAGTCGCCACGTTGAATCGCGCACGGGAACGAACGACCTCTCGCCATGAGCGCCGAGTTGGTCGGCATCCTGAGCGTTGGCGCGACGCTATTGGTGGGCGGCCTGGCCACCGCCGGCGCCCTTGTCGGCCTGATACTGAGACTTGATGGGCGTCAGAACGCCCGCATGGACACGCTTGAGGCGCGTCAGTACGAGATTGTGCAAACCGTCGCGCGCCTGGATGCCACTCAGCAGGCCATGCTCGCGACGCTCGCGCGAATTGAGGAGCACACGCGGCCGGCCGGTGGCCCGCCAACCAAACCCGTCCCATTTCAGACGGCTTCCACACCGGCCGACGATCCAAGGCAGTCTGCGCAAGCAAGCACGACGTCTCCTGTCTGACGGTACAGGCCACCGCCTCCGGTATGCAGCCGACTTCGCCCGGCAACCCATTCGCAGCCGCTAGGTACAATCAGCCCTTACAGCACGGCGTATCGCGGCCACTCGTACGGCTGCGGGCGGAGGCTGTCGCATGTTGACCTTTGGCCGGCTCATTACCGCGGTGATTACCCCGTTCGCCGATGACGGCTCGGTGGACTACGACACGTTCGGACGCCTCGTCTCAGGACTCGTCGATGCCGGCAACGACGCGGTCGTCGTCACCGGCACTACCGGTGAATCCCCGGTGCTCAGCGACGACGAACGCTACGGTCTTTACCGCGAAGCGCTGTCGGCTGTCGGCGACCGCGCCCAGGTAATCGCGGGCACCGGCGGCTACAACACCGCCGAGAGCGTCCACCTGTCGCGCGAGGCCGCCGAGATCGGCGTGCATGGCCTCCTGCAAGTCACGCCCTACTACAACAAGCCGCCGCAGGACGGGCTGGTCCTCCATTTCGAGACCATCGCGGAAGCCACCCCGCTGCCCAACATGCTCTACAACGTGCCCGCCCGCACCAGCCTCAACATGACCGCCGACACCGTGGCGCGCCTGAGCGCCGTGGACAACATCGTGGCCGTCAAGGAGGCCAGCGGGGACTTCGACCAGATCGCCGAGATCGCCCGTACCGCCGAGGACGGCTTCGACATCTATAGCGGCAACGACAGCGACACCTACCTGCTCATGGCGTTGGGCGGCGTTGGCGTCGTGAGTGTCCAGTCGCACGTCGTCAGCGGCGAGACCCGCGACATGATCGACGCCTTTGTCGAAGGCGACATGGAGACGGCGCGCCGCAAGCACCTGCACCTGCTGCCGATCGCCCGCGCGCTGTTCCCGGCCGGCTGGCCCAACCCGATCGCGGTCAAGGCCGCCGTGAACCTGAGCGGTTTCTCCGTGGGAGTCCCACGCTCACCGTTGATCGAGTTCCCCGCCGACATGCAGGAAGACCTGAAGTCGGTGCTCGACCTCTACGAACTCGACGCCTTCCTCCAGCCCGCCGCGGTGCATGCGTAGCGCGTGATCGGCCTTCCGACTTTTCCTGACCTCGCCAGCCTCGCGTCTGTCGTTCGGACCTGTGAGCGGTGCGGTCTGCACAAGGGCCGAACCAATGCCGTTCCGGGCGAGGGTTCACCCACCGCGCGTGTCGTGTTCATTGGCGAGGGTCCGGGCTTTCACGAGGACCGGCTGGGCCGCCCGTTTGTGGGCCAGGCCGGGCAATTGCTGGACGAGCTGATCCAGGGCATCGACATGCGCCGGGCCGACGTGTTCATCGCCAACGTGTTGAAGTGCCGGCCGCCCAACAATCGCGACCCGTTGCCGGATGAGGCCGAAGCCTGCCGTCCCTACCTGGACCAGCAACTGGAATTGATCAATCCCGACCTGATCGTGCTGCTGGGGCGGCACGCGCTGAACGCCTTTTTCCCAGACGCTCGGATTTCCCGCGCGCGCGGCGTCGCGCGGCGGCAGCACGGCCGGGTCTACCTGCCCGTTTACCACCCGGCGGCGGCGCTGCGCCAACTGCGGCTGCGCGACATCCTGTCGCAGGACTTCCAGATGATCCCCAAGCTGCTGGCCGACGCGACCGAGGTCGAACCCGACCCGCCGCCGCCCCCCGACACGCAGCAACTCTCGTTTTTCGGCTAACGCTCTGAACCCCGGAACCTCTCACATGACCAACGAATCTTCAGCCCAAGCCGTACGTGTCGTCTCCATCGGCGGCATTGGCGAAATCGGCAGGAACTGCACCGTCATCGAGTACGGCGACGACGCCATCGTGCTCGACTGTGGCATCACCTTCCCCGACGCCGGGATGTTGGGCGTGGACCTCGTGCTCCCGAACTTCAGCTACCTGCGCGAAATCCGCCACAAGCTGCGCGCCTTCGTCATCACCCACGGTCACGAAGACCACATCGGCGCGCTCCCCTACGCCCTGCGCGAGTTTGATCTGCCGATCTACGGCTCCAAGCTCACGCTCGGCTTGGTCGGCGTGAAGCTGGAAGAGCCGGGCCTGCGCGACCAGGCGGACCTGCGCGTGGTCAAAGCGCGCGAGACCGTCACCATCGGACCCTTCCGCTGCCAGTTCTTCCATGTCTGCCACAGCATTCCCGACGCCATGGGCATCGCCATCCACACGCCCGTCGGGACCATCGTGCATACCGGCGACTTCAAGATCGACCACACGCCGGTGGACGGCATCCCGCCGGACTTCCAGACCCTGGGCCGGCTGGGCGACGAGGGCGTGCTGCTGTTGATGTCCGACAGCACCTACGCCGACCAGCCCGGCCACACGCCGTCCGAAGCCGTAATCGCCGAGTCCTTCGACAGGGTGTTTAACGACGCGCCCGGCCGCATCATCGTCGCTACCTTCTCGTCGCTGATCTCGCGTGTGCAGCAGGTCATCGACGCCGCCTATGCCTACGGGCGCCGTGTTGCATTCGTGGGGCGCAGCATGGAGCGCAACGTGCGTGTAGCCCGCGACCTAGGCTATCTGCACGTGCCCGACGACGCTATGGAAGTCGATCCGCGCGACCTGCGGGACTACCCGGGAGATGAGCTGGCCGTCATCTGCACCGGCTCTCAGGGCGAGCCACGTTCCGCGCTGGTGCGGATGGCCAATCGCGACCATCGCTTTATTGACCTTCTGCCCGACGACACCGTGGTGGTCTCCGCTTCAGCCATTCCGGGCAACGAAGAAGCGGTAAACCAGACCATCGACCGGTTGGCCCGACAGGGCGCGCGTGTGCTCTACGAGCGCCTCTTGCCGGTGCATGTCTCCGGCCACGCCGGCCAGGAAGACCTCAAGTACATGCTGACCACCCTTCAGCCCACATTCTTCATGCCCGTCCACGGCGAGTACCGGCATCTCGAAGAACACCGTCGTCTCGCTGAGGGCGTGGGCGTGGACGCCGAGCACGTACTGGTGGCCGAGTCCGGGTCCATCGTCGAGTTAACCGAGGACGACATCGCCATCGTCGGTGAGACCGACGTCAGCAACGTCTACGTGGACGGACTCACCGTCGGCGAGGAAAGCGACGCCACCCTACGCGATCGTCGCCACCTCGCCGAAGGCGGCCTCGTCATTACCGTTGTCAACATCGACCGTCACACTGGTCAATGCTTGACAGACCCGGATATCATCACAAGGGGATTTGTGTACGCGTCGGACGCTCAGGATGAGTTGCTGACGCGTGCTCGCGACACCGTGCGGTCCGTGGTGGACACCGGCGACCATGCGGACGTATCCCCCGAACATCTACAGAGGAAGATCCGGAACGCACTCGGGAGGCGGCTGTTCCGGGAGACCCGGCGGCGACCGGTCATTCTGCCGATCGTCACCGAGGTCTAGCTAAGGGGCGGGCGACAGCTCGCACCGAGGAGGGCCTCCCGTGGCCACGAGCCGAAAGGCCGCCGCGCTGCCAGCACGCGCGACGCGGCCCGAACATTGGGACATTGCGGGTTTCGGCGGCTTCATCGTGGCCGCCTTCGGCGTGCTTTCGTTCGTCGGTCTCATCGTCGACGACGCGTTGGTGGTGACGGGCGCGGCCGAAACCATGGCGGCCGGCCTGGGTCGCGCCGCGCCCTTGGGGGCGTTCGCGGGCGCATTGATTGGCACCGCCGTCCTGGTAGCCGGCGCGCGTCGCCGGTCCATCATCGATGTCACCCACTTCGTCGCGGCAGCCGTGTTCGTGGCCGCGCTGGCAGCCATGACCGACCTCGCCGCCGCCGTCGCCAACCAGGGACAGCCTGAAGGCGGCGGTGTAATTGGCGGGCTCATCGGGTCGGCCATGCGGGCCGCCATCGGCGACGTCCCCGCGACTCTGGTTCTGATCGTGGCCGCGGTCCTGGCCCTGGCCTACGGCATGGCGGCCTCCCCGTGGGGCGTTGAGACCGTCACCCGCCCGGGGCGCTTCGTCATCCAGGCTCTCGGCTTCCTGGGCGGCGGCCTGTTACGGGTAATCGCCGCTGCCAACGCCCGGGCCCGCCCATGGTTCGCTCCGGCGGATCGCGCCGACACCGAACAGAAACATGCCGGCGCCCAGGATGCCGTTGACGACACGCCCGCCGAGGAAGA
Source organism: Chloroflexota bacterium (assembly GCA_022824865.1). Lineage (GTDB taxonomy): Bacteria > Chloroflexota > UBA11872 > UBA11872 > UBA11872 > UBA11872. The sequence goes on along the minus strand of JAJDZD010000072.1, from coordinate 57,753 downwards.
GGCCGGGGACGTGCCCGCCTGGGGCCAGCAGCCGCTCATTCGCGTGGCGGATCGAATGCCGGCCGCCGCCGCGCCCCCGCAGCAGGAGGGCCGCTGGCAACTGCCGGGCATGGAGCTATTGCTGCCCGCCGAGGATTCCGGCGAGGTTCCGGAAGACGAGATCGTCAGCAAGGCCGCCTCGATCGAGGAGACCCTGGAATCCTTCAAGGTGAAGGTCAGGGTTGCCGAAGCCGTACCGGGGCCCGTCGTGACCCAGTACCTCCTGGAGCCCGGCCCGGGCGTCAAGGTCGCGCGCATCACCGCGCTGGCCAACGATCTGGCTCTCAAGCTGGCCGCTCGCAGCGTGCGCATCGAGGCGCCGGTGCCCGGACAGCCGTTCGTGGGGCTGGAGACGCCCAACGACAACCCGGCGGTGGTGACGCTGCGGGAGGTCATGGAGAGCCAGGCCTGGGCCGCGTCCGACTCGGACATCAAAGTCGCACTTGGCCAGGACGTCGCCGGCAACGTACGCGTCGCCGACCTGGCCAAGATGCCGCACGTCCTGATCGCCGGCGCCACCGGTGCGGGCAAGTCGGTCTGTCTCACGTCGCTAATCACCGGGATCATGTTCAACAAGACGCCCGAGGAAATGCAGTTCGTCCTGATCGACCCCAAGATGGTCGAACTGGTGGCGTTCGAGGGCATCCCGCACCTGCGCATGCCGGTGGTCACCGACGTTAACGAGGTCGTGGACGTACTCACCTGGGTCAGCAACGAGATGGCCCGCCGTTACCGCACGTTCAGCAAGGCTGGCGTGCGCAACCTGGCGTCCTACAACGCGGCCCCGCCGGAGGACGCCGACGGACCGCTGCCCTACATCGTGGTCGTCATCGACGAGTTGGCAGACCTGATGATGACGGCCCCCGGCGACGTTGAGCGGTTGCTCGCGCGCTTGGCTCAGATGGCCCGCGCGACCGGCATCCACCTCGTCATCTCAACCCAGCGCCCATCGGTCGATGTCATCACCGGCCTGATCAAGGCCAACTTCCCCACCCGCATCTCGTTCATGGTCAGCAGCCAGGCCGACTCGCGAACCGTGCTGGATGCGGCCGGCGCCGAGCGGCTGATCGGCCGCGGCGACATGCTCTATGCGCCGCCCGAGGGCGGGAAGGCGCAGCGAATCCAGGGCGTGCGGGTCACCGACGAGGAAGTTCGCGCGGTCGTCCAGCACTGGCGCGACCAGGGCGAGCCCAACCAGGTGTCCAGGCAGGAACTCCAGCAGTCGGAGGAGGACCAAGAGGACGAGATCTTCGTGGAAGCCACCGAACTGGTGATGCGCCACGACAGCGTCACGCCCGACCAGTTGGCGCGTGAACTGGGCATCGGCCGTTCGCTGGCCCTCAAACTCGGGCACCGACTGGAGGAGGAAGGATTCGTCGGCCCGCCGCTCCCGCAGTCCCTGCGCCGCCCGGTCCTCCAGCGCCAGCCAGCCGACTAAGCCGCTGAGCCCATTCCTGGCCCAGGCTGGCCGCAGCCTCGGCTGGGTGGGGCCGAGCCGCGCCGCTTAGCCCACGGGCACTCCGGCGCGCGCTCGGCTCGTTGACCGGCCCGGAACCATCACCCCCGGCAGCAGCACTTCCAGGCGCTCGCTCACCCGGCCATCGGCTGCGGCGGCCAGGTACGCCACGCCCTGCCGGCCCATCTCCTCTTTCTCAAAGGTCACCGCTGTCATCGGCGGCGTGGTGTGATCGGTAGCCGCCGGCGCATTGAGCTGGATGAACGTGGTCCCAAGCACTGAAACGTCGTCCGGAACAGCCACGCCCGCCTGCGTCAGCGTTCGCAGCGCCGCCAGCGCCATCGGCATGTTCTGTACGTAGATGGCGTCCGGCAGGTCGCCGCGCGCCAGCATGGCCTCCGCCGCGTCCTGTCCGGTGGTCTCGACCTTCGCGCCAAAGTAGATGTCCCCGTCGTCCAGCGGATGCCCGGCCGCCGCGGCCGTGTCCCGAACCCCGGCGAAGCGGGAGCCGTGATAGCTGTCCAGGTTGGCAGGGTCGCCCGGCAGCACCACCGCCAGCCGCTCGTGCCCCAGGTCCAGCAGATGCCGGGCCGCCGTGCTCCCAATGTCGTGATTGTCCGGAGCCACCCACGCACAGCCGGGCGCGACGCGCTCGCACACCACCGACGGTCGCGAGTGCCCGCGCAGGAACTCCAGGTCCGCCGCCCCCGTGGCGAACGCCAGCAAGCCGTCAACTTCCGGCGCGCGCTCGGCCGCGGCCGCCAGCGAGCCTTCGGGGAACTGGTGAATGCTCAGCCCATGCCCGCCGCGCGCGGCCTCAAGTTGAGCGTGATACAGCGCCACGCTGTAGGCGCCGGGATCAAAGCCTTCGCTGTAGAACACGCCGATGTGCGCCATCCGTCGGTACCCCGTCGAACCCGATCCGCCGCAGTCTACGCGGCTCGTCGCAGGGTCGGGCGCATGAGCCACACGGCCCCAAATACTGTGGTTACGACGACCACGCCGATTAGCGTGGCGGCCTGGATGCCGGCCGACTCGGCGATGGCGCCAATGACCAGCGCGCCGATTGGCGACAGGCCGATGAAGGTGATGGTGTTCAGGCTCATCACGCGGCCGTAGTAAGCCTCGGTTGCCTCCAGTTGCAGCATCGTCCGCACACTGGCGGAGAAGACGGTGTTCAGCATCCCCACCAGCACCAGCAACACGAGTGACAGCCCGAAATTCGACGAGACTGCGAAGCCCGCCAGCGCCGCCAGGTAGCCCGCGACGGATATTCCGGCCAGACGTCCATTTGCCGGCAGCCAGTTGCCGCTGGCTACTAGGAAAGCGCCCATCACCGCGCCTAAACCTGGTGCGGCAACCAGCCAACCCAGGCCGGTAACGTCCGCGAACAGCACTTCCCTGGCGAAGACCGGCGCCAGCTGCTGGAACGAACGCCCGAACAGGCTGGCGACGGCCGACACCAATAACACCAGCACGATCAACTCGCGGCTGAAGGCGAACCGCAGGCCGTCCCGGACCGTATTCAGGACCGCCTCGGGCGGCCGCGGCCGGAACCGTGGCAGCCTCATCAGCGCCAGGGCCGCGAAGACCGGCAGGGTCGTGGTGGCATTGATGAAGAGGACCCCTGCGGCCCCGATCACCGGCACCAGCAGGCCGGCAATCGACGGTCCGATAAGTGCGCCGCCCGTAAAGACCACGGCGTTGAGGGCGATGGCCTTCCGCAGGTCCTCACGCGGAACCAGCGCGGGCACGATGGCCTGCCGCGTCGGTTGGTCGAACGCGCCGGCGACGGAGGCCAGCATGGCGATGACGGCGAAGTGCCAGACCTGCGCCACGTCGGCGGCCACAATGATCGCGAGCATCAGGCCCAACAGCGCCTGGCTGACCTGGGTGATCCAGAGCAGCGTCCGCCGGTCCATCCGGTCCGCCACCACGCCGCCGAAGAATGGCAGCACCACCATGGGCACGCCGCGCGCCGCGGCCACCATCCCCACCCAGAAGGCGGAGCGCGTCATCTCGTCGGTCAGCCACCCCACCACCATGATCTGCATCCAGGTCCCCGAATGCGAGATCACCAGGCTGAACCAGAACAGCGCGAAATTCCGATGCCGCAGCACGCCTGGACGTACGTCCAACGCGCGCATCGGCCACGCGCGCCTAGTCATGACCGGCCCCTACCGCCCGACGGAAACCGAACCTGCGGACGACGTCACAAAGGTCGGCCTGCTTAATCCAACGGCAGGCTGATCCGCCGACCGTCCCGCGACGACCGCGTGGCCGCCTCCATGAACTCCATGTACTTGAACGCGCGCGCAAAGCTGGGCGCCAGCCCTGTGTCGTGGCTGCCGCTGCGGATGGCGTCGATGAAATCGGTTTCCACGTTCGGGTCGTAGTGCTCGTCGGCCGGAATGTCGATTGGCGCCAACTCGTCCTCGCCCGCCTTGGCGCCGGCGATGGTGTCGTGGTCGAAGTCGTAGACCAGGGTCCCCTCGTCGCCGTAGAGCCACACCTCCGTAGCCGGCTCGTGATGCGCCAGCCCCGACCACTGGTAGACGTAGTCGGCGCCTGACACCAACTCGCCCATCGCGGTGAACGAGTCCGGCACCCGAACGGCCTCGAATGCGTCGGTCTCCGCATTGCGGCGTTCCTTGATGTGGACCTTGGTCATCGCCTGCACGTCGCGCTCCGGACCCACCCAGCGCTGCAGGGCTTCCACCATGATTCCCACGTTCATCACGTTGTAACCGCTGACGTCAAAGTCGTGCCGCCAGTGCAGGATGTCGTTGGTCACGGCCGTGTCGCCGAACGACGACATTCGCACCTGGCGCAGTGCACCGGGGAAGCGGTCCACCTTCAGCAGGCGCAGCATCGTGCGATCGCCGGCCACGCCGATGCCCGGCGGACACACGGCCGCCACCAGTGATGGATTCCGCTCGGCCGCCTCCAGCATCTCGCGCGCCTCGGCCAGGTTGCGCGCCATGCGCGCCTGGCAGAACACGTGCTTGCCCGCATCCAGGGCGGCCACCGACACCAGCGCGTGCAAGTAAGGCGTGGCCCCGATCCAGACGACGTCCACGTCGGGGTGCTCCACCACCTCGCGCCAGTTGCCCAGCACGTTCGGCACGTTGTAATCGGCGGCGAACGCCTCGGCTGTTTCACGACGCCGGTTCGTCACCGCCACGAAGGCGATGTCGTCTACATCCGCCAGGTTCGGCATGTGCCGCGTGCGCACGATGTCGCCCGCGCCGACGATGCCGATGCCGAGGCTGCCATTCGACATGTGAGTTCCTGAATCGGGGAATCCCTGCCGCGGCATCATGGCACGCCCCGCGCCGGTTCGCGTACCGCACGCCAACCGTCCAGAATGTCTGCAATGGCAAGTTCCAGGCGAAGAACGGCGTTCGGACCGGCCGATCTGTCCAAGAGCGCGTGAGAGAGCCACATGGCTGATCCCACGTCCGCCCCACTGCGCGTCGCCATCGTCGGCAGCGGCGGCATGGCCGTGGCTCGAGCCGAGCGCATAGCCGCACGCTCCGACATGGACCTTGTCGTCATCGCCGGTCGAAATCCTGAGACGCGTGCCTCGTTGGCCGCGCGATTCGGCGTCGAGCACACGCAGGACTGGGAATCCACCGTTGCGCGTACGGACATGGACGCGGTCATAGTCACCACCCACCCCGATACGCACGCCCCCATGGGCGCGGCGGTCCTGGCGGCCGGCAAGCACCTCTTCAGCGAGTCGCCATTGGCGCTATCGCCCCTCGACGCGTCCCGGCTACTCCGCCTCGCCGATCAGAGCGACCTGGTCATTCGCGTCGGCCACACCAGCCCGCTCCGTCCGGGTCCGCGCCTGGTTCGCCGGCAGGTCGCCGTACTCGGCGGCGCGCTCCACGACGACCTGGTGGTCCACTTTCCCCACGACCTGCGCGCGGGCCGCGACGCCGGGTTTGACCAGCGCATCAGCGGGCATCCGCTCGTCTACGCTATCCTTCTGGGCTACCCCGCCATCTACGGGCGCGGCCCGATCACCCACATCGCCGCCGCCGTGACCCAGGAACCTGCGGGCCATGCCTTCGACCGGGCCGTGGCGGTCGTCAACCTGCGCTTCCGGGACGGCGGCCTGGCGACCATCACCTACCGCCGCGGCTTCGACGGTGATGCCGAGTCGGGCCGCACGGTCATCTGCCGGCAGGGGGTGGTTGACTTCAGTGAAGCCGCCGATCACATCGGCGTGACTGACGCCGGCGGGCCACGGATGCTGCTGATTCCGGACGCGGACCCCTGGAACGACGAGCTGAGCGAGTTCGTCGCCGCCATTCGCGAGGGCCGCCCCATGTCTGTCTCCGCGCGGGAAGCCGCAAGGGTCGTCGACATCATCGACGCCGCCCGCCGGGCGGCCGACGCCGGTTCAGCCTTCGCCGAAATCTGATCCGCCAGTTGGCGCGCGCGCGCCAATCGTCAATCATGCGCAAAGGCGGGGCCTGATCTCGGGTTTTCGCCGGGAGGACCCGCGCAGGCTCGACCCATGACCAGCGATAGTCCGGCAGCCCCGCCCTCGCCGCTTGAAGCGCCCGCCGGCCGGCGCTCGCGCCTGGCCCGCCACCGCGATCGCCTGGCGCCCGCCTTCGCCCACACCGACTTTGTCCGGCTCTGGCGCGCCAACCTGGGGACCATGATGGCGTTCTGGATGCAGAACGTCGCCCAGGGCTGGCTGGTCGCAATCCTCACCGAATCGGCGTTCGTCCTGGCGACCCTGGCCATGATTCGGGCCATCCCGATGCTGTTGCTGTCGCCGTTCGGCGGCGTCCTGGCCGATCGCGTCAGCCGCACGAAGCTGCTCATCACCTCGCAGTTGCTCTTTACGGTGGCCGGGCTTGCCATTGGCGTGCTGGTCGCGACCGGCCGCATCGAGGTGTGGCACCTGGCGGTCTCCAGCGTTATGGCCGGCACCTCGTTCGCTATCAGCGTGCCCTCGCGCAACGCCCTGGTGTCCGACCTGGTGCCGCGCCGCCACGTCAGCAACGCCATCGCGCTCACCAGCACCACCATGAATGCCTCCCGCATCGCTGGACCGGCCCTGGCCGGTGCCTTGGTCGGCCTGATCGGTATAGCCGGCACGTACTTCGTACAGACCGGCGGATACGTGTGGGGCATGCTCAATGTCCTTTTGGTTCGCGGCGGAGACCAACATCCAAGGACTCGAGGATCACCCTTCGCCGCGCTACGCGACGGATTTAAATTCGCCTTTAGCACCCGCCCTCTGGCCGCGCTGCTCCTCCTGGGACTCTCGCCGTCCCTTTTCAGCATGCCGATGATCTTCATCCTGCCCATCTTTGTGCAGCAGGACTTGCAGGCTGGGTCCTTCGAACTGGGCCTGGTGCTGTCGGCGCAGGGTATTGGCGCCGTGGCAGGGTCAGTCGCTGTGGTCGCCCACTCTGGCAACCGCCGCAAAGGCCCCGTCGTCATGCTCAGCGCCGCCGCCTTTGGCGCCGCGATCGCGGTGCTCGGCCTGACCCGCTCGCCCCTGGCGGCCGGGATCGTCATGGCGGTCGCCGGTTTCTTCTCGGCTGTCTACATGGCCAACAACCAGACGATGATTCAACTGCTGGCGCCCACCCGGCTGCGCGGTCGCGTGATGTCCATCTGGATGCTGGGCTGGGGACTCACGCCGCTTGGGCTGATGCCGATTTCGATCGTGGCCGAAAACCTCGGCATGCCGACCGCCATGGTCCTCGGCGGCAGCCTCAGCGTCGCCGTGGTGCTCTTCATCATGGTCTGGGGCCGCGAGCTCTGGACCCTCGACGCCGAAGCCGCGCTCGACCCCTCCGACGATCCCGCCTAGGGCTGACCCATGACCATCGGTGGGAGTGGCGGTCCCCCATCGGCACCGGAGGCTTTGGCAAAGCGCCCGTCAGGGCTGGTCCGCCTGCGCGACCGCCTGGCGCCCGCCTTCGCCCACCGCGACTTCGTCCGGCTCTGGCGCGCCAACCTGGGATCCACGATGGCCTTCTGGATGTACGGCGTCGCCGAGGGCTGGCTGGTCGCGGTCATCACCGAGTCCCCGCTCATCCTGGGCACCCTGGCCATGATCCGCGCGATTCCCCTGCTGGTGCTGTCGCCGTTTGGCGGCGTGCTGGCTGATCGGCTGAGCCGCACGCGGTTGCTGATCGCCGCCCAGGTGCTGATGAGTCTTGCCGGCCTGTCGATTGGCTTGCTGGTGGCCGCCGACGCCATTGAGGTCTGGCACCTGGCTGTCTCGGCCATGGTGATCGGCGCGTCCTTCGCCATCATCCTGCCGACGCGTACCGCCCTGGTCTCCGACCTGGTGCCCCGGCGGCACGTCGGCAACGCCGTGGCCCTGACCAATGCCACTCAGAACGCGTCGAGCATCATCGGTCCGGCGCTCGCCGGCGCGCTGATCGGCGTTATCGGCATAGCCGGCACCTTCCTCGTGCAGGCCGCCGGCTATGTCTGGGGAACACTCAACATCCTGACGATTCGCGGCGGCCGACGTCATCGCGGAAGCACTGGGTCCACCTTTGCCGCCCTGCGCGAGGGTTTCAGCTACGCGTTCCGCACCCGGCACCTGGCGGCGCTGCTCCTGCTGGTCCTGTCGCCGGCCCTGTTCAGCATGCCGATGATCATGATCCTGCCGATCTTCGTGAAGCAGAACCTGCAGGCCGGATCCCTTGAACTCGGCCTGGTCCTCTCGGCCCAGGGCGTCGGCGCGGTCGTCGGCTCGCTGGTGGTGGTCGCCTACGCCGGCCACCGTCGCAAAGGCCCCGTCGTCATGCTCAGCGCCGCCGGCTTTGGTGCGCTGATCGCGGTTCTCGGCCTGACCCGCTCGCCTCTGATGGCAGGCATCGTCATTGCGCTTGCCGGCTTCTTCTTCGCGACCTACATGGCCACCAACCAGACCATGATTCAGCTCCTGACGCCGGCCCGGCTGCGAGGGCGCGTGATGTCCATCTGGATGCTCGGCTGGGGTCTCACCCCGCTGGGCCTGATGCCCATCTCGATCGTCGCCGAAAACCACGGCATGCCCGTCGCCATGGTTCTCGGCGGCGGCCTTAGCCTGGCCGTCGCGCTCGTGATCATGATCTGGGGCCGCGTGCTCTGGACCATCGATGCCGATGCCGCGATTGACCCCTCGGAGGACTAAGCCGGGCCCGTCGTACTACCATCAGCCGCCTCCTCAGACTCGGAGTCGGCGAATGCGAAGTGGAGTCGTCGGCCTGCTGCCGTCGGATCCCCCGTCGATCTCGGCGGCCGACGCCCAGCGCGCCCTTGAGCTCGGCTTCACCGGCAGCAGCGTCCAGCTCGGCCAACCGGACACCTACTCGCTGGACGAGTTCCGCCGCGTCGGCGACCTGCTGGCCGCGGAAGGCCTGACCGTCGCCCAGGCTAACGGCCAGTACCCTTCGCTAATCTCGCTCGATCCGGCCGTTCGACAGGCTGGGATCGACGGCATGAAGCGGCACATGCAGGCCGCGCACGCGCTGCGGGCCGAAACGCTCTACATCCGCCCGGGCGGCCTCAACCCCGTCGGCCCCTGGTATCCGCATCCCGCTCACCACCAGGACGCCGCTTTCGAGCGCGCCGTCGAGAGCATCGCCGCCATAGCCGAGGCCGCGGACGCCGAAGGCATAACGCTGACCGTCGAGGGCCACGTGCTCTCGGTGCTGGACCGGCCCGAACGCATCGCCGAGCTCTTCCGCCGGATTCCCACCCAGGCCCTCGGCTTCAACCTCGACCCCGTCAACTTCATCGGCAGCATCTGGGACGCTTGGAACCCCGACCCGGTCTACGCCCGCCTGCTGGAGGCCGCGCGCGGGCGCATCCCGGCCGCGCACTGGAAGGACTACACGCTCGAAGACCGCCTGGTGCTGCACATCGAGGAAGTTCCGCTAGGTCAGGGCGTCATCGACCACGCCGCCTGGCTCACGGCCCTCAACGAAACCGCCCCCCGCGCCTGGGTCCTCATCGAACACCTACCGCCGGAGCTGATTCCAGCCGCGAAGCGCACGCTTGACGCGGCGATGGCTCAAGCGGGTCTCGCCTGGGACCTCACCTGATGGCGAAGTTAGTCGTTGGACGGCGCCGGTACTGAGTTCGACTAGGGACTGACGGCGAACGGTCGCCGTCGGTCGACTGACGGAGGTAACCGAAGAAGCGGGTACTCGACGGAGTCGCGATCCCTGGCGTTTCCGGCCATCTCGACAACCGCGGACCTAACCGTCGCGACATCGGCTTTGGCACTGTTCACATCGGCCTTGAGGGATGAAGTCACGGACTTGAGCTCGGCGATATCCGCTTCAAGTGCGACAAGCCGCTGATCCACCCGTTCCAGAATCAGCAGAATGCTCTGGAGCGTGCTGTCGTCCGATTCGGCGCGCCGCTCAGGTTGTTGGATACAGACGTCAGAAGTTGGCGTGTCCAGGCGAGTCCCCCTTGTGCGATTGCGTTCGGATCCCCGCCCTGCGTCGATTGTACCGGCCGGAAGGAATCCCTTAGATTCCTCCAACCGACCGTCTTGATAGGCAGAGCGGTCCACGCCGAACGGCGCCAATGTTTCACGTGAAACATCGCCGCCTCCACAAGGACGCTGTCCCATGACCACCGACTCGCTACAGGACCGCGTCATCATCGTCACCGGCGGCGCCTCCGGCATCGGCCGTGCCACCGTCGAGGTTTGCGCCCAGCGCGGCGCCCATGTGGTGCTGGCCGACCTTGCACAGAGTGAGGGCGCGGCCATTGCCGACAGCCTGGCCGCCGAAGAGCACACCGTCCGCTTCGTCCCCTGCGACGTTTCCGATGAGTCCGACGTCGAGCACCTGCTCGCCGCCACATCCGAGCTTGGCCGCCTCAACGTCCTGATCGCCTGTGCCGGCATCCTCCAGGGCGCCACGGTGCCGATCCAGGACTTCGAGACCGCCACCTTCGACCGCGTCCTCGGCGTCAACGCCCGCGGCATGTTCCTCTGCGCCAAGCACGCCGTGCGCGCCATGGGCGAAGCCGGCGGCGTGATCCTGCTGCTGGCCTCCGGCGCCGGTGTCACCAGCGGTAGTTCGTCGTTCGCGTATGGAACCAGCAAGGGCGCGGTGCATGGCCTGGGACTGGTCATGCAAGGACGAATGGGCTATTACCCCATCCGAGTCAACACCGTGGCCCCCGGCAGTATTGCCACCGCCCTCAAGCTGCAAAACGTGGTAGATGTCGGCCAGGCTGCCGGCGTCTCCGATGACGAAATCCGCCGCCGCCAGGCCGATCTCGGTGACCCGGCCGGCGTCGCCCGCGTCCTCGCCTTCCTGGCTTCCGATGAGGCCGACTACGTCCGCGGCACCGTCTTCACCCGCTAAGCCGGGAAGGCCTTACGAGATTGGGCCTGCCGCCCGCGCCATCCAAGCGGCTTCTTGACCCTAGACAGATCAGCCGATCGGCCAGTCAACGCGGCCTCGGAATTAGTTCTTTTGGGCGATGGTGCCCTCCAGAACCCGCCATAACATGGCTTCGCAGACCAGATTTCGCCGCAGGTAAGCCATGAAGCTGGACAGGCATCCCACGACCCCGGTCTCGCGCCGCACCCTGCTTCGCGGCCTCGGTTGGGCCGCCGTCGGCGCCTCGGCCGCCGCCCTGCTGGCCGCCTGCGGCGATCCGGAACTGCCCGACCCGCCGCGGACCTCGGGCCAGACCGCTTCGCCGGTTCCTCAGCGCGTTACGCCCGTCGTTGCCGCGAACGAACGCGAGGCCCGGCCGCAGCCCGGCGCGCCGGTCACCATCGGCGTGCCTACCGGTAACCCGCTCTTCGACCAGGTAGCCCTGCGGGTCACCGGGCTTGCCGCCGACGCAACCCGCGCCGCCGAAGCCCCCGGCGAACTGCGCGTCGTGCAGTTCCAGCAGGCCCTCACGTTCGACGCGACGGAGATTGCGACCGCGGTCGAGGCCCTGCTGGCCAGTCACCCGCAGCTCGACGCGCTGCTGCTCCTGAACGCCGACCTGGCCCTGCTGCTGGCTGCGCGCGGGCATGTGGCGGCGGTCAACGGCCCCGCCGCCTCCGCGCCCGACTTCAACTCCGCCGACTTTCTGCCCTCCGCCATCGACACGCTGACCTGGGACGGCGATCTCTTCGGGCTGCCGCTCTGGGTGTCCGTCAACCTGCTGCAATGCAGCCCGGAACTCCTGCAGGACGCCGGCGTCGATCTGGAAAGCCTGCGTGACTGGGAGTGGGACCAGTTCAGGGACACCGCCCGCCGGCTCATGCAGGTGGATGCCGCCGGCAATCCCTCGCAGTGGGGACTCTGGATGCCGCCCACCATGCTGCCCAGCCAACAGTGGATCTGGCAGAACGGCGGCGCGGTCGTGGACCTGAAAGCGCGCCGGGCCGCCCTGGACACCACCGACGCCCTGGAGGCCGTGAGGTTCTTGCGCGACCTGGCGAATGACGACGTAAGCCCCAGGTTCGACCCCGACGCGTCGGGCCAGAGCGCTGTCGCCGTGGAGATCACCGATGGCCGGATGACGATCCAGGGCGCACCGGTCGCCATGTCCGGCACCCCTATCGGCGGCCTGCTCGGCGGGCTTTTCGGCGGAGGCGCCATCGGCAACCCGTTTGGTGGCGGCGTGTTGCTCGCCCCGCCCCGCCGGCGCGCCGCGGCCGTTGAATCGGAGGTCTTCGGCGTGCTGAGCCTGCTCACCACCAGCGCCAACCCGGACCTCGCGTTCCGGACCCTGGACTGGGTAGCGGCCCAGATCGCGCCCGCGGCCACCGTGCCCGCGCGCGGGGCCTCGGCCGAGCAATTACGCGGTCAGGGCGGCTACGACGACGCCGACGCCGGGGCCATCATGCAGGCGATTGATGCCGCGCGCGCCATCCCGGGTCCCTACGCCTCGCCAATCAAGGGCGAGATGTTGAGGCACGTGGACGGCCCTATGTCCCTGGGCCAGGCGGACCCATCCGAGGCGCTCACGGCTGCCGCGGCCGCCATCGACGAACTCCTCAAGCAAAGCGCCGAGGCGGCCCTATCCCAGACCGCCGGCGCCGGCATCCAGATAGGCGCCAGCAGCAGCACCCAGCTCCGCGGCGGCTGATCCGAACCACGTGCCGCGCCCAACACGTGCGAAAGACGGGTGGCAAGACCCGCGCACAAACATCGCGCCACCGCTAGGCCCTTCGGACTAGCCCGTTCGGCGTAGTTGCTGTTCCGAGAATTATGAAGATCGGGCGATGACCGGGCTCGCGCCGCCGATCAACCTGTGGCTTGGTACCTCCATGCCGCGGAGTGAGCAGCATGACCGGCCATTCTCCACTGTCCCGCCTGAATCGGCGCTCGCGCCCTATAGCCCGTCGCACGCTGTTGCGTGGCGCGGGCTTGGGCGCGTTGGGATCCTCCGCCGCCGCTTTGCTGGCTGCCTGCGGCGATCCCGAACTTCCCGAGCCGCCGACCCTCGCGGGTCGGGCCGCGTCGCCGGCCTCCGATCCCGTTACGCCCGTGATCGCCGTCCAGGAACGCACCGCACAGCCCCGAGCCGCCGCCCCGGTCACAATCGGCATTCCCACCGGTAACCCGCTCTTTGACCCGGTGGCGCTGAGGATCGCCGGGCTTGCCGCGGACTCCACGCAAGCCGCCGACGCGCCCGCCGAGTTGCGCATCGTGCAGTTGGAACAAGCCCGCGACTTTGACCCGTATCACCCGCAGAAGGTCGCGGCTGCAGTCGAGGCCACGCTGCCCAACCATCCCCAACTCGACGCGCTGCTGGTGCTGGACCCTGGCATCGCCCTGACGCTTGCCGAGCTCGGCCACGTGGCGCCCGTCAACGGTCCCGCGGCGTCCGCCGCCGATTTCAGCGCGGACGACTTTCTTCCCTCCGCCATCGGCCCGTTGACTGCTGACGGCAATCTGTTCGGGCTGCCGCTCTGGATCAGCGTCAACATGCTGCGCTATACCCCCGGCCACTTCGCCGATGCAAGCGTCGATCCCGAAGCCCTGCGCGATTGGGACTGGGAGCAGTTCCGGGAAACCGCCCTCCGTCTCACCCAGATGGACGCTGGCCAGCCGGAGCGCTGGGGAGCGTTCGCGCCGCCGGGATTGATGCCCGGCCACCAGTGGATCTGGCAGAACGGCGGCTCGATTGCGAACCTGAACGCTCGCCGGGCCACCCTGGACACCACCGCCGCCTTGGAAGCGGTCGAGTTCCTGCATGATCTCGTCAATGACGGCATCGGTCCCCGGCCCGAGCCCGATTCCGGGGCTGTTTCGATCACGATTTCAAACGACAGCGCTGAAATGCTGATCGACGGCGCCCCGGTGGCCATGCTGGGCGCGCCGGTTGGCGGGCTGTTCGGCGGGCTGTTTGGCAACGAACTTAGCGCCGGCGGCCTGTTGGCGCCGCCGCGCCGGCGCCAGGCTGCGTCCGACGCGATGGGATTCGGCGTGCTGACCCTGCTCAGCGCCAGCGACAACCCCGACGCCACCTTCCGAACGCTGGACTGGATTGCCGCCCGGATCGCACCGGTGGCCACCGTCCCCGCGCGCGGAGCGTCCGTGGCGCAACTGCAACTCCAGGGCGGCTACAGCGACGCTGATGCCGGCGCCATCATGCAGGCCGTCGACTCGGCCCGGGCGCTCCACGGACCCTATGCCCCGGGCATCCGGGCAGCAATGCTCCACCGCGTCGATCTACCCATCGCCACGGCCCAGGCGGACCCCTCCACCGCGCTCGCAGGCGCGCAGCAGGCCATCGACGAGCTGCTCCGGCAAAGCCCGGCAGAAGCCCTGGCGAACACCGGGGCGCCCTCGGAGTCCCAAACTTCCGAGCGGGGCGGTTAGCGGCAGCCAGACACGGACACGGCCCGTCCGCTCAGTGCTGGTAAGCCAGGTCCGGAAACTCCTCCGCGGCCGTGCGCACGAACGCCTCCCAGCCCTTACGCGACACCGGCAGGTAAGGCCGCCGCGTCTCCCAGGTGGTTTCCACCAGGAACGGCGAGGCCGCCGACATGGCCTTGCCGATGATGCCGTGCAGGTTGCCGTCCTCCACCAGGTGGCGTTTGACCACGGCGCCGAATGCCTGCAGTCGCTCGTTGCGTCGCGCCGCCGCAGCCCAGTCGCCGTGCTCGATCTCGTCCCACCAGTCCAGCATGAAGGTTGGGTTGTAGCCCGCCATCCACGAGTAGTTGCCACGCGCCCCATGCATGGCGAAGGCCGTCAGCACGTGCTCTCCAGCAAAGCAGCTCAGCTCCGGCGCCTGCCGCCGTACGTCCATGAAACCGTCGACCCCGGCCTGCACGTACTTGGCCCCGATCAGCTTGGGAAACCGCTCGGCCAGCGCGCGGTATTCCGCTCCGCCCAGCACGTGCGGCTGCCGCGGCGTGTTGTATTGGATCAGGCCGAAGCCGTCCGGCACCGCCTCCGACACGTCCTCCCAGAACTGGTCGAACGAGTCCGGCGTCATCGGCATGAACACCGGGTGCCCCACGTGCGCGCCCATTACCCCGCTGTCCGCCGCGATCCGCAGCCGGTCAACCGTGCCCTGCGTGTTCAGCCAGGTCACTCCCGCCTGCGACGGCATGCCCACGTTCCGGCACTCGTCGCCAAACGCCTTCACCAGCGTTCGGAATTCATCAAGCTCGACGGCGTAGAACTCCCCGTCGCTATCCGTCGTATACGCCCCGTGCAGCCCCGCGGCATGGCAGCGCCGCACGTTCTCCCGCACGACGCCCGTGTCGATCTTGTCATCCGCCGTAAACGGCGTCGTCAGCGCAATCCAGATCCCGTGCAGGTTCTCCCGCGTCAGCCCGTCGGCCATCTCCTCGCGTGCCATGTTCCTTACCCCCTTCGGCTGGTGCTGGGCTATAGCGCAGTATCCTCACGTAACAGGCTTGGTGAGGCGTTTAAGGATGTCGGTGGGTATGCCAGCGTCGGAAAGCTGGCCGGGGTTCTACACCGCGCGTGATGTGGCGCGTCTTGCACAGATACCGCCGCGGACGCTCTACGACTGGCGCCAGCGCAAGATCATCAAGCCCTCGCTTGAGCTTGAGGGCGACGACGGCAAGACGATTCAGGGATACACCTACGCTGATCTGGTCCTGATCAGGATTCTTCGCGCACTGCGCGAGGACAAGATCGACTTTACGTCAGCCGCGATCGCGATCGACCACCTGTTCGCCCGTCTCGGTCCTCCGAGCCGGGGATGGGCGGACGCGCATGTCTACTTTCGAGGAAAGCGCATCTATGCGTGGAAGCCCGACGAGTGGGACGTGACCGAGGCGACCGCGATGGGGCAGAAGATAGAGACACGTGCATTTGGCGACGTCTTTCCGAAACTCCGCCGCATCGAGGAGGGAATCTCAATCGTGGTTCCCGAGAAGTACTGGGGCCACGTCGATATCGATCCCCGCGTGAAGGACGGTCAGCCCGTGGTTCACGGCACGCGAATCCCCACCGGCGCGCTCGCGGATCTCGCCAGGAGACTTTGGTCGCCGAGCCGTATCGCCCAGGCGTACGGAATCGCGATCGAGACCGTGGGGCAAGTATTCGACTATGAGCGACGCCTCGAGATGGCGTCCCCAGCCGTAATTCCAGCGCCTGCTGTTTGACGCGGACGTCGACCTTAGCGCGACCGCCTTGGCTGAGGCCGTGGGCTTTGACTCTGCCGAGCCGCCCATCACCCAGTTAGGTTACCGTCGTATCTATCGTCAACTCCTCCAAGCGTCACCCAACCACGGGTCCGGCCCGAACTCTCGATCAAACTCGCGCAGCGGGTGACGTTCCGGGTCAAGTCGCTCGTCGGTATCCCACGGCTCGAAGGCGTTCTTCACATTCCCCAGTCCCGTACTGCCAAGCTCCGGAAAGTGGCGGAGTATCACGGTCTTCAGGTCGGCGTCATCAATCCATGCCAGACCTTCTCTAGTATAGGTCTGCTCATTGTAGTCATCCGTGTAGAAGCGATCCGCTTGGAGCCTGCGAGTGGCGTTCAGAATGAAGATTTGGAACATGGTCTCGCCGAATCCGAACCCTGTGGGACGATGCCCTTCCGCAAGGGTCCCAATGAGCAGGTCGAGCTTTTCTACGTCGCCCGGTTGGTCTCCGTACACGTCCTTGAGCTTCTGTACTTGCTCGCCATCGTCGGTGAGGTCATCGAACTCTCGGATCGGGTTAAGGCCTAGCTGACGTCTGAACTCATTATATCTAGGTACGCCCCTTTCGCGTGCTCTCAGAATATCAACGGCCCCCATGTCGAACAGCGGGTTGCCAGGGATGCTCAACTCTCGCATGAAGTTGGGATAGTTGTTCAGCACCAGCTGACCTGGCTGCTGAACGCCGAACGAGTAGAACAGATCAGCCATCGCCGTCCTGTCGGTCAACTTGCCGGACCCCGCTTGTCGAGTCTCTACGAACGGCACTTCTTCGACTGCATCGGCGTCGATGATGTTTCTGATTTTTATCGTCTCGGGCAGTAGTGAGTGCAGGCGGTAGACCTCCACAAACTCTTCCGTAAGGCCGTAGGGTTGGCCGTGCTTGTTAATCGGGTTGCCAACGACTCCTCCCATCTCCGGATTTCGCAAATTGATGGTCGCAACCGTCTTTCTATTCTTGCTGGCTCGGAGCATGGTAAACAAGCCGTACCAATTGGCGTGTAACCCGGAATCTAGACCGCGATTGGGAAGAATAGCCGGCGTCCATTCCACCGAGTGAATCTTGGCCATAACGGCCGCATTGATGAGACGCGCCACATTGAACAGCCGTGCGTCTTCCCACTCGGGATAAGCATCCTTCAGTCGGTCGCAAATCGCATTGTGATCTCTCGTGAAGAGCGTATGCAGCATGGTCAGCCCAATCCACCAATTCCTTGTAAATCCGGTCTGCTCGATCCCCTTCTCATCGAGAGGCAGATTGCCTGAGTCATTGAGCTGTAGCTTGCCATCCGTTCCAGTTCGGAGCTTGTCGAGCGTCGCTTGATCGCTCCCATATATCTGAGAACCGTCCCACCAGTGGGTAACCTCATTGATGAATGTTATGGGGGTCCGTTCTCCGTTGGACCTACGCGTGGGATCGGCCTGCGTCTTGCCGACGAACATCTTGGTCTGCCAGTGCTTCTGGCGCGCCGGATCGTCTTCGGCAAGCGGTATCTCGTGTACGTCGGTGAGTAGCGCCTCTCCGTGATGCACCCAGTCGTGGTTCTGGAAGTTGATCCATGAGGCGGCTAGGAGATTGAGGAAGGGTACTTCCTTCATCTCATTTCCTCTGGCCAGGAACGTACGACTTAGCTCCCTGGGATTGGGAGTCATGAGAGTAGTGCCTGTCTCCGGCCGAATGGCGGCGTTGGTGACGTTACGCGGGAAGCGAGTGCCCGCAGCACCCTCTTTGGGGTCGGCCAGATTGTTCCACGTTCCATCAGCGGTGCGGAAGTGCCTGACCCCCGTAGGAGGCGACTGTCCTTGCGACTGAAAACCGATCAATGAATCAGCAGGATAGGTGCTTTTGAGGTTGTTCTTGTTAAGCCGATCACGCATGTAGGCCAGCGTCAGAATCCCGATAAGATACGGTCTGCGGTACCAAGTCGTCCAGACGTCATCGCGATAGCCGGCCAGCGTACCAAGGGCCTGCGTGATCCCAGTCATAATTGACGATACGATCACTCCGCCAACGTTCCCAATCAGTGTGCGAAGCTGTCCGAACATTCCAAGACGTGGAGCCCTCATGGGAGTGGCGGGCAGCGAACCGTCCCGTATTACCGGATCCGCAAGCAGACGTTCGCGGTCAAAGAAGGAAACCTCTGGCACATACACGTTTACTTCCGCGACGGCGTTCGCGCGTGACTGCACGAGCATGTCCTGCCACAACTGGTTGAGCGGATTGCGCTCCAGCGCAAGCTGGTAGCAGGCGACGGCCTCCTCGTATTCTTCAAGACCATAGTGGGCCGCTCCAGACAGCGCGTGCAATTCGCCACCGGAATCTTCGACTAGCTGCGCACGCAGCACGCCGAGAGCTTCTCCAAAGCGACGTTCTTCAATCAGCTGCTCCACCTCTGGATGACGCCTGGATTCCTGGATGTTGTTCATGCTCTTCCTCCATACGCAAATCTCACGCCTGCAACCTCCACGATCAACCCAATCCCGTGCTGAACCGAAGACCAGACGCTGGAAATGCATGCGGCACTGGGTCTTCAGACAGGGCTGAGCCATATGGCCGTATTCGGCCGTATCTCATCAGCGTTGATATCGCAACCTTACAGATGAACAGAAGAAGGTCCTTGCCCGGGCAGTTTCTCGCACCTCCGAGAAAGAGGCTGGGGTAGATGACGTCAGCGTTACCTCCAGGTTCCATCCACTGTTCGGGCCGAAAGTCGTTGGCGGTTGCGTGCGCCGACGTGTCCCGTTGGCTCGCTGTGAAGCAATGCAAGATATCCATTCTGGCCGGTATATGGGTGCCATTGAATATATCCCCGTGAGTCGCGACGTGAAAGGTGCGGGTCACCGGAGGGAATAAACGACAGGTTTCCAGCAGACAAGCCTCCAGGTACTCCATGCTCACTACTGCCGACGCCGTATCCGATGCGCCGTCCGCAAGCGCCTCAGCTAGAACTCTGTCATACAAATCGTCCCTTGACGCCAATATCCCAATAGTTCGGGCAAGCAAATCAGTTCCAGATCCGGTAAATGTAAACCCCCAGTGGGGAATCTGCTGCACGATCTCTTCTTCGTGTCTTGCGTTGAAGGTCACGCCCTTGGCAGTAGTAACGAGACGAGGGACGCCCGATGCCGAGCTCTCCGTCCAGAGCCGGCGAAGCGCATCGTAGAACCGCTTCCGACGCCTGGCCTTGCTCCATCCAAACAGCAGCCTTCTGCCTGGACTCTGAACGTACCGAACCAGGACTTGCACGTCCTCGGCCAAGTGCGCCGGCGTTTGGTCAGACCCGAAGACCACGATCCGCATGGCTTCCCCATACACCGCCTGAGGCCGCCGCCGTCCGATACGGGTCTTGGAAAGGCCTTGCGGACGCCGTCAAAAACGAACTGCATACGCGCATCTACGTCCTGCACTGGCAGCACCGCCTCGTTGAAAGCGCCGTAAGCGTCGCCATTGCTTGCCATGCGTAATCATTAACGCATGAGGAGCGAGGAGTGACAATGCCCTGGCGTTGGCTGTTCCCTCCATGTAACCCCGCGCATCGGGGGGCTGCGCCAGGATGTGCTCCGACATTTCGCGTCCTATGACCACGGGGAGCTTCTTGAAATAGAGATCGAAGACGACATTTTCGCTTGCAGTACGCCGGGACAGCTCCCCAAACCAGGCTTGAAATGTCAATCTGACGTCAAAAGAACGCGGTCCCTTGACGAAATCCTCCACGCACCGGACAAGCAGCCGCGCCAGATCAATGAAACCGGCCTTAGGGTAGCCCTCAGCAGTTCGGATCAAGCCAGCCTTCGTGCTTCCATCTATCTGCGCTAGGCAAGTTAGCTCCGCACGTTACTGCGTCTTCAAGTATTCCAAGAGTACATCAAGTTGACCCTCGTCCTATACAGTTGTCCGTGAATGTGAACAGGTCCTGGCCCCGTCCGTTGTCGTCAGCGCCAGCAACGAATACGTCGTGAGCCACATTGCGCCTGCTTGGAGAGCCCGATATCCCGACCGTAGACAGCTGCTCGCGGAAGTCCGTTGTCTGGCCGATTGCGTCAGGGATCACTTGCTGGCGCTGACTCCCGAGGACGAGATTCGCGGCATCTATCTCACGGGCTCAACGGTCAAGCCCTGGGACTCCCCGCTGGACTACGTGCCCGAAGTCAGCGACGTTGACATCCACGTGTCGTTCCGCGATGACAGCTCGTGGCGCAAGCACCTGGACACTGTGCCGCGGGCACTGGAGGTACGAGCGGCAATCGAGGCGTGCTTCGAGAAGCGTTGCCCGCAGCCCCTCCACCACCCCAGGCCGCAACTCCTCGTCCTGAACAAGCTCATGGCCGAGCGCCAGGGCTTTGTCTACTCCCCGCAGTCCACCGTCGTCGTGCTCCACGGTGAGGCCTATCCGCAAGACGACTACAGCAATCCCGACACCATCCGGCGCCACAACGCGGCGGACCTCGTCGAACGCGCCGAGTTCGCGCAGCAGGTACCGCTGCTAGCCATCGATAGGCTCTGGACCCATGCGCGCGACCTGCTGAGTCAGTTGACTTGGCGCATCTCACCCGTCGGCCCACTCGCGCTGCACCTCTCCGGCCTCGACACCGAGCACGTCTGGACCTTGAACCGAACTCAGGCGACAGCCGCGCTGCACGACGTCGGACTTGCGAGCCTGGCCGACCCCTACCGCGCGTTCTACCTGTCCGCCTGGGACTTCTTCCTCTCCGGCTTCACCGACACCACCGCCTGCCGCGCGGCAATCGCCTCGGGCACGCACGTGCTGACCGAGGGCGCCGAAATTGCGCAACATTGGCTGAACAGCAACCCCAACGTCTCGGCGGAGGACACATAGTCCGCGCGCCCCCTGCTGATCCCACGGGAATCGTCAAATTGCACAGAATCTGCACATCGTCTGCGGGCTGGCTTGACAGTCCGCCGGTACGGTGAACGTCGTGAACAAACACCCGGCAACGGAATGACCCCGGGAGATCGCCGGTGAAGCGCCAGCGCATCCTGGTCGTAGACGACGATCCGGATATTCGCCGCCTGGTAGGCGCCTACTTCCACCGCGACGGCATGGAGGTCATCACGGCGGCGGACGGCGAGACGGCCCTCGTTCAAGAGGCCACGCAGCAGCCCGATATCGTGGTGCTGGACCTGATGCTGCCCGGCATTGGCGGTCTGGACGTGTTGCGCACTATTCGGGCACGCGGGACACGACCGGTCGTCCTGTTAACCGCGCGGGAAGAAGTCACGGACCGGGTTCTCGGGCTGGAACTGGGCGCTGACGACTACGTCACCAAGCCCTTCCATCCGCGCGAGCTGGTGGCGCGCGTCCATTCCGTCCTGCGGCGCGCCCAGACAGCGCCGACCACGACGACCGCGCGCGTCGGCGACCTGGAGATCGACAGCGAGCGTCGCCTGGTGCGGCGCGACGGTGAGCCGATTCAGCTCACGCGCACCGAGTTCGACCTGCTGGCGGCGCTTGTCCGCGCCGATGGACGGGTCTTGTCGCGGGCGGACTTGCTCGACGCTGTGGCCGGCCCGGACAGCGTCGCCCTGGAACGTTCGATCGACAGCCACATCCGCAACCTGCGCCGCAAGGTGGAGCCGACAACCGGCGGGCCGCGTTACGTGATGACCGTGCCCGGTGTCGGGTACCGGCTGGGCGACGCCTAGGCATGCGCCTCTCGGTGCGCCTGGTTCTGGCTTTCGTCACCGTGGCAACGGTGGCCGTCGGCACGGCCGCGCTGATCGTCGGCCTCACCACGACCAGCCGGTTTGAGAAATTCGCAACCGACGTCCGCCACCACGAGGCCGTGCACACGGCCGAACGTCTCGCGGCGGCCTACGAGCAAACCGGCAACCTCCGGCAGGCGGCGCATCAGGTGTTTCCCCGGGGATCGTCGCGCGGGCTGCCCGTGGCGCTGGTGGACATCGCCGGCAACCTGGTGTGGAGCACGGATGGCCTCGAGTCCCGCGTACCTGACGACTGGCAGATCACGCCCCTTGTGTCGGCCGGGAAGCAGATCGGGCAGTTGCACATGCCGCGGGCGTTGGAGCAAGGGCGCGAATCAGGTCATGGGGCCGATTCGAGGGCCGACCTGGAGCAGGCGTTCGTCAACGAGACGATCCGCTCGCTGCTCATCGGCCTTGGCATTGCCCTGGTCGTAGCGCTCGTCATGGGAGTCCTCTTGGCCGCCGGCATTACCCGACCGCTGGGGCGGCTGACCACGGCGGCCCGTGGCGTGGCCGCGGGCGACTTGGGGGCGCGCAGCAGGCTCGCGGGTGGCGATGAACTGGCCACGGTCGGCGCGGCCTTTGATGACATGGCGGCCAGCCTGCAGGCCCAGGAGGCGGTCCGCCGCAACCTGTTCGCCGATATCGCCCACGAGTTGCGCACGCCGGTAACCGTGATCGAAGGAAATCTGGTGGCCATGCTTGACGGGGTCTACAGCCGCTCAGACGAGACGCTGCAGTTGACGCTGGATCGGGCCGAAGGGCTCCACCGGCTCGTCGAAGACATCCGAGATCTATCGCTGGCCGAAGTTGGCAAGCTGGATCTGTCCATCGAGCCGGTACCCCTTGCCCGCGCGCTCGAGACCGTGGCCTCAGCCATGCGCGGTCAAGCGCTGGGCACGGGCCTGACGCTCGAGGTAGAGCCCTCACCGGGTGCGACCATGGCAGACGAGTCGCGTCTCGCCCAGGTTCTGACCAATCTCCTAGACAACGCGCTGCGCCACACGCCGCCGGGCGGGTCGATAACCATTCGCTCGGGGGCCGTCGACGCGACAACCGCCTGGATTGAGGTGTCCGACACGGGCGAGGGCATTGCCCCGCAGGACCTGCCGCACATCTTTGATCGCTTCTACCGCGGCACCGACGCCTCCGGCCGCAAGACCCGCGGCAGCGGCCTCGGTCTCGCCATCGCGCGCGCCCTCATCATGGCCATGGACGGTCGACTCACCGCCGAAAGCACGCCAAGCCAGGGATCAACGTTTCGCATCTACCTGCCAGCGGCCGATGAGATCCGGAGCGTCGGGTAGCCGGGTCGCCGTTTACCCAGGCTCCGTGCCGCCGGATTCCTGGGATCCTCTATCTGGCCGTAACCCCAAGCGTTGTAGCAACCCCACAACGTGGACGGCTGGTGAGATGGACGCGAGGAGCGAGACCGCCGTCCGTGGACAGTCGCTCGGCGCTTCAGCCCATTGATCGCGGCAGTCTGTCCAGGATCAATTGACGCGCCAGCGCAGGCGCCGCTCAACGAACCAGAGAACGACCACCGAAAGGCCGGCCAGGACACTCAGATCCAGCGCCAGCCGACCGCTTACAGGCCCCAACAGCACCTGTCGCAATGCCGACGCGGCATAGGTTGCCGGGCTCGCGTAGCCGGCCACGTTGAGGGCCTCCGGCAGCCGCTCAGGCGGTACCAATACCGGTCCCAGGCTGAGCAACAAGAGCGTCAGCAGAAGACTAAGCGAGCCGGCCTCCTCGGGCGTCCGCGCTATCGACCCAACCAGGGCTCCGATGCTTGCCAGCGGAATGGCGCACAGCGGCACCACCAGCAGCACCCAGGGGCTGGGCGCCAGTGCCACGTCCAGGATTCTTGAGCCGGCCACAATCGTGACGACAACCGCCGGAAGCGCCAGCAGGAGAAAGGCAACGACGGTTGCCAGGATGAGCGCCGACTTGTAGACCGGCAGCGTGGCAACAAAGCGCAAGGTGCCCTTCGCCTGCATGTAGGCAAAGTTGCTCGACACCTTGTTCTGGTTCTCGAACATCAGCGCCAGGACCACGTTGCCGACCAGCACGTACTCGAGCGCCAGGACCCCTGAGTCGCCGATGAGGATTCCGAGCATGGTGATGCTCAACAGCGGCGCCGCCATCCCCAGCACCACCATGCTGCGCCAGCCCCAGCGCCAGTTGGCCAGCTGCACCAGCAGCAGATCGGCCAGTTGAACGGCGAAGGCCTGTCGGCCGCGGCGATCAGTCACCCGCGCGCTCCGCGTAGTGAAGGTAGAGATCTTCGAGCGTGCAGGAATAGATGCGGAAGTCGTCGTAGCGTTCGAGGTCAAGGCGCTGCAGCACTTCAGGGAGTTGGTCTTTGCCTACCAGGGCGAGCCATCGGCCTGTGGGCAGGCGACGGAACCGGAATCCAGTCCCGAGTGCCGGCGGATCTTCGGCGCCAGTCTCGAGTTCGAGACGCACCTGCCGGTCCACGACCCGCTTCAGAGAGGCGGGTACCCCTATCGCCACGACGCGGCCGGCGCGGAGGATGGCCACCCGCTCGATGATCTTTTCGGCTTCAACGGCATCGTGCGTGATGAAGATCACCGTCGTCCCTTGATCGCGGTTGAGCTGGCGCAGGTTCTTCCACACCAGCCGTCGGCGCTGGGGATCGAGATTGGCTGTCGGCTCGTCCAGGATGACGACCGGAGGGGCGGTAGCGGTCGCCAATGCCAGCTGCGCGAGGCGCAGTTGCCCGCCGGAAATATGGCGACACGGCCGCCGTCGGACCGCTGTCAGGTCCCAAAGCTCAATCAGGCGGTCGCGCTCGCGTCGCGCTCCATCGCGGCTGGCGCCGCGTAGATGGGCGGTCACGAAGAGAAGCTCGTCAACGGTCAGGCTGTCGAGCACCGCCCCGTCCTGCGGCATGAAACCCACGCGGGTTGTGACCCCTAGAGGATCGTCGGCAACGTGGCGTCCGAAGAGGCGGATTGAGCCCGATGTCGGCTGCAGCAGATTGACCATCTGCCGCACCAGCGTGGTCTTGCCGGCGCCGTTGTCGCCCAGGATGCCGAAGATTTCGCCGCGATGGATGTCGAGCGAAATGCCGTCGTTCGCCCGTTCGTTCTGGCCGGGGTAGACCATGACCACGTCTCGCAACTCGTACACGATGTCGTGCTCGCCGCGCAGAACTTGACCGGTCAGCTCATGCTCCAATTGGCCGTCGTCTCGCCCTCTGGAAACGTGGCGCTCAGGGCAGCGTAACGGGCGGTTTCCGTCCAAACTGAGCCGAGCCGCCTAGAATGGCAGGCTGCCTTTCAAGACTTGGCCTCGCCGGCTCCTCCCCATGACCACCGACTTCCTACCCACCGAAATCGATCCCAAGTGGCGCACCCGCTGGGCTGAGCAGGACCTGTACCGCACGCCCGAGCCCTCCGACCGCCCCACCTTCTATTGCCTCGACTTCTTTCCCTATCCCTCGGGCGACGGGCTAAGCGTCGGTCACCTGCGCAACTACGTGCCCACCGACGTGATCTCCCGCGTCATGCGCATGCGCGGCTACGACGTGCTGCATCCCATGGGCTGGGATGCCTTCGGCCTGCCCACCGAAAACGCCGCCATCGAGACCGGCCGCCACCCGGCCGACCTGACCCGCGAGTGGAGCGCCAACTACAAGCGGCAGCTGAACCTGGCCGGCGGGTCGTTTGACTGGAATCGCGAGATTAACTCCACCCACCCCGAGTACTACCGCTGGACCCAGTGGATGTTCCTGAAGCTCTACCAGCGCGGCCTGGCCTATCGGGCCTCCGGGCTGCAGTGGTGGTGCCCCATCTGCGGCGCCCTGGCCAACGAGGAAGTCAACGCCGACGGCACCTGCTGGCGCGACCACCCCGACGTCACCCAGCGCGAGCTGACCCAGTGGTTCTTCAAGATCACCGACTACGCCGACCAGTTGATTGAAGACCTGGAGGGGCTGGACTGGCCGGAGGAGACCCGCGCGGCCCAGGTCAACTGGATCGGCCGCAGCGAGGGCGCCGACGTCACCTTCACGGCCGAAACCGGCGACGAAATCCCCGTATTTACCACCCGCCCCGACACCCTCTTCGGCGCCACCTTCATGGTGCTGGCGCCGGAGCACCCGCTGGTCGACCGCGTCACCACGCCGGACCGCGCCGCCGAGGTTCAGGCCTACGTGGCCGCCGCCGCGCGCAAGGCCGAGCTGGACCGCGTGGCGCTGGACGACGACAAGACCGGCGTCTTCACCGGAGGCTACGCCGTCAACCCCGTCAACAACGAGCGTCTGCCCATCTGGATCGCCGACTACGTCCTGATGTCCTACGGCTCCGGCGCCATCATGGCCGTGCCGGCCCACGACGAGCGCGACTTCGACTTCGCCACCCGTTACGGCATCGAAATCCGCACCGTCATCGCCCCGCCTGACTGGCAGGGCGAGCCGCTGACCGAGGCCTTCGTCGGCGACGGCCCCATGGTCAACTCCGGCCGGTTCGACGGCCTGTCGGTCAAGGACGGCGTTCGCGCCGTCACCGAATGGCTGCACGAGCAGGGCAAGGGCGACTTCGCCGTCAACTACAAGCTGCGCGACTGGCTGATCTCCCGCCAGCGCTACTGGGGCACCCCCATCCCCATCGTCCACTGCCAGGCCTGTGGCGAAGTCCCCGTGCCCGAGGACCAGCTGCCCGTCCCGCTGCCCTACGTCAAGCAGATCGACCCGCAGCAGTCAGGCGGACGCTCGCCCCTGGACGCCGTCGAAG
This sequence comes from Chloroflexota bacterium, assembly GCA_022824865.1. Lineage (GTDB taxonomy): Bacteria > Chloroflexota > UBA11872 > UBA11872 > UBA11872 > UBA11872. The sequence continues at coordinate 31,138 of JAJDZD010000072.1, read as the reverse complement.
ACTGGGTCAACATCGCTTGTCCTACCTGCGGCAAGCCCGCCCGGCGCGAAACCGACACCCTGGGCGGCTTCGCCTGCTCCAGCTGGTACTTCCTGCGCTTCTGCAGCCCCGACCAGGACGACCAGGCCTTTGACCCCGACACCGTTCGCCGCTGGATGCCCGTGGACCTGTATGTCGGCGGCGCCGAGCACAGCGTCATGCACCTGCTCTATGCCCGCTTCTGGACCAAGGCCATGCGCGACGCCGGCGTGCTGGACCTGACCGAGCCCTTCCACGCCCTGCGCCACCAGGGCCTGATGCTGGCGCAGCCCGGCTGGGTGGATGAGTCCATCCTGCGGGTCGACAGCCAGGGCCGCGCCCGCGTGGATGCGCCCGACGGCGCCGACGCCTTCGACAGCCCCGAGGCCGCCCAACCCTTCCGCCGCTACCCTCTGGAAGCCCGCTTCGAGCTCACCGGCCAGCGCGCCCGGCGCAACGGCCAGGCGCTCGTCGAGTTCCGCGCCACCGGGATGTCCAAGTCCTGGCGCAACGTCGTGACTCCCGACGAAGTGGCCGCCACCGCCGGCGGCGACGCCCTGCGCTGCTACATCCTCTTCATGGGACCGTTCGACCGAACCCTGCCCTGGAGCGATCAGGGCCTCGCCGGGGTCTCCCGCTGGCTGAACCGCGTGTGGAACCTGGTCCTGGGTCTTGAGCTGGGCGGCACCCGCCGGCGCCGCGCCGACTACGCCGATGTCGAGGTCGAGTTGCAGCGCCAACTGCACCAGACCATCCGCCGTGTCAGCAACGACATCGACGCGCTGAAATTCAACACCATGGTCGCCGCCCTGATGGAGTTCACCAACTTCCTGATCGAAGTCGGCGACGACGACCTGCGCGCCACCCCGGCCTGGAAACAGACCATCGACACCTTCCTGGTCCTGCTGGCCCCCAGTGCAGTCTTCATGGTCGAGGAACTGTGGGAACGCACCGGTCACTCGGAGAGCATCCACCTGCAAGCCTGGCCCAGTTGGGACGAAGCCCTGGCCGCCGACGAGACCTTCACCCTGGTCGTCCAGGTCAACGGCCGCGTCCGCGACCGCATCGAGGCCCCCGTCACCACCGACGAATCCGCCGCCCAATCCCTCGCCCTGTCCAGCCCCCGCGTCCAGGCCCACACCAACGGCCTCCAACTCCGCAAAGTCATCTACCGCCAAGGCCGCCTAATCAACCTCGTCGTCGGCTAGCCGCTCTTAGTCGGAAGTCTGTCTAGGGGCGGCTCGGTCCTTGGCTACCCGAGCCAATGTTCGTGCTGGATCGCGATGCCTGAAGTGAGCAAGGCGTCCAGCGCCGCCACCAGCCTTCCGGCCGTCCGTCGGCTGGCTCGCGGATAGGCCCGGTTGCTGGTGTAAATGATCGGCGGGTAGGCGCGCCCGGCCCGCATGGCGTCGGCTGCCAGTGGTCGATAGTCGACCACGTTCTCGGTCACGATCACCCAACCTTCCACCAGCGCCGCATCGAAAATCGCCTCATCGGGCAACCCTCGCAGGTCGCCCCGTTCGGCCACCGCCACCACCTCATGGCCGCGATCCCGTAGCGCCTCCGCAATCGCCGGCGCCCACATCTCGTCCAGCAGCAGCTTCACCGGCCCAGCAGCGCCTGCTCCCGTCGCCAGCGAGCCTCAGCTCGTTCAGCTTCTTCCTCGACGCGACGGATCCAGTCAACGACCTCATCCGTGTAGTCGGCGTAGTAGCGCAGGGCGGTGCCGACCTGATCGGCCGCCAGCCCCGTCCGCTCACAAATACGTTCAAGACTGTCAGCATCGCCGCCATCCGAACCGCGGATCGCACCCACCACTTCCCACACATCCGGACCGCCGATCAGCCCGGCGCGCCGCCCGCCGGGACCCGACCGAAACACGATCCCGGGATGCTGCTCCATCCTCAGCCCTTCTTCCAGCAATTGCTTCGCGACCGCCGACCGCGACTGCCCGCTCCTCCGGCTCTGCGCCTCCAACTGCTCAAACAGATCCTCCCCCACGCGCACCGAAAGATGCCGGCTCATCGCTTTGGTCGCCTTGCCCGTATGCTGGTGTCACACAACGTAACACTGCCCCGTCTGTCCAGGGAACCGGGCTAGCCGAAGAAGGCCGCCTCATCAACCTCGTCGTCGGCTGAGCAGCTGACGCAGTCTCGCGTTGCTCCAGCAACGGCGGGCGCACCGGAATCCTCGCTGACGTCTGCTTGCGACGCGGCAAAGCGGCGCCTCTTCCAGCACCTGTCCCGAGGGTTAGACTCACTGGGCGGCACTCGCGTCGCGGTAGGCGGTTTGAGCGGCACGTAGTAGCCGCCTGGTACAGCAATCCCGGATTGAGCGAATCTGGGGGCTAAGGGTAGAGGAATGTCGCCGGTTCGATTGGTGCTGACCGTAAGAGGCGACGCGATCCATCCACGTCGTTTCGCCGACGCCGTGTCTCTCTTCCACCAGTTGCTGGACGACGTTGACGCGGCGCACTCGCCCGACGATCAACCGACCATGCGCTGGAATCTCGGCGAGCTCAAGTCCGGGTCGGCCGTCGTGTCGTTCGTCGAGGCCGGCAGGCGCCCGAACGGCCACCCGGACCTCAACGTGCCGCTGCTTTGCGTGAGGGGTGTCCGCGAACTGGAAGATGCCACTAGTGAGCCGGAAACCTTCGGGCCAAATGCACTCCGACGGATTCAACGCATTGGCCTGATCATTGGCGACGGAGTTTCCGGCTTTGGTTTGGAATCCGCGGACAGCGGTGAGCAAGTCGACTTCACTCCGACTGCCGCCGGGCATGCGAAAAAGCTCCTGGCGCGGACCTACACGCTTGGTGCTGTTGAGGGCCGCCTGGAGGCCGTGAACACGCACGGGAGCTTGCGCTTTACCGTCTGGGACGACGTCTCCGGGTATTCGGTGCGCTGCCATTTCGACGACAGGCTCTTTGACGAGGTCGTCGAAGCACTGCGAATGCGAGCCAAAGTGCTGGTCACAGGGCGCGTGCGGCGCGATGCCGACGGCAGACCTCGCGAGATCCGAGAGATCACGGAACTCCGACCACTGAGCGTTGGATTGCAGCGCCGTGGAGTGCTTGCGCTTGAAGGCGTATACGCGGCCATGGAGGGGAGCTCGCTCGACTACTTGGCGGGGGTTCGTGGCGAATAATCCAGCCGTCGTCTATTGGGACTCCTGCGCATATCTCGACTTTCTCCGAGGCGGACATCCAAACCAGGGGCACTTGCGCCGTGCTGCGCGACTGGGAAGCGGGCAAGGTAACGCTGATCACCTCAACCCTGACCATCGCGGAGGTCCTCTACGTCCCGGGCATCCAACCCGCCGTCCAACTCAACGAGGCGCGCCGGGAGGACCTGATAGACCTCTTCAGGCCGACGGGAAACCGCAACCTCACGCTCGTCGAACTTACCCGGCCGATTGCCGAAGCCGCGCGTGACCTCTGCTGGAGTCACGCTATCCGCCCCAAGGACGCAGTGCATGTGGCCTCAGCGCTCGCCACGAATTGCTCGGTCTTGCACACACACGATGAGAGACTGCAGAAGAAGACTCGTCAGGTTGGCGGCGATCCAACCCTTGAAATTACCCAGCCGACTTGGACCTGGCAGGCCGATATGGAGCTTGGGTAGACACAGGAAGGGCGGCTCGATGAAGACCAGACTCATTCTGCTGATCGTCATTGTCAGCCTCGTCTTCTCGTTCCAGCCCCTGCTTGCCCAGGACTGCACCTTCCAGCTCGGCTTCAAGACCCTCCACGACCTCATCCCGGACATCGTTGGCGACTGCCTGGACAACGAGCAGCACATCCCGGCAACAGGAATCACGCAGCAAACCACCGCCAACGGCCAGCTCACCTGGCGCAAAGCCGACAACTGGACCGGGTTCAGCGATGGCCAGCGCACGTGGATCAACGGCCCCGAGGGGCTACAGCAGCGCCTGAATAGCGAGCAATTTCCCTGGGAAGCGGCCGTCACGCAGCGCCTGACGCTGGACCAGCTGCGCAACGCCGAGTACCACCTCCCGCTCCTCGGTGACGAGGACACCGCGATTCACCTCGTCGATGGCATGGGCACCCTTGTCTACGGCGAGGGTGCGACCGAGCGCGTGCAGGTGGGCCTCGTCGACGACCGGGTCGCCTTCGGCGATCTCGATGACGATGGAATCGCCGATGCCGCGGTCGTCGCATACCTCAACTCAGGCGGCAGCGGCACGTTCATCTACCTGATCGCGGTCCTCGACCGCGACGGCGCCCCCGTGCAGGCGGCGCACGCCTTGCTGGGGGACCGGGTACGGCCACAGAGCCTCACCATCCAGGGCGGCGAAATCCGGGTGGAGTCGCTTGCCCACGGTCCCGACGACCCCCAGTGTTGCCCGTCGGTCACTGACACCCGGGCATTTGTGCTGCGCGGAAACAGACTCGAACCAGGCGTGGAGTCGCCGCGCCTGACGCTGGACCAGCTACGCAACGCCCAATACCACCTCCCGCTTCTCGGCGACGACAACACCCCCATTCAATTCACCGACGGCGAGGGCCACATCGCCTTCGGCGAAAGGGCGACGGAGCGCGTCTCCGCCGGCCTCGTCAACGACACCGTCGCCTTCGGAGACCTCAACGGTGACGGCATCGCCGACGCCGCCGTCGTCGTCTTCATCTCCGGCGGCGGCAGCGGCACCTTCATTCACCTGGTCGCCGTCCTCGATCGCGACGGCCAGCCGGCGCAGGCCGCCGTGGCCTACCTGGGCGACCGCGTGCCGGTACGCAGCCTGGCCGTCGCCGGCGGAAACGTCGTGGCCGAGACGGTTGTCCACCGCCCCAGCGACGGCCTCTGCTGCCCATCGCTCGAAATCACCCGCGCGTTCACGCTGCAGGGCAACCGGCTCGTCCCGCGCCAGGCCCTGGTTATTGAGTCGCCGCTACCCGGCGAAACGGTGGCCAGCGGCGTCGAGATTCGCGGCACTGCCAGCACCTACCCATCCGCCGAAACCCTTGCCTACTCGGTCTACGACGCCCGCGGCGGCGTCATCGGCATGGGCAACCTCCCCCTCTCCGGCTATGCGGATCAACCGGGAACCTTCGCCGCGCCGGTCGAATTCATTGCCGGCACGGCTGGTCCCGGCCGCATCGAAATCGTCGACGCAGACCCGTCCGACGGTTCAGCCCTGGCCCGCACCTCCGTGCCCGTCATCCTGCAGGCCGCTCCCATAACCGACGGCAGGACCAGCCGCGAACCCACCCCCGAGCTTGTCCTTGAGGCACCCCTCAGCGGTGCCATCGTCGGATCCACCGTGCAGCTCCGTGGCCGCATCAGCGCCTTGCCCTTCGAGAAAAACCTCACCTATCGCATCTACAACCAGGCCGGAACCGTCATCGACCAGAGTTGGATCTCCGTCGAAGGCGACTACGGCGGCCCGGGCACGTTCACAAAGTCGATCGACATTCCAGCCACAACCGCGCCCGGCCCCCTCCGCATCGAAGTCCGAGACGAGAGCGTCATCGACGGCGCCCTCATCGTCAGCACCTCGGTGCAGGTGCACTTCACCGGCGCTCCCTAGCTCGCCTCACCCCGGCACGCCGCCACACCGGCGCGATTGCTAGGATTCCCCACGCCGTTCGCGGCGTGCCTGCAAGCTGTCGCTCCCCCAACCGGGGAGTGGCGGGTTGCGGAATCTAGAGCGGCCCCAACTCCGCGTAGTCCGTCGGATCCGCGACCCCCGCGTCGATAAACCCGCGCCGCCGCTCGCCGCACTTCCCGCACACCCCGCAGTGCCGCCCGTCCACCGGACTGGCGCAGGACAGCGCCTCCTCCACCGGCATGCCCTCCCCGGCCCGGATCACGTCATCCTTGTGCATGTCGCCCAGCGGCGTCAGCATCCTAAAGCTCGTATCCATCGCCAGACCCGCCGTCCGCTCCAGGCTGCGCAGAAAGTCCGTCGTCGCGTCGGGAAACGGGTTGCTGGCCAGTAGTCCAATAGCCAGGTTCGGCGTCTCATGCACCCCGCCGTACAGCGCCGCCGCCCCCAGCAGCAGCAGATTGCGTCCGGGCAGGTACCACACCTCGTCCGGCTGCTGCGCGTCGGGAACCCCTGAGCCGCCCACGCTCCAGTGCGACCCGTAGACCGACCGGATATCGAACGCCAGCTCCACGATCGGCCGCACCGCCGGCGCATTCAGCGCGCCGAAAAACCGCCCCAGCGCCGCCAGTTCCGCGTCCTCCCAGCGCAGGCCCGCTCGCACGAATAGCGGCGTCACCTCCGCGTACTCGCGCGCCAGCAGGCCGGCCATGATGCAGCTGTCCAGCCCGCTCACCAGCGCCGCCACCCGCGACTCGGCCGGCGCACGCTCAGCCATCCATCCCCCGTGGAAATCGCTACATCCCGGCAGCCCGTCGCAGCGTACGATGTAACCGTGAAGGTGGTCGGCCAGCGGCCGCCAATCGAAGGCAGGAGTTCATGGACCTCCAGGGCGCAACCGTTGTCGTCACCGGCGGCGCTCGTCGCGTCGGCCGCCATGTCGCCACCCGGCTGGCAGAGCGCGGCGCCAACATCGTCGTCAACTACCGCACCTCCGCCGACGAAGCTCGCGAGGCGGTCCAGGACTTCACCGCCCTCGGCGTCGGCGCGCTCGCCGTCCAGGCCGACGTTTCGACCAAAGCGGGCGTCGAACGCATCCGCGACGCCGCTATCGAACGCTTCGGCGGCGTCGACGTCCTCCTCAACAACGCCTCCATCTACTTCGAGACCCCGCTGGACGACCTCACCGAAGCCGACTTCGACCGCAACATCGCCGTAAACCTCAAGGGCCCCTACCTCGGCTGCTGGCTCTTCGGCCTCCACATGCGCCAGCGCGGCCGCGGCAAGATAATCAACATCGCCGACTGGGCCGTCGACCGCCCCTACGTCAACTACGCGCCCTACTTCGTCGCCAAGGGTGGCATCGTCACCCTCACCCGCGTCTTTGCCAAGGAACTCGCCCCCACCGTCATGGTCAACGCCATCGCCCCCGGCCCCATCCTCATGCCCGCGGACTTCAGCCAGGAAACCATCGACGCCGTTGCCGCCGCCACCCCCCTCGGCCGCATCGGCGATCCCGAGGACATCGCCCAGACCGTCCGCTACCTCGTCGAAGCCACCGACTTCGTCACCGGCACCGTCATCCCCGTCGATGGCGGCCGCACCGTCTCCTGACAGGAGCCAGCCGAGTCATGTACGAAATCGTCAAACACATCGACTTCTGCTTCGGCCACCGACTCATCGACTACCAGGGCAAGTGCAACCAGCCCCATGGCCACAACGGCCGCGTCGAAATCCGCCTCGCCTCCGACACGCTCGACGAGATGGGCATGGTCGCCGACTTCCGCGACGTGCGACACAGCATCCAGGCCTGGATCGACGAACATCTCGACCACCGCATGATCCTGCGCCGCGACGACCCGCTCGTGGAGGCCATCGAAGCCCTCGGCCAGCACGCCTACCTCATCGACGACAACCCCACTACCGAAAACCTCGCCCGCCTCGTTTACGAGCAGACCCGGGCCCTCGGCTTCCCCGTCATCGCCGTCACCCTCTGGGAAACCCCCGACTCCCACGCCACCTACGCCCCAACCCCTATAACCGCCGCCAACGGCCAGCAAGCCAGCCAGGAAGCAACCGCCGCTCGCACCTAGCGCGACCATCCTCAAGGTCCTCAGCGGCCCGCCGCCGGACTCGTGGGGGGTAGACACGAAGCGGCCGCCTGATCAATCCCCGCCGGTGTTGGGTCGGATAGCCTGAACTGAACGCTGGACAGATTCCGCCCAATGCGTCTCATTGCCCGCTGCCAGGCTGTCGCGCTGGCTGTGACCATGCTGGCCTTGCCGGGCTGCGAACCGGCGGCGGATTCAGCGCCGGCTCTTGCGCCTACGGCGCCTGCTGTCACCCCCACGGCCGACGCCGCGCCGGCGCTGACCCGGGTGCCCACGCCCGAGGCCACGGCGGCTCCCAGCCCCGCCGGCGCGCCCGCCCTGGCCGCCGACTTCGGCGATGCGCCCGACGGTGCCCCCGCCGGTTACCGGGGCACCCGCGTCATTGGCCGCTTCCCCACCCGGCTCCACACCCGCAGCAGCCCCAACCCGGGTGGGCACGTGCTGCGGCCCGGGCCCGACCGGCTTGGCGAGGCCGTGACCGCGGAGGCCAACGCCGATGATCGAGCTGATCCCGACGGTGTTCCCAACCTCGTAAACGGCGACGACGGCGACGACGGCGTGGTGGCCATGACGCTGGACCTGGATCAGGCGCCGGCCCAGGCCACGCTGGAGGTCATGGTGTCGCTGACGGCCGACGCGCCACGCGGCCCGCGCTACCTCAATGTCCTGATTGATATGAACCTGGACGGTCGCTGGAGCGTCGGCGAGGACGAAACGCCCGAGTGGGCCGTCCAAAACCTTGTAGTCAACCTGGCCCCGGGGTCCTCGCGGAGCGTTCGCACGCGCTCGTTCGCGCTGGGCGGCGCCAACTGGATGCCCGACGGGGCGTGGATGCGCGTGGCGCTGACGCGTGAGCGCATTGTGGGTGACGCCTGGGACGGCGGCGGTCGCTGGCTGGCGGGTGAGATCGAGGATTACCAAGTGGCGTTGCCGCGCGCCGCCGGCGCCAGTGAAGCGGCCGCGCCCCTGATCGCCACGATTTGTCCGCCGAGCGTTGATGTTCTGGGCGGGGCGCTGATGCAACGCACGGGCTGCCGGCTGGTGAACTTGGGCGGCGACGGAGCGTCCGAATTGCGACTCACACGAGCCACCGGAGACGCCACGCTGGTTCCCAATCGTATCGGCAGGCTTGACCTGCGAGCGGGCACCGAGCAGACCGTTCCCCTGGTCCTCGTCCGAGGCGAGGACGAGGGGGCCTGGCGTTACCAGACCGGTCAGCAACTCGACGCTCAAGTGGCCGACGGGACAGTCGTGCTCGGCGCACGGGCTGTTGACCGCACACTCGCGATCGTCCCCGCTGACGACGGGCTGCTGTATCACATCGACCGCGGCGCTGATTACTTCTCCATTCACGACCTCTCGCCGACCAACGGGTTCGCGTTCGCTGATATCCGTCGCATCGCCAGCGGAACCACGGACCTGACGGTTGCCGATCTGGACTTGCTGCGGAGTGCTTGGTTCACTGTTGAATCCGTGGCCCCGTCAAACGTCGGCGGGACGTTCGTGGCGTTCCTGATCGAAACGGCCGACACGTTGCCGCGGGCCGACAGCAATCTCGGTTTCCAGATCGCCCTTGCGCTGCAGGCCACCGATTCCCACAGCGACGACTGGAGGCCGCAGGTCGGCGACTTTGACCTTTTCCAAAGCACCGACACCTGGTTCGAACTGATCTACCGACCGGACGCCGCGCCGCCATGGCGTCTCCAGAAACGCACGGCCATCGATCCCGGGGCAGCCGCTCCCACGGGTGCGGTGGCGTTCGTAGATGGGGCGCGCGTGATCCTGCTGGTACCCGCGCTGGAACTGCAGCGCGATCCGGCCTCGCTGCGGTTTCGGGTCACATCGTTCGTGCATGAGCGGGGCGATCCGGTGGGAACGGAAGGTCCCTCCATGGCGGACGCCGCGCCGGGTCTGTGGCAGCCGCTGGCCGCATTCGGCAGCCTCCCCGTCGCCGTAGGCTGAGGCGCGTGTCCAACGGCACCGCGCCGCGGCGGACCGGCGACTCGATCCTGCTGGGACGCCGCGCCTTGGGACGAGTGGCCGTTGGCGCGCTGGCCGCCGCGCCATTTGTCGGACCGGGATCGAGCGACGCCGACCTGCCGCCGGACTTCGCCATCGAGAACGGCCATCACTATCGCCAGGCGTCCCCTGAACCGAACGCCGGTTTCGCCGTCTTCAACGGACGGCGGCCCTGGTGGAACACCTACCGCAGGGCCGGTGGCCCGAAGGTCCTCGGATATCCAATCAGCCTGCCCTTTGCGCGAGATGGACTGGCCGTTCAGGCCTTCAGCCACGGCGCGCTCCAGTCGCCGCTCCGCGGGGTGAGTCTGGCGTCCGCCAACGTGCTCGAGCTGCTTGACGCGGCCGGATTCTCGAGGTGGTTGCACGACCGGCATCACGTGCCGATGCCCCTGGACACGAGCGCCGATGCGGACGCTCGTCTGGCCTGGCTTACCGACGACTCCATTCGGACCGCCTACTTCGGCAACCCCGTGCCGACGCGTTTCCTTAGCTGGAGCCGGACCCAGGCCTTGCGGCGCTTCGGACTACCGATGTCGCGGCCGGCGCAGTTCGGCCCGAACATCGTGCAGCGTTTCCAGCGCGGTGTGCTGGAGCGGAACAGCGATAGTCCAACGGTGCGCGTGCGGCCGGTGGGCCAACTCCTCGTGGAGTTGGAACTGGTCACCACCGACCGAGCCAGACCTGTCTCGAGCATGGAGGCGTTGCTCCGGGCAGCCGGACGAACCATCCACGAGCGTCTGACCGCTGCTGTCCGCGCGCGGATTCGAGGCGAGCCCGGCCATTGGGCCATCTTTGCCGCCTATTCCGGGGCAACCCGCCCACTGGTGGCCATCAATGCCGACCGCGAGATGCGCACGCTGAGTGTCTGGAAGGTCCTCCTGCTACGCGAGGCCTTTCGCCAGCGCGCGGCCGGCCTGCTTTCGTTCGACGATCTGCTGACAATGGACGAAACCGTGGTCGAGCGCGCCGACCCGCCCATTACCCTCGAATCTGGCCAGCAGATCGAGGTCGGCACGGCAATGGCGCAGGCGATCAGCGTCAGCGACAACGCCGCGGCCATCCTGCTTGGCGACCGGCTGGGATATCCCAACATTGACTTTGACCTGCGCCGCGAGGGTCTGCGCGTTACGACAGTGGACACGCGCGAGCCGATCACGACCGCTCGCGAAATGGCAAACGTATTGGAACGCATCCTTGGCCTGCGCCCCGGCGTCTGGCAGCCGACGCTGGCCGACATCCAGGCCATGCGCGACTTGCTGCTCAGCGAAACCCGCACCGACCGCATACCCCGCTGGCTGCGGCAACATCCCGTAGCGCACAAGACCGGCGACTTCCCTGACGCCGCCAACGACGCCGGCGTGGTCTACACCGCCATGGGTCCGGTCACCGTCGTGGCGCTGGTGGACCGCACGCCCAACCGCGAACGAACTGCGGCGGCGATCGCGGATGTGGCGCGCATGATCGTTGATGCGGTCGACCCGCCGGTTTTCGATGATGCGACGCCGGCCGGCTGAGGCGGCACACGGTTGCGCCGAATCCGGTACGCGCGTACGGTCGAGTGAGAAGGTTTCAAGCACTCACCCAAATGTTCAACCGATTTCTACGCGGCAACTCCAAGCCCGTAGCCGACGTGCCTGACGTCACACCGCGCCCGCCCGAACTGCGCGAGCCGCGCCTGCCGCCCGCCCAACGCCTGACCGACAAGTGGCCGGTGCTCCACTACATGGAGCCGCGCCCTTACGACATGTCCAAGTGGGACTTCCGAATCACTGGACTGGTCGAAAAGGATGTGCGCTGGACGTGGGACGAGTTCATTTCGCTTCCGCAGGTTGAAATCACCTCCGACATCCACTGCGTCACGCACTGGAGCAAATACGACAACCTCTGGCGTGGCATCCACGTCCGCGAGGTCCTGTCGCGCGTGAAGCCGCTGCCTGAAGCCCAGTTTGTCATGGTCCACGCCGACCCGCACTACACCGCCAACCTGGCGCTGTCGGAACTGGACCAGGACGACGTGCTGTTTGCATTCGATCACGACGGCGCGCCGCTCGCGCACGAACACGGCGGCCCGCTGCGCCTGGTGCTACCCAGCCTCTATTTCTGGAAGAGTGCCAAATGGGTACGCGGTCTCGAGTTCATGGACCACGAGGAACCCGGCTTCTGGGAGAAAGCCGGCTACCACGTCCGCGGCGATCCCTGGCTCGAGGAACGCTTCGGCGGCCGGGTCCGCGAAACCATGCAACAGGCCCGCTCCCGCGCCCTCCGCGAAGGCCGCCGGGTCCAGCGCTAGCCGCCGGGACCCATTCAGGCCAACCACGCTATTGGTGCGCCGCGTCACGATCTGTTCCCGGGCGTGGCCTTAAGCTGGAAGGGCTGGGATCTCAGGCCAACTCATGACCGCTAATTCGACTTACGCCGATCTCGTTTTCGATCAGGACCTTGACGATGTCGATCCGCTGGTGGCGGATCTCATTGCGCAGGAGCACCGCCGGCAGCGCGAGAAGCTGATCCTGATTCCGTCGGAGAGCCTCACGCCGGCCCCGGTGCGGGCCGCGCTGGGTTCGCCGCTGACGAGCATCTACGCCGAGGGATATCCCTCCGGGCCGATGCGTCGCGATTTGCCGGAGCGACTGGCGGACACCGAGGCGCAGCTGGCGCGGTTCCGTCGCTACGGGGACCGCCGCTACTACCGCGGCAACGACTACACCAACCTGGTTGAAGCGCTGGCGCAACGCCGCTGCGCGGCGCTGTTTGCCAACGCGCGCGTTCCCGCCGACGGCTTGTACGTGAACGTGCAGGCGCTTTCCGGCGCGGCGGCCAACAACGCCGTATACGAAGCGCTGCTGGAGCCCAACGACACCATCCTGGGACTGGCGCTGGCCCACGGCGGGCACTTGAGCCACGGCGCGTCAGTCAATCGCAGCGGCCGTCGATTCCAGTCGTCCAGCTACAGCATCGCGGACGTCGACGGGCGGCTGGATTACGACCAGATCGCTGAAATCGCCCGGCGCGACCGCCCGCGCATCATCGTGGCCGGCTACACCTCGTATCCGTGGGCGCCGGACTGGGAACGGTTCCGCGCCATTGCCTACGAGGTCGGCGCCTACCTGCTGGCCGATATCTCGCACCCGGCCGGGATGGTGGTGGCGGACGAATATCCGTCGCCGGTAGGCCTGGCCGACGTGGTCACGTTCACGACACACAAGACGCTGTTCGGACCCCGTGGCGCGGTGATTCTTTCGCACCGACGGCGGCTAATGCGCCGGATCGACCGCGCAGTGTTTCCCGGCGAACAGGGCGGTCCCCATCTGAACAAGATCGGGGCGATGGCCGCAGCCTTCAAGATCGCGGACTCCCCCGAATTTCGTGCGACGCAGCGGCAAATCCGGGCGAATGCCACGGCCCTGGCGGAGGCCCTGACGGAACGCGGCGTGGGTCTCGCCTACGGCGGCACCGACACCCACCTACTGGTAATCGACCTGAAGCGCACCGGCGCCGGCGGCGACCTGCGTGGCGAACCGGCGGTGCGCATGCTGGACAGCATCGGCATCGTGGCCAACCGCAACTCGCTGCCGGGCGACGTGGGCTTCGCCGCCCCCACCGGCGTCCGCCTGGGCACGCCCTGGCTGACTCAGCGCGGCTATACCGCCGATGACATGGAAGTGCTGGCCGACATTCTGGCCCGTTCTTTCAAGGCGATGGTGGGCGTGACCTATCCCGGCCGACGGTCGCCGCGATACCGCGGACGCATCGACTTTCTCACGCAGTTACAACTTCGCCATGACGTTGCCGAGTTCACGGCTCGTGGACGCGCGGAAGACGTGCCGGCGCCAGCCGCTACCCCACCCTCGGGAATACTGGAACTGCGCGGGCGCCGCGTTCTGGCCTTCGCCGACGAAATCGCGGATCAACGGGTGCGCGATATGGAGCCGGGCGAGGCCATTCACGCCGGAATTTCCGATCCCGCGGGCGAGGTCCAGCCGGTGTTGTTTGTGCGCCCGGACGAGGACCGGTCGCCTCGCGACCGCCGGCTCTTCGCCGTGCTCGACCCCTCCATCAGCGAGTGCGCGACCGAGTGGCTGCAGGAAGTCGCGGACGGATACGCGCTGATCGACCCGGACGAGCCGAGTCGCAAGATCGTGGGACCAATCGCTGTGGCCGACGCGGCGCACGTCAGTCTCGGTATGACCGGCATGACCGTCAGCGCGGCGGACGCCGACCGCCTCGGCGCGAAAGCGGGCATAACCACCCTCAGCGTGGCCGAAGTACCCGCCTTGCTGGCCCGCGATGGCCGTGCGGCCGTGCTGCTGTATCCGTCGGCCGACGCGGCCGTCGTCGAAGCGGAATTGAAGGCACGCAACGTCGTGCGGACTCGACTGCCGCTGGCGCCCGCGCCTGACGTGAGCCGTCCGTTCTTCCTGGGACGGCAGACAAGGCTGCCCGCGGAGCCGTCCGAGGCTCGGCCTCGGTTCGACTGGTCGCAAGAGGCCAGTGATCCGCTGGCCCAGGTCCAGCTGCGTGGCCCTGTGTGGGGCGCGCTGCTGGGCGGCCTGTGGCGGGAAGGCGACCCGCTGCGCCAGACCCCGCTGCACGATGTCCACAGCAACGACCTGGGCGCCCGCATGGTGCCCTTTGCCGGCTGGTCGATGCCGGTGTACTACGGAGGCATCGCCGAGGAGCATGCGGCGGTTCGGAAGGCCGCTGGCCTGTTCGACGTGGGCCACATGGGCGTGTTTGCCGTGGAGGGCGAACACGCGGGCGAGTTCCTGGACCTGGTCACGACCGCCAATGCGTCGCGATTGCCCAACGGCCGGGCGGCCTACACCTACCTGCTGGATCCCACCGGCCATCCCCTGGACGACCTGATCATCTACCGGATGGAACGCGAGCGGTTCCTGGTCGTGGTCAACGCGGCCAACACCGAGAAGAACTGGGTCTGGCTGAACGGCGTTAATGAGCGTCAGTACGAGATCGAGCCGGACGATCCGTGGGCCGAAGCTCCGATTCAGGTCACGCTGCGCGACCTGAAGGCCGAGGCCGAGGGCGACGAGCGGCGCCTGGATCTGGCACTGCAGGGCCCTCGATCACGCGACGTTCTGGGCCGCTTGACGCCCGACGACGAGTCTCGACGTCGTTTGCGACGCATGCGAGGGTTTGATGTCGGGTCGTTCACACTGGCCGGAATCGATCTGGAAGTCGCGCACACCGGATACACGGGAGAGCGCGTGGGCTTTGAATTGCTGGTGCATCCAGACGCCGCCAATGACCTGTGGCACGCGATCCTGGACGCGGGCTTTGACGACGGCGTTCGTCCGGCCGGCCTGGGTTCTCGCGACTCGACCCGGACCGAGGCCGGGCTGCCGCTCTACGGCCACGAACTCGGCGGCGACCTGGACCTGACGCCGGGCGACGCGGGGTTCGGCGGCTTCGTGAAGCTCTACAAGCCGTTCTTCATCGGGCGCTCCGGATTCATCGCGCGCGAGCAGCGCCGCACCAGCCAGATTGTGCGTTTTACGATCACCGACGAGCGTGTACCGATCGCCCGCGAAGGCGACCCGGTCGTCGATGCCCGCGGCGGCTGGGTTGGGATCGTCACCAGCGCTGCTCTTGACACCAACCAGCGCCAGATCGGCATGGCCCACGTGATGCAGCGCGTGAGCGCCGAAGGCACGCCGCTGCGCGTCTTCGCCGGCGTCTCCGCCCGTCGCGGCGGCCGCGCCACCGTCCCCCGCGAACTGAAGCGTGGCGGACGCTACCCGCTTCCGGCCAACGCCGTCGTTGTTCCCAGGTTCCGGTAAGGCGCCCGAGCCTCGGTCCTAGGCCACGGCCTCGGGCGCCAGGACGCCGGTGAGCTCCGCGACTTCCTGGACACGGTTCCAGGATGCGGTGCTGAGGTCGACTTGGCCGCGGGCGCGGTTGTGGCGGAGGGCCAGGCCGGACTGCTCGCCGGGGTAGCGGATGGGGAGATTCGGATCGATAGACGGGCTGCCGGTAACTCGATCGAGGGCGTGATTGACGTCGCGTAAGAATTCTTCACGCGGGCGAAAGGTGTTGACACGGCAAGCCCAAAAGAAGCCGCCATAGCGTCCAGGCGGGTGTTCAAGCGCCATGGGCATGGCGTTGAGGGTGGCGCCCAGCAGTTCGTGAACGAGGCCCAAGCCGTAACCGCGATGCTCGGCGATGGGCAGGAACACTCCTTCGGCCCTGGCCCGGGCCGGGTCACTGAGCGGATGTCCCTTGGTGTCAACCGCCCAACCATCCGGCAGGGGCTGGCCGTCGGCTATCAATTCCCGTATGCGGCCGGTGGAGGCGGAGACGCCGAAGTCCACCACGATGGGCGGGCGCGGATCGGCGGGAATCGCGTAGGACAGGGGATTGTTGCCAAGCACCCGCGAGGCGCCGCCTACCGGGGCGAACGAAGGGTCGGTGTAGCAGCAGCAGTAGCCGATCAGGCCGGCCGCGGCCGCACGCATGCTGTAGAAGGCGGGGATGACCCAGTGCGGCATGTCGCGTAGCGACGCCATGGCGGCCCCCTGGGTTTGCGCCTTGGAGATGCAGGCGTCCATGGCTTGGACGGCTCCCACCGGTCCCAGCGCCCCGTGCGCATCCAGCGCCGTGAACGCGGGCAGGTCGGCCAGCACTTCGACCGCCGCATCGGCCCGTGCCCGTCCGGCGTCCAAGTCGCGTATCCGGAGGGCCAGCAACACGATCCCGTGGTGGCCGTGCCCTCGCAGGTCCTGCTCCAACATCACGTCGATTACCAACGCCGCATCGGCCTCGCTGACGCCGCGGGTGGCCAGCGCCGCACGTCCGAACCGGCGCAAGTCGTCCAGCGCGACGGTGGTCAACGGCTGGTGCTCAGGCGGCGGACCAGACCGGGCGTCCGGCCTTGAAGCAGTAGTCGTGATGCGGCGGCGCCACCAGGCCGGTGGCTTCCAGGAAAGCGCGCGACGTGCCGGGCCCCATGAACTTGAACGTCTTCTTCAGCGCGTTGATCTTGGCATTCGTGCTCGTCGGCAAGCCGAGCAGGAAGCTCTCGAAAGCCCCGTAGCGGTCCTGGATCTCCTGCACGCTCCGTGCGTTCTCGATGGCCGCGACGATCTTCCGCTCGCTGCGAATCACGCGGGGATCGTCGAGCAGGCGGGCAATGTCGGCGGACCCGTACGCCGCCACCGCATCGATCTCGTAACCGTGGTAGGCGTCGTGAAGGGCCTCGTGCTTGTTCCAGATCAGCGTCCAGCTGAGGCCGGCGTGGAAGATTTCGAGCAGCATGCGCTCGAAGAACTCGGCGTCGTCGGCCGGACGCTCACCCCAGATGTCGTCGTGGTACTGCCGGAGCCCATCGTGCCGCTGCGCCCACTCGCAGCGACCGGTTTCGCCCAGCGCCTCGCGAACCCGCGCATCGGCCAGGTCCTCGGGAGTCATGGGCTTGCGCAACGGCACTCGACGCTTTGAGAGACCGGGGGACGCGGATTGGGCAGCCATCAGGCAATCCTCAAAGAGGCGTATCGCCTTTGAGCGTAGCGACGTGCGCGGTGGATGCCAACGTAGTGTTTCACGTGAAACATCCGCTCCGGCTCTGCTCCTAGCGCCCCGACGTGAGTGGCCCGAAGCAGCTCAGTCGCCGTTGGGTCCGAAGGTCGTGGCTTCCAGGTGCACGGCGACCTCGGTGAAACCGAGGTCGTGCCAGAAGTCGATGCTGGCGGCCACCGTGGCGTTGGCGGGAACCGTAACGGCCATGCGCGTCACGCCGGCGTCGCGCAAGGTCCGGCGCATCTGCCGGATCATGAAGGCGCCCAGCCCGTGACGGCGCGAATCGGGGGCGACCCAGACTTCGGCCACGTGCGCCACGCCGCCATCCAGGTGAAAATTGGTGAGCGCCAGCGTGCGTCCGTCGCGCTCATACATCCACAGCCAGGTCGGCCGTTCTTTCAGCCGGAGTCGAATCCGTTCGGTATACAACTCGTGCCACTCCAAGTGGCTGAGTTCGCTGGGAAAACTCTCGTTCCAATAGGCCACCATGGCCGTGAGAAAACGTTCCCATAGCCCGCCTGAACTCTCGGCGTCCACTCGCCGAATCTCGCTGGCTGACCAGTTCACTCGCACCCGCTCCTAGCCATGGCCTACCAAGATTCGGTGATAGCGCTTCTTGCCCGAGCGCAGCAGAAGCTCGCCGTCGTGGAAGGCGTCCGCGCGAAAGACCGTATTGGGGCTGTCAACGCGTTGGTCGTTCGCATAGGCGCCACCCTGCACAATCAGCCGCCGGGCCGCCGAGCGCGATCCGGCGAGTCCCGTGGTCAGCAGCAGGTCCACGATGCCCAGACCCAGGGCGAGTTGTTCCTCGGTCACCAGCGTCTGCGGCGCGGCCTCGGTGGACCCGCCGTCGCGCCCGAACAGGGCTCGGGCGCCGTCGCGTGCCGCATCGGCGGCGTCCGCACCATGGACCCGGGAGGTGATCTCATGGGCCAGGCGCTCCTTGGCCACGCGAATCCGAGCGCCGCGGAGGGAGGCGAGCGCGCGGACCTCGTCCATTGGCAGCGGCGTCAGCAGCGCCAGGGTGCGCTGCACCGACGCGTCCTCAATGTTGATCCAGTACTGAAAGAAGTCGTAGGGCGATGTCAGGTCAGGATCCAGCCAAAGCGCGCCGCCCGCAGTTTTGCCCATCTTCTGTCCCGAACTGGTCGTGAGGAGGGGCGTCACCAAGCCGAACGCTTCCTCACCCTCGATTCGCCGGATCAGGTCGACCCCCGCCAGGATGTTGGCCCACTGGTCACTGCCACCGATTTGCAGGAGGCAGCCGTGCTCCCGGAACAGGTGCAGGAAGTCGTAGGCCTGCAGCAGGCGGTAGTTGATTTCGACGAAATTCAGGCCCTGCCCGCTTTCCAGTCGCGCGCGGTAGGTCTCGGTGGCCAGGATTTCGTTGACGCTGAAGTAGCGACCGATGTCGCGGAGAAACTCCAGGTAGCGGAGCTCGGTCAGCCAGTCGGCGTTATCAACGACCGCAACATCCTGGTTCTCGAATAGCCGCTCCACCTGGCGGCGGACAGCGCGTGTGTTCTCGGCCACGCGTTCGGCGCTGAGCAATGCGCGGGTTTCGGCTCGGTCGGTTGGGTCGCCGATGAGTCCGGTTCCACCGCCCGCCAGTAACACCGGGTGGTGACCAGCCCTGGCCAGGTGAGCGGCCAGCGCTAACGGAATCAGATGGCCGGTGTGCAG
Source organism: Chloroflexota bacterium (assembly GCA_022824865.1). Lineage (GTDB taxonomy): Bacteria > Chloroflexota > UBA11872 > UBA11872 > UBA11872 > UBA11872. The sequence goes on along the minus strand of JAJDZD010000072.1, from coordinate 12,206 downwards.
GCTCGGCGCGGTGGGATCGAATCCGACATAGAACGTGCAGGGCCGCTCCAGGGCCGCCTGCAGCCCGTCCGCGCTTGAAACGGAATGGATGAATCCGCGCGCGGCGAGGGTCTGATAGAGCGATGTTTCCATGGCGACTGTTGTGGGGGAGACCGCGTTGATCCCGATGCCAGGGGACCTCAGGCTTGCGGTCGGCGCGACCAAGCCAGGGCCTGCGAGGACAATGCTCCAACAGCTTACGACCAGAGCGCCGACATTCTCAGCCGGCATTCCGGTTCCTGGCCACAACGCCGTCTTGCAGAGACGGCGGCTGCGATGCCTGAGGCTATCCCTTGGCCCGCTCAGCCGGTGGCTTTTTGCAGGCTTCCTGATAGAGGAAATGAGCCAGTTCCTGAATGGCCGTGGAGCCCTCCACGTAGATCGAGGCGCGACTGGTCTCGATGCGGACCAAAACGCTGGGGCGCGGGGGCACGCCGTGGGCGTCTACGAGAGCGCGCCAGGTCAGAATCTCACGCGTAAGCGCCCGCACCTCCGCATCCAGGCAACTCTGGCTGTCCTCACCAAGCTGGCCGTGCATGAAGTCTTCGAAATGCCGGAGTTCGTGCGCCACTACCGCGGCGAGGGGGAGGGGATCTTCATCGCGCAGATTCGTGTTGACCTGAATGCCACTCGCGGCGTTGAAGGAGGCCAGTACGTTTTCAGGCAGCACGTGAAACTCGAAATCGAGTTGCGTGCTGGCGGCCAGTTCCAATGCTGTGGCATTCATCTCCACCCCCTCCAACAGCGCCAGCGCGGTGCGCAGCCTGTGGCTGGACGTGTTGTAGGCGCGCGACGCCACTGGCGCCGGCGCCAGGCCGGCGTCGTCCGGAGGATCGAGCCGCACGTCCAGCACCGCCGCGTGGTCGGGCGCGTGCGGTAGCGCCAGCACCGATTCCGGCAGCGCCAAGTCCCGATAGATATCGCCCGCGTTGACCAGCACCACTGAGCCAACCGGCGGACCGCCGTCCACCTGCTCGACCCAGTGTTGCAGCGCCGTCCGTTGGAAGCGCTGAATGACGAACGGTCCCGCACGCTCGGGGCGCGACATCGGCAGGCCGTGGAACTCGATACTGGCGTCCTGGCTACCGAGCTGCAGTGGATTGTTGGCGAACGTCTCAGCGATAGCGCGATCGGTCATCCAGGCCAGCCGGGCCTGTTGCGCGAGTTCGGGCGACAGGGTTGGCGGCGTTTCGGCGGCGGGGATGTGACGGGCGCGAAGCTCATCAGCGAATTCGATGCCGTCCAGTAACTCGAAGAGGTTGGCCATTCCCACCCGTCCGTCCGCGGGCGACCATTGAAGAAGCGCACGCTGCGTCAACTGGTAGGCAAATCCCCCGTCGGCGATCCACGGCCGGGAAACCGGAGGTCCGAGGGTTTCGGCGCCGCCGAAGCGTAGAAACGCGCCGTAGAACGTGGGGCCGTCCGCATAGTTTCGAATGGCAAAGCCCAGGCCGTCGGTATCCGCCCGCTCGAAGAACGCGCCGCCCTCAACCGGCGTGGCATCCAGCGGGGATGCGGCGACCACGCGCCCGACGCCCGCCACAAGCCACACAACCGCCAGGGCCAGGGCCATCGCGCGGTGGACGGTCCGACGGTAGGGCAACGGCAATGGCCGGCTCCTCGTAGCCTCCGAGTGCAAGAACGGAGTTTGCGGACGGCGGCGTTACGCTACCGTGCAGAGATGGATCGCCAACACACGCCACTCAAACTTACACGGTACGCACACGGCGCCGGCTGAGCGTGCAAGCTCAGTCCTGACGAGCTGGCGCACGTGCTGCGCCTGATGCCGCCGATGGTGTCGCCCGACCTGCTGGTCGGGGGGCAGGGCATGGACGACGCCGCCGTGTACCGGCTTCGCGACGACCTGGCCGTTGCCCTCACCACGGACGTCTTTACGCCGATCGTGGATGACGCCTATAGCTTTGGGGCCATTGCCGCCGCGAATGCGTTGAGCGATCTGTACGCCATGGGCGCCACGCCAGTACTGGCGCTCAACATTGCGGGCTGGCCACGCGGAACGCTGCCGCTGGATCTGCTGGCCGAGGTGCAGCAGGGCGCCGCTGACAAGGTGCGGGAAGCCGGGGCGGTGATTGGGGGCGGGCATTCGATTGACGATCCCGAGCCCAAGTTCGGCCTGGCGGTGCTCGGAACGGTGGATCCGGACGCCGTCAGCACGAACGCGCGAGCGCGTCCGGACGATCTGCTGGTGCTGACGAAGCCGTTGGGCACCGGGATCATTACCACCGCCGGCAAGTTCGACGCCGCCAGCCAGGCCGCGCTGGAAGCCGCGATCGAGTCGATGACGACGCTCAATGCCGCCGCGGCCCGGGCCGCCAGCGATCATGGCGCGCACGCCGTGACCGATGTGACGGGCTACGGCCTGCTGGGTCACTTGCGCGAGATGCTGACCGCCAGCGGCGTCTCGGCCGAGGTTTACGCTGACGAGATCCCAACGCTGCCCGAGGTCTGGTCGCTGATTGCCGCCGACGAGGTTCCCGGCGGGACCGAGCGCAACCTGGCCTCGCTGGAAGGCGATGTTCGCTGGCATCCGGCGGTGGATCGGCCTGCGCGTATTCTGCTGGCCGATGCGCAAACGAGCGGCGGGCTGCTGATTGCAATTCCGCCGGAAGACGAAGCCGCGCTGCGGCAGGCCCTTGAGCACGCCGGTGCACCGGCGGCTGCCACCGTGGGCCGGATTACGACGCGAGACACCTGCTTGATGTACGTTCGCCCGATGGACACTCTTGACGACAACGATGACTAAGCGCTCGCCGCGCATCCTGCTCTATACCGGCAAGGGGGGCGTGGGCAAGACCAGCGTGGCCGCGGCGGCGGCGCTGCGCTGCGCCGACGCCGGCCTGCGAACCGTCGTGCTCAGCACCGACACCGCGCACAGCCTGGGCGACTCGCTGGACACCCCGCTGGGACCGGTTCCCAAGCCCGTGGTTGACAACCTGTGGGCGCAGGAATGCGACGTGTATTACAACCTTGAAACGTATTGGGGCACGGTGCAGAACTGGGTGGAAGCCGTGTTGACCTGGCGCGGCATGGACAACGTGCTGGCCGATGAGATTGCCGTCTTTCCGGGCATGGAGGAACTGGCCAACCTGCTCTGGGTGAACCGGCACGCTTCCTCGGGCGAGTACGACGTGGTGGTGGTGGACTGCGCACCCACTGGCGAGACCCTGCGGTTGCTGGCGTTCCCGGAAGTCGGCCGCTGGTGGCTGGACAAGCTGCTGCCCATCAACCGCCACCTGGCCCGCATGGTGCGGCCGATGGCCCGCCGCGTGACCGACCTGCCGCTGCCCGAGGACGACGTGTTCGAGGCGATGACCGATCTCGTGGACGAATTGCAACAACTGCACGACACCCTGACGGCCTCGAACACGACAACCGTTCGCCTGGTGGTGAACCCCGAGCGCATGGTGATCCGGGAGGCCCAGCGCAGCTACACCTACCTGACCCTGTACGACCACATCACCGACGCGGTGATCGTGAACCGCGTGGTGTCCGAGGAGGCCGAGGGTCGCTTTGCCGAGCAACGCCGCGCCATGCAGGCACCTTATCTGCGTGACATCCACGCCATGTTCGACCCGATACCGATTCTGCGGGTCCACCAGTTTCCCGAGGAAGTGGTTGGGCTTGAGCGCCTTCGCACCATGGGGGCCCAAATGCACGCCACCTGCGAACCGGCCGAGCGGCTGATCGACTACAAGCCGTACGAGATTGCGGAGGTGACGGGGGGCTTTGAATTCCGCATCCCCGCGCCGTTTCTGGAGAAGTCCGACGCTTCCCTCATTCGTCGCGGGGACGAGTTGGTCATTCGCATGGGCGCCGCCCGCCGCAACATCGTGCTGCCGCGCGTGCTGGCCCGGATGACTCACAGCGGCGCCCGGCTGGAGGACGGTCAACTCCGCATCCGCTTCTCGCCGCGCCAGCCAACCGCGGCGACCGCCCGGAGTCCCAGCGACTAGCGCGCCGCCGCAGCCCTATCCCCGTGATCGCCAGGGCAATCACCAACGAGACCGTTGATCGACTGACGGTGGCCGGGGCCACGCGGGTGTTCTCGACGCACGCGGCCGGCGCTAAGCACATGGCCTCGTATGTGCTCAAGCCCAATGTGGCCTGGGCGCTCTCGGAGCTGCTGGACGCGAAATCCGAGGACATGACCATTGGGTAGGTGTACATCGCGCCCGGCGGTTCGTACGTGGGCCGCACTATCGGCGACGTTGGCCTGCGTCAGTACGGTGTCGAGGTGATGGCCATTGGGCGTGACGGCGGACAACAATTCCTGCCGGCCCGTGACGAGACGCTTCGTCCGCTCAACGTCCTGGTGATGATCGGCCCCCCCGCCCAACGTTCGGCATTTTGCGGAGCAGGCTGACGAATGACAGCGCCTGCCACACCGCCCGCTTCAGCTTCGCCGGTACCGGCAGGAGATTTCCGTTCACTACGACGCGTCGCGCGCGTGACCTGCGGACTAATTGTCTTATGCACCGTCGTCGGTATGGTCGACATGCTTGTGCGGGGCGCTGCCTACGTTGCCACGGGGGTGTTGCTGGCGGCGCCCGACTGGCTCCCGCTGCAGCACGTATATCCCCGCGTATATGACTGGGGGCGCGGCCCGTTGGCTGAAATCGAGAGAGTTCTGGTTCCGACCCGAAGTGTGTGGTACGGCATCATGCTCGTGGCTGGGTTGGCCTTCCTGCTCTGGCTTGGTCAAGCCGTGGCGAACTTGCGTGCACTTGGAACGCCGAGGGTGCGTGCGCGGCCAAGCTGGGCCGTGGCTTCATTCGTGGTGCTGCTTCCAGCGCTGTTCGCGGTCCACGAAGCCTTGGACGGCCGGGTGCGTCCGCTAGCAGCAACCGCGGTGGTCGTCGCCTGCATGGTCGGGCCCTACTACGTCGTCCATCGACTTTGGCTGGCGGCGAGCGGCCTTGGCGGCCCCGACGGCCCGCGCGGGCCTGTCTGGGAGGGCGTCAGGATCTGGTGGGCTGCCTTCACAGTCTTCTGGATTTCGTCGCGGCTCGCCGTATCCCTTCCCCTCGAATGGACTATGTTGGCGCTGGCCAACGGGGTGTTTGAGCTGGTTGCCGGAGTCTCGCTGGCAACGGCCGCGGTTCTCATCGTACGAATCATGTCCCGCGTCAACACCATGCAGGCACTTGAGGCGCGCACCCTTCCCACGCCGCCTGCCCCGGACTCCAGCGAGACTATCCGGGAACCAGCGATTGCGGCCGCGAACGCATCGGAAGCCTTCCCCGTTCCGCAAGCGCCCGTCGTCCCTCCCGCGCGGCAGACTCCCGTCCGGTGGCAGTGTCCACACTGCGAATACCTGAACCCGACTGCCCTGCGGTTCTGCCATAACTGCGCGCGTGAACGCCGGTAGCTGCATCTGCTTCGCGTCCATCGTTAATGGTGAGGTTTGGGAGTTAGCCGCGGAGTCTCGGTCGCAAGCATGGAATCGCAAGCTTCTGGCTCCGCCCAGCACATGTGCCGGGCGCCTCGCCCAAGAGCCAGGGTGCATTTGGTGACCCGAGCGCCGTCCGGGCTGAGCGGTCGCTGATGCCCACGGGGGGCGCCAACCGTCGTCGTGCGTTGGCGACCAGCGTTCTCATTGTCCTGAGCGCCATCCTGTACGGGTTCACTTCGGTCGTTCTGGGCCTGGGCCAGGCCGTGTTAGGCGCAACATTGGCGATTCAAGGAATCGACGCCTACGGCCCGATGGGGCGCTGGATGCGCTCGTGGGACCACGTGCCGGCTGCGATCGGCGCGTTCGGGGGCTTGGAATGATGGCCCTAGCCGGCATTGCTTTCCTGTTTTGGTTTGCTCGGTCGACGGCAGTCCTTGAATCACTGCGGATTCCTGAGGATCGCCGACCGTGGGGATGCGCCGCCGTTCCGCTATTCCTGGTATTTCCAGTGTTGGTCGTGGCCTTTTATGTAGTTCTCCAGGCCTTTCCGTACTCGACGGCGTCCCAGCTCACCCTGTTCGCGGCAGCGGCGGCCAGCCTGGCCATACCCCTGGTATTGATCCGCCGTCTTTGGGTGGCCAGCGGTCTGCCCGCTGCCGCTGGATCAACTCGGCCGGTGTGGCGCGGCGTCTCGGTGTGGTGGGTGGCATACCTCGCTGCCTGGATTGCCACTGGCCTCTCAAGCGCGGTGCTTGAGAATAGCTGGGACAGCACCGACGAAGCAGCTGTCGGTTTGTTGGCCGGCGGGCTCCTCGAGATCGTTACCGGAATCGCACTTGCAATAGCGGCCGCAATGATGGTTCGCATCATGTTCCGAATCAACGCGATGCAGGATGCGATGGCACACACCGTGGCGCAGTCCAGGCCCCGGCGGGAACGCCAAGCGATCGCTCCCATGCGGGGACCCTCGGCGCAATGGCCGTGCGAGTCCTGCGACGTCATGAACCCGACCGCGATGCGGTTTTGTCAGAACTGCTCACGCGAACTGCAGTAGCTGAAACCGCCTCTCGCGGGTCGCGGGTCGCCGCCGCAAGCCATGGTCAACCCGACCGCTGACGTTCAGTCACGTTGACCGGCGGGCGCAAGAGCCGCTCGCCGGCTCGCACCGACCGTGACCAGTCTCGTGCGTTGGCGCTGAGTCGGAGCCGAGTGGACACGGCCCGGTTCAGATGTCGAGGGCACATCGGCCGCAGCGCGTCGAGTAGTCCTCGAAGTGGATGCGCGAGTGCCATCATGAGGACATCATGTCGACTTCGAGCCAGGCTGCCGGAACCGTGATCCGCGGCTATTGGCGGAACCGACAGCCGGCGTTGTTTGCCAGTTGGACCATCGCTATCTCAACGACTCTCCTGGCGTCGGCGCTGCTGCTTTCAGGCGTTTTCTTCATCGCGCAGGGCGCCGCGCTGGCAGATCAGGGCGCTGAGGCCTACGAGGCGCTCCGGCTGTCCGTGTACATCTGGTTTGAAGTACTGGTCGTGGTCGGCGGATTCGGGGTACTCGGCGTATTTCTGGCGTTCTTCCCATTCCTGATCTGGCTGTTCCAGGCTATTGGAAACCTGCGCGTGCTTCCGGCGCCCGACCTGCGACCACGGTCAGAATTGCTGCTCCTCGCCCTGTTCGTTCTGTTCCCTGCGTTGGCCGTGTCCTACTTTGTGGTCCGCGCAACCTATCCGAACGCTTGGGGACTTCACTTCACGCTCTATGCGGCGGCGGCCGCCAGCCTCGTGGGACCGTTGGTCGTCATCCGTCGCCTGTGGGCTTCCGGCGGCGCACGCTCCACCATCGGGACGCTGCCACCTGATTGGAGATCCGTGCTGGTCTGGTGGACTGCCCTTGAGATTGCCTGGGTGACGCTTGGATTCGCTCCGACTGTAATGTCGGAGAGTTGGGATTACTATCGCTTCGTTGACGGTGTCACCCAACTGTATGCCGCCGGTGTGCTGCAGGTGGTTTCAACGACAGCCTTGGTTGTTGCGGCGGCACGCATCATCCGGATCATGTACCGCGTCAACGAGATGCAGGACGTGCTGGTTCGCCAGATGGCGCAGCCAATTTTGCCATCCGACCAACTCGGATCTGGTCCCGCACGGCGCGTTGCCGCGACGTGGCAGTGCGAGTCGTGCGACGTCATGAACCCGACGGCGATGCGGTATTGCCAGAACTGTGCGCGCGAACGACCCTAGGGGTGCGCGATTCCAGATGGCGGCGGCTTGGTTGTCCGACCGTAGGCCATTGAGGGAGAAAGTCCGGCGCGCTGGACGCCGCGTGCGATGATCAGCGCATGAGCGCGATCTGCATTGTTGGGACCGGATATGTGGGGCTCTCGGTCGGCGCTTGCTTTGCCGACCTGGGGCACGACGTAGCGTGTCTGGATATCGACGAGGAGAAGATCGCCGGGCTGCACGCGGGGCGGGTGCCGATCTATGAGCCGGGACTCGAGTCGCTGGTTTCGCGCAACGTCACCGCCGGACGCCTGACGTTTACGACGGACTATTCCGCAGCGGTTCCCGATCGCGAGTTCGTGTTCATCGCAGTGGATACACCAACCGGAGCCGCCGGCGAGGCCAGTCTGTTGGCCGTGGACAGCGCCGCGGTGGCCCTGGCGCCCGTCCTCTCGGAGGGTTCCCTGATCGTCACCAAGAGCACCGTGCCTATTGGGACCAGCGACCTGATCTCGCGCATCATTCACGAGCATCGGGCGGACGGCGCACGGTTTCCCGTGGTATCCAATCCCGAGTTTCAGCGCGAAGGCACGGCGGTTCAGGACTTTTTGCACCCGGACCGGGTGGTAATTGGTTCGTCTGACGGCGAGGCGGCCGAGCGTGTGGCCGAGTTGTACCGATCGTTCGACTGTCCGGTAATCGTGACCGACCTGCGCACGGCCGAGATGATCAAGTACGCCTCCAACGCCTTCCTTGCCACGCGTATCTCCTTCATCAACGAAATTGCCGCGATCTGCGAGGCGCTGGACGCGGACGTGGAGGTGGTAGCGCACGGGATGGGGCTGGATGCCCGTGTTGGCCCGGCCTATCTGAACGCCGGGCTGGGATGGGGCGGCAGCTGTTTCCCCAAGGACGTGCGCGCGCTGGAACACATGGGCTCGGTGCACGGCGCGCATCCGCAGTTGCTGCGCGCGGTGATCGAGATCAACCGCGATGCTCGCCGGTCGGCGGTCCGCAAGTTGCGTGAGGCGCTCGGCGGCCTGCGTGGGCGCGAGGTTGCGATCCTGGGTCTGTCGTTCAAGCCGAATACCGACGACGTGCGGGACGCGCCGGCGATTGAAATCGCCCATCTGCTGGCGGGCGAGGGTGCCCAGGTTCGCGCGTACGACCCGGTCGCCACCGCCAAGGCGCGCGCTGTGCTCGGACGTTCGGTGGCGTTCGCAGCCTCGGCGGTCGAGGCTGCGACTGGAGCCGACGCTATCGTGCTGGCCACCGAATGGAACGAGTTTCGCGAACTGGACTGGACGGCAGTGCGCGAGGCGATGCGCGGCGACGTGCTGGTGGACGGCCGCAATCTGTACGATCCAGCACGTATGCAGGAACTTGGATTCCGCTATTTCGGCATGGGACGCCATGCCACAGCCGCCGAGAGCCAAGCGGCGCGCCTCCTCGCCGAATAAGTGTGATGGGCTGAGCTATGCGGGACTCGGAAAGCACATTCGCTCGCGGGGGCGAACTCCTGGCGGGCCTCCTGGTGGTGGCCTTCATTGTGTTCTTGCTGTGGGTCGTGCTGTTACGGCCCCGTGACGACGAGTCACCGAGCGTGGCCACGACACCAACGCCCACCACCGCGATCACACCGACCCCCGACGATCCGAACACGGCATTCGACCAGGTCATCGCAACACCCACGCCGGAACCCACGCCAACGGCTACGCCGATTCCCCGGCCCACGCCCACCCCTACCGCCACGGTTTACGTGGTTCAACCCGGCGATACGCTTTCGGGCATTGCCGCGCGCTTCAACGTGACGGTGGACGACTTGGTGGAAGCGAACCGAATCGTGAATCCGGACGCACTCCAGGTGGGCGACGAGATCACGATTCCCTAGTCGCCGGGCGTCACGCGGTGATTCGGCCTAGATCCACAATAAGAATGTCGCGACAATTCCGGGTGTCCGGGACGGTCGATCAGGTTCGGATCAGCAGGCGGCGGACGTTTGTTCCCAAATTGTCGATGGCGGGCCGGGGGCCGTGCTACGGTTGCTCCCGGCTTCGCACGGCGTTGATCGGTCGCAAGTGGCGCGGCGCAAGCTGCAAAAGCGCGCATTCAACGACATTGACCGTGGGGCGCTGGGCGGGCTGATCTTCAACGCTCGGCGCCTGCACAGCCTCACGCAGGCCGAGGTGGCCGCCGCCATCGGGCGTGACCGTCCGTGGTTGAGCGATGTCGAAACCGGCAAGATTACGTTTGTGCCCGATGACGATATCCGGGCACTGGCGGACGCGCTGAGCCTTGACGCCCACCAGCTCGCGACCACCCGCGACAACGCGCGGACGCCCTCGGCCGCCGGAGCGGTCGCCTTGGGGCGTCGCCTCGCCTGCCAGGTCTGTGGCCACTCGAACCCAGACGACGCGAACTTCTGCTCCAACTGCGGGACCCAGGTGTCGGCCGACGTGGAGTGCCCGGCGTGCGGCCGGCTCAACGAATCGCCGGCAAACTTCTGTACGAATTGCGGCCGACCACTACGGGGGCGGCTTGGACCGCGGGCGCGTGCCGAACTGTGACGTCGCGGCGGCCGCAAGAGTTTGCCCTCCTGCGAGCTTTGGGGTGGGAGCCGGACCTCGACCCGGCCGAAGCGTCTGTCGTCGCCGGACTTCACGATCTCGGGGATATACTGGAAATTCCTACTTCGCCGTAGCCTAAGGATCCAGAATGACAACCGAGGAGAGGACCGGCGCGGGCGGTCACGTCCACGCAGGTCCGATTCGCATCACGATCGAGATTGATCGGCCGCGCGTTGGCGTGGGCAAGGCCGGCGGCCATATGCGCGGCGCCGTGCGGGAGGCCCTGATCAGCCTGCGGGAGGTCTTGGACGCCGGCATCCAGGCCGTTGATGAAGACGAGGACGGCAAGTCAAGCAGTACGTCGGAGCGTATTGACATTGACTGAGTAGGCGGCCGAGCGCTCGTCCTGCGAGCGCAAACAAGGGCCACTTGACATTTCGGGGACGAATATTGCACGGTGCCTAAGCGAATGCCGCTGGACCTTGCCTGCTGCTGGGAGGTGTAGTCTGCACGGTTTGTCCAGATACCAGCGCGAGGTTTACTAGGCCCCCAAGCCTCTACCCGTTCAACACCTTTGGTGAGTGGATTGGTCAGCATCGAGTGGTGTCCGCGAAGGGCTGGGTGGGCGACCAGTCGCCCGCCGAGTCCCTGCAGGCAGCTCAGGAATGGGGCGTACGGCACCTGTCGACGTACGATGGCCCCGCCCCGTACGTGGCCTCACCGGTTTACCCCTAGCGACGTTAGCCCGCGCCAATCACCCTGCGGGAGGTTCTGGCAGGTAACCAGGCGGTTGACGAAGGTGACGACGGCGCTTCAAGGAGCGCGTCCGAACGAATCGCCTTTGATCAGGTCGGCGGCCGTGGGCCGGCACTCCGAGAGCGGGCCGAGAATCACTTGACACGGCGGCGTCTGATATCGCACCGTACGCGGGCGAATGTCGCCGGCCCCTTGCTGCTTTTGGGCTGTGCTATCTGCACAGTCGTTCCCGAAGGCGATTTGAGGTCGGCTAGACCCCCAGGGGACCGTGTCTGGCGGGGGGTGGAGGAGAAGGGTATGCATATTCCAGCCCTGACCCGTCGGCGCTTTGTCGCCGGAATGGGGATTGGCGCAACGTCGGCGGTCATGTTGGCCGCGTGCGGCGAGAGTGAGAGCGAAGCGCCCGCCGCTGCGGCGGCGCCGGCAGCGGCTCCCGCCGCGGCTCCGGCTGCTACGGCGGCTCCGGCTGCGGCAGCTCCGGCTGCGGCCCCGGCGGCGGCTCCGGCTGCTGCGGCGGCTCCCGCCGCGATGGCGCAGGCAGAGAACGTCGAGATCCGGTTCGTTACGGACCACACCGCTGGCCCGCGTGGCGCGGCCATGCAGTGGGGTCTGGCTCGCTTCGCCGAGAAGCGCCCGGACATCTTTGTGAAGCTGGAACCGGCCGCCAACCTGATCGACAGCCTGGCGATCCAGTTCGCCGCCGGGACGGCGCCGCACGTGGCGCTGCTCTCGCAGTCGGACTTCCTGCGCTTCCACGAAGAAGGCGCCTTTACGGAGATCAGTGGCGAGCTGGCCAAGCGTGACGACTTCGTCCCCGAGGACTACTACTTCCTCCCGGACGCGTACACGTTCAACAACATCGACCACTCGTTCCCGCAGCCGGAACTGATGACGGGTCCCCAGTTCGGGATGCCGTTCCAGTTTGCGATCAGCGGGTTCGTGGCCAACATCTCCCTGGCTGAGGGTGCCGGCGTGACCTTGCCGGACAGTGAGAATTCCTGGACCTGGGACGACTGGACGGAGTGGGACGCCAAGATGACGAACCCCGACACCGGGGCGTACGGCACTTGGGCCCGCGACGACTACGAGTTCCAGTACATGCCGCAGATGTACTCCAACGGCATGGCCAAGCCGTTTGACGACACGCTGTCGAAGACGATGTACGACCTGCCCGAGGCCGGCGAGGCCTGGGAATACCTGATCAACAAG
>JAJDZD010000003.1 GCA_022824865.1 Chloroflexota bacterium | reverse complement strand
GGTGTTAACCGGGGGGTGGGGTTGGGTGGGGGGTGATGGGGGTGCTGTCTCTCGCCCGCCCGCACCCCCAGTGGGGGTGCGGGCTGGCGAGAGACAGCTTGGGCGGATTTTTTTGGCGGGTCGGCGAGGAAAGTTGGGTCCGTGCGGGGACGGCTGGACGGCGCCAGGGACGCTGTGGGCGCGGACGTGGCGAGGGGATGGGGCGGCGGCGTCTCGGCCGGAAGATGCCGGTCTGCAACCAGCCTCGGCCCAACGGGAGGAACAAGCGGGGACGACGGGTGACGGAAGCGGTGAGCAGTCGGACGAGGCGGGCGAGCATGGAGATCCGGGCGAGGGATGCGGTTAGAGCACCCTATTGTACCCCAAATGATTACGACAGGCAATAGAGGCAGGGATGAGGGTTGAAGGGCGGGGGTTTAGCGCGGCCCGGGATGTGTTCAGTGGATCGGGGCAATGTGTTCAGTGAGGAAGTGGAGTGGGGCGAGGGGAGAGAAGTGAGAGTTGGAGTGGGAGGTTGGGGAACGGGCACGAAAGGAAGGTGAGATTCCCCGTTCGACACGCTCAGGGCGGGCTCTTCGACTGGCTCAGGGCAGGCTCTCGGCTCCGCTGCGCTGCGCTCGGAGTGACAGCCCGGTGGGCGGAAAACGGGCGTTCGGCGCCACGGCGCATGTGTCACTCGGCCGGGCCAATGTGTCCAGTTTTTTGCCCAATGTGTCCTGTTTTCGGCCGAATGTGTCCAGTTTGGCGGGCAATGTGTCCTGTTTTCGCCGACATGTGTCCAGTTTTGGGAGGCGCGCGTGCCCCTCACGGTCACTCCCCTTCGGGGGCCTCAGACAGGTCCTTCGGCGGGCTCAGGACGGGACCTTCGGCAAGCTCAGGACAGGTTCTGATTCTCCCCTTGGAGAGGGGAAGAACGGCGGCGCCTCGAAGGGACTGATTCCGCACACTCGCCCCCTGGGTTGTGCAAAGGTCTCACGGGAGAGGGAGCAAGAGCGGCCAAACGTTCGAGGGTGGATGGCGTAGAAACGGACGACCACCAGGGGCGATGGAATCGGGTACCCACAAGACACCCGTACTGGCCAGGGCTTAGGGCAGCGACGGGGTTTCTAGGTCTGGTCGGTGAAGGGGTTGAGGAGAGGGACCCCGGAGGTGTGGAAGTGTTTGAGGTTGCGGGTGACGACGGTGAGTCCGTGTTCGAGGGCAGTGGCGGCGATGAGCAGATCGAGGTTCTGGTGGCCGAGGGCTCCGCAGAGTTGGCCCCAGCGGCGGGCGGTTGGCACATCCACGGGCAGCACGCGCCCGCCGTACCAAGTGAGGACTTTCTCCAGCCAGACGGTCAGGTCGTGCGCGAAGGCGGCGTCGTGGCGTTGCTGTTGCGCGATGCCACGTTCTATCTCGCCGATGGTGACGGCGCTGAGGTAAAGGTCGGAGGTGCGCTGGTTGGCCAGCCAGGCGGCGGCCCGAGGGTGACGGCGCCGCCGGCGCAGGGCGGATAGCACGTCGGTGTCGACCAGGTACATCAGAGGTCCAGCGGACGGGCGGGGAGGCTGAGCCGGTCGAATTCCTGGTCGTCCTGGGGGATGTCGAGCAGCAGTTCAGCGAAGGTGGGCGCGTGGGTTTGCTCGAGATGGCAGAGCCGCTCGTACTCGTCCACGGCGAGGACGACGACGGCGGGTTTGCCGCGACGGGTTACGCGCTGGGGGTGTCCGGCGAGGGCGGCGTTGACGACGGCGCTGAAGCGGTTTTTGGCGTCATGGAGGGGCCAGTCGTGCATGGGTGAGTCCTGGCTAGATTAGGTGGCTAGATTGTCGGCGGAAGATTGGGGATTGGCAAGAGGGGTTGAGGGAGGGGAGAGTTGAGAGGCGTGAGCGTTGAGAGAAGAAGGGGAGAGAGGACAGAGCCGCGGTGCCTTCGGGAGCGGGGGCGTTCTGCGAAGGTCTTCCGGGGGGCATGGATGGGATGATGGGCTTGATCTGAGGTGCGCGAAGACGCGGTGATCGCCGTCGCTATGCGGCGGACGCAGCGCCGCTCCTCAGAGCGAGCCAATACCGGGAATCCAGCAGCCGCGAAAGGCAGGCGCCGCAATGAAACAGCTCGAAGGTCAAGTCGCGTTGGTTACCGGCGCCGGAACGGGGATCGGGCGCGCCAGCGCGATTGCGCTGGCCGGGGAAGGCGCGCCGGTGACGCTGGTTGGGCGGCGGCAGGCGCTGCTCGATGAGACGGCGGCCACAATTCGAGGCGCCGGCGGCACGGCGCTCGCTCTTTCGGCCGACATCACCGATCCCAACGCCGCGCGCGACGTCGTGGCCCGGACGGAGTCCGAATTCGGCCGCCTGGACGTCCTGGTCAACAATGCTGGCGGCGGCAGCAAGTCGCGCACTGTGCGCAGGATCGAAACCGACGATTTCGAGGCGGTGCAGCGTCTCAACGTGACGGCCCCGCTGGTGCTCACCCAGGCGGCGCTGCCAGGGATGCTGGCCCGCGGGACCGGCACCGTCATCACAATTTCGTCATACGCCGCCGTCACCGCCGGCCCCATGGCCGGCGTGGCCTATGGCGCCGCGAAAGCGGCCGTGGCGAGCGTGATGAAGAGCGTCAACAACGAACTCCGCAGCCTCGGCCTGCGGGCCTGCACGATCTTCCCGGGCGAAGTCGACACGCCGATCCTGGAACGCCGCAAGCTGGTCCCCGACGCCGAGGCGCGCGCCACCATGATGCAGTCCGAGGACCTGGCCGAAATCGTCCGCCTTTGCGCGTGCATTCCCGGCCGCACGCTGATCGAGGAGGTCTACGTGCGACCTACGCAGCTGCGCGACCTGAGCGCGGACACCGCCGCCGCGATGGAGACTTGAGAGCACCCCGAGCCGAGATCAGTCGAGTTTCACTCGGACGAAGTATCGATCCACTTTTCCATTAGATCGAGAAACGACGGGTCATACTCGCCATCGACATGGTTGCTATTCCATAGACCGGAGCGACGAACGCGCTCTCTGTCGCTGCTATGGCCCAGCCAACCTGGCGACGGGGAGTCGGCGGCAGGTGAGCAATAGCGACTAAGCAGCGCGATCGAGTTTCTTTCAATCACATCACGATCGGATTCTGGTCCGGGCGCATCGTCGACGTTCAGCCACAGGAATGGCATCTGGCCGATATAGGGGCTGACTCGCCTCTCAAGATCCGCTTCAGCATCCTTGATTGCGGCACGCTCGACACCGAGTATTTCCGCGGCCCCACGCACACTCGAACTGACGCCCCACGAGATTGGAAGCGGAGTCCGACGCTGATTGGCGAGGGCAGATGCGACGTGGAGCCGAAAGATCGAACCTCGATAGTGCCCGCCGCCGGTGCGCGTACTTCGACGGTGCTGCGAAAGCCGTCGCCACAACGAGCTCCGGGCACCGGACTTCAGCGCTTGCGTACCGATCCGAACGACCCGCCTCTCATTGTCCCTGCCTGACCGAAACTCGCCTGCCTCAAAAGAGCAATAGACGCCGCGCTGAGGCAAGTCCCTCCTAGGGCGGTGGTCCCGTAAGCACCTAGTACCACCGATCCGATTCGCAAGCCAGCCAAGAAGCTCGTATAGGCGCATAGTGTCGGCTATGCGTACGGTCACTCTTGCTGCTGGATCAACGGCACTGTCCCGTTTTGAGATAACGGGAGGACGGGCGTCGTCCGAACGGCGCGGCCGGGGGCGGGCCGGTGGGCAGTTCTCAGCGGTAAAACGACACGTACTTGCTCGTAATGCGGACGATAAATCGGTCGGTCCTGGCGCGTCGGTGAATGGCGTACGCAGCGTCGATTAGGTCGCCAAGCTCCACGACCCTCTCAGGGCCCAACGCCTCCTTACACTTGAAGTCAAGTCGGCCTAGGTGGCTCTGGTTGTCGACCCTACCGCGCCGTGGCCGAAGGAGCCCCCGAAAGTCCTTGATGTTCCACGTGACCACGATGGCATCGATCTGGTCGGCATGGTGCTGGACCCCCTGGTCTGTTGCTTCGGGACACTCGTCGCGTGCATAGTGAATCTCGTACCCCCGGTCGCCAAAGGCGTCGGCTACCGGGTCCGCGACACACTCGTCGATGAGCAGCCGCATGCGCGGTGGCTCCACGGGATCGACCGACCTAACCGGCGCGTACGGCGGTGTCGTTCAAGTAGTGGTCGACCACGGCCTCCACGTCGGCAACCTTGAGCCGTGGGTACTGCTCCACGATGGCTTCCGGGCTGTATCCCGCTTGGTGATAGGCCCACACGGCCGCAATGGGGATCCGGGTCCCAGCGACGACGACCTGGTTGTGAGCGGTATACCGGTGCTGGGTAAACGTCCCGATCTGCTCGGGTCGACGGCGTCGCATGGACTCGACCGCGCTCCGCATGTCTCCGATTACTTCCACAAGACCGATGTCAAAGACGTGCTGGGCGCCGCCCGGCACGAGCACTACTGGTCCGTTCCCCATGTCGACGAGCACGTCCCGACCCGACGTGTAGAACCGCAGGCTGGCCCACGGGTCGTCAAAGTGCTCCTGGAGATACGCCCCGATCTTTCGCAACGACTGTAGGGATGTCTTATCCCGGAGCACCGCCAGCGTCCGTAGGCCCACCACGTCGCGGAACGAGTAAAACGCTCCATACGGGCCATGCACCGACGGGTCGACCGCCGGCTGAAAAAACCCAGTCTTGTTCCAATACCGCAGGCGGCTCTCGGACAGTCCGGTAAGTCGGCACACCTGTTCGGTCGTCAGCGCATGGACCGGCATATTCTCGGTGTCGGGTTGTGTCACGGGCGCGACCCTACGGTCTGGCATTCCTTGACAAGTGTACTGAGACCCACTACCAGGACCGTCGCTGGACCCTGGTCTGATCCTTCTCGATCAACCCACCGTCGAGCCAGTGCAGAAGCCACGCGAGCCCGATGTCGTAGTGGCGCTCGGGGTCGACTGCCGTCGTCACGGGCTGAATTCCTAGGCGTTGGGGTGCCAGCGAATGGCGCGCGTGTAGAGCAAGTGCACAACGACTAGGGTCCGCACCTTGACCCAGCGCATTCCGACCACCGCCAACACGAGCAGCGCGACCACGGCCAGCGGGCCAAGCCACCCAAACAGGAGCAGCCCCAAGAATGGGAGGTCGCGGGCGGACTTCGGCAGCGCCCGTGGGGTCGGACCGTCTGGGTGGGCGGCCAATTGACACTCCACCTCGTAGCTGGTGCCGTCGTACCGGGCGAGACTGCGGATTACGTAGTAGCAGCCGTAAATGCCGATCGACGCCCACACGACGACGGTTAGGAGGAAGGCTTGCACGAATGGCCAGACCGTGACCCAGCCCGGCAGGTCAAGACCCGACATGGCGCTACTCATCGGTCGGCGGCCATTAGGAGTGTCGCCGGTGGACTAGGGCGGCCCGATGCCTTTCCGCGTTCGACTTGTAGTGATCGATTCCCGCTTCCACTCAGGCTTCGGCCGTGGAAAGGAGTTCGGCCAACAGTGGCACGCGCCAGTACACATAGTTTGCCTTTTGTGCAGGACACCAAATGGACAACTTTCTCGAACTGCGCCGGCCTGCTCTCAACTAGTCGCTCATCCACTCTTGGCTTTCTCCAGGAAGTCCTTGGCGCCATCGGCTATCCAGGCGTTAAGGCCAGTGGTCACGAAGCCGACGCCCATGTCGACGTAGCGTTCGACGTTGGCGGACGTGACCAGGGTTCCGGCGTGGCGGCCCGAGGCCACGATGGTCGCCAGGGCCTGGTCGATCACGCTTTGCACCTCGGGGTGGGTCGAGTCCATGTGACCAAGGCTCTGACCAAGGTCGCCGGGCGCGACGTAGAAGATATCCACGCCCTCGACTTGCAGGATCTCGTCAAGGTTGTTCACGGCCAGGATGTCCTCGATGAGGATGATGGCCAGGCACTCGTCGTTGGCCCGCTCGTAGAAGTCGGAGGCGCCGTAACCCTGGCGGGAAGTGGTCATGCCGCGCTTGCCCACGGGAAAGAATTTCGAGGCGTCGGCCACGGCCTGGGCCTGGTCGCGTGTGTCCACGTGCGGCACGCAGACGCCCTGGGCGCCCAGGTCCAGCACGCGGTAGATGGGCCCGTAGCGGTTCTCGTTGACGCGCACAATGGAAGTCATGCCCCAGAGGTCGGCCGCGCGCGACTGGTCGGGGATGTCGCGGTAGTCCAGCGGCCCGTGTTCGCCTTCCAGCCAGACGGAGTCGAACCCGAGCGGCCCCAGCCACTCGATCAGGTCCGCCGTCATTCCGGTGCCCATGATGCCGGTGGCCAGTTCTCCGGCAGCGAGCTTGTGCTTCACTCGGTTCGGTCGCATTGAAGGCATTTGTCGGTCCAATGTCAGCGGACGCGGGCAGTGTGACCGACCGAAGGGCACCCCGCCAGCAGCGCAGGCGACGCGCAGCTTGGGACGGCGTGGCTTGAATGGCGTAGGCTCACGCGCTCGCGTCGTTAGGTGAACGCCATGCCGGAACGCAAGCCCCACATCCTGATGCTGATCAACGACGAGCACCGCCCCGACGTCATGCCGATCGAGGGCGATCCGCACATCCGCACGCCGACGCTGGACTGGATGATCGACGGAGGCTTCTACTTTCGCAACGCCTACACGCCGTCGCCCATCTGCGTGCCAGCGCGCCAGAGCTTCCTCTCGGGCCTCTACCCGAGGAATTGCGGATGCGCGAACTTCGGGGATTCCATGCCGAGCGAGGTCCTGACCATTCCCGGGCACCTCTCACGCTACGGCTACACCACCTGCGCGGCCGGCAAGATGCACTTCGTGGGGCCGGACCAGATGCACGGCTGGCACCAGCGCATCGGGCGCGACATCGTGGGACGCAACGGCTACGAGCCGGCCGACGACCCCGAGCACCAGGCCCTGATCGAGCACGATCCCGGTACGGGCTCCTGGCCGGACAAGGTGAAGCAGGAAATCCGGTATGCGCGCGCCGGACGCGGGCACTGGATGCAGCATGACCGTTACTCGGTCGACGGCGCCCTGATGTTCCTGGACGAGCATTTCGTGAATGAGCCGTACGACCGCACCAACCCCGCCCCGCTGCTGATGGCGGTCAGCCTGTGGTCGCCGCACTATCCCTACCAGTGCCCGGACGACCTGTTCGCGTACTACCTGCGCCGGGTCAAGCCGTTCGAGGAGGACGTGCCGGAGCACTTTGAGTGCCCGGATTTCTTCAAGGTCGAGGTGGGGAAGGACGTGACTTATCGCGAAGCCCACCGGGCCACGGCGGCGTACTACGGAATGATCGAGTGGATGGACGCGCAGTTCGCCCGGGTGATCGACAAGCTGCGCGAATTGGACGTGCTGGACGACTTCGCCATCGTGTTCCTGTCCGACCACGGCGAAATGCTGGGGCAGAAGGGCCTGTGGGAGAAGCAGCAGTATTTCGAGGCCTCGGCGCGGGTGCCGTTTGCCGTCCGCTGGCCGCAGCGCTACCCGCAAGGCGGCGCCACCGTTCAGCGAAACGTCTCGCTGGTCGACTTGTTTCCCACAATCTGCGACATCGCCAACGTCCCGATTCCCGAGGGGTTGGACGGCCGCTCGGTCGCACCGCTGCTGGAGGGCCAGGACGAGGACTGGCCGGACGACGTCTACAGCGAACTCTGGGCCGTGCACAACGGACCGTCGGTAATGGTGAAGCACGGCGACATGAAGCTCTTCCGTTTCGACGGCCACGAAGGCACGCTCGGACTGGGTCCGGATTGTCCGGAGCAACTCTTTGACCTGGCGCGCGATCCCGACGAGACGGTCAACCTGATCGATCACCCAGACTACGCCGACCGCCTGGCCGACCTGCGCGCCCGGCTGGATGCGCTGCCGGACCCACGCAAGAAGGACGCCAACAACCGCTTTGTGGGCACGGAACGCGAGCCATTTGCGGGGCGCGGGGGCGGGGCCAAACCCAAGGAACGGAGAATCTCAGACATCGGCTTTCCCATTGGCTGAGTACATGATTCACCGGGCGCGGATGGCGCCGACGCTCGGCCGGCGGCCAGTGACTGCCCCACCCACGGAGGACGACGGATGACAGCCACAACCAATCTGCAGGTGGTGCTGGCGCGGCGGCCGGTTGGCGTGCCGGTGGTTGAGGACTTTGCGCTGGAAGAGTCGCCGATCCCGGAAGCCGGAGTGGGCGAGGCGGTGGTGCGGACGGAGTACGTCTCGGTGGACCCGTACATGCGCGGGCGCCTGTGGGAGCAGCCGCACCGCGGGGATCCCGTCGCGATCGGCCAGGTGATGATCGGCGAAGGCGTGGGCGAGGTCGTGGCCTCGAGCGATCCGGGCATGCCGGTGGGCGAGACCGTGCGCGGCTACTTCGGATGGCAGCAGTACGCGGTCGCCGCGACGGGCGAACTGGAACGCATCGACCGTCACGCGGCACCGCTGTCGACCGCATTGGGCGTCCTGGGCATGCCCGGCCTGACGGCTTACTACGGCTTGCTGAAGGTCGGTCAGCCTCAAGCCGGCGAGACCGTGGTGGTTACGGGGGCGGCCGGCGCCGTGGGCAGCGCCGTCGGGCAGATGGCCAAGATCCAGGGTTGCCGCGTGGTCGGCATTTGCGGCACTGAGGCCAAGTGCCGGCACATCGTTGACGACCTGGGGTTTGACGCGGCGGTCAACTACCGCACGGACTCGCTGGACGACGACTTGGCCGCGGCCTGTCCCGACGGCATTGACGTGATCTTCGAGAACGTCGGCGGCGAGATCCTGGAGGCCATGCTGCGGCAGATCAACCTGCACGCCCGCATCGCCCTGTGCGGCGCGATCGCCCAGTACCACACCGCCGAGCCGCCCCTGGTTCCGCCGCACTCGCGCACCCTCCACCGCCGCCGGGCGCGCATGCAAGGCTTCCTGGTCAACGACTTCGCCGACCAGGACGAGGAGGCGATGGCCGCCCTGACCGAGTGGGTGACCAGCGGCCGGATCGTCTACCGCGAGAGCATCGTGGACGGCCTGGAAAACGCCGCGGCAGCCTTTGTCGGCCTGTTCAGCGGGGCGAACACGGGGAAGCAGTTGGTGCGGGTACGGCCGCAGTCCACCTGATCGAGACAGCTCTAACGGCGATACACCTCGCGTCGGTGGCGTACGCGAACCACCGTGACCGTCACGATCTGTTGGGCGATGGTGTAGAGCACTCGGTAGTCGCCTACGCGTAGGCGCCAGATGTCATGCCCACCCTTGAGCTTCTGGACGCCCGACGGCAACGGGTTGAGCGCCAGCGCGTCGATGCGACTGGCGACGCGCCGCTGATCCCGGCGGGTCAGCTTCCGCAGGTCCCGCGCGCCCTGCGGGGTGAACTCAATTCGGTACTCAATATCGGAAATGTACAAACTCCACTAGACATACGTTGGACATATAAGCCACAATGTTCCTGGTCTGGATGGTTCCGTGCCCTCTCAAGGGGCGCGGCAACGTCCGGCGGCTACTGTGGCGAGGATATGCCACGATCGCCCAGAGAGGCGCTCGTGGCCCAGGAGGTTCGGATGGCACTCGACAGCGGCATGACCATTACGGAGGCCCGGGATGTGTTGGGCCAGTTGGTGGGCCGCGTTCAGTATGGGCATGAGCGCATCGTGCTCACGCGGCATGGCAAGCCGGCGGCCGCCATCGTGCCGATCGACGATCACGAGGCCTTGGAACGGCTTGAGGACGAGATAGACCTTGCCGATGCCCTGGCGGCGCTGCGCGAGCCGGGACGGGTCTCGTGGGACGAGTTGAAGGCGGAGCTCAAGCTCTGAGCGCCGCTTGGATGGCGCCGACTAGCGGCGCTGAAGCCGGACGCCGATGCGAAGACCCGACTGCCGATCCAGAGATTCAGTCGTCCGGCTCGGTAAGCCAGGCCGGGTCGAAGCGCGCCCAGGTGAGGCGTTCGTAGGGTACATCGTCGCCGGATTCGTACAGGCAGCCGAGGCGGCCGTCGGGTAGCTGGCAGAGGTCGGAGTAGGCCGCGGGACCGGCGTGAAGCAGGCGGCCTGCGCTCCACGTCCTGGCCCCGTCGGCGCTGTAGCGCACGGTGAGGCGCTCGCGCACGGTGCTGGCCGGGTTGGAAAAGACCACCCAGGTAGCGCCGCCGGGGGCGTCGTCCAGGCGCAGGGCGCTGCCCTGGCAGCGCGGTTCAATCAGGCCCTGGTCAATCTCGCTGGGGCCGAAGGTTTCGCCGCCGTCGGTGCTGCGGGTGGCGACGCGGCGCTTGGTGTCCAGCTCGTTGCGGCTGTTGAGGTAGAGCGAGCCGTCATCCAGTTCCACGGCTATGGACTCGTCGGTACCGTCCGCGGCCGCGGCCCCGATGTGCCAGGACGCTCCGGCATCGTCGCTGTAGACCACGACGGACCGGAACGGCACGTCGTCGCGCGAGTGCCCCGAGCGCGGCATGTGGTTGCAGGGGATCAGAAGACGGCCCGAGGCCAGTTGAATCGAGTGACCGGGGCCAAAGGCGTACCAGGTCCAGGCGGGTTCCATGACCTGGTCCTTCACATCAATCGGCTCGGCCCAGGTGCGTCCGTCGTCATCGCTGAAGGTCATGTAGGGGTGCCGCCAGGACTCTCGACGCACGACTCGCTCGACTGTGCCCAAGGGATCGTTGCGAACGAACGGCAGCCAGATGCGACCGGTCATTCGATCAACGACGGGGGCGGGATTGCCGGCCGTTTGTCCGCTGCCAGCCACGACCACGCGCGGCTCCGACCACGAGTCGCCGTTATCCGTACTGCGTCGCACCAGGAGGTCGATTTCGCCGTGGTCGTGCCGGCTGTTTCGGCGGCCCTCGCAGAAGGCCAGCGCGGTGCCGGCTGTGGTGACCGCGAGCGCGGGGATTCGGTAGGTGTGATAACCGTCCTGGCCGCTGCGCCAGAGGGTGGACTGGGTGGGCATTTGTACTTCCTTACACCGAGAACGCGCCTACGGCTTGCCGGCGTAATCGAACGATACGTCAATGCCGTGGCAGGCGACGCCGGGCAGTTTGGCGCGCCTATACTCGCGCGCCCTCCAGCAAGCTGACCGGCAAGCCATGAAGCTGCGGGACGTCAATACGACCGACATTGGCAGCGCTATTCGGGCCGGCTGCCGAACGATGGCCAGCGTGTTCAACGCGGACGATAACGACGTTCCGTTCTTCGGCTCGCAGGTCTGGCCGGACCCGCACCTGGCCTTCAGCTCGGTGCATGACGAATCACACGTGCCCGGGAGGCACCTCAACGCGCTGCTGACGGCGGAATCCCTGGGATTCCCCATCGATGAGGAGGCGGTCGAGAAGCACGCCCGCGCCGCGTTCTTCTCGTACGGCGGTCCGCTTCCCCTGCCGCTGAACCGCGACCGGATCGATGGCCCGCTGCAGAACTTCCGCCCCCACAACGTGCGCGAAGGGTTCCACGCGCTGTATGCGCTGGCTCGATTCCGAGACTCGCAACGGGCGTGCGACGTGGCCGAAGCCAGCATCAACACCATCAACCGGCACTGGGATCCCAATCGCGGCTGGGCCGAGAAACAGATTGCCGAGGGTTACAACGTCAATTTCCACCACCAGGGCACGTTCATCACGGGCCTCGGTCGCGCCATCGGCCCGCTGGTCAAGTACTACCGGGCGACGGGATACGGACCGGCGCTCGAGCTGGCCATCCTGCTGAAGGAGAAGGCCGTCGAGGAGTACTTCCTCGCGGACGGCAGCTACGACACTGATCGCTTCGGCGACCACACGCACTCCACGACCTGCGTCATGTCGTCGCTCGCCCAGTTGGCCGATCTGCTCAACGACGCACCGCTGATGGATCGTGTCCGAGCGTTCTACGCACGCGGCCTCTGGGAGATCCGGGACCAGCTGGGCTGGGTGATCGAGAGCAGTGCGCCGGACGCTCCGCCCGACCGGGGCGAGGCCAACAACACCGGCGACATCCTGGAGACCGCCCTGATCCTGGGTCGCTGGGGCTACGCGGAGGCCTACGACGACGCGGAGCGCATCCTGCGGGGCCACCTGCTGCCCAGCCAACTCCGCGACGTGTCGTGGATCGTCGAGCCTGCCAATCCAGCCGGCCAGGATGGCCGTCGCGACGTCGCAAACCGACATTGGGGCGCGTTTGGGTTTCCGGCGCCCTACGGCCATCACCCGGTCGGGCTGCCGCGAGTCGCGTTCAACATGGACATCGTCGGCGGCGCGGTCGCCTCGCTATGCGAGGCCTATCGTGAGACGACCCGCTTCGATGCCGCTGGGCATTGGGTCAACCTGCTGTTCGACCACGAAACTGACGCACTCAAGGTCGAATCCCCATACACGGGCAATGGCCTTGTTGTCACCCTTAAGCAACCGGGACCGCTATTCGTACGAGTCCCAGGCTGGGCGAATGACCCGCCGCAGTTGACCGGCGTCGTGGGGCAACCGATGCGGACCGGGGGCTATCTGTTGCTGGCTAATCCGCCCGTCGGCGCGCCGCTCAGGTTTTCTCTCAAGCTACCCGCCACCCAACTGCTGTTGCGCCATCGCACACGTGACGTTCGCGTCCGCCTGCGCGGTGACGAGGTGGTGGCCATGGACAACTTTGCGCAGAAATACACCTTCTTTGACGCGATAGCCTGACGCCCGAGACCGTGGTGCCCAAAATGGCACCGGGCGGCTAGCCCTGCGGCAGGAGTGACGCGCCGAGCCATTCCGTCGCGGCAGTAAATAGCGCCGCAGTCCGCGGGTCGTCGGGGTCCATCTGGCTGATCAGCAGCTGCCAGTCGGGGACATTGGCACCCTGCGCCGGGCAGTAACGCGGAATGTCCAGCACGCGAACTTTGTACCAGCCCAGCTCAACCGACCAATTCATGGCCTGTACCAACGGTGCCTGGAGATCAAACCCACCTTCATCGCCCCAGGGCGCATAGGGCCCGCGGTCGGTAACCGGCGCAAGAACTGTACGTTTGGCTGCCGTTGACTTGCCGGTCCGCGGATCGGCTTCCATCAGCCGAATCTCAACCCAGCTCCCCAGCGGCAGCCACTGGTGGGCTACGCCATAGGAGCGCTTGGGGTCCAGCACGGCCCAGGCATGATTGGCCTCGGGGTCACAGCGCCAGCCCCAGGCCGTGCGGAACCCGTAGTAGCCGACACAATGACCGTTGACGACGTGCCCGCAATCCCATTCCGTGGGCGGACCGTATCCGGATGCCCGCACCCACTTCCAGAGACCCACACCCGGACCGTCAAGCGATGCTCCGTCCGATGTCGGCACGGGTAGATCGGGCGGACCAGCTGCCGCCGTGACGTGGAAGGAGCAGGCAAAGATCAGGGCCGCGGTGGCAAGGCCAAGCAGACCCCGCCGCCGGTAGTTGAGAGTCAAAGGCGCGGCGCGCTAGGAGCCGCTGTCTCCATTCGAACAGCCCGAGTCGCGACTTAGCAGAGCCTCTGCGGCCGCGTCCTCCCTGGACCTCGGGCACGGAGCCCCGAAGTGTGCCGCACCGATTTCGCCTTGCCAACAGTTTTTTTGATAACACCTAATTCACAGAAAACACGTTGACGGGAATGGCCTAATGAGTCCTTCTGCCACCAAGGACGCGGCGCCGTCCGCAGCCTATACAGCCATCCGGCAGTTGGCGTCGGGCGGCAATGGGCACGGATCGACGAAAGGGGTCCTAGCTTGGCAGGGGTCGGGGGATTCGACGACCGCGCTACGCATCCTTCATCGGCAGCGCAACGCGCTCGCCCCCGCGTGCCTGGGACTGCAGGGCACCCAGCATGACCTCCAGCGACTTGCGTGCCTCGCGACCGCCAGAGGACGGCTCGCCACCGCTGCGCACCAAGTTCACGAGTTCCGAAACGCAGCCGGCAAACCATCCGTGGGTGTGCTGGATTCGAGGCAGCGGTTCCGTCATAAGGCCGCGATTCCCAAGGTCGAGAGTGATGGAAATCTCGTCTCCCGGAAAAGTTCGCCCTCGGATGCAGCCCTTCTCCCCGTAAATGTCGATGTCAAAAACCTGCGGCATCGTCTTGCACAGGTTCCAGAATGCGCGGGCGCCGTTCTCGAATTCGATCAACACGCTGAGCGCCGGATCGGTTCGGGGGTTGTGACCTCCATCGCCCGCATACCGAGGACCGTACATCTCCAGACCGGGCTCGGGAAGCGCGTGCACCGCGATCGGCCGCGCATTGGCGAACCACAGAATGCTGTCGCAGATGTGGGTGCCCGTGCGAAAGAGCATGGCCCGAGGGCCGCCCTGGCTGGTCACGATTCGTTGCACCTCGCCGATCGTCCCCTGGCGGATCAACTCGGAAACCTGTAGCCACGGGGACATCCAACGACGGGTGTGGTTGACGAGCATCGGGATGCCGGCGCGCTCGGTTGCGGCAATCATGCGGTCGGCGTCGGCCAGCGTGGTCGCGATCGGTTTCTCGCAGAGGATTCCACGGACGCCGGCGTCAACGGCGTCGATCACGATCTGGGCGTGCGCGTCGTCGCTGGTCACCACGCTGATGATGTCCAGGGACTCGGCGGCGAGCATCTCGCGATGGTCGAGGTACACGCGTAGCCCGGGCGCCTGTTCGGACCATTGCCGGGTGAATTCAGCCCGTCGATCCGGGCGAAGGTCACACCCCGCCACGAGGTCCGTCTCGTGAATCCAGTGGTAGGCAGCGGCATGCGACACCGGCAGGCGGATACCCATCCCGGGCCCTTCGGCCGGCTCAGGCAGGCGCGCGGCGATGCCGGACAAGCCCACAATGCCGGCCCGCAGTCTCATGGCCATGGGCTCTCCGGCGGCTTCAGGCAGATCCAGCTAACGATTATCGGTTTTGACCTGCGAACGGTCGCCCGCTCGCTGTGCGCTCGTGTCGCCCGAGCAGCAATCCTAGACGTCAGCCGTGCGACGCCGGTGGCGCAAGCGACTCCAGAGATTGGCCAGGATCAACAGGGCCATCGCCGTCAAGACGATGGCGCCGCCGGCCGAGATATCGCCATAGAACGCAATGGTCAGCCCGCTGACGGCGCTAAGGACGCCAGCCAGAACAGCAGTAGCCATGGCCGCCCTCAAGCCACGGGCAAGGCGCAGTCCAATCATGACCGGAATGACCAGCATGGCGCCAATCAACAGGACGCCCACGACACGCATGGACAGCGTGATCGTCGCGCCGGTGAGCACAGCCAACGCCAGATTGAGCCGGTCGGTGCGGACTCCACTTACCTTGGCCAGGTGGTCGTCAAAAGCCATCTGCGCCAAGTCGACAAAAAACACGCCGACGAATAGCAACACAACAACGGCCAAGGCGGCAAGCAACCACAAGTCCAAGGGAGCAACGCTGAGGATCGAGCCAAAGAGAAAGGAGAAAAGATCGACGTTAAACCCTCCGGCGAGCCCAATAACCACCACGGCAACCGCCAACGAGCCGTACAGCACCACGGCGAGTGCCACGTCTCCAGGCACCCGGCCACGAGCGCGGAGTTGGTCGACGATGATCGCGCCCGTGGTTGCGGCGAGCAGGGCAACCAGGGTGGGCAGAAACCGGGAAGCCAGCCCAATAGCGACCCCCATCAAGGCCACGTGCGCGAGCGTATCGGCAATGAGTGAGAGACGCCGGAGTACCACGAACGTACCCAAGATCGGCGCCAGGACACCGACCAAGACCCCGCCGGCCAGGGCGCGAAGCATGAACTCGTACTGGAGGATGGCGGGCATAGTTACCGGTGCCGATGCAACGCGCCCTGGAATTCATGCGCCGTGTCGTGGATCAGCACATCCACCGGCGCCCCGTACAGGGTGGACATTTCGTCGACGGTGAGGTCGTGTGGCTGGCCATGCAAGACCAGCCGGCAATTGAGGCACGCCACCGTGGTGGCCTCGCGCAACATCGCGCCGATGTCATGCGACACGATCACGATGGCCATGCCACGGTCCTTGCTCAGGTCGCGCAAGACGGCGTACAGCTGCTCCTCGCCGGAAACGTCGATACCGGCTGCCGGTTCGTCCAGCACCAGCAGGTCCGGATTCCGCACGAGGGCGCGGGCCAGAAGCACGCGCTGCTGCTGTCCGACGGAGAGCTCGGCGAGCCGCCGAGATCGGTACGCCGTCATGCCAACCGTCTCAATGGCCGCCAGGACGTCGGCTCTCTCGGAGCGTCGAAAAATTCCAAGCGGCGATACGCCGCTATACGTTCCAAGCGACACGACTTCGGAGACGGTCGCCGGAAAGTCTTGCCACGCGCCGTTCACGACCTGCGGCATGTAGCCCACGCGACCCCACTGGTCAAAGTCGTTTACGTCACGACCGAACAAGCGCACGCGACCCGAGTCGGGCTTTAGCAGGCCCAGCGCCAGTTTGATGAGCGTGCTCTTCCCGCTGCCGTTGGGCCCCATGACGGCCGCCAGTTCCCCGTAATGGATGCATAGCGACACGTCCTGGAGCGCGGTAACGGCACCGTACGCGAAGCTGACGCGCTCCCACTCGATCACACTGGGTGACGCGGCCTCGGTCATGCACACTCCAAGGCCAGCTTGAGGCTGGCCAGATTGTCGCGCATGAGGCCAAAGTAGTCGTCGTGCGCTTCCAATTCGGCCGGGGTGACGCTCTCGATGGCATGGATCGGGATTAGTTCGATCCCGGTCTCACGCTGGATCGTCTCCTCAAGAGTGCCGGCCAACACGGGCTCCACCAGCACGTACCCGAGCCCCAGGTCGATTACCCGATCGGTGATCTCCGCCAGTTGCTGTGGCGAAGGCTCCGCCTCTGGTGACAGCCCCGCGATGGGAATCTGTTCCACGGCGTAGCGAGCCGCCAGGTAGCCGTAGGCCGCGTGCGACGTGACGAAGTGATCGTGCCGGCAATTTGCCAGGGCTTGCGAGAACTCCGCGTGCAGCTCGTTGAGTTCATTGATAAGCGCGGCTGCATTTTCGCGGAAGACGTCGGCGTTGTCGGCGTCGGCGTTGATCAGGGCGTCGCGGATTCGCTCCACCTGAACGACGGCCAGCACAGGGTCGAGCCACATGTGCGGATCAAGTTCGTGAGCGTGGCCTTCGCCCTCCTCCTCGTGGCCTTCGCCTTCGTGCGCGTGGCCTTCGTCTTCGTGGCCGTGCATACCCCCAGCTATCGCCTGGGATTCGTCGGCCGCTTCCAGGACAACCCGCGTGTCGCTGTCTTCCAGCGCATCAAGGGCGCGCTCCAGCCAGGGCTCAAGCTCCAGCCCGTTCATTACAACCAGGTCCGCCGCCCCGATCGTCCGCAAGTCCGACGCCGTTGGCTCGAACCCATGCGCTTCCACGCCCGGTCGAACCAGCGTGTGGACCGTTACCAGATTGCCGCCAATTCGTTCCGTGAAGTAGCCCAGCGGATAGATGCTGGCCACGACGGACAGACCATCGTCATCGTCCGCGTCCTCCCCGCAGGCAAGACTGGCAACCAGGACCAAGACAATTGCGGCAATGGATGCCATTCTTCTGAAACCAAATCTCATCTCATCAGCCTCCGTGGGTGGCGCTTGGGTGGGCTTCAGCGGCCCGTTCCTATTGCAGGCAGTTTGGACAGGTCAGGTAGAAATCGACTTGGTGGCCGAGCACCTGGCCGGGGATTTCATCGCTCAGTTCGCCGAGCAGCCGCTCCAGTTCCGAACTGCGAAACTCTTCGACCGTTTCGCACGACGAGCAGATGAGGTGGTGGTGATGCCAGGAATGGTCGATGGAATAGCGGGGCGATCCGTCGGGAAGCAGTGCCTTACATAAGACCCCAGCCTCCGCGAGAAGCCTGATGGTTCGGTAGACCGTTGCACGCCCTACCTCTGGAAGTTCCGCGTTGATCGACTCGGCGCTAAACGCCCCCCGCTTGCTGGCCAGCAGGCGTGCAACCTGTCGCCGAGGGGCGGTGGTCCGGCGGCCAAGACTCTTGAGAATCTCGTCCACGCGGGCGTCGAGCGAATCGGTCGCCATCATATATTGATACTACGTATCACCAGTAGCGAGACCGAGTATCACAAGCTGCATCGTCGCGTGCAAGTTCTCGAATCCAGCCCGGCAGGCGCGCAACGCATCGCCTGAGAAGCGCCTGGCCACCGACTCAGCCCATCCAACGCTTGCCGGCACCCGGGGCGTCTCGAATCTCGGCTGCACCCGTCGCAGTTCACATCCGGTTGGCTTCGCGCCGAAGCCTCAAGTTCCGGTAGTCGGCGAATGCGCCGACTGGCGCGCGATTTCCCGCGGCGGCTTGGAAGCGTCCGCTCAGGACACAGGAGATTCAGCTGGCCCAGATGGCACGCCCGGAGGGATTCGAACCCCCGACCCCTGGTTCCGAAGACCAGTGCTCTATTCCGCTGAGCTACGGGCGCTGGTGTCTGCGAGTCTAGCCGCCTGAAGGACGCGGACGCGCTCTCGTACCACGACGCTGGGAACCCGATCCAGGTCCGCAGGCCTGGGTGATCCGGTCGATCACTTCCTTGTCGGCCGCGGGCTTACGATGCCGGCCAGCGACCGGGCTGGCAGGTCAGGCTTCCAGCCGGTCCTTGATCGCATTCATCCAGGCCTCCCAGCGGGCCGCGAACACCTGGTCGATGTCTTGCCGCACGCCGCGCAAGGCCCCAAAGCCCGACTGAATCACGTCTACCCGACAGCCGTCGTCCTGGCGGAAGAAGTCGAACGACAGCACGCCAGGCCAGTTCTGCACCATGCGCCAGGTCAGGCGCACGCCACGGTCGTGTTCGCCGATACGTCCGATGGCAGGTCCCAACTCCGGGTCGCGGAACCCGATCCGTCCGCCGGAGCCCGGCGTAAAGCGCAGACGCTGGAGCGGCGCGAGGCATTCCGACAGCACCTCTTGATCAGTAAGCGCGTCGAACACAGCCTCCGGCTCGGCGGCAATGACGTACGTCTGTTCAACGATGATGGACCGGCGGTCGGCCATGAATCCCCCTTAACTGGCCCTGAGTTCCTGAGCCCAACGGGGCACTGTACAACGGACGGCGGGCTAAGGGCGGGCAGCGTCCCACAGCGCCTGCAGAATGCGTTCAGCTTCGTCCACGTCTTCAGTCCGCACGATCAAGCGGTGCTGGATAGCGTCGCCCATGAAGCTGGCGGGCAGCGCCGGCACGGCGCGTGCGGGGATGCCGTGGTCGCCCAGCAGGTTGATCCATATTTCCGCCACCGCGCGCGTGGGTGCCGTGCGGATTGTGCACTCGTTCGACGGCTCGCCCAGGAGCAGGCGGCGTAAACGTACCAGCCAGGGTAGGGCCATCGGGGATGTAGCGGAACGGCGACTAGCTTGCAGCTTAGCGGTTCGCGGCCGGATTCGGTGAACCGAACCGGTTAGCCGGCCGGGACATCGTTCGGCGGCTGGCCGGTCTCGCCCGCGGACGACGGGCTGGCACCAGGCGTCACGGGTGGCGCTGGAGACATGGGGGCGCCTGGCGGCTGCTGCGCTGAGTCGCCAAACAACAAGAAGCCAGTTCCGTTGCGGATATCGGCAAAATCGCGCCAGGTCCAAACGGCGGGATCGACCGCGACGCCGCCGACATGCACCTCCCAGTGCAGATGCGGTCCGGTGGAGCGGCCGGTGGACCCAATGGTGCCGAGCGCCTGGCCGAGGGTGACCTTAGCCCCGGCGACGACGTCGATACGGTCCAGATGGACCACGGCCGAGTACACGCCAAATCCATGATCCAGCACCACGCTGTTGCCGCGGATGGCCAGCGGGCCGGCCCAGGCTATGCGGCCGGCGGCAGGCGCCACGACGAGCGCACCCAGCGGCGCCGCCAGATCGTCGCCCTCATGCACGTAGGGAATGGCGCCAGGATGAAACACTCGCCGCTGCCCGTAGGGCGACGTGGGCGACCCGCTGGCCGGAACACCAAAGACTCCCGTCCAAAGCGGCGGTCCGCTGACCGGGTCTATCAGCGTCTGTACGAAGGCGCGCTCTTCCGCAGCCAACTGCGGGTCCAGCAAGTGCGCTAGATCCTGCTCGACCGTGAGTTCGGCGAATGCAAACGTCCCGGCGGCGACCTGGAACTCGTGCACTTGCGTCAGTCCTCCAACGTCTACCTTGAGCCGGCGCGGGCCGGGCTCCGCATCGGCAGCCAGACCGACCAGGGCATGCCAAGCGCCGTCTGCGCAGGCCAATGGCAGGGCGCGGCCATCCAGGGTCAGACGAACGTCGGGACGTCCGTTGGCGAGTTCAGCCAGAACCGTGGCGCCCTGCACCGTCGGCCGCTGGTCCAGTGTGAGCTCCAGATCGGTTGGTAGCGCGGCAGCGGGCGGTCCGGGCGTGACAGCCGATTCAGGAAACAGGCCCGCCTCGCGCGCCATGTCGCCGCTGTTGGCAAAAATCACTTCACCTGCCCGTGCCCAGGGTGTATCCGTGGCCCACTGCTGTAGGACAACCCGTTGGGCGCGCACGACTCGGACAGCGCCAAAATCCTGATACGCGATGGGCAGACCAAAGCGAATCAACCAGTTCGGCGCGGCCAAGAACTCCGCACGAATGTCCGGGTTGGCATCAAGCAGGGCGAGATGGTTCGCGGCAATAACCTCGAACGGCTGGCCGGCGTCGGCAGCCAGCGCCTGGTGCGGGGGAACTTGCCGGAACGACTGCAGCCACGGATCGAGTCCGGCGTGATGAAGGTTGTCCAGCGTGTTGGCTGCGTTGGCCCGATTCGCGCTGGAATCCCACTGCAGCACCATCTTCTGGAATGCTTGAACCGTGAAGCCGTGTTGTTGAAATCGTTGCGAGATTGGGTATCCGACAACCGGGATCCCTCCCAAATCCTGGAATGCGGTCCAGAAGCGGGCCTCGGCGTCGTCCCAGACGGCAAACCCGACGCCATCTCCCCCCGTCTGAGTAAAGAACCAGCCGTTGGGTACGGCGAAATCGGGCGCACATGTGGCCGGAGCCGTAGGCTGGGGTTCAGTGGCCTGCGCCACACCGACCATCATGCAGCACAAGAACGCCGCAATTGCCGAGGCGCTAAGGACGTGCCGAGTCAGCGGTCGGGCCACGGATTGAAGCCTAGCATCGAGTTGACGCGTATGATTTTCAACTGACCAACGCCGGGATGCCCTCCGCGTGATGCGCGGGTAGGCGAAACTCAACCGGCCCACACCCGAAACTCGAGCCACGCCCATGCCACTTCAGCCTCCGCCCGTCCCTCGTCGTCCTAGCTGGGCACGGCCGCTGTCCGGCATCGGTCGGCGCCGCTTCCTGGGTTTGGTCGGCGCTAGCGGCACCTGGCTGGCGGCCACTGCCGGGTCAGCCCTGGCGGCACCGACGACAGGCAACGATGGCGCAAATGGAGAAGTCGATACCACCAGAACGACATGGTGGGTCAATGAGGTTCCGAACATCGCTGGGATGGCAGCCCGCATCCACGACACGCTCTCTGCCACCTCGCGCGAGCTGCCGTGGCACGGACGCACCATCAAGGGCAATTCGGCCGGCGCCCTGTACTCCCCAATCTTCGTACGCGACATGGCGACCATACAGCCCGTCCTGCCGTTCTTCCTTCCACGCGACTTCATGCAGA
The DNA here is from genome assembly GCA_022824865.1 of Chloroflexota bacterium. GTDB lineage: Bacteria > Chloroflexota > UBA11872 > UBA11872 > UBA11872 > UBA11872. The sequence continues at coordinate 16,029 of JAJDZD010000003.1, read as the reverse complement.
CGCCCGTGGAAGGCTTCCTGGCCTCACAGGATCTATTTGGACCTCCTAATGGCGCCGTCGCCGCCACCCTCAACGCGCAGGGCTCGGTGGACAAGGCCACGGTCGTGAGCGACGAGGAGACGAGCGCGGTGCATGCCGCCTACGCCTACTACCGGTCGTTTGGCGGGCCGGACTGGCTGCAGCGACAGATCGATGGTCGTGCCGTAATCGATCGCTTGGGCGATGCACTCGGCTATCTCTGGGCGAATCGACGATGGGGAGACGGGAGCCTTCTTTATCGAGGGCACACCACGGATTGGGGTGACGTCAAGCGCAGCGCGGGTTCCGAGCCGACCGATCTGTCGCCTGGCGACGAACTCACTATTTCTCCGTTCGACCAGGCGTGGCACTTTCGCGCCCTTCACGACTACGCAACCATGCTCGACGCCGTAGGACGAACGGCGGACGCCGAGACTCGGCGCGTTCGTGCGGCGCAAGTTCAGACGGAGACCCACGCACTCCTCTGGCAGGCGAACCTCGGCCACTATCGGGTGCATGCCCACGCCACCGATTGGACCGATCCATTTGACGAGGATGCGGTCATACCGATGAGTAACGTGCTATCCATCCATGCTGGAATCGCCTCACCGGAGCAAGTCGGTCCGATCTTCGAGGCGACGGCACGCGCCGAAGCCGCTGCCGGTACTAACCGTGCTGGATTGACACTATCGCCGCCGTATCCCGACGACTTCTTCCAGAGCCGCCGCATGGCCAGCGGGGAGTATCAGAATGGCGCGGTTTGGGACTGGTGGGGCGGTCTGCAGATCGTGAGCGAATTTGAGCATGGTCACGCTGACCGCGCGCTCAGTCACCTCGACGCGGTTGCGCAGGCCTGGGAGAACGTCGATGGCGTTCACGAGTGGTTTCACATCCCCAGCCAGTCGGGACAGGGATCGACTCAGTTTGCCGGAGCCGCCGCCACGATGGCCCAGGCAGCGATACGCGGACTATTCGGCCTCGATGTCACGACTACCAATTTCCACGTCACAAGCCGGCTTGGCGGCTATAGCGGCGGGCTCCGGGCCGTACGGCCGGAGGGTGGTCACATTGAAGTCGTACAGTCGGCTTATCCGTCCTTCATGTTCTTAGACTTGCGGGCCGACACGGGGACCGCCGGCCACGTGGCGCTACGTGTCCCAAGCGATTGGGACAATATCATCGTGTTTATCGATGGCCGCATCACTGAAGGGACCCACTGGAGGGTCGGCAACGACACTTACGTCGGTACCTGGCCGATTGGCCCCGGCGTACACTCGGTCATCGTGGCGAAGGTGGCCTGACCTCTAGCTCGATGAGCTGACTGGAGGCGCATCGACGCGCGTGCGAATTCGCCGAATGCTCCGCTGGCGGGTGCGTCCGGAAGTTTGTTCCGCACGCATGCGAGTGTTGAATCCGGCAGTCCTTGCCCAACGCGGCCACGCCTGGGCGGAACAGTATCGATGGCTGCGTGCCTCCGCACGCACAGCGAAGCGGGTTGGCCAGAACAACCTCCCGACCTATGCCGCCGCGATCAGCTTTCAATTCGTGATCTCGTTGTTTCCTCTGCTGGCCGTCGCGACCGTCGGCGTCTCGTTCTTCGTGGACGCCGACAGGCTGGCCGAATGGACGCTGGAAGGCGTCGGTGGCATCGCGCCGCAGTCAGAATCGCTGTTGGACAGCACGATCCAGTCTGTCGCCGACCTTCGCGGTCAGGTTGGCTTCGTGTCGTTGCTCGGCCTGCTCTGGACGGGCTCCACCCTGTTCGCGACGCTCCGCCGCGGACTCAACGTGGCCGTCGGCGCTCGACAACAGCGAAGGTATCTCCAGAGTCGGCTTGTCGATCTGGGCGTTGGCGCAACAACCGGATTGATGCTGGCCATATCAGTGGCGCTGACGGCGGGGTTGACCCTGCTTCAGCAGACAGAACTACTCGGACCATCCAGCCCGCTGGTCACGCTGGGTGCGCTTCTCCGGATGCTGACCGTACTCGTTCCAGTGTTTGTTACGACTGGGATCTTCGCGCTGCTCTTTGGCGTCCTCCCAGCACAGCCGCTTCCACGCCGTGAGGCGTTGTTGGCCGGCGCCCTGGCGGCGGTGCTGTTCGAAATCGGAAAGAACGTGTTCGTGTGGTACGTCGCCACCTTTGGGAACTTCAATGTGATTTATGGACCACTGGCGACGCTGGTCGTCCTGCTCGTGTGGCTCTACTTCAGCAGCCTCATCGTCCTCGGCGCCGCCGCGTTCGGTTCTGAGGTGGTACGTACGGCCCGGCTCGACCGGCGGCCTACACGCGCTTCTCACGGCTCTGAAGCGACGGGGTAGGGAATTCCCCCTCGCAGAGCCTCGGCATTGCGTGCCAGCCTCTGGTGCCGGCGCGGGTTGACCGAATTCGCGCCCCATTGCTACCGTCCGCTCCACGGTTGCGGCGTATGTAGGAGTCACGCCTATCGAGGACACTTGAGCAATCCGGGCCGGCCGGGAGGCCGCGTCCGCTCTTCGGTGAGAAACGGCTTTCGCCGAACAGTTCTGTTCCCGCCGGATCGTCGGTCCGTTGCCGACGATCGAAGAGCCAGCGGCCTGACGCGCGCCGCGGCTCAATGAGAGAGACGAAGGAGTGAGTTCATGGCAAGCGTTACCCTTGACCGAGTGACCAAGCGCTTCGGCGAGGTCACCGCCGTGCAGGACGTATCGATCGAAGTCGAGGACCGCGAATTCCTCGTGCTGGTCGGACCGTCCGGCTGCGGCAAGTCCACCACCCTCCGCCTGATTGCCGGCCTTGAGGAATTAAGCGACGGCAACATCTACATCGGCGACGACCTGGTCAACGACATTGCGCCCAAGGACCGGGACATCGCGATGGTGTTCCAGAGCTACGCGCTCTATCCGCACATGAGCGTGTACGACAACTTGTCGTTCGGCCTGCGTCTACGGCACACCCCGCGCAAGGAGATCGAGCGCCGGGTGCAGGAAGCCGCCGAGATGCTGAACATCGCCGAACTGCTGGACCGCAAGCCGAAGGCCCTGTCCGGCGGTCAGCGCCAGCGTGTGGCGCTCGGCCGCGCCGTCGTGCGTGACCCGGCCGTCTTCCTGATGGATGAGCCGCTGTCCAACCTTGACGCCAAGCTGCGCGTGCAGACGCGCGCCGAGCTGATCCGGCTGCATGAGCGCCTGCAGGCGACCGTGATTTACGTCACGCACGACCAGATGGAAGCCATGACGATGGGCAGCCGCATTGCGGTCCTGCGCGACGGCGTGCTTCAGCAGATCGGTCCGCCGCAGGAGGTCTATGAGGAGCCGAACAACATGTTTGTCGCCGGCTTCATCGGCAGCCCGGCCATGAACTTCTTTGACGCACGGCTGACGGGCACGGCGGACGACATGTACGTCGAAACCGAGTCCTTCAAGGTCCCGGTACCGCCCGACCGGCGCGCCCCCTACGTGGGCCACCTGGGCCAGGACGTGGTGTTCGGCATTCGGCCGGAGGACATCTTCGACCCGAACTACAAGCCGGACCAGATTCCGGCCGACGCCACCATCACGTCCGACGTGGACGTGACGGAGCCGCTGGGCAGCGAGGTCTACCTCTACATGCTGGCTGGCGACGAGTCCTACATCGCCCGTGTCGACCCGCGAACGACCGCCCACATCGGCGACCCGTTCGACCTGGTGCTGGACATGAGCAACATGCAGCTCTTCGACCGCGCCACGCAGGAAGCCATCCGCTAAGGATCGGCAGAACCTGTCAGACCGCCATTTTGGCGGCGAACAAGCGGGGGACGGTTATAAGCCGTCCCCCGCTCTGAGTTAAGGGTCTTTATGGCAATGCGTGACCTACGCCCAAAGCCTGGCGCAAAGGGGACGGCTCCGGCCTTAGCGCTCATCCAACACCCCCACGTCACACATGCTTCACATCACTCGCGAATACAGCGGCGGCGCTTGAGAATGGCCGAACCCAACGTGCAGGGCATACCAGCCAATCTCAATGACGTTTCTCAGTAACTCTGAAGTTCAATCGAAGGTTGTGCGCAATCGCGTAACGACAATCTGCTGGGTTGGATTGAGCGCTCTCGCGAGCGGATGGATCGGTGCCGTACTAGTTGGCGGCCCGATCGGATTGGGCGCTCCAACCTTGGAAGCCCTGACTTCGGGCATGGTGATGGCGACGATCATCGTGCTGCTCGCGCGGCACGCGGCCCCCGCCAGCCGGCAGAGGTTCGCTGCGGTGAATCTGCTGACGGTGCTGCCGCTCATAGGCGTGGTGGTCGCGATGTACGTGAACGATCAGTTGGTGCACTTCGCGACACGGTCCAGCGCGCTGGGCTGGGTGCTTGTCGCGACCTTGCCGCTGCTCGCCTGCATAGCCGCGGTGCGTGCGGGAGGATCCTGGCGGAGCGTCGACATAGCGTTCGGTGGCACTGTCGGGGTTGCGGCAGCGGCTCTAATTCACGTGGCGGTCGCCGATACTTCCGTAATTGACCTCATCTGGGCTCTGCCGGGGAGCATCGCCGGCATTGTCGTGGTCGGCGGAATCGCGCAGGCATCGCCACAGCCTGCGGCGCGCACGCCGCTTGGGACGACCTAGCGCACCGCACCCTTCGCCGCCGCCTGGATCATGGCGATCATTACCGCCATTCCAGCCGCTCCTCGACACGAACTCTCCACGTCCGCGGGTGCCCAGGCTCTGGCGGTCACGCTTGCCGGTGGCCTTCTGCTCGCAACACTTTCGTTCTGGTACGAAGAACGCGACGCGTCCTTCCAATCTGGGTGGGCAGTATTTCGGTCTGCAATGCGCAGGTTCTCGCCGGGTTTCGCCTCCGTCGCACTATTCCTTGTTGGCGGGCTGCAAGCCGCATCCTATTCGGAAATCACGATTGACGATCTCGGCCAATTCTGGCAGGCGGCTGATGGACTGGCGAAGGCGGACTATCCAGCGGGAGCCATCAGGGCGGTCTTGCCTGGCCTGCCGGTACTGATGCTGGGGTCATTTGCGGCCTTAGGGCGGACCTACGCGGCTGCACTCGTGCCATTGTTTGTGGCGAACGTTCTGTTGCCCTGGCTGATCTACCGTGCGGCGATTGATCTCGGTTCTGACCGGACGGCTGCCTTCGCCCTGGCCGTCCTGGCAACTGTGCTGCCCGTCGTGCAGGTCTACAGCTTGGGTTCCGCTGAGCCAGATCCCGTGTTCATCTCCGTGCTGGCGGCCGCCGTCTGGTCACTCGCCCACGTACTGCGTGCACCTGAGCCTCGCTACTCCTTGCTCATCCTCGGTGGACTATCAGGTGCGCTTGCCGTCACACGACCCGAGGGCCCAATGTACGGCGGATTGCTCCTCCTGGCTGCCCTGACCGCAGTCCGGTCGCGCTGGGCCGTTGCGGGATGTTCGATAGCAGGTGCTTTAGCGCTTCCAATCGTGGGGTTTAGTTTGGTTCATCTTGGCAGACTCTGGCCAACGGGAAGCGTTGAGATCTCCGTCGCCACGACCGTTGACAACGCGGCGATAGTCGGCGGTGTCACCGTGCCGAAGGTCGCCCGCATCGTGCTCCTCAACGACGTTCGCTTTCCCCTCCTGCTCGCCTCCATTCTGGCTCTGTCGACCATCGGAGCTGCAAGCACGACACGACGCCACTGGGCCTTCGGCGTCTTGGCGGTGGCAGTCGTGGCCAATGTGCTCGTAAAGCTGTCGATCAGCAAGTACAAAGAGGTTCTTACGCCGGCCGATTTGCAGGAATTCACACGTCACGTCGCTTATCCGCTGCCGGTAGTTGCCGTGCTTATCGCGGTTGGCGTGACCGTTCTGGCTAGGTCCGCAGCCAGACGCGGCAACTATGTCCGCGACTTTGCGAGAACTCTCGGAATCTTTGCGGCCGTCTATCTGGTAGCGGGAAGCCTCTATATTCTTGGCACGCCCGAAGAGTTTCACCACGGGAATCAGAGCGGCAGCCTGCTCACCGACAGCATTTACGTCAACGCACCGGAACTCTGGATGAACCCCTTCGACCTCCCCGATGGCGGTTGGGACTTCTTTGAATACCGAGACAGGCTCTTCGCGTGGTATGCGCCTTTCGACAACCATAGCGATACGGCCGGCACGGCCTATCAGACGCTGACCGGCGCCGTGGCGGCAATGGGGTTCGCCGCCCTCCTTTTGGGGTCGCCCAACCGTCGCCCCCGTCAATTCCACGCGGGGGTCGAAACGGCGGAGGTGTGGGGTCACAGGCTTCGGTCTGCGGCCAAGTCGCGTCAGCGCCCATCTCCTCGATAGAACGGCTCGGAGAGTGGACCGACGAAACACCTGGCTCGCCCAGTCACACGTGTTGATCGTTCGCCGTTTCCTATTCTGAGAGTCCTGATCAGGCTGGCTTAGCCATTTGAGGAGTCCGTGGCTCGAATTGGGCTAAACGCGCTGGTGCTGCGGACCGATGCGTCCTACCGCAACGCCGGGCCGAGCCGCTATGCGACGAATCTGGTGCAAGCCCTTCTCGCGCAGCCGAGTGCGAATCAGTTCACAATCTTTCTGAACGAGCAGGAGCGCAGCCTGCCATTCGAGCCGGCACAGCCTGTACGGATCTTGCGAACCAAAGCGCCCACATCGCGCACGAGCATCCGTGTGCTGTGGGAGCACCTGCTGGCCCCCTGGCACATCGGCGCGGCGCGGCTGGACGTGGTTCATTCAATGCTGAACGTCGTCCCGTTGGCCGCCCCTACGCACCACGTCGTGACGGTGCATGATCTCTCGTTCATTCGGACCCCAGGAACGCATCCGGCGCACCGTCGCTGGTATCTCACCGTAGCCACCTGGCTATCGGCTCGGCGTGCGCGAGCGGTGCTGGCGGACTCATACGCGACAAAGGACGACGTGGTCGAGCTGTTGGGCATCAATTCGAAGCGTGTCCACGTGGTCTATCCCGGACGCGAGGCGGCATTTCGTCCACGAACGGAAGCCGAGGTAGAGACGTTTAAGCGCACGAACGGGCTTGATGGACCGTTCGTCCTCTTTGTCGGCACGATGGAGCCGCGCAAGAACGTTGACGTGTTGGTTCGAGCATTCGACGTCGTGGTGCGGGACGGATTTCATGGTGATCTAGTCCTGGCCGGCGGCAGTGGCTGGGCAACCGAGACTATCGACGCCGCCCTGGCCGAGAGCCCAACTCGAAACCGGATTCACCGTATCGGTTATGTTAAGCAGGAAGACTTGCCGTACTGGTACTGTGCAGCCGATCTGGTCGTGTACCCCTCCAGCTATGAGGGCTTTGGCATTCCAGTTCTGGAAGCCATGGCCAGCGGCACGCCAGTCATCACCTCGAATCGGTCTTCATTGCCCGAAGTCGCCGGTAATGCGGCGCTGACCGTGGATCCGCGCGACATCCAACAACTGGCTGCCGCGATGAGCGCCGTCCTGGCATCGCCTGAGCGGCGCACGCAGATGAGTGAACGTGGATTGGTCCAGGCCCGGAAATTCGATTGGAGGGTAGCCGCCGAGCAATGTCTCAGTCTGTATCGACGCGCCCTCGACCCAAGCTGACTCGCGTGTGCAGTCCCCGGCCAACACCGCCGGCCGAGACGGGTGCGAGCTCAGTCGCCCGACGCCGCCATCATCACGCGGCGTGGCGTTTCCTGGCATCCCCGCGAGTACTGGCGATCGGCGACCTCGCGCTTCTCTTCGGCGCATTCCTGTTGGCCTATACGGCCCGCTATACGTGGCGACTCGGTCCGGCGCTGAATGAGTTCCAGTTCACCCCCCTGGATGCCTACTGGGTAGTCGCCGGCCTGTTCATTCCGGTGACTCTTCTCAGCTTTGCCGGACTTGGTCGGTACCAATCACGCCGTGGCGCATCCCTCGTCGAAGACCTGGGCCGGATTGCGGTCGGAACACTTATCGGAACGGCGGCCGTGATCGTGGTGTTCTTCGTCTCGCGTCCGGTCTTCTTCTCACGCTTAATGTTCCTCTACCTGGGAACGTTCGGCTTCGGTTTCGCCGTGCTGTGGGTGCTATTGCGCCGGACAGGGCTCGGACTGCTTCGCCGAGCCGGCTACGACAACCAGCGCATCCTGGTTGTCGGCGGCGGAGCCGTCGCCAAATTCCTGATGCAGCAACTCACGGCCAATCGAAGCCTGGGAAATCGGGTAATTGGGTATCTCGACTCGAACGGCAACGGGGCAAGCGCCGCCTTCGGCCGTTTCGAACGGCTGGGAAGCGTAGACGACCTGGCGGAGGTGATTGAGTCCGAACAGGTGGACGTGGTCTACGCCGCGCTTCCCTCGACCGTGCAGCACGAACTTGCGCCGGTCATTGAGCGGTGTCGCCGCCAGGGCGTGCAGTTTCGCGTTGTTCCCGACCTGCTCGAAGCGCAGTTTGGCCGCATGGATATCCACCCCGTGGCAGGAATTCCGCTGGTAACCCTGCGCGAACCGGAGATCACCGGATTTCGGTATATGCAGAAACGGGCGTTGGATCTCGCGTTCAGCCTGCTCGGTCTTTTGCTCACGGCCCCGTTGTGGGCTTTGATCGGGCTGGCGATTCGGCTGGACTCTCCCGGGCCCATCTTGTTCCGGCAGACACGGATCGGGCGCGATGGTCGCTCATTCCGCGTGTTCAAGTTTCGATCGATGGTGCAGGACGCCGAAGAACGGAAGCACGAGTTGTTTGAAGACGAGCGCCATCCACTGCTGTTCAAGGCGCCGGAGGATCAACGCCGAACGCGCGTCGGGCGTCTGCTCCGACGCCTGAGTGTTGACGAACTGCCGCAGCTCTTGAACGTGCTGTTGGGCCACATGAGCCTGGTGGGACCTCGAGCACAGGTGCCCGCCGAGGTGGCGCAATACGACAACTGGGCCCGACACCGACTCCGCGTCTTACCGGGCCTGACGGGTTTGTGGCAGGTCAGCGGACGCAGCGATCTCGGCTTCGACGAAATGGTGATGCTAGACACCTTTTATGTCTCGAATTGGTCGCTGGGCCTGGACCTGCGAATCCTGCTGCAGACCATTCCGACCGTCCTGAGCGGACGCGGCGCGTATTAGGTCAGGACCCGCAACGGTGAAGGGTCTACGTACGGCCCTGGTCCACGACTGGCTGAACCAGCAGGGCGGGGCCGAAAACGTGCTGGTGGAAATGCACCGCATGTTTCCGTCGGCTCCGGTCTACACCTCGTTCTACGAGCCGGCGCTGGTCGACCCAGCCTTTCGGCGCCTGGACATTCGCCATACGTGGCTCCAGCGATTTCCCCTGTGGCGCACCAACCACCAAGCGCTTTTCCCGTTCTATCCGCTGGCGTTCGGCGGATTGCGGATTCCCAACGCCGACTTGGTACTAAGCAACTCCAGTGCCTTTTGCAAGGGGGTTCGCCCTGCGCAGGGGGCGGTGCACGTGTGCTATTGCCTGACGCCCACACGCTTTCTGTGGATGCCAGACACGTACCTGGCCGGCGAACGAGCTCCCTATTGGTCGCGCGTGGTCTTGCCGCCACTGCTGGCCTGGGCGCGCCGCTGGGATCGCAACGCGGCGCAGCGGGTGACGCAGTTCCTGGCTATCTCGCGAGCTGTAGCCGACCGCATCCAGCGCTTCTATGGACGATCATCACGCATTGTCTATCCGCCGGTGGACGTGGAGCGATTCAAATCGACGACCGACGTGGACGACGCGTTTTTGATCGTGTCGCGCCTGATTCCCTACAAGAGAATCGATTTGGCGGTACGCGCCTGTACCGAACTGGGCCTGCCGCTACGGATCGTGGGGAGCGGGCGCGCCGAAGCTGATCTTCGGGCGCTGGCGGGGCCGACCGTCAGGTTTCTTGGTAGGCTGCCCGACCGCGACGTGAGCGTGGAAATGGCGCGCTGCCGAGCGTTTCTGTTTCCGGGTGACGAGGACTTCGGAATCACCCCGGTCGAAGCCCAGGCCGCCGGCCGACCCGTCGTGGCCTACGGTTCAGGTGGGGCGCTGGATACAGTGATCGACGGCAAGACTGGCATCCTGTTTCGCGAGCAGACAGTCGCATCGCTTGGTGACGCGCTGCGTCAGATTCAGACGATGACCTTTGATACGGACGCCCTTGTGGCCAACGCACGCCGGTTTAGCCATGAGAATTTCCGTCGCGCCCTGCTGGAGGCGATAAACGACACGCTCCGGGCACATGGCCGACCGCCCGTACCAGAAGTTTGATGTCGACGGAACGCGTCGGACGGATCCTGGGTCGCTGGTGGTGGTTTATCAGCGCGGTGACGGTTGCCACGCTGATCGGGTCGATCCTCTGGCAGGCCTTCGGTCCAGTGCATTACGAGGCTGAGGCCGAGTTGCTGTTGGTACTGGAATTACCGCCCGACAGTGAGGATCGCCAGTTCGGGATTGAGAACAGCCGGGCGCAGGCATCGACAGTCGTGATCGACGACCTGGTTCGGCTGGGGCGCGGTCGCAGTTTTCTCCGCGAGGTCGTGGAGGCGGTGGGCGAGGAAGGCGTAGCGGTTGATTTGGAGGTGCTGGCCAGCACGATTGACGTCTTTCCGCTGGCACGAGGGCTGCGGCTTGAGCTGACTTGGGAGGACCGGTCGTCGCAGACGATCATCGACGCCGCAGTGAAGCTGCTGGTCGAAGAACAGACTCGGCTGTATCCCAGCCTGAGCGAATTGGGAACCCTGCGCCTGATCGACAAGACGGACGAAGCCGCTCGACCGCGGTTGGTGTTCGTGATTCTCAATGCGGCGCTGGCGACCTTGGCTGCGCTGCTAGCGGCCGTGTTTGTGGTGCTGGTGGTTGACTGGCGGCTGAACCGGCTGTTTGCAGATGACGTACCCGACTTGCTGGATACGACGGTGATAGGGACGGTGCGGTGAAGACGGACAGCCCGTCGCCCCCGGCACAGCCGCCCCTCCGCCTCTATCTGGTTGGCGGAGCCGCGGCCGCCGTCGTGGCCGCGGTGATTGCACTAATTGTCGCACTGGTGGCGACGCCGGTGTATCGGGCATCGACTGACGTTTCGATCCGGCCGCGGATTGCCGATCTGGGAGCTGCCGAGGCCTCGGCGCGGCTGATTCGGAACTACGCGGCCTGGGTGGATTCCGAGGCTTACGCCGCGCGGCTGCCGGAGTCGGATCGCGGTGGGCTGTCGGATGGGGAGATTGTCCGCAATGTACGTACGAACGGCGACGGCGACCGGCTGGTGGTGACGATTCAGTCGGAAGATTCCAACGCGGCGCGGGCCGCCGCGACGGTGAATGGGTTGGCGGCGTTGCTCGTGGCGGATGTGGCGACGCCTGAGCGGCTGAACGATCGCGTGCGAGGACTAGAGGTAGCGGTGATCGATGCGGCGCGGGCGCCCGGGGCGCCGGTGTGGCCGCGGGCTGAGGTTGCGCTGCCGATAGCCGCAGTGCTGGGCGCCGTGTTGGGCGTTGCGGCGATTTGGCTGGTTTGGCCGCTGACGCGGATGTCCCGTGGCTGATCCACGGATCCTGGCGGAATTGCCGGAGGGCGATGCCCTGGCGGAGGGCTTTACCGAGTTGCGCGCCAACACGCTGGTGGCGCTGGGAAACATTGCGCACGCCGTGGTGACGGTGACGAGTCCACACGCGGAGGAGCCGCGACGGCATGTGGCGGCGCACCTAGCCGCGGCGCTGGCGCAGACCGGGCGGCGCGTGCTGCTGGTTGATGCAGATGTCGACGACAAGGTCAGCGAGGGGGAACCGGAAGCGCGAACGGTGCCTGACCATCTTTCCGTTCTGACCGCTGAGGCGGTGAGGGCCGGCGATCCGGCGCTGCTCTCGGGCGCCGTGTTTCTGGACTGGGTTCGGGCAGAGGCGGAACGGCACGACCTGGTGATCGTGGCGGGGCCGCCGCTGTTGGATGTGCCGGATGGGCGGACGCTGGCGGCGCGGGCCGATGGCGTGCTGCTGACGGTGGTGCATGCGCGGACGAATCGAGACGACGCGATTCGGGCGCGCGCGATCCTGCGCGGGGCCGGCGCGAACCTGCTGGGGGCGGTGGTCGCCGAAGGCTAGTCCCGCCGGGATGGTCCCTGGTCGCGCGTGGTGGGCGCCCCGCCCGCGAGGAGGCGCTGGTAGGCCTCGAAGGTTGCCTGGTTGGGTCCGGTCATCAGATCGTCCGGCAGGTCGGCTTCCAGGGCCTCGACGGCCGAATCGACTTCGGCTGGAGTACGGAAGCCGACGAGGGCGGTGGAGATGGCCGGTTCGTCCAGGACCCAGCGCAGCGCGAGCTGCGGCGTAGTGAGGCCGACCTGCTCGGCGGCGGCGGTGACTTCGTCGACGGCCTCAAGGGTTTCGGGCAGGTAGTCGGGATGAAACAGCGGGAGGCCAAAGGCGTTGCCCAGCGAGCGCCAGTCGCCCTCCTCGAACTGGTGATCGGGCTTGAAGGCGCCGGTGAGGACGCCGTGGGCGAGGGAGCCATAGGCCATGACGCCGATGCCGTTGGCGGCGCAGTAGGGAATGATCTCGTCGGCGTGGCGGCGGTCGAGCATGTGGTAGCCGACCTGGTTGGCCACGATCGGGGTGACGGCGAGGCACTCGTCCATCAGGGCGGTGGAGAAGTTGGAGACGCCGACGTGGCCGATCTTGCCCTCGGCCTTGAGGTCTTCCATGGCCCGCATCGTTTCGTCCCTGGGAGTGTCGAAGTCGGGCCAGTGGATGAGGTAGACGTCGATGTGGTCGGTGCCGAGGGCCTTGAGGCTGAAGTCGCACTGGGACTTGATGGTCTCAGGGCGTCCATCGCGGATGAAGGCGTCGGGGTTGTCGGGCTCGGGGACGATGCCGGTCTTGGTGACGACGACGATGTCGTCCCAGTGGCCCTGGAGGGCGTTGCCCATGAGGGACTCGGAGGTGCCGAGGCCGTAGGCGACGGCGGTGTCGAAGAGGGTGACACCCAGGTCGAGGGCGCGGCCGATGGCGGCTTTGGCCAGATCGTTGTCGATGGAGCCGTAGCGGGCGCCGCCCATGGGCCAGCCGCCGAAACCGAGAGCGGAAACCTCGGGGCCGGTGTCGCCGAGCTTGCGGTATTGCATGGGTTGGGTTCCTTGGGGGGTTGTGAGCGCAGAATGTCGAGATGGGGCGCTGGCGTCAATCGGGGGGCGGGGAAGCTGGCTGCGCGGCGGGGGGTTGTGTGCGCGTAAGAGTTTTTTCCAAAAAACTCTTGAGGGCGGGGGGCGTCGATTTTGGGGTGGTTTCGGGCGGCGCAGTGGGCGGCGTTGAGCACGGGGGCGGGGCGCGGACGGCGGGGTGGGAAGGCCGGGGCGATTGGGGGAGGCGGTGGCGCGGGATGCAAAGTCGGACGGGGTGCGACGGCGCCCACGGCGTACTGGTTGCTGCTGGGTCCCGGCCGGGGACGCCGGGATGACGGGCGGGCGGCGGGGCGGTCGGCCACCCGACGGCGCGACCGGTCCTGCGCTTGGCTGCCGGGATCGAAGAACTGGAGTTGTGTGGTCATGAGCTCCATGGTACTCTCTATGAGTACCGATGGCAAGGGACAAGTGAATAGGCGGGGCGCCGGTCTCGTACCCGACACGGGGCCGGCCATGATTGAGGGTCCGCCGGGCTGTGGGCGATGGGCTCAGCGCAGGTAGGAGCCCGGGTTCGGTCTGTGGTGCGCCTTGATTGGGGATCGGGGGCGGCAAGAGGGCCGGATTCCCCATTCGATCAGCTCAGAGATGGATCTTCGAGAGGCTCAGGCCAGGCTCTCGGCTCCGCTGCGCTTGGCGTATCTGTATTGGACGTCACGGTCCGGGAGCCCGGTACAGCGACCGCATTTGCTTCGGCCACGACGTTGAGCCCCGAACAGGCAAAACCCGACCCAGGCCGGAAGGCCACCGGGAGCCGAGATCGCCTCTAGACTGGGCGTGGATCCGGACGTTGAACGCGAGGCTGCCGTTGCCTGAATCCCTGACGCCCGTGGTGGTGATCTGCGCCGACGGCACGGAGCCGGCCTACGTGGACGCGGCGATCGACCATGGGTGCATGCCCACGCTGGCCCGCTTCCAACGCGAGGGCGCGTATCACCTGGTCCCGGCGGCGATTCCATCGTTCACCAACCCCAACAACATGACCATCGTCACCGGCCGGCCGCCCGCCGCGCACGGCATTTCCGGCAATTACTTCTACGACGCCAAGCGCGAGGCGGAAGTGATGATGGACCACCCGCGCTTTTTGCGCTGCGAGTCATTGTTCGCCCGGTATAGCCAGGACGGGCGGCGCGTGGCGGCGATCACGGCCAAGGACAAGCTGCGCACGATGCTGGCTACCGGATGGCGCGGCATCTGCCTCTCCGGCGAATTGGCGCACGAGACGACCGAGCAGGAGCATGGGATTGCGGGTGTCACCCGGCGCATGGGGCGGGAGAACCCGGACATTTACTCGGGCCGGATGAGCGACTTCGTGATGGCGTGCGGCGTGTACCTGGTGCGCGAGGGGCTGGCTGACCTGCTCTATCTTTCGCTCACGGACTTTGTGCAGCACACCCACGCGCCCGGCTCGCCCGAGGCCGACGCCTTCTACACGTCGCTGGACCAGCGCCTGGCCGAGCTGGACGCGCTGGGGGCCGTGATCGTGCTGACGGCGGACCACGGCATGAACGACAAGTGCCATCCCGACGGCACGCCCAACATTGTCTACCTGGAAACGCTGCTGGACGGGGCGGTGCCCGGGCCGTTCCGGGTGGTGCTGCCGATAACCGATCCGCACGTGACGCACCACGCCGGCCTCGGGTCGTTTGCGACCGTCCATCTGCCGCCCGATCAGGTGGAAGCGGCCATCCAGCGTCTGCGCGACGACGCGCGCATCGACGAGGCCCTGCCCCGCGCCGAAGCCGCGAGAACGTACGAGCTGCCGGGCGACCGCATTGGCGACATTGTTCTGCTGAGCGATCGGGGCTCGGTGTTTGGGCGAGCGCCGGGCGCGCACGACTTATCGGTGCTGAGCGGCTCGCGCCTGCGCTCCCACGGCGGCCTGCACGAAGTGACGGTGCCGTTTGCGTCGAATCGCCGGCTGTTGCCCGAGGTGGAAGCGCGAGCTGACGGGCTGCGCAATGCCGATGCGTTTCCGGTTGCGATGGAGGGGCTGCAGGTTTAGTCGAGCGCTCACCGCATGCGGCCGTGCGGTGGGAATGGCGGGGTCGCCTTCGAAGGTGATGGTTGCGTAGGCCAAGCGGAACCGAACATCTGGCGTGGGAGGCGGGGAGCGTCAGGCCGGATCGGTCGTGTTTGCGGGTTTGGCGAGTTCTTCTCGCAGAACCTCGCGCACGATGCCTCGAAGCGCCGTCGTCTCGCTGGCCTCCTGCCTGACCGGTCCGTGGCTGTCGATGAAGCTATCGAGACGCTGGCGAAGGTCGCGAATATCGGAGCGGAGCCAGGCAAATAGCGCGAGGATCAGCCCGCCCAGTGCCGCCGCGCCGGTCACCGCGACCGTCAAGAAGGTTCCAATATCGAGCGACGCGGTGGTGTCCATTGGATCCTCCGGGCGCAGGCAGTTGTTCCGCGCGGCATAGGCTCCATGCGTGGGCTGCTGATGCCGTCCGCCCCCGGCTCTCGATGCTAGGCGCGGGGGAAGGTCTGGTCAAAGTGGGGCCACGGTCGTGGGGCGTTCCGATTGTGTCGATTCAGTTCGTGGAGAGATTGGCCGGGGCCGGGGATGGCAGGTGCTGGCAATGATGGCAATGCAAGCAGTGCATGCGTTGCCGGCATTGCAAGCAAGCCTGGTAGGGATGTGGTTCGATTCGGGCCTTCCCCTCTTCGGCAGGCTCGGGGTGGGCTGACCGCGAACGGTTTCACGGTTAGCGTCGACAGGGAAACGGGCGGGTCGCAGACGCCGCCCCTACGCTGGATCGGGATGGGGACGAGGACGGAGGAAGAAGAGAAGGCGAGATTCCTCGGGGTACCGTCGACGCTCCTATGTCAAGGCGAAGGATGTCCGGCCGCTGGCCAGGTCCCGTTTGATGGTGCGGAAGATGCTCCGGGCCAGGTGCCGCTTGAGCGCGCGGAGCGCCTCGCGACGGCTCTTGCCTTCCCGCAGCCGCCGTTC
>JAJDZD010000018.1 GCA_022824865.1 Chloroflexota bacterium | reverse complement strand
CCGCCGCCCTCGCCGCCGGCCCCTTCACCGCCCGCGCCTTGCTCCCCGGCCGCTTCGCCGCCGCCGCGCTCGGCAACCATTGGCCCGCCGGCGCCCGCCGGGCCGCAGCCCACCAGGACTCCCGCCCCGAGGATGGCCCCCAGGACCGTCCCCGCCAACACCTGCTTCGTCCTCGTCGTCAGTCGCATGCCAATCATCGGTCGCCCGCTTTCGTGTGGTGTCTGTCCCGTGTCCCGTTGTTTCCCCGCCAGGTCCATGCCAGTCATCGCTCGTCTGCTTTCGTGGTGTGCCTTTCACACGAATGACAGTAGGGACGAAATGTGGCGGAAATATGTCGCCGGCGCTGGAACTTGAGACCGACCTCAACGTCCCCGAACGCAAGGCCGAATCGTCCCCGCTCCAACAATCCGTCGCCCTTCTCCCACGCTCGCTGGTAAAACGAACTGGATGATCAGAACTTCAAGCGGACGGGAGACCGAACGATGCGCGTGATGGTGCTGGTTAAGGCGACCGAGGACAGCGAAGCCGGCGTCATGCCTTCAGCCGAACTCATCCAGGCCATGGGCGCCTACAACCAGGAACTAATCGACGCCGGCCTCATGCTCGCCGGCGATGGCCTGCGCCCCTCATCCCAGGGCAAGCGCGTGGCCTTTGACGGCGACAGCCGCACTGTCATCGACGGTCCCTTCGACGCGACCAGCGAGCTGGTTGCCGGCTACTGGCTCTGGCAGGTCAAGGACATGGACGAGGCCGTCGAGTGGGTCAAGCGCTCCCCCAACCCCATGCTGGTCCCCAGCGAAGTCGAAATCCGCCCCCTCTACGAACCCGCCGACTTCATCGAGGCCATGAGCCAGTAGCTCACCAAGCGAGAACACCGCCTCCGCGACAAGGCGCCCTGTCGGTAACGCGTCATCCGTCCCCGTCGCCGCGTGCCGGCTAGCTGTCCCCGTCGTACACCGCGGCCTGTGCGCTTTCCAGCATTCGCTGCATCGTCCGCATCATGGCTTCCTGCTCATGCTCGGCAATGCCGGCCAGAAACTTCGCGTTATTGGCCTGGACGCGCTGGGCCAGTTCAGGCATCAGGCGATTCCCCGCGTCGGTCAGGGACAGTCGCACGCGACGTCGGTCCCGCGTGCTGCGACTTCGATGCAGAAGACCCAACCGCACCAGCCTCTCGACGTGTCGGCTGATGGATGCGGAGTCGAGAGGGATAACACGCGACAGGCTTGTCAGCGTGTCCGCCTCCCCTTCATGGCACGCATCAAGGATCGCCCACTGGCCGGACGAGATATTGAAGGAGGCCAACTCCCGGTCCAGCCCGATCCGCATCGCGGAGGCCAAAGTGCCAACCAAGTATCCAAGCTCCCGTTGGATGTCGGGGCGCTTGGATCTGGACCGCATGGCCCGCATCTTCCCCAACAGAAGATCGCTTGGCAGGTCAATCATTGCAGCCGGGATTTTTCACCTTCCGGCCCATTCACCCCCAGCCCGCTGACCCGCGCGCCCGCTCCTAAAGCCGTGCCCACCCGCGCCCCAACTTCCCAACACGTCCGTTGCCAACGATCCTGTTGGAACTACGGCGTCCGGCAACGGCCGGCGCTGGCCGACGCCCTACTGCATCGGCGAAAACCCCGTCGGCGTCATATAGCTATTGATCACCCGTGCCACGATCTGCCCGCTGGCCTCCGTTTCGGCTCGGACTTGCAGCCATTCCGGGTCGGACTGGAAGGCCGTCCACTTGGCCTCGCGGTCGGCTTGGCTGTCGAAGCGGGTGATGTAGACCAGCCGGTCGCTGCGGCCCACCACCTCCTGCCAGAACCCCACCACCTCGATGTCCAGGCGCTCGAAGATCCGCATCGTGTGCTGGGAGAAGCGGGCCATGATGGCGTCCATCCGTCCGGGCAGGATTTCGTAGATCCGCAGTTCGTAAAGCATCGGCTGGAGTCCTCGATTAACGAGATTCATCGCAGCATGCCCCACCGTCCCGCCGCTTGCGTACTATGGCCGCCCGGCACTTCGCCAGGGACGCACGGAGGGTCAGGTCGCGGTGTACGCCATCGTCATCGGCTGCGGGCGCGCCGGCGCCGAAATCGCCAGCCGCATGTGCGAGCAGGGTCACTCCGTGGTGGTAATTGACCGCGACCGCGCGGCCTTCCACCGGCTCTCGGACAGCTTCTCCGGCACCACCATCGTCGGCCATGCCATTGACGAGGACTGCCTCGTCTCCGCCGGCATCGAGCGCGCCGACGCCGTGATCGCCACCACCTACGGCGACAACTCCAACCTCATCGCCGTGCAGCTGGCGCGCAAGCGCTTCAACGTCCAGCGCGCCATCGCCCGCGTCAAGGATTCGGTGCGGGCCTCAACCTTCGAACGATTGGGCTTCGAGACCATTCCCTCTACCACCATCGTTGGCGACGCCTTCGAGCAGGCCCTGGGCTGGGAGCCGCATCAGCCCAACGGCTCCCCGGAAAACGGGAACTGAGTCCTCGTGTTCGTCATCATCGCCGGCGGCGGCAAGGTGGGCGGTCAGCTCGCGCGCGACCTCCTGACCGAGCGCCACGAGGTCGTGGTGATGGAATCCAACCCCGGCAAGGCTCGGGCCCTGCAGGATGAGATCGGCGACGCCGTCGTTCCGCACGACGCCTCCGAGGGCCGCTGGCTCATCGATGCTGGCATCGGCCGCGCCGACCTGCTGATCGCGGTGACCGGCGACGACGAGGACAACATCGTCATCTGCCAGCTTGGCGAGGCTCTCTCGGAGGGGCGTGCCCGCACCATCACGCGCATCAACAACCCCAGAAACAGCGATACCTTCCGCACCCTCGGCATCGAGGCCATCGTCAACGCCACCGATCTGGTGATGACGATGATCGAGCGCGACGTCAGCGTCGCCCCGGTCGTCCATCTCATGCGCCTGCGCAGCGCGGGGTTGGAACTGGTGGAGATGACCGTTGCCGAAGGCTCGGCGGCCGACGGCGCCACCCCGGAAGAGTTACGGCTGCCCGAGCAGGGCGGGCGCATCAGCGTCATCCTTCGCAATGGCGAAGCCGTGCTTCCCTCGCCCACCACCCGCCTGCACGCCGGTGACTCCATTGTCCTCGTCGCCCAAACCGAATTCGAAGAGGCCCTGGGCCGCAAATTCGCGGCCCCCACCATCGTCTAGCGTCCTCACGCCGCGGATGCCAGGAAGTCAGTGACGCTCCGGCGAATGCCGGCCGCGTCCAGGCCATGCGCCCGGTCGTGCTCCGAGCGGCTGCCGTAACGCCGGTGCTCGTGGCGCGCGACGCCCAGCGCCAGCAGGCGGTGCGGCGAATCCTTGAGAGCCGCCGAGATCTCGGCCGAGGATGTCCCGGCCAGGTACGGCTCCACCAGAACCACGGCGGGTGCGGCCATGAACGTCCGCAACGCATCCGCATCGAACGGTCGGATCGTCGATGCGTAAAGGATCGTCGCATCCAGGGCGGCCGTGGCTTCCAGAACCGGTGCCAGGCTCGGACCCACGGCGACGACCGTCACCGCACTGGCCGATCCTCGTCGGACCGGCGTAAGGCTGCTGGAAAAGGGTACGGCTTCGGGATTGGCCGACTCCGCCAGACGGATGCAGTCGAGTCCCGTGCCGGCGGCCGTCGATCGCAGGATCGCTTCCACCTCGTCTGGATGGCCGGGTACGTGCACGCTCCACCCCGGCAGTGTCGACATCAGCGCAACGTCCTCGGGCGCCTGGTGCGTTCGCCCCGCCGCGGCGGCGTCGTACGACGCCCCAACGGAGACGAACACCCCACCCAACCCCTGGTGACCGAAATCGAGCTTGACCTGCTCGAACGGCCGCTCGACCAGAAACGGAGCGTAGGTGTGGACGATCGGCCTCAAGCCCTCCATCGCCAGTCCCGCGGCAAAGCCAACCAGCAGCTGCTCCCTGATCCCGACGTTCAGCACCCGTCCGGGATGACGCGTCGCCACGCCGGCGCCTGCGAAGTACCCAAAGCCGATATCCGCCAGGACGATGGCCAGGTCGGGCCGTTCGTCCAGCAACGCGCCCGAGACCTTCATGAAGCGGTCCCGCATCGTCGGCATCCCCTCTACCCCTTTCACTCCACCTCGGCCACGACAACGTGGGGGCGGTCCTGCTGGGCGGCCGACAAGGCGGCCTCGATGGTGTCGTGGTCCCGGCCGTCGACGGTGGCGGCGGACCAGCCCTCCAGCCTGAACCGCTCGTCGATACTGCCCGGCCAGCCGTGGGTCGCCGAACCGTTGTCGATCACGCACACCGTCAACCTGGACAGGCTCAGTCGGCCGGCCAGCGCGATCGCCTCGTGATTGCTCCCTTCGTCCAGTTCCGCGTCGCCCACCAGGCAGAAAACCCGTGGCCCGGCACGCCCCTTCAGGTCCAGCGCCACGGCCACGCCCACGGCGATCGGCAGGCCGTGTCCCAGCGATCCGCTGGAGAGCTCCACGCCCGGGATCAGCGCGCGGTCCGGGTGCTGGCCAAGGATCGAGTCGTACCGTCCGAACGTGGGCAGAGCGTCCAACGGGATAAACCCCGTCGCTGCCAGGACGGCGTAGTAGGCCATCGGACCGTGACCCTTGGATAGCAAAAATCGGTCGCGGTCCGGATCGTCTGGAGCTTGCGGGTCCACCTTCAGCACCCGGTTGTACAGGACCCACAGCACGTCCAGCGTGGATTCGGAGGCGCGCCCGTGCTTCTCATCCCCGGTCATCAGTGTGATGAGGGCGGGCAGATCCTCGTACGACCTCGCGGAAAGCTGCATCGGTTCACTCCGAGGAGAGTCTTCGGTGGCCTATCAGCTCATTCTGAAACTTCAAGTACACTTGAAGTCAAGCCCTCGCAGGGAAGAATGACGCTGGCCTTAGCAAACAGGCTCACCATTGGGGAAACGGCGGCCCGAAGCGGAGTCCGCACGTCCGCGCTCCGCTACTACGAGTCGCTCGGATTGATCACCTCCGAGCGAACCGCGGGTGACCAGCGCCGCTATGCCCGCGAGACGCTGCGGCGCATCGCCGTCATCCGCGCCGCTCAACTCCTCGGCCTCAGCCTGCGGGAGATTCGGGTAGCGCTCAACGAGCTACCCGAAGCGCGGACCCCCGACCGACACGACTGGCAGCAGCTGTCTCAGTCCTGGCGCGGCTCGCTGGACCAGCGCATCGCCGATCTTCAGGCGCTGCGCGACCGGTTGTCCGGGTGCATCGGCTGCGGCTGTCTGTCGCTCGAGAGCTGCGCGCTCTTCAATCCGGCCGATCGTGCCGCCCATGCCGGTGCCGGCGCCCAATATCTCTTTGCTGAAGCCCCCGACCCTGACGAGGAGCGCGCCTCGCTTAGACGCCGGTAGCCGGCGGCTCGCCGGCAGCCTCCGCTGCCTCGGGCACCTCCACGCCATCCTCGGCGCCTTCTTCCAGCAGTACCTCGTCCAGGTCTTCCTCTTCCTCGTCCTCTTCGACCGTGCGCGCCGCCGTGACTTGCACGACGATGACGTCTGGGTCGTCAACCGGCTCGTAGGCGCCGTCCTCGGCCCTCAGATCTCCCACGACGACCTCGTCGCCCACGTCAACCAGGTCCGACACGTTGGCAATCAGGCTTGACGGAATATCGATTGGCAGAGCTGAAACTTCCACCTCTTGCAGGTGCTGGATCACCACCAACTCCGCGTTGTCGCTAGCCGGCGCGCGACCCTCCAGTGTTACCCGCACCATCACGTTGATCGTCCTGGTGAGGTCGACTTTGCGCAGCGTCAGATGCACCAGCCGGTTCGTCAGCGTGTCGATCTCCACCGAGTCCATCAGCACCGGTTCGCTGATGTCTGGAGACTCCAGGTCCACCAGTTGCCCGGTGGCCTGGGCGCGTACCAGGTCAGCCAGCTCCCGCTCCGACACCTGCATGGCAATCGATGCATGCCCCGCCTGCACCAGGTTCGCCGGAATCACGCCTTCCCGCCGCAGGCGTCGCACTTTCTTTCCCAGGACGGTGCGGGGTTCCGCCGCCAGGCGCTGACGTTCGGGCACGGCTAACTGCTCCTCGGATCGGGCGGCGGCGCGACCTCGCGAAAAAATCCTTGGGTCGGCGCGGATATGACACGCAGCGCCGCTACCGGTGAGTCTAGAAAGGCGCCCCGCCGGGCGTCAACGGTTCGTCTAGCGTCGCGCGGGCGCTGCGGGATTGTGGACAATGGGCCGCTGGCGCTTCAGAAGCGCCCCTTGCCGCAAGAAACTGGTGACCACTTGGCTTCCCGACGACGCGTATCGCTCAGTGACCTGTATGCCGATGCCTGCCGGCGCATGGACATCACGCCGGAGGAGGCGCTGGGCTGCGAACGCCAGCCTGACCGCCTGCGCTTGATGATCACCCAGGACCGCTGGGTGGACTTTGAACTGGTCGACGACCCGGAAAACGACCGCTTAGTTCTCGGGGCAACCCTGGATTCGTAGGAGCGTCACGTGTGGGGCCCCTGTGGCCCCGCCACCGCCAACCCTCCTGGTTCCCGTCCATCCCGACCTTACGCCCCGCCAAACTGCAGGATCGCCCAACTCACGGCGACCCACACAACCACCGACGCCAGGATCCCCGGGTCGCCCAGCAGCACCCGCTCGGGCTCCTCACCGGACCCGTTGCTCTGCAAGAGATAGACGTAGCGCAAGATCCCGTACAGCACGATCGGAACCGTAATCATCATCAGGTGGTTCGCGGGCAGGTTGGGTGCGGAAAACGTGTACAGGGCGTAGCTCAGCGGGGCCGCCGCGGCCGTAATCACCACCAGCGTGTGCAGAAACTCAGCCGTGTATCGATCCAGCACGGGACGGGCCGCGGAAGACCGCGCTTCACCGGCAAGCTCGGCCCAGCGCTTCCCCACGGCCAGGAACAGCGCCAGCAGGAACGTGCAGATATACAGCCACGGCGAAACCGGTACCTCGATCACCAGGGCGCCGGCCACCGCCCGAATCACAAAACCAATCGCGATGGCAAGCAGATCCAGGATCACCAGGTGCTTGAGCACCAGCGAATAGCCCACCTGCAGGCCCAGGTACACCGCCAGCGCCACGCCGAACGGCCAAGACAGGACCGCCGCCAGCGCCAGCGCCGCGGCCGAGACAACGATCCCGACACCCACGGCCAGGCCAACCGGCACCAGCCCGGCCGCGATTGGACGATGACGCTTCACCGGGTGCTCGCGGTCGCGCGGCGCGTCAATGGCGTCGTTCAGCAGATACAGGCCCGCGGTGGCGAGCGTGAAGATGGCCGCCGCCGCCACGGCCGCCAGCAGGCTGGAACCGTTGTGGTACTCACCCGAAAACAGCACGGCCGCCAGCACCAGCAGGTTCTTCGGCCATTGCCGCGGCCGGCTGCTGAGCGCCAGCCCGATTAGGCGAGCCTTCAGCCCGGGGGCTGGTTCAGGCATACCCATGGTCGACGTCATCAGCGGACCCGCTCGCGTCAGCCGCCGAACCGGCGGTCCAGCACCGCGTTGGCCGCCCGCACCGCGCCGGCAAAGATGACCAGCAATGCGATCAGCGTGCCGGCCGTGGCCCAGGCCTCACCCGCCGCCGCCCAGGTGATCAGGGCAAACACCCCCCAGGCCGAGCCCACCAGGCCCAGGATGATCAGCGGGAAAATCACCCCGATGGCCATCACCGTATAGCCAACCGTCTGTCGCTCCAGGCCGTCGTCCACGACGCGAAAGGCGCGCCGGCTGGCGCGGTCCAGGTGATACGCCGCCGTAAACCAGAAAACTCCCAGGACCAGCGGCGCGCCCACCCAGGCCGCCGCCACCAGGCTGGTCGATCGATGCACACGCGGATCGTCGGGCGCCGGAATCGCCGGCCAACCCACGTCCAGCGTCAGCGCCGCCTGGACCGACTCCACGATCCCGCCCGACCATGGCACCGCCACCGAGATCAGCCCCCAGGTCAGCGCCCCCATCAGCACAACGCCCAGGATCGTCAGCGCGGCTCCTTGCCACGTACCCTCCAGGCGCCGCAGGCGGTCCTGGATCAAGTCCAGGGTCTCCTGCAGCGTCAGCGGACGGTACGGGTCGGCTGGATCGGTCGAGCCCGGCGCCTCAACAGGGGCGGTCGATCCGCCGCCCTCGCCTGCGTCGCGGCCCCGATCCACTTCGGATCCCCGTACACGCCTGATGACTAGTGACGGCGACTCGGTCGGTGATTCGCCGACGGCGTCCTCGCCAGACTCGGCGTCGGCCCCGGGCTCAGGAACCATTGACGCCGCCAGTTCAACCTCGGCGCGTTCGGCGGGTGGTTCTTCCGACGGCTGCCGGGGGCGCGCGTCGGCGCCGCGTTCAGGAGAGACCTCGGCAGAACTCCCGCGTCCCCCGAGCTCTGGCCGCTCTTCCTCCATCTCCCCCTGGGTGTCCAGACCGGACACATGGTTTACAGACGTTCGGGGACATGGTTTACACATTTAGGCGGGCTTCCGGAGGTCGATGGTGGCCAGCTGGTCGGTCATAAAGTGCAGGGTCCAGCAGCCGTCGGTGGGCGTGGGGCGG
>JAJDZD010000020.1 GCA_022824865.1 Chloroflexota bacterium | reverse complement strand
GCGCGTCCCTCCCAGGGCCGGTCGGGACGGATGATGGGGTCGTGCGTCCGTCGCTCGGGCCGCGCCAGGACTCGCCGCAAGTGCCACCGGGCATCGATCTCTTCGTCATCGACCAGCAGATGCAAATCAGGGTCGTACATCGCAGCGCCCCATTCTGTTGAGGTATGCATTCTATTTCTCGAATCTCCTGCTTTGGCGCTGGCGCTAGAGCCTCTCGGGAGGGAGGTTGTCCCTTGTGATCTCGGGCACGGCGGGCACGAATCTCCCATGCGGCTTCCCAACGACCACTGAGCCGTCCCGGCTAGAGCCTTCCAGTCAGTCCGCCAATTGCTCGGCCAATTGGCGACGCCAGGGAGCAATACCGGCATCGGGAGCAAGATCCCGCATTTCGTTTGGATCATCCACCACGTCGAACAGGAGTTCCTGGCCGGATTGGCTTTCCCAGATGTACTTGTGGCTTTCGCTGACCAGGGCGTGCCAGCCTCCTGAGAATGGGAGACGTCTCGCGCTAGCGCTCGACCTGCCTTTGCTGCGAGGCTCCCGCTTCGGCGGGGGCCTCGTTCGCTTTCGGCACATGGCGGGTTCGGGGCACTTCGCAGGGTAGGGTTTGCCGATGAGGAATGCTCGGCCACCCGCTGAGACCAGCGTCCGCAAGTGGCGAAATCTAAGCCTGCTGACGGTGGCGGAGCTGCTGGCGCTGGCGCCGTGGTTTAGTGCCGTCGCGGTTGCGCCGCTTATCCAGGCAGAGTGGCAGCTCACGACCGGGACGGCCGCTTGGCTGACGCTGGCTGTGCAGTTGGGGTTCGTGGCTGGAACGCTTGTAAGCGGCGTGCTGAATCTGCCTGATCGCTTCGACGCGTCGCGGCTATTTGCAATCAGCGCAGCCGGAGTCGCGTTGACAACGGCCGGCCTTGCGTTGGTAGCCCAAGGTCCCGTCGACGGAACTGCGCTGCGTTTTCTGACGGGCGCGTTTATGGCCGGCGTGTATCCGCCGGGGCTGAAGCTGGCTGCTACGTGGACCCGTCGCAGCCGGGGGGTGGCGCTGAGTTTGATCGTGGGGGCGCTGACCGTTGGATCGGCGAGTCCGCATCTGGTTCGGACGTTGCTGGATGCGTCATGGCGGCCGGTGGTGTTGGTGACGGCGGGGCTGGCGCTTGTGGCCGGGCTGCTGGTATTGGGCGGAGTTCGCCAGGGTCCGTTCGCGGCGCCGGCAGCTCGGTTCAATCCTCGGTTCGCGCTGGAGATTGCCCGGGCGCCGGGGCTGCGGCTGGCGACGCTCGGGTACCTGGGGCATCAGTGGGAGCTGTATGCGATGTGGGCCTGGATACCGCTGTTTCTGGCGCAACTTGTAGCAAGGGAGGGCGGGGAGCCGGAGCAGGCGGCTGGATTGGCGTTCGCGGTGATTGCGGTGGGTGGATTTGGGGCGGTCGTGGGTGGATTGGTGGCCGATCGTGTGGGGCGGTCGGTGACGGCGGCCGGGGCGATGGCGGTGAGCGGGAGCGCGGCGATTGCTGTGGCGTTGCTGGTGGATGCGCCGCTGTGGGTGTTGGTGCCGATCATGCTGGTTTGGGGATTCAGCGTGATTGCGGACTCGGCGCAGTTCTCGGCGGCAATCTCGGAGTTGAGTCCGGCGGAGTACGTGGGGACCGCGCTGACGATGCAGATTTGCGTTGGGTTTCTGCTGACGTTTGTGAGTATTCACCTGGTGGGGTTGCTGGTGGATGGCGGGCCGCATTGGGGGGCGGCGTTTGGGTTGCTGGCGTTGGGGCCGGTGTTTGGGGTTGTGTCGATGCTGGCGCTGCGGCGGCGGCCGGAGGCGGTGCGGATGGCGGGAGGGCGACGTTAGTAGACGGGTGGGCCGGGGTTGTAGTTGGGTGGGGCGAGTCCGGGGACCATGTGTTCGTGTGGGCGGCCGGTGATGAGTTGGGAGCCGTCGGTGAAGCCTTCAGGACGGTCTCGAAGCTGCTCGATGAGGCGCTGACGCCAGGGGCTGAGATCGGTTTGCGAGGAAAGGTCACGCTCTTCGAATGGGTCATTGCGGACGTCGAATAGGAGTTCCTGGCCGGTCTGGCTTTCCCAGATGTATTTGTGGCTATCGCTGACCAGGGCGTGCCAGCCGCGGGACCACTGCTGTTCGGCCGGCGGGGGTTCATCTTGCGTCGCGCCCAGCGCTAGTTCAGATCTGGCGCCGCTGGCGTATTCGAGGTGCAGCGCGTCGCGCCAGGACGTCGACTGACCGCGGACCAGCGGGACCAGGCTGCGACCGGTGACCGAGGACGGGATGTCGGCGCCGGCGGCGTCGATGAGGGTGGGCATGATGTCCTGGAGCCCCACCGGCTGGTCGAGAACCTGTGCGCGCGGGGCGCCCCAAGCCTCGGGTGGATTGATGAGGAATGGGATGCCGGCCGAAGCCTCGAAGGGAAAGCTCTTGGCGATGTGGTAGTGGTCGCCCAGCATCTCGCCGTGGTCGCTGACGAAGACGACCAGCGTGTCCTCCAGCAGGCCCTTGTCGCGCATGTACTGGAAGAGGCGGCTGAGCTGCATGTCGATGTGGTTGATCATGCCGAAGTAGGCGGCGCGCATGTAGTGCATGGGGAGTGGATCGAGGTTCATGCCACGGCGGTAGAAGCGCCGCTCGGAGCGCACCTCGGGGTCGATGCCGCGATCCGGGCCCTTCCACGGCTCCACCCAGTCGCCGATGACGGGCTGCGGAAGGTCCATGTCCGCGTAGCGGTCGAAGAAGAACTTGGGCGGAGTGAAGGGGGGATGGGGGTCGATGAAGGAGAGGTTGAGGAAGAATGGCTGGCTGGGGTCCCGTCGCTCGAGGAAGTTGATGGCGCGGGAGACGCACCAGAAGGTGTGAGTGAGCTCCTCGGGCAGGTGGTTGGGTCGCCCAATCCAACCGTTGGGAGTGGCGCCGTGGGCCATGGCCCAGCGGTTCAGCGGGATTTCGCCGTGCAGCCAGTCTAGGTAGTCGTTGCCCTCCCCGCGGGTGGAATCCGCCAGCTCCATGGCGTCGAAGCCGAAGCGGCGGCGCTGCGGGAAGAGGTGGATCTTGCCGATCATGCGGGTCTCGTAGCCCGCCTTGCCGAGTTCGCCAGCCAGGGTGGCCGGAGGATCCCAGTGCATGCCGCCGATCATGCCGACCATACCGTTGACGCAGGGCGCCTGGCCGGACATGAGCACGCGGCGAGCCGGGATACAGGCCGGCGACTCGGTGTAGCCGCGGCGGAAGCGAGTGCCGGTGGCGCCGATCCAGTCCATGCTGGGGGTTTGCAGGACCGGGTGATCAGCGATGCCGAGCGCGTCGTTGCGCTGCTGATCGGTCATGATCAGCAGGATGTGGGGCTGCGTGTCGGGCATCAGGCGCCCCGCTAGAGCTTGGGCCGGGTCACGGTGATGCCCGGCGGGACCATGGTTGGAATCATGTGCTCGTGGGGTTGGCCGGGAATCAGGCGCTGGCCGTCGGTAAAGCCTTCGGGGCGGTCGCGCAGCTTCTCGATCAGATGCTCGCGCCAGGGGGAAAGGTCGGCTTGCGCTGATAGGTCGCGCTCTTCGAGCGGATCTTCGTGCAGGTCGAAGAAGAGCTCGCGGCCAGTCTGGCTCATCCAGATGTACTTATAGCGCGTATCGACCAGCCAGTGGTTGCCGTCGACATAGCGGTACATGCCGCAGTGCTCGCCGTGCAGGTATGGGCGCCAGTCGGCGTCCTCGCCGCGCATAAGGGGCAGCAAGCTGCGGCCGCTGACGGACTCGGGGATTGGGGCGCCGACGGCTTCGAGGATGGTGGGCATGACGTCCTGCAGGCCGACGGGCTGGTCGCAGACGACCTCGCGGGGCAAGCCCATGCGTTGGGGTGCTCGGGCCAGGAAGGGGACGCGGGCTGAGGCGTCGAAGGCTCGGCACTTGGAGTACATCTGGTGGTCGCCCAGCATCTCGCCGTGGTCGCTGACGAAGACGATGAAGGTCTCCTCGAGCAAGCCGTTGTCGCGCATGTACTGGAAGAGCCGGCTGAGCTGCATATCGATGTGGTTGATCAGGCCGTAGTAGGCGGCGCGCAGGTTGTGCATGGCGCCCGGGTCGATGGGGCCGCGCTGGCCGTAGGGACCCTTTTCGGCGGGGATGCCGCGGAGCGGGCCATCCCAGGGTTCCATCCAGTCGCCCATGGCCGGTTCGGGCAGGTCCATGGCGGCGTAGCGGTCGTAGAACCAGTCGGGCGGGGTCATCGGGGGATGGGGATCGATGAAGGAGACGTTGAGGAAGAAGGGGCAAGAGGGGTCGCGTTTTTCGAGGTATTCGATGGCTCGGGAGACGCACCAGAAGGTGTGAGTCTTCTCCTCGGGCAGGTGGTTGGGGCGGCCGATCCAGCCGTTGGGGGTGGCGCCGTGGGCCATGGCCCAGCGGTCGAGCGGGAACTCGCCGTGGAGCCAGTCGAGGTACTCGTTGTCGTCGGCGCGGGTGGAGTCGGCCAGCTCGAGGACGTCGAAGCCGAAGCGGTGACGTTTTGGATGGAGGTGCAGCTTGCCGACCATGCGGGTTTCGTAGCCGGCAGCGCGGAGTTCGCCGGCGAGGGTGGCGGGCGGATCCCAGGGGGCGCTCATGAAGCCGACCATGCCGTCCTCGTCGGGCGGGCGGCCGGACATGAGGACGCGGCGGGCGGGGATGCAGGAGGGGGATTCGGAGTAGCCGCGGCGGAAGAAGGTGCCGGAGGCGCCGAGCCAGTCCATGGCGGGCGTCTGCAGGACGGGATGGCCGTCGATGCCCAGGCAGTCGCC
>JAJDZD010000041.1 GCA_022824865.1 Chloroflexota bacterium | reverse complement strand
TCCCCTTGGAGAGGAAAAGAACGGCGCCCGCTTGAGGAGATTGACATCGCACACTCGCTCCTCGGGTTATGCAAAGGTCTCCCAGGAGGAGCGGCCTTACCGGATGGCGACGGACGGTTCAGCCGGGTTTTCGGCCCATGTGTTCACGGTTACCACCGAATGTGTTCACCGAATCCCGAAATGTGTTCACTTTTTCGCCAATGTGTCCCGTTTTGGGGCCGATGTGTCCCGTTTTCAGGCCGATGTGTCAACTTTTCGGGCCGATGTGTCCAGTGCGTTTCCGCCGGCGTACGCCGAGTCTCCCGGCCGGGGCCCCTTGAACATGGAGCGGAATTCCGTCGCTCACCAGCGGGCAAACCGCGAGAGGCTGAGGTTGAACAGCGCAGGCTGGCGGTTGTGGCCGTCGGCCTCAGGCGAAGCGATCGGGGCCGAAGGGTGTGAGGAGCGGGTCCAGGCGGCCGTCGCATACGAGGTCGGCGACGAGTTCGGCCGTCACGGGCGCGAGGGCGATGCCCTTGGTGAAGTGGCCGGTGGCGACGACGAGTCCCTCCACAGGTGTCGGGCCGATGACCGGAAAGCCGTCGGCCGACTGCGGGCGGAATCCCATCCAAGTCTCCACAATCTCGGCGCCTGCGAGTCCGGGGACGAGGGCGGCGGCATCGCCGTGGACCTGGCGGATGGCGTCGGCGTCGATTTGGGCGTCGAACCCCACGTCTTCCTGCGTGGCGCCCAGCGCGACGCGTCCGTCGGCGCGCGACACGATGACGCCTTCCGGAAAGTTGATGGCGCGGCGCGGACCCTCGGCGCGTACGGCGCACATCTGTCCCTTGCAGGGACGCACGGGCAGCCGGAAACCGGGCGCGAGACCGGCGCACCAGGCGCCGGCAGCCAGGATCACCGCGGGGGCGGCTATTGATCGGTCACGCAGGGAGACGCCCGTGACGCGGCTGTTGGTGACCTGAATGGAGGTGGCGGGTGAGTCCGTCAAGACCTCGACGCCAGCTGACCGAACGGCTTGCTCCAGAGCTGCGGCCAATGGGCGCGGGTCCAGCGAGGCGTCAGCCGGGAACAGCGTCGCCGCTTCAATGGGTCCGGTACACGACGGTTCCAGCGCGCGCAGTTCCCACGGTGTCAGGAGTTCGGCCGGGTATCCGGCGTCGGTCAGCCAGGACATTCTCGACGTGAGTTCCGCGATGTCTTCGGCGGTGCGGGCGACGGCGAGGATGCCTTCGGCACTCCAATCCACGGCATCAGCCCCTACCTGTTCCAGGAACGCCGGATAGGCCGCGAGCGAGCGGCGCAGCAGGTCGAAGAGGGGGCCGGGGCCGGCCCCGTAGTGGTGGGCAGCCATGATCCCCGCGGCGGCCCAGGTGGACTCGCGCGCCGGCCGCCCGCGCTCGATCAGCGTGACGCACAGGCCGCGTTTTCGCAGTTCCCAGGCGCAGGCCAGACCAACGATGCCGCCGCCGACGACGGCGACGTCGATAGTTCTGCTGCGGCTCACCGCCGCAGCAATTCTCTCTGTGGAGACCTTTGCGTAACCCGGGAGCGGTTGCCCGGAAGACCCCTCACCCGGCGCCGGGGACGGCGCCGGCCTCTCCCCCAGGAGAGGCAAGAGGTCACGCCTCCGAGGGTGAGGTGGTTATGCAAAGTTCATTCTGTGGGACGAGCTGCGGCTAGGCCCCGTCCACGGCGGCGCGCAGGGCTTCGCCGTTCTGGGCCCACCAGCTGGAGAGGATGCCGATGTCGGTGCCGATCGAGAAGTGGGTGACGCCCATGTCCAGGTAGCGCTTGGCGTGGTCGGGCGAGCCGATCTCGGCGCGCGGCTGAATGCCCATGCCGAGCGCGGTCTTGATGACATAGGCCTCGGCTTCGCGGACCTCCGGGGACCCACCCTGGCCGGGCTTGTCGATGCTCATGGCGTAGTCGGTGGGACCGAACTGGACCATGTCCACACCGCCGACGCCAATCACGTTTTCAAGATTACGGACGGCTTCGTCCTTTTCGATCATCAGCATCACGACGGCTTGCTCCAGCGCGTCCACGAAGGCCTGACTACCACCCTCGCGCACGTAGCCGGTGTCGCGGCGCGAACCGGCGCCATGCCGACCGCCGGTGGACGGGGTGCTGGCCCGGACCGCCTGCACGCACTCGCGCGCTTCCTCCGGCGTTCGCACGTCGGCAAACAGGAGATTCTGGATCCCCGAGCCGATGGCCCGAACCGTCAGATACGTGCGTGGCTCCTGCTCGATCTTCATCATGCCGCTGAAGTTGTCGAAGAGATCGATGGCGCGCCCGATGTTCTCCAGCGCGTAGAGGTCATAGGGCGCGTACTCGGCGACGAATTCCACGTAGTCGTACTGCCCGGTCTGGCCGACCAGTTCAACGATCGCGGGCCAAGAGATGAGGACGTGCGTGCTGTAGCTGGGCTTGCCGGCATCCAGCAGTTCGCGAAGACGGTTAGGACGCATGGAGATTTACCAGTTCACGTCGGCTGCCGCGCAGTGTTTCACACCGCCGGGGACCCTTGCGTAATCGACCGGGGCGCTGGCGAGGTCCTCGGGTGGGCGGAGGGTGGTTGCTCGGAAGACTCCTTACCGATTTCCGGCGACTACGCTGGAATCCTTCGGCTAGCTCAGGACAGGTTCTGCCTCTCCCCTTGGGGAGGGTGAGGACTGCCGCGCCAGTTGGGTGAGTGGATCTCTGCGTGGTTGCAGGCGTGGGGCGCACGACCGGAAGACTCCTCACCCTAGCCCTCTCCCCCAGGAGAGGGACTAAGAGCGGACGCGCTTTCGAGGTCGAGAGGCGTTCTGCAAAGGTCTCAGGAGAGGGTGAAGAATCGCCCCGCCTACGGGAAGGAGGGGCGTTCCGCAAGGGTCTCTAGACGGGGCCGGTTGAGCGCTGAGGCGCGTGGGGTCAGCCGGGGGTCCAGGCGGTGACGGCGGGCCACCAGACGGGGCGGATGATCATCATGGCGAAGGCGAAGAGGACGAGGACCGCCAGGGCGATCCAGCCGGCAATCCAACGCCGCCACCCGAGGGGCCATTGACGGCCGGCGCGGAAGTGGGTTTCCGCCGGGAGCATGACGCCTAGCCAGATGGCGGTGGCGAGGCCCATGGCGACGGTGCTGGTGACGAGGAATGTTGGACTCATTCGATAGGAATTGGTGAGGGCCAGGCCGAGGCCGCTGGCGAGCAACAGGGTCATCGAGGGCGCGGTTATCCAGCGATTGAGGGCGCGGAGGACGGGTTCGGTGGGAAGGCCGTCGGTCCAGCCACCGGCCAGGGCCATGCGTCGGCCCTGGATAACGACGACGAGGGCAACCGTGAAGGCGCCTAGCGCCGCCGTGCCACTGAACTGGTGGATGACGAGCAGGAAGTTCCAGAGCTCAAGCGTCACGGCAAGCTCGTCGCGGGCACCGGACGATCAGACGCGCCAGCGCTCCTTGATTTCGGTCGGGACGATGACGCCGAAGCGGATTTCGACATCGGCGGTGGGCTTGTAGCTGATGGTGGCGGCACGAGTGCCTTCGGGGACCTCCCAACTGCGCCAACCGCGTTCCTCGGCACCCGGCGCGGGGCCGGCATTGGCCAGCCGAGCGGCCGGGGCGGCCTGGCGGGCGATGCCGGTGTCACCGCCAGCGAGTTCAAGAGTCATGACTTCAGGATCAAGGTTGATGGAGCCGCTGCCGCTGTTCTGCACGACGAAGTAGGCGGAGATGAACATGAATCCGGGCTCGGCATTGTCAAAGCTGCCGAAGGAGCGGGTGGCACCGACCTCAGTGAGGGTGATGTTGGCCCCACCCTTGTCAACAGTTCCACCAACCTGCGCGTCAACGGGTCCGGGCGGATCGACAGCGACCGGCTCGTCGCCACCCGATTCGCCGCAGGCAGCCAGCGCGATGGCGAGGACAAAGCCAAGCACCACGCCGACCATGGCGCGGCGAGGGATGGGGAATCGGGTCATTGGAAGGAACCTCGGGAGTGGGAACGCTCGCCGTGCTGGACTCGGTGTCAGCTTATCGCACGAGGCGGGCGAGCCGATGGTGTGCGCGGGATCGAGCCGGCGCGGCGGTACGGGGAATTCAGGCTTGATGGCGACGGTTACGACCCGGCGGCAGGCGGGGCACGGCTATCAGACGTGGCGAAGGTCCGACGTTACCTGCCAGCGATCGCGGACTTCGCCCGACAAGGTGAAGCCGAAGCGAATCTCGACGCCGGGTTCAGGCCGGTAGCTGAGGGTCGCCGCGCGTGTGCCCTCGGGCACTTCCCAGCTACGCCAGCCGCCGAATTCCTCCCCTGGCGAGGGTCCAGTGTCTCGCAGGCGGCTGCCTGGGGTGACAATCCAGGGTTTGCCAACGGTCCCGTCGGGGAGTTCGAGCACGAGCGCGTCCGGACCCTGGTCGGGAATCCCGGAGCCGGAGTTGCTTATCGAAAGCCTGGCCGCGATGAAGACCTTGCCGTCGGCGGCTTGTTCGCGGCGGTCGAACGAACGGGCCGCGCCGGCCTCGAAGACAGAGATGGCAACGCCGTCGCGTTCGACAGTTTCGCCGGGCGTCGCGTCAATTGGTCCGGGAGGGGCCACCTGGGCGCCCGCACCGTCGGCGTCGCCGGCCGATTCACCGCAGGCGGTCAGCGTGAGGGTCAGAACCACGGCCAGCAGAAGGCGGCTCACGCGCAGTTGTGCGCAGGTCACTAAGGGTCGGGTGTGAGACACGAGGCTTGGCGGCCTTTAGGGAACGTCGCGGGGAATCTTAGCCTGAGGCGGGAAGAAGCAAGAGGTGCAGGTGCGTGGACTGACGCCAAATCGTCGGACAGGACCACGATCGAAGGCGAGGCAACGCTGGCAGGCCACGGGCGCCCGGGCCTGGAATCGCATGCCCGACCCAGCCAATGTTTGACCGGCGTCTCGGTTCGCCGCATGATTAGGTGAGCAATAGGGCGCACCGTCCATTGACGGTTACGCTCGGACGTTTCCGCTCGGGGAGGCGCCGGATGATTTCGAGGTCGATTCGCCGCGCGGGCCGCGCGGGGAAAGTCGCAGGCGCCGGGTTGCTGCTGGCGCTCGTCTTTGCGTTGTCAGGGTGCGGTGACGATGAGCCGAAACGAAGCGGCGAGTTCAAGCTGAACCCCGGCGACTTCTACTGCACGGGCTACAAGGAAGGCAGCGCGGGCAACACGAACCTGCTGCCGGGCGATCACTACTGGGAAGGCACGCTCGGCCAGGACTGCGACTCGTAGCGCTCCGATAGGCGCCGGTTTCGGCGCGGTCTGCCGCTGGCTTGCGGTCTTGCCGTCGGGCTTCATGGACGATTGAGCGTGGTTGATCGTGCTCTATAGGTATCCGCGCGAGGTTGCCGAGGGTGTCTTCGCCCTTGGGGGCTGGTGGGGCGCGCTGGCGTACCTGGCAGTTGGCGCGGAAACGCTGTTGATCGATACGGGCGTGAGCCACGTGGCGGGAGCGATCCTGCGGGCAGTCCGGGCCACGGGCGTCCAACCAGACTCGATCGACCGAATCGTGCTGACGCACTACGACTACGACCACTCGGGCAGCGCGGCGCAGTTGGCGCGAGACCTGGACGCGCCGGTAGCGATTCACGCGGCGGACGCGGCATTGGTGTCGAATCCCTCAGACAGTCCGGGCTTGCGTCGGTTGCTGTATCACCGGCCGGTCCCCCAGGTGTTGCGCTGGGAAGCGCCCGAGATCGCGACGACCCTGGAGGAAGGGGACACGGTGGGCGACTGGCAGGTGCTGCATACGCCGGGGCACACGCCGGGGAGCATGAGCCTGGTGCGGGATGACGTGGGGATTGTGGGAGACGCGCTGATATACATGCGAGGCCACTTGCGTCCTAATGTGCGGCACCTTGCGACCGACATAGCGGCCCAGGATGCGTCAATCAGGCGACTGGCGACCGGCGGACTGCGGACTGTGCTGCCCGGGCATTACGCGGCTTGTACCGACCCCGGTGCGGTTGACGAATTGCGGCGGCGCCTCGGAGCGTAGACGTTGGATGGCCGAGACGGGCTCTCGGGAGTCAGGGGACCGTCGCGGATGGGGCCTACTGCCGAACGACCATTTGCCGTGCCCCTGGGCGGTTCGTGCGGCGCGCGTGAGTCAGCCTGACTCCGACATCGCGGGCTGGTGGGTTTTGGGATGTCATCGGGGCCTCATGTAAGCTGACGCCCGCGTTTGTTGTCGCCTAACGCAACGTGACGGACGTCACGGAGAAGGGACTCAAGAATGCTCCGAAGTCGAGAAGCCGTGTCCGTAGTCGCAGCGTCGGCCGGCGCGCATTCCGTACCTCGCGTGGTGGTCGTTGCGGTCATCGCGGCACTCGTTGCCGTGGCCTTCACGCTGGTGGGCACGGTTGGACGGGCCTCGGCGAACGTCGCGTCCTGCGAGTACGTGCTTGGCTTCGAAGCGCTGCAAGCCTTGGCTCCGGACAGGATCGGCGCTTGTGTGGACAACGAGCAGCACGACCCGAGCGACGGCATGACGCGCCAGCTCACGTCGGGCGGCGTGTTGCTGTGGGACAAGGCGACCAATTGGACGGGCTTCACCGACGGCTATCGGACATGGGTGAATAGCCCGCAGGGGTTGCAGGAGCGGCTGAGCATCGAGCGGTTCGACTGGGAGCCGGCGTCGATCGCCGTGGGGGTTACCTCGGAGGCGGACGCGCAGACGCTTGCCTACGTGTCCGCAGCCATTGCTGCGTATGAGCGGGACGGACTCGAAGCCACCATGGCGTACTACAACAGCGAAGCGAGCATTGAGAACGGCCGCTCTCTGCTTGCCGTGGATCGGGCTTCCTTGACCGTGTTGGCGGTGCCGGCTTTCCGCAACCTGGTAGGGGCCACGCTGCCGCCCGGTCACTCGCTCATACGGGTTGTCCGCAACACGACCGAAGCCGGCTGGCTGAACCATCTGCAGACGAATCCCGTCACCGGCCAGCGCGAACCACAACGCAGCTACTTCGTGCTGCATGACGGCATCGTGTTCAGTTCGGGCCATTTCTCGGTCCGGGCGGACCTGGCCGGCGTGATCCGGGAGTACGTGAGCAACGCGATCGGGCGGTACCGGACGGAGGGTCTGGACGCGACCGTCGATTTCTATAACAGCGATGCAAGTGTCGACGGCTACCTGTACCTGTTCCTGATGGACGCCGATGACATGTACCTGGCGCACCCGATCTTTCCTCACCTGATCGGGACGGACATCAAGGACGTGGTTGGATCGAACGGGTACGAACTGGGCAAGGAAATCGCGAAGGCGACGCCGGAAGGGCACTGGGTGGAGTACCCGTGGCCGAATCCGGCCACCGGCCGCGAAGAGCCGAAGACGGCGTGGGTGGTTCGGCACCAAGGCCTGATCTTTGCGTCGGGGTACTACACCCCGGACCCGGACGCGGAACCGCCGGCCTGGATCGGCGCCGATCCCCGTGAGTACACGGTGGAGTACGTGCAGCAGGCCATCGAGCGGTACGAGCGCGACGGCCTGGAGTCGATGACGAACTACTACAACAGCACGGCGGCTTTCGAGGGGCAGTTCTACCTGTTTGCGATGGATGCGAACGACATCTACTTCGTGCATCCGCTCTTCCCGCGCCTGATCGGGACGGACATCAAGGACGTGGTGGGGTCGGACGGGTTTGAGCTCGGCAAGGCGATTGCGGCGGCGACGGAGGAAGGCGTCTGGGTCGAGTACCTGTGGCCGCACCCGGTGACGCTGCAAGAAGCCCCGAAGGTCTCGTATGCGATTCGGCACGACGGACGGATCTTCGCCTCGGGCTATTACCCCACGGCCGATGATCCGGAAGCGGCGACGATGGCCTACGTGCAGGCAGCCATCGAGCGGTATGAGCGCGATGGCCTGGAAGCGACGGTTGCGCACTACAACAGCACGGAGAGCTTTGACGGCGCGTCGTTCCTGTTCCTGATCGACGAGAACGACCGCTACCTGGTGCACCCGGTGTTGCCGCAACGGATTGGAACCGACGTGACGCTCCTGAGGGCTCGCGGGCTTGACGGCATGGTCTTCAACTATGGCGAACAGCTCGCGAACGTGACCGAGGAGGGCGCCTGGTTCAGCATCCTGCGACCGTCGTCCCAGGGCAGCGGCAGCGCCGCGCACGCGTGGGCGATACGGCACGACGGGCTGATCTTCGGGTCGGCGTACTTCGACGATGAGTAGCGGCTAGGCCAACTCTCTTCCGGGGAGCGGCCTGCGAAGAGCCTCGCCGGCGGCAGATGCCGCCGGCGAGGCTCCTTCATTTCATCCGCGAGACGGCAGTCAGCCTGCTGGATTGTGGGCCCGGCGCACCGCCGGCACTGCGGCGCTACGAGCGCCCGCATGCCGGAGGACCAGGCAGACTTGGCACAGGATTCCGAACCAGGCCCGAATTCCGGGCTCAGTCGCCCGACATCGATCAGCGACGCCCGGTCTCCGAGCCCGCGACATGCTCTTCGACCCGGCACGTCACAATGTCTACGCCGTAGTACTTTCGATGATGGACCGACGACGCGTAATGCCGCAGCAGCATTGTCGATAGTTGGTGTGCATCGTCCAGCGACGCCTGGTCGCTAACCAGAGCAAGCTGGTCCTGAATGTTGCCCTTGATATCGTCTTGCGAATAGACGATCAACTCAATTTCAGCGGCATCGCCATCGGCATGCACCGAGGCACTTAGCCGTCGTGCCTGATCAGGAGAGTTTTCGCCGCTCTGGTTCAAGAGCGTAAGCACGACCTCTTCAACGGCCAGGTTCAGTCGCATCCTGGCCGAGTCGCTCCAGTCGCGTTTGGAAGCGAAATCCTCCAGAAACTCCGAGATGTCGGTCAACGAGGAAAGCGAGAGGTCGACGTTCAAGCGCCGCCGCCAGAATCCCCTGAACCCTGTCGCTACGGTCATACCGATTGCCGTAACCCCGCCGACGATTATCGTGTTTCCGAGCAAGTCGCCCCAGATTCCATCGCTTAACCGGCCAAAGCTGGCTGCCGAAATACCCAGAACCATGGAGACACCGACAATTACGGCTTTCCTATAGTCCATGGGGGACGTGAACACTGCCTTGGACCCTTCGATAAAGAGCAGCCCAAAAATGATGATGAATACGGCGGCAACAACGGCGTCAGGAGTCGCGGCAAGAACGGCTACGATCTTGGCGAACGGCGCAACCAGGATTGTCAGGAGACCGAGGTAGATTCCAACACTTCGAGCAGCAATCCCCGTAAAGCCAATGTAGACAGCGGTGGACGACCATGGGGCGGACACGGGAAGCGTGCCCAGGAGTCCGGTCAGGAGGGTTGTGGCTCCATACAGATTCAGACCGCTCTGGATCTTCCTGAAGTCCAGGGCCGCCGGATTGCGGTATGACGCATGGCTGATAATGGAGAGGTCGCCAACGACTTTCAGGAAGGCGGTGAGCTTGACGACCAGGAAGGCCGGGAGCAAGGACCAGAACTGTATTCCAAAGTCGAGTCCCTGCAGCGGCCATTGCAGGTCGGTGACGCTAAGCCATGGCGCATCAACGACCTGGTCTGCATCGTAGAGGCCCATCGGAACGGCGACTACCAGGCCGGACGCAACAGCGATCGGCAGCGTCCACAGACGTCGCGCCTCCGACGACTGTACGGCACCCCATAAGCCCGCGGCGAGAGCCACGATCCCCGGCACCAGGACTATG
This sequence comes from Chloroflexota bacterium, assembly GCA_022824865.1. Lineage (GTDB taxonomy): Bacteria > Chloroflexota > UBA11872 > UBA11872 > UBA11872 > UBA11872. The sequence continues at coordinate 73,750 of JAJDZD010000041.1, read as the reverse complement.
CCCGAATCACCCAGTGAGTGGCTTATTGTCCGGTCGACAAAGAACGGCACAGCGGAGGCTGCGACGAGCATGATGACGATTCCGCTGACGGTTGGTGTGAATATGCGACGGAGCGAGGCAAGGCGCGAAACAAGAAGGAACTGGAGCAGGGTTGATGTTATGACCAAGCTCGCCAAGAGGCTTGGGCCTCCTCGCGCCAGAGCAAGAACGGACACAGCAAGGAGAGGTACATTCAAGTTGGTGACAACCAGACCTCCGGACCCCATATAGCGAAACGGAAAGGCATGCAGAATCATGCTTAGACCGGAGATTGCCAGACCCGTGAAGGTGGCCCAGGCCAGATAGTTTTCCGATTCTTCGGATGCTCGAATGACGAAGGTGGTCAGCAGAACGATGCTAATCGTATTGGGAATGAAGATCAGAAGAGCCGCGCCGAGCGCCTGCCGGGGTGGGCATTTTTCGGCCGGCTCAAAGCGCATACGCTTTATCCAACTCTCTGCGTCAGGGGCATGATAGAAGGTGAAGCTAAGCGATGTTGCCCGAATTCCGGCCCATGTTAGCAACGTCCTATTGAGATCAGGGCCTCAGATCGGGCAGCAATGTCCGGCAGTCGAAGGCTGCTCGGCGGATTGCTGGAGTTCCGCCGGGCGCGGATTGAGACACGGGGCTATTGCAGCGGTCTGCAACCGATGCCGACGCTAGCGCCAGTCGAGGGCGACGCCCCAGTAGTGGTCTGGTTGGTTGAGAAGGCCGTCATAGGCGGTGGCGATTTGGCTGGCGGGTATTCGGTGGGAGATGAGTTGGGCGAGTTGGAGGCGTCCGGAGGAGACCAGATTAAGGATTGTGCGGGCGTTGCCGGCGATGGAGATCGGATGGCCCCTGCTGGTCGGGTTGATGGGCAGACGGTGTTCGAGGGCGCCCTTGATGGTGACCCAGGTCTTGTGCACGGGCTGGAGGAATTCGTTGAGGTCGGCGGTGACGGGGGCGCGGGGAGAGCCGAGGAGGATGAGTTCGCCGTAGGGGGCGGCGGCGTGGATGGCGGCTGCAGCGACGCCGGCGTGGCCGACGGCTTCGACGACGGTTTGGGCGCCGCCGCCGGTGATTTCGCGGAGCTGGTCGACGATCGTGGACATGTCGTCGCCGATGATTCGCCGGATGCCGACGCGCTGCGCAAGCTGGCGGCGGGCGGGCACGGGGTCGACTCCGATGACGCGGGCGCCGTCGAGCTGGAATAGCTGGGCCGCCAGGTTGCCGACGAGGCCGAGACCGAATACGACGACCCAGTCGTTGAGGTGGTTGTCGGCGATCTGCGGGGCGGTGATGGCGACCATGCCCATGCGGACGGCGGCGGCGAGATGGCTGGGGACGTCAGCGGGAACGGGAACGACGATGGTGTTGGGGTCGTTGACGGAAACAAGGTGATGGGAGACATGCTTGTGCTGGGTAAAGACGCGGTCGCCGAGCGAGAGCGTGTCGACGTTTGATCCCAACTCGACCACGCGGCCGCAGTTGGCGTAGCCGGGGCGGGCAGGGAAGTGGTTCCAACTGCCGGGGACGTGGACGCCGGGGTCGAGGCCGGTGAAGTTGGCGAGTTCGGTTCCGGCGCTGATGAAGGTGCATTCGGTCTGGACGAGGATTTCGTTGGGGCCGGGAGGGCCCGGGATTTCGATCTCCTCGATCTCGACGAGGTTGGCTTCGCGCACGATGGCGGCGCGGCCGGTCATGGGGTGGCGCCGAGTTCAGCCAGGGTGAGGCGCTGGCCGCCACGGGCCACGGATTCCTCGGCCACGATGCCGAGGACGGCGGCCCAGTAGGCGGCATCGAGTCCGGCGACGGGATCGCGTTCGCCACGGAAGACGGCGAGGGCGTCGGCAAGAAGGCGGACGTCGCCGCCGCCGTGGCCGCCGCTGGCTACCTCGACGGGGCGTTGTTCGTCGCGGTCGTCGCGGCGGCCGGTGAGGCGGAAGGCGTCGGCGCCGTCGCGGCCTTCGACCTTGCCGTCTTCGCCCCAGACGCCGATTTCGCGGGTGGTGTAGGAGGCGAAGAGACAGAGGCTGTAGGAGACGCGCTTGCGGCCTTCGTACTCGATGCTGGCGCTGGCGTGGTCGACGGTGTCCTTCGCGGAGTTGAAGACGCAAGTGTCGAAGACGTAGCCGCTGGTGGCCTCGGCGTCGTAGTACAGCTCCTTGAGACGGCCCTGGGTGATGTCGACGTATTCGGGGCAGGTGTCGGCAGCGTCGCAGGTGAGGCAGCGCTCGCCGGCCCAGTCTTTGGGGGTGAAGAAGGCGACGCCGCCGGTGGCGCTGACGCTCACGGGGCGGGCGCCGAGCATCCAGCCGGCGATGTCGAGGGCGTGGCAGCTCTTGTGGACGAGGAGGCCGCCGGAGTTGGCGCGGAGGCGGTGCCAGCGGCGAAAGTAGCCGGCGCCGTCGCGGTTGTCGGTCATGGTGACAAGACGCGGGTCGCCGATTTCGCCGCTGACGATGGCGTGGTGCATGCGGTCGTAGAAGGGGACGTAGCGCAGGACGAAACCGGTCATGAAGCCGCCGGGCGAGCGACGGGCAATGTCGCGGATGCGGTTGCAGTCGTCGACGGTGGTGGCGATGGGCTTTTCGCAGATAACGTGCTTGCCGGCTTCGAGGGCGGCGCAGGCGTAGTCGGCGTGGGTGGCGTCGGGGGTGGTGATGACGACGGCATCGACTTCGGGGTTGTCGAGCACGACCGAAGCGTCGGTGTCGGTGCGTTCGACTTCGAAGTGTTTGGCGCCGAGGGCGAGCCGGACCGGGTCCATGTCGCTGAGGGCGACGATGTCAGCCTGGTCGGGGAAGTCGTTGCGGAGACCGCGGGCGAAGGAACCGAGGCCTCGGCCACCGGTTCCGATGATTCCGAAGCGGAGACGGGTGTCGGGCATCAGAGGAACTTGTTGAGAGGGAACTCGATGATGCCTTCAGCGCCGGCCTTGACCAAGCGGGGCACCAATTCGCGGACCTGCTGCTCTTCGACGACGATTTCTACGCTGGCCCAGGGTTGGCCGTAGAGGTCGGCGACGGTGGGCGCGGTGACGCTGGGGACGAGGGCGATGATCTCCTCCAATAGGTCCTTCGGGACGTTCATCTTTAGCGCCACGCGGGACTGGGCGTCGAGGGCGGCCTTGAGCATCATGGCGACCTGGTCGATCTTGGCCTTCTTGACCGGATCGGCGTAGGCGGTCTTGTTGGCGATGATCTGGGGGCAGGAGGTGAGCATGGTCTCGATTTCGCGCAGGCCGTGCGCTCGAAGGGTTGAGCCGGTCTCCGTGGTCTCGACGATGGCGTCGGCCAGGCGGCCGGCGACCTTGGCCTCGGTTGCGCCCCAGGAGAACTCGACGGAGGCGTCGATGCCTCGATCCGCCAGGTAGCGGCGCGTGAAGCCGACCATTTCAGCCGCGATGGTGCGGCCCTGGAGGTCGTGGATGGTCTTGACTGGCGAGTCACTGCGTACCGCCAGGACCGTCCTGGTCGGCCGGGAACTGCGTCGCGAGTAAGGCAGCACCTGGATGACCTTGACGTCGGACTCGTTTTCGAGGGTCCAGTCCTTGCCGGTGATTCCGGCGTCGAAGGTGCCGTGCTGGACGTAGCGGGACATTTCCTGGGCGCGCATGAGGGTGAGCCGCAGGTCGTCGTCGTCGACTTCGGGGAAGTAGCTCCGGGGACTGACGACGATATGCCAGCCGGCGCGCCGGAAGAGTTCAATGGTCGCTTCCTGAAGGCTGCCGGCTGGAATCCCGAAGTCGAGCGGTCTCATGAGGTTTGCGCCCTCCACAAATAACCGCCCAGATGGGCGGCGGGTTCAGGATATCGGTTTGTGAAGGGAGATTGGCCGGATTGCTCGCCGGGGTCAGGGCGCGGGGATGATGTCGAGGTGGACCGGTTGAGCTGCGTTGTCTGTGGATCGCTCGAAGAGGGTGTGGAGGGCGGTGTGGCCGCGGGGGCCCATGTTGCGCGTGAGGCTGGTGACGTACATGTTGGTGAAGCGGGTGGTGATGTCTTCGTCGAGGTCGGCGCCGACGGCGCGGGCGTGGGCGAGGGCGCCGGCGGGGTTGGCGCGGGCGTGGTCGATGGAGGCGGCGAGGGCGGTGGCGATGGCCTGACACCAGTCGTCGCCGAGGTCGCGGCGGACGATGTTGATGCCGAGGGGAAGCGGCAAGCCAGTGTCGCTGAACCAGGCTTCGCCGAGGTCGAGGACCTTGGCGAAGCCGGCGGCGGTGTAGGTGATCTGGCCTTCGTGGATGACGGCGGCGGCATCGGCGCGGCCGTCGCGGACGGCGTGGAAGGCCTGGTCGAAAGGGATCTGGACGGGCTGGAACTCGGGGAGGTAGATGCGGGCGAGCGCGAAGGCGGTGGTGTGGGGGCCGGGGACGGCGATGCGGCAGCCCGCGACGTCCTCGGGTGTCATCGCCTTGGGAGCGACGACGACGGGGCCGTAGTTCTCGCCCATGGAGGAACCGCAGGCGGTGATGCGGTAGCGGTGGGCGACGGCGGGGTAGGCGGCGGCGGAGATCTGGGAGATGTCGAGTTCGGCTGTTTGGGCGCGCTCGTTGAGGGATTGGATGTCGTCGTGGACGGCGGTGATTTCAGCGGGTTCGGGGCCATCGAGGGGGACAAGGCCGGCGGTGAGGGCGTAGAACATGAAGGCGTCGTCGGCGTCGGGGCTGTGGCCGATGGTGAGGCGGCGCAAGATCTAGGCGGGCAGCGGCTCGGCGTCGAAGACTTCGAGCACCTGGTAGTGGGTGTCGCGCTGGGCGGGGGTGAAGCCAGCTTCGCGGATCATGGTTTGCATTTCCTCGACGGAGGTGCGGACGTAGTGGCCGGCTTCCTGCATGACGTTTTCGTCGAAGAGGGTGCCGCCGAAGTCGTCGGCGCCGAAGTGGAGGGCGACCTGGCCGGTTTTCTTGCCCTCGCTGAACCAGGAGGCGTCGATGTGGTCGATGTTGTCGAAGTAGAGGCGGGCGGCGGCGAGGATGCGGAGGTAGTCGTTGGCCTGGGCGCGGAGACCGCCGAGCTTGCGGCCGAGGGGGGTTCCGCCGGGGGCGAAGCTCCAGGGGACGAAGGCGTAAAAGCCGCCGGTTTCGTCCTGCAGGTCGCGGACGCGCTGGAAGTGTTCGACGCGGCCGTCCACGGTTTCGCCATGGCCGTACATCATGGTGGCAGTGCCGCGGAAGCCGACCTGCTGGGCGGCGCGGAGGATGGCGATCCACTCGTCGGCGTTCATCTTGAGGGGGCTGATGCGGTGGCGGTCCTCGTTGGTGAGGATTTCGGCGCCGCCGCCGGGGAGGGTGCGCTGGCCGGCGTCCCAGAGGGCCTGGCAGACGCCGCCGTAGTCGAGGCCGGAGACCTTGGACATTTCGTAGATCTCGGGCGCGGACCAGTAGTGGGGCGTCATGCCGGGGAAGCGCTGGCGGGTGGTGCGGACCATGTCGAGGTAGTACTCGAGGGGTAGCTCGGGGTTGAGGCCGCCCTGCATGAGGACGGTGGTGCAGCCCATGGCGGCGGCGGCGGCGACCTGGGTCATCATCTGGTCGACGGTGTGGGTGTAGGCGTCGTCGGCCTTGCTGGTGTGGGGGCGGTAGAAGGCGCAGAAGGAGCAGTAGGCGTCGCAGAGGTTGGTGTAGTTGAGGTTGGTGTCGACGACGTAGGTGACGACGTCGCCGGGGTGGCGGCGGTTGCGGACTTCGTCGGCGAGGGCGCCGAGTTCGAGCAGGGGGGCGTCTGAGAGAAGGTAGCGGGCGTCGGCTGGGGTGAGGCGGTCGCCGGCGTCGACTTTGCTGGTGATCTGATCCATCACGCTACGCGCTCCACAGCGGTGAGACGGGCATCGAGTTCCTGGAAGCGTTCCAGGCCGGCCCAGGCGGAATCGTCGAATCGATAGAGGAAGGTTTGCAGGTAGGTCGCCACAGCACTGGCCGAAAGGCCGAGATCGGGACGGCGGTGGTGGATGGCGGAGGGATCGGCGAGGTTTCGGTCGAGGTTGGTGCTGAAGTAGTCGAGGGCGGCGTCGCAGGCGTCGGCCGTCACGTCGCGGTGGGCCATCCAGGAGGCGAAGACGAAGGGGAGGCCGGTCCAGGCGTGCCATTCGGCGGCGAGGTCGAGCTCGTAGGGGTGGGCCTGGAGGTTGCGGCGCCGCAGCAGGGCTTTGTCGCCGATGAGAAGCGCGGCGTCGGTTGGTTGGTCGAGGCTGACGAAGGTGGCGTGGCTGACATCGAAGTGGAACTGGAGAAGGACCTTGAGGAGACGGACAGAGGTGGCGGTTTCGTCGATGACGCCGATGGACGCGCCGGATAGCTGTTCGATGGGGACGCGCGAGCGGAGCAGGACGCTGCGGGCGGCGCCGGAGGCGGCGATGCCTAGACCGCCGATAGGGCGGAACTGACCGGGGTGATCGAAGGCGGCGACGACGGGGAGGGGCGCGATGTCGACGGCGCCGAGGCGCGCGAGGTCGATCATGCGGCTGGGGACCTCGACGACGGAGCCGGCGCGGACTTCGTCGTCAGCGAAGAACGGTTCCGTGTTGAGGTACGGAATGCGGCCGAGGCTAGGCGTCATACACCTTCACGACGTCGTAGGTGGCGTTGCGTTCGACCGGGACTTTGTCGGCTGAGCGGATCAGGCGAACCATGCGATCGCGCTCCAGGCCGATGGGGCTTGCGGCGTGGGCGGCGTGGGCGATGCGCTCGGTTCCGATGGTGCCGTCGAGGTCGTCGGCGCCGAAGTTGAGGCCGATTGAGGCGGTGCTCTCGCCACTCATGACCCAGTAGGACTTGATGTGGGGGAAGTTGTCGAGCATGAGACGCGAGGTGGCGAGGGTGCGCAGGTCGTCGATGGGGGAGGCGTGGCGGTCGACCAGCATGGTGGTGCCGAGCTGGTATTCGAGGGGGATGAAGCAGAGCCAGCCGCCGGATTCGTCCTGGGCCTCGCGCAGGCGCATGAGGTGACGGACGCGCTCGCGGTGGGTCTCGATGTGGCCGTAGAGCAGGGTGGCGTTGGTGTGGATGCCCATTGAGTGGGCGAGGTGGTGCAATTCGATCCAGCGGTCGGCGCCGGCCTTGCCGCGGAAGAGCTCGCGGCGGACGCGCTCGGAGAAGACCTCGGCGCCGCCGCCGGGCATGGAGTCGAGGCCGGCGTCGAGGAGGCGTTCGAGGACTTCCCGGTCGGGGATCTTGAAGCGCTTGTGGAAGTAGTCGATTTCGGCGGCGGTGAAGGCCTTGATCTGGACGGCGGGGCGCTCGGCCTTGATGGCGCGGAGGAGGTCCTCGTACCACTCGAAGGGGATGGTGGGGTGGTGGCCGCCGACGATGTGGACTTCGTGAACCTCGGGGTGGATCTGGCCGATGATCTCGTCGATGGAGTATTCGTAGGCGTGGTCGTCGCCGACCTTGGCGGCAAAGTCACAGAACTTGCAGGAGAGGACACAGATGTTGGTGGGATTGACATGGACGTTGAAGGTGAAATAGACGCGGTCACCGGAGACGCGGCGGGCGGCGGCATCAGCAATGCGACCGAGACCGATCAGGTCGCGGGTGGAAAGACAGGTGAGGCCGTCGTCTTCGGAGAGGCGTTCGCCGCGCTGGGACTTATCCCAGATCGGTTCGAGGGCGGGGTCGCGAAAACGGATGGCGGGGGCGGCGGGGGCTTCAAGCATGGAGGGGCACGCGATCTACCTCGGCGGGGCTGAAGCCCACGCTCTGCAGGAGCAGCTGGCGCAGGCTGGGGTAGGAGGCGTGCAGCGATCCGGCGTCGGGATCGTGCAGCCAGTGGACGGCGACTTCGTTCAAGGCTCCGAACCAGGCGGTGGCGATGAGGTTGGTGTCGCAGGGGGCGATGGCGCCGGTTTCGACGGCACGGTTGAGTTCGCGTTCGATCAGGTCGGCGAACTGGCGGCGGACGAAGATGAGGTCGGCGCTGAAGGCGCGGCCGGCGCCGGCGACTTCGATGAGCACGATGCGGGCGAGTGTGCGATGGCGGACGAAGACATCGATCAGGCCCAGCAGAGCGGCATCGAGACGCTCGGCGGGCGAGTCGACCTCGTCCATTTTGCGCTGGATGGAGTTGACGAGCTGGTTGGCCAGCTCGCGTACGAGGGCTCGAAAGATGGCGGCCTTGCTGGGGAAGTGGAAGTAGGCCGCGCCCTTGGAGCGTCCGGCGCGGTCGACGATGTCGTCGACGGCGGCGCCGTGGTAGCCCTTTTCGCCGAAGACGTTGAGGGCGGCCTCCAAGAGGGCGATGCGGGTCGCGTCTTTGCGGCCGGTGGACGAGCGGCGGGGGAGACGAAGGCTCACGGCATCAACAAACCGACTGGTCAGTCGGTTTTTACCGGACGGCTATCGCGGTGTCAAGCGGACGCAGCCCAGAGGCTAGACGCGGACCTTGGCGAAGCTGAGGCGGAGTTGCTGGAAGTTATCGGCGGTGAGGGCCACGGTGGCGGGCATTTCCGTGTCCTTGGTAACCGGCACGGCCCAGGCGCCGAAGCGGTCTCCGATGGTCAGGGCGCGGGTGGTGACCCAGACGGTTGGCACGGGGGCGTTGGAAGCCAGCAGAGCCCCGGCGAGGCGTTCGGGTCCGGCCAGGCCGGCCGAGAAGATGAGCGAGACGTGGGCGCCGGAGACAGTCTCGTAGCAGACGTCCCAGATGGTGCGCATGAAGTTCTGCTCGACCATGCGGGTGGCGGCCGCGCGGTGGTCGCCCTGGGGCGCGCCCTGCTGGATGAACTGGGCCTCGGTCGCGGAGATCATCACGTCGCGACTCTGGTCGAACTGCGGGCGCACGGCGTCGAGGCGTCGCTTGTAAGCCTCGAACGGGTCGTGGTTCAGAACCGTGATGAGGGCAGCCGGGATAGCGCGGGGGTCCACAGCGAGCAGGGTGGAAATGCGATAGACGGGACCCTGGGATGGATCGGGTGCAGGGGCGGCGTCTGCGGCAGGGGCGGTGTCGGGGGCTGCCGGGGCTCCGGGCGCGGCCGGCGGTTCGGGCGCGGCAGGTTGCGGCGCCGGCTCGGCCGAGGGCATCGGCATCGGGCCGAGCGGTTCACCGCCGGGACCGAGAAGCTGGGGGATTCCCTCGTCTTGTTCGTCGTTTGTCATGCGTCAGGTGGCGGTCAGAAGCCGCGGACGATCCAGCGGACCGCGAAGTACAGCGGCCAAAACATGAATACGATGATGAGGATCAGCGACCAGGACGGGAAGGGGAATCCGTCGACGACATCCAAAGCAAAGAAAAAGGCGGAGATGATGAGCCAGCTGATCGTGGAACTACGTATTCGTCCCCAGAGGCCCAGAGTCATCATATGGCGCGGATCCTTGTTGTGTTGGCAGGCTGGCCGTTTCGCTCAATCTGCCCCAGATGCGGCGTTGGCGCAACGTTGCTCGTCGTTTCGGCGCCAGCGCACGGCGCCGTCAACGATGGTCATGCGGGGGTGGAGCTGTGGATCGAGCAGCACAAGATCGGCCGCGACGCCGGTTCGGAGGCCGCCTGGATCGAGGCCGATTGAGGCGCGCGGGGCTTCGGAGGCCATGTGCAGCGCGGCGGCCGGAGAGATGTCCAGCCAGTCGACGGCTCTCCGCACCGCGGCGGCCAGGGTGAGGGCGCTGCCAGCCAGGCGGCCGGTGGTCAGGCGGATCGAGTCGCCGTCGACGCGCAGGCGGCGGCCAGCCCAGACGTAGTCGCCGGGCGAGCGGGCGGCGGGAGGCACGCTGTCAGAGACGAGGACCATTCGGCCGGTGGTGCGGGTGGCGGCGAGGATGCGGGCAGGGGCGCGGGCGACATGGAGGCCGTCCAGGATTAGCTCGGCGTCGATATCGCCGCGATCGAGCAACGCGCCGACAGCGCCGGGGGCGCGATGGTGGAAGCCGCGCATGGCGTTGTAGGCGTGTGTGACGCGGGTGACGCCAGCGTCGAAGGCGGCAAGCGCCTGGTCAAAAGTGGCGTTGGTGTGGCCGAGGCTGAGGGTGACGCCATCGGCGCGTAGTTCATCGATTTGCGTTGGTGTGAGACGTTCGGCGGCGACGGTCATGAGGCGGATCGGGGAGGCAGCCTCGGACTGCATGTCACGCCAGAGCGCGCGGTCGTAGCCGCGGAATGCGTCTGGAGGAAACATGCCGGGCTGGTCGGGTGAAAGGAATGGGCCTTCAGCATGGATGCCCAGGACGCGGGCGCCGAGGGGATCGCCGCTGGCGGCGGACAAGGCCGCGGCCAGCTCGTTTGCTGGGGCGGCCACGACGGTGGGCAAGAAACCGGTGACGCCCTGCGACAGGAGCTCCAGCGATAGGGCTTCGACGTCGCCGGGACGCATGACGTCTAAGCCACCGCGGCCGTGAACGTGGGTGTCGACGAATCCACGCGCAAGGACTCCGGGGCCGTCAACGGTGAGCGCACCGGACGACGCCTGGAGCGGGGTGGCGCTTACGGCGGTGACACGGCCGTTCGCGACCAGCACGTGGCGGCGCGGGAGCATCCGGCCGCCGCTGGCCACGTCCACGAAACGGAAGTGGATAGGCGGAGATTCGGAGGGATGCTGGGCGTGGGAAGGCGTGAGTGCAGCCAAGTCAATGCGGAGTCAGCCTCGGTGGGAGTATCCTAAGCGTTACCCCTTTCGACCGAACGGCCATTTGGGACCGGGAGCTTTACTGGCGTGCCGCTGATTCCCCTGCGCGTGTTGCTGGACCACGCCGCCGAGAACGACTACGGCGTGGCGGCCTTCAACGTGAACAACATGGAGCAGGTGCAGGCCGTGATGGCGGCGGCGGGCCGGACCGATTCGCCGGTGATCATCCAGGCCAGCCGGGGCGCACGAGCGTATGCCAACGAGGCCTACCTACGGCACTTGATCCTGGCAGCGCTTGAACTGAATCCGAGCATTCCGGTGGTTATGCACCAGGATCACGGCAACAGCCCGGAGACCTGCCTGAGCGCGATGGATCAGGGCTACACGAGCGTGATGATGGACGGGTCGCTTCTGGAAGACGGTTCAACGCCCTCGGACTACGACTACAACGTGGCGGTGACGCGGGAGGTGGTGGAGTTGGCCCACGTGCGCGGCGTAAGCGTGGAGGGCGAACTGGGCGTGCTAGGCAGCCTGGAGACCGGCATGGGCGACCAGGAGGACGGGCACGGAGCGGAAGGCGTGCTGGACCGCGAACAGCTGATTACCGACCCGGAGCAGGCCGAGGACTTCGTGGAGCGTACGGGCGTGGACGCGCTGGCGGTGGCCATCGGTACGAGCCACGGCGCCTATAAGTTCAGCCACAAACCGGACGCGGGCGTGCTGGTGATGGACTGCATCCGGGAGATACACCGCCGGCTGCCAAACACGCACATCGTGATGCACGGGAGTTCCTCGGTCCCCCAAAAGCTGCAGGACATTTTCAACACGTACGGCGGTGAAATGCGGCAGACGTGGGGCGTGCCGTTAGAAGAGATTCAAGAGGGCATCCGGCACGGCGTGCGCAAGGTCAACGTGGATACGGACAACCGGCTGGCGATGACCGGTGCGGTACGGCGCGTACTGACCGAGCAGCGCGGCGAGTTCGACCCGCGGCAATACCTGACGCCGGCGCGGGAGGCGATGGCGGACGTGTGCGCGGCGCGAATGGAAGCGTTCGGCATGGTGGGCCAGGCCGGCGGCGTGCCGGTGGTATCGCTAGACGAGATGGCGCACCGGTACGCGGCAAGGCAGCCCGTCGGCAGCCACAGCTAGTCCAGCGTCGGTCGGCAGCTAGACGAGCGAGGCCACCAGGTCGCCGACTTCGGCGGTACCCATGCCCATGCGACCGGCGCTCATGGACTTGATCTTGCCGCTTTGAAGGGCGCTGACCAATGCGCCCTCGACGCGAGCGGATCCCGCCGACTCCCCGAGGTGGTCCAGGAGCATGTGCATAGCGTTGATGGCCGCCAGCGGATTGATGACGCCCTGGCCGGTGTACTTGGGGGCGGAGCCGCCGATGGGCTCGAACATGGAGACGCCTTCGGGGTTGATGTTGCCACCGGCGGCGATGCCGAGGCCGCCGGAGATGATGGCGCCGATGTCGGTGATGATGTCGCCGAAGAGGTTTTCGGTGACGACGACGTCGAACCACTCGGGGTTCTTGACGAACCACATGGCAGCGGCGTCGACATGGGCGTACTCGCGCGTGACGTCGGGGTAGTCGTTGTCGCCGATCTCGTTGAAGGCGCGCCACCAGGTGCCGCCAACGTTGGTGAGCACGTTGGTCTTGGCCACGAGATGCAACTGCTTGCGTTCGTTCCGACGGCGGGTGAGTTCAAAGGCGTAGCGCACGGCGCGGGCGGCACCGCGCCAGGTGGTGCAGTGGATCTGGGTGGAGACCTCGTGGTCGGTGCCCTCGTATTGCACGCCGCCCATGCCGGTGTACATGCCCTCGGTGTTTTCGCGGACGACGACGAAGTCGATCTCGTCCGGGCCCTTGTCCTTGAGGGGCGTTTCGACGTTGGGGTAGAGCTTGACGGGACGAAGGTTGATGTACTGGTCAAGCTCGAAGCGGGCCTTGAGCAGGATGCCTTTCTCGAGGATGCCGGGCGCGACGTCCGGATGGCCGATTGCGCCGAGGAAGATGCCGTCGAAGCTGCGGAGGTCTTCCAATGCGGAGTCAGGAAGAGTCTCGCCGGTACGGAGGTACCGCTCGCCTCCAAAGTCCAGTTCGGTGAGATCGTAGGTGAAGCCTTCCGCAGCGGCGGCGGCCTCGAGGACTTTGAGCGCTTCGGCGGTGACTTCAGGTCCGGTTCCGTCGCCGGCAATAACAGCTATGCGATGCACAAGGGGCCCTGGCCGAATGCGGCCGCGTAGAGGTAGGCGGGCGAGGATACCGGAGACGCAGGTCATCGCGGGTCCTAGACTCGCCGCATGTCCAGGATCGTGACCGCACCCGACGTTTCGATTCGGCGAGTGACGCAGCCGCCGGGCGACCATTTCTTTGGGTACTACGAGAAGACGCCGTGGTCGCCGTGCGGCACGAAGTTGCTGGGCATGCGGGCGGGGTTCAGGGACCGGCAGCCGACGCCTGACGATGAGATCGAGTTGGGGCTGATCGATCCGCAGGGTCTGGATGCGTTCGAGCCGTTCGCGTCGACAAACGCGTGGTGCTGGCAGCAGGGGACGATGCTGCAGTGGGTGCCGGGCGCAGCTGACGGCGTCGTCTACAACCAGCGGCGGGCCGGTCGGTTTGTGGGCGTGGTGCAGGACCTAGCGACCGGGGACCGGCGGGAGTTGGAACGGGCCGTATATGCGGTGGATCCGGCTGGGCGGTACGCGATTGGGCTGAACTTTGCGCGGTTGGCGACGCAGCGGCCAGGGTATGGGTACGAGGGCGTGGCGGATGCGTGGGCGGATGAGGGAGCGCCGGGCAAAGACGGCGTGTGGAGGATCAACCTGGACAGCGGTGGCGCGGAGCTTGTGCTGTCGCTGGCGGAGATCGTCGAGTTGGAATCCGACGCGAACATGGCCGGGCAGAAGCACTGGCTGAACCACGCGCAGATCAATACGGACGGAACTCGGGTGGCGGTGCTGCACCGGTGGCAGCCGTCCGAGGGGCCGCGGCAGACGCGGCTGGTCACACTGAGTCCGGACGGGTCGGACGCGCGGGTGATCTGGGACGCGCGACTGGTGTCGCACTACGACTGGCGGAGCGAGGACGAGATCCTGGTGTGGGGCGGGGCACCGGCGACGGCGAACGCCTTCTGGCGGGTGAGCGATGTTGGGGCCGAGCCGCAGGCTTATGCAACGGATGTGCTCACCGAGGACGGGCACTGCTCGTATTCGCCGGACCGCGCCTGGATCGCGAATGACACGTACCCGGACAGTGAGAATTTGCGCCGGCTAATGATCGTTCGGGCGGCGGACGGGTTGCGGGTTGACCTGGCGGCGTTTCATGCGCCGCCGGAGTTGGACGGTCCGCTGCGGGTGGACCTGCATCCGCGGTGGAACCGGGACGGGACGGCGCTGTGCATCGACTCGGTGCACGAGGGGACGCGGCAGATGTACATCGTGGACCTGGGACCGGCGCTGGCGGCGGCGGAGGCGATTCCCGTTGAGCCACCGGCCGAAGCCTAGAATGCGTCCCGGCGACCTCGCCGGAAGGTCAGGAGAACGTCCATGAGCTGGGGCATGTCTGGGATGAGCGGGGAGATCGCCGGACCGCTGGATGAGCAGATCGCCGGTCTGCGGATTCTGGGGGTCCCCCGAGCGAACCTGACGAAGTTGAGCCTGACGGCGGACGGACCGTCGCTATCCATCGATGAGCTCAGCGACGAGCAGCTGGCCGAACTTCGACAGCGGCTGGACGCAAGCGGGATCGGGTGCTACTGCGTGACCTCACCGGTGGGCAAGTACGCCGTCGACACCGATCCAGCGAAGGTGGAGCGGCAGATTGCACGGTCAATCGAGGCGGCGAACGTGCTGAGGTCGCGGTGGATCCGGGTCTTTTCGTTCGCGCCGCGTGATGGCTCAACGGGCGCCGAGGACCGCGATGCCGTGAAGGGCGCTTTTGAGCGGCTGGTACGGCGGATCGAGACCGATGGGGACGGCGCGGTGGCATTGCTTGAGAACAACTACCGCATGTATACGCTGGACGGGGACACGACGCGGGACATCCTCTCGGACTACGAGCCGGAGCAGGTGGCCCTGGCGTTTGACGCGCACGCGTACGTGGTCAGCGAGACGCGGCCGTTCGACGAGGCGTGGGACAAGGTGGCGCCGTGGGTGCGGGTGCTGCACCTGAAGGACTACGTGGCGGCGACGGGCACGATCGTGCCGATTGGGCAAGGCGACGGGCAGTGGCCGCAGATCATGCAGGCGGTCGACCCAGACGTGGTCGAGGACCTGGCGCTGGAGCCGCATCTGAACAACTCGGCGTACGGGGCCGGCCGCGACCACCTGGACCTGTTTCGGGAAGCGCGGGACGTGGTGCTGGCGATGCTGGACGCGACGGGCAAGCCGCGACCGGCAACGAACGTGAACTGAGGCGCTTCCGCCCTTAGTGGCTGGCGGCCGCTGAGGGCAGTTCCTCGGGCCGCATGGCGTCGCCGACGGCGCGGACCTCGTCGGCGCGGTGGCCGATGATGGCGCCGTCGTCCAGGAGCCGCTGCTGAAGCTGCGTTATGTCAAGTTCACGGCTACCCAGGCCGCTGCCGGCGGAGAGGGCGGCGGCAGTGCCGGCGGCCTGGCCCATGCCCATGCAGGTGACAGTGACGCGGCTGGAGGCAAGCGCGGCCGACTCGGCGGAATGGCACCGGCCGGCGACCCACACGTTTGACAGACCCTGTGGCGTGAGCGTGCCGTAGGAGATGTCGTAGGGGCGGGTGATGACGTGCTCGTGGTAGCCGGATGAGTCGACGGGATGCCGGTCGAGCCACCAGGCGCCCAGGCTGACGGCGTCGTCATAGGCGACAGCGTTTTGGATGTCACTGGCGGTGAGTACCTGGTCGCCGCAGATGCGGCGGGTTTCACGCACGCCGACGACCGGGCCCGAGGTGACGAAGTAGGCGTCCTTGAAGGCGGGGATGTGCTCCTTAAATAGGTCGAACATCAGGCGGGCGTCTTTGCGGCCCTGGATTTCGGCGGCTGAGAGGTCGTTCGGATCGGTGCCGTTGCCGGCGAAGCGGGTGGCGTTGAAGTAGTAGTCGCGCTCGGCGTAGGGGGCCATCCAGGGGCCGCCATAGAGCTTGAGGCGGCCGTCGGCGACGGCCTGCTTGAGCAGGGCGCTGCAATGCGCGCGGACTTCGGGGGTGGCGTCGAATCCACCGACGCGGAAGTGCAGGCTCATGGGCTGCTGGGCGTCCAGGTCCTGGTCGTACGGGGCGCCGGCGAAGGCGGCGACGTCGGCATCGCCGCTGGCGTCGACGATGGTCCTGGGCTCGATGACGCCCAGGCCGCCCTTGTTGGCCACGACGACTCCAGTGGCGCGGTCGCCCTGACGAATGACGTCGGCCACCACCGAGTGGTATAGGAGTCGGGCGCCGGACTCCTGCATGAGGCGGTCGGCTTCAAGCTTGAAGCGCTCGATGTCGAAGTGGATGACGTGACGATCGAGGTTGGCGAGTGACTGGCCGACCTCGGCGTTGAAGCGGAAGCGGGTGGTGGCCAGGTCTCCGGCGGCGGTGGTGTGGGCGGCGGCGCGAGCCAGGTCAAAGACCACGCCGCCCACCACGGGCAGGCCGGAACGCAGGTCCACAAAGCCGTCGAGCGATGCGCCAACGACTCCGGTGATGTAGCCGCCGGCGAAACCGCCGCGCTCGACGACAAGCGTGGAAGCGCCGGCGCGCGCCGCGGAAATGGCCGCGACGGTGCCCGCGCAGCCAGCGCCGACGACCAGGACATCGGGCCTGGCGATGACTTCGAGCGAGCGGGTGAATTGCATTGGGAAGGGACCAGGCTGACGGGGATGGGGGAGTCTAACCGTGCGCGAAGCGGTCAATGCATCGCGGCCAGGCGTTGGGACGCTAGGCGTGGTCCCAGCCGTGGGTGCTGACAGTCACACGAATGGCGGTTACGTCGGCAGGGTCGAGTCGCGAGCCGACGGCCTCAAGGATGTCAGGTACATAGAAGCGAACGCGCATGGCCGTGGAATTGTCGCGGCAGGCAACGCGGGCCTCAGTGCCGAAGATCGACTCGATGCGGCAGCGGGCGGCGAGGTTGGCGCCGAGAACTTCGTCAAGGGATTCCTTGAGAGCGTCGACGGCGTCCACGCGCCGTGCGCCGAAGCGCAGGTCGGAGCGGCTGGACATCCGGTCGATCATCTCGCGCATGCTGCGCGGCCGGCCTTCGCGTCGATCAGCCACGAATGCGCTCGAGTTCACCATCCTCTACGCGGAAGTGGACCGCATGCCGGAGGGATGTCTCATTCAGCAAGTCGAGGTCAGCGGTGGTGACCAACACTTGTGCGTCGCCGGGTAGCTGGTCGATGAGGAGCCGACGGTGTGCGGGGTCGAGTTCGGCGGCGATGTCGTCCAGGAGCAGGACGGCCGTTTCGCCGCGCTGCCGACAAGCCACATCGTGCTGGCCGAGCTTGAGGGCCAGGGCCGCCAGGCGGAGCTGGCCGCGTGAGCCGACGTGGGCCAGCGGGCGTCCGTCCAGACGGGCTTCGACGTCGTCGCGGTGGGGACCGAGGCTGGACGTGCCACGCTGGATGTCGCGGTTGCGCTGCTTTCGCAGTGCCACCTGGAATCCCTCAGTGTCCAGCCCAAGGCCGGCGGCGCGGTAGGCAAGATCAAGACGGGCGCCACCCCGCATGGCGAGGAATCCCGCACTGACGGGCGCGCGCACCCGGGCCACGTAGCTCGCCCGGGCGCGAGTCACCTCGACACCAGGCTCGGAAATCCGGTCATCCCAGAATTCGAGCTCGGCCGGGCGGCCGAGGCCGCCCTGGAGGCGTCGAAGCAGGGCATTGCGGCGGGTGAGGAGGGTCTCGTAGGTGGTGAGATGGGCGATGTAGGTCGGGTCGACCTGGGCGACAGCCAGGTCGAGCCAGCGGCGGCGGCCGGAGGGCGCACCGGTCCACAGATTGAGATCCGGGGGCGCGAAGCTGACGGCCAGGAGGCGGCCGGGGAGATCGGCCAGGCGAGTGACCACGCCGTCGACCCGCGCACGACGGCGCACGCCGGAGGATTCACCGTCATCGGGGCGGGTGCGGGCAACGATCATCTCGACCTCGGACGCTCCAGCGGAGGAAGCGACTTCAGCGCGAAGGCGAGCGAAGCCTTCGGCAGCCGGAGCGTCGAAGCGCACCCAGGCGGCCTCGGGTCCGGGTCGCAGGCTCTGAGCGGACGCGAGGATGTGCAGCGCGTCCAGCAGGTTGGTCTTGCCCTGGCCGTTGCCGCCGACGATCAGGCTGGGACCGGACGGCACATCCAGCGTCAGGCGCCGGTAGTTGCGGAAGTTAGCGAGTTGGAGTTGGGCGACGCGCACTGGGATCTGTCGGCATTGTCGCACCGGAACGGCTGAGGTTCGGGGCGCACGCGGGAGGCTCGAACGGCCGGCTACCCGGGGACTAGAGGTGCGATTGCGCTTCGCGGTCGATCCAGTCCAATCGAAGCGCCGTGAGCTTGTGACGCTTCCACACGAGGTAGACCAGGAGACCCACAGCGAGCAGCACGATGACGGCGCCATACAGCAGGAACGCCGCGACCAGGACCCATGACAGCCAGGTCCAGAAAACCACAAGGAGGACGAGCGCCAGGATGACGAGCGTAATCACGGCGAGCAGTGCCGCCAGGATTTTGCCCTTGAGAGTGCTCGGGATTATTCTCGCCACGTCATACGCCGGGCTTGAAAGCTGTAAACAGTCATGTCCATCCAAGTCGTTACCGACAGCACCGCTTCACTGCCCCCCGAACTCGCAGCGGAACTGGGCATTACGGTTATCCCCACCCACGTAAGTTTCGGGACCACGAGTTACCGCGACGGCGTGGACCTTGAGATCGACGAATTCTATCGGCTGCTGGAAACGTCCCCGGATCACCCGACGACATCGCAGCCGAACCCAGCCGAGTTTGCGCAAACCTTCGGCCAGGTCGAAGGCGATGGACCCATCGTGTCCATTCACGTCTCAACGGACCTCAGCAAGACGGTCGAGTCAGCCCGGCAGGGCGCGGCCGAGGTGGATCGCGAGATCCTCGTGTTGGATTCCCGGCTGGTGGGTCCGGCGATGGGGTTCAGCGTCATCGCGGCCGCACGGGCCGGACGCGAAGGGGCCAGCCTGGAGGACATCCAGGGCATCGTGGCCGACCACGCGGAGCGAGCGCACCTCATTTTCGTGGTGCAGACGCTGGAGTACCTGAAGCGGGGCGGACGCATCGGCGGCGCGCAGGCGTTCCTGGGGTCGTTACTGAACGTGAAGCCGGTGCTTGAGGTGAGCGAAGGCCTGGTGGCGCCGGTGACACGAGTTCGCACCATGCGCAAGGCCCACGCGGCGATCGCGGACCGAGTGAGCGAGCAAGCACCGAACGGCGTGGAAAGCTGGGCGATCCTGCACGCGAACGCTCAAGCCGAACATGACCGCCTGAAGCGCGACCTGGCCGACGGACTGAACGCCGACGGCGACACCATTCCCAACGTGCCCATCGGCCCAGTGGTCGGGGCGCACACGGGACCGGGGGCGTTCGGGTTCGCGTTCGTGGCTCGGGCCTAGACGGGCGACGGGACTCCGTCGATGGCGGCGGCCTGCCGGATCTTCTGCTCGACATCTTCCAGCGGCCACCAGGTTTCAACGCCGACGCGGCGTAGTTCGAAGAGGCGGTCAAGGTTGTGCACGATGCCGGGCACCGTGGTGACGGCCGCCCGATACTCGGCAGCAGCAACGAGCGCAACGACGTCGGGGTCGAAGCGGCCCAGGGGATAGGCGAAGTAGTCGACGCCGTCGACGTCGGCTTCGAGCCACTGGCGGGACTCGACGACTTCGGCCTGGGCGGCGCCGAGATTGGTCCGGTACAGCGGCGGCAGGTCGGCGTGGTTGATGGTGTGCGAGCCGACGGTGATACCGGCCGCGCGCACGGACTGAATGTCGGCCAGCGTCATGTGGCCCTGGCCATGTCGATCGAAGCCGGGCAGAACGAAGAAAACGGCCGGCACGCGTAGATCCCGGAGCACCGGCAGCGCGCCGTCGATCTGGTCCAGCCAGCCGTCGTCGAACGACACGACGAACGCCTTGTCGGGCAGCTCGGCCCAGCCTTCGATGGCCGCGACCAGATGCTCGAACGAGACCGGAGTGAGACCGGCGTCCATCAGCCCTTCGAGCTGTGCCTGGAAGGCCGCGGGGCCGGCGGTGCGGTGGTAGGTGAGGATGGTGGCCTGGACCTCGGTCGGCGCATCGGTGGTCGGACGTTGAACCGACAGGGGACCGTTGGCGCCGCGAGCGCGAGACTCGTCACCCAGCGTGACGAACAGGTCGCCCAGGTGTCCGGGGGTTGGCCGCGCGTCCACGGGTGAGCGGTCCAGCAATCGGACGAGTTCGCGCTCATAGAGGCGCATACGCCAGCCGCGCCAGTCGAAGGGTGCGCTGGCGGGCGACCCGGCGCGGTCGCGGCGCGACTCGTCGGTCCAGGGATCGGCGAAGGGGCCGGCGGAGCCTCCGGCGGGCGGCGCGTGCAGCGCCCGGGCCATGGACTCACCTAGCTCAGCGAGCCGCGGGACGCCGACCTGATGGCCGCTCGAACGGCCGGGCACGTCCAGCCGTCCGTGGTTGAAGTACTGGTGCAACGCGTCGCCTGCGAACAGGCCGGGGGTGATTGGATAGCCGAGGACCGCGGGGCCGCCCAGCGCTTCGACCGCACGAAGGAACGGGGCTTCGACGGGAATACCCGACACTTCGCGCCAGCGGGAGTGTCGATCAGGCATTTCGCTGCCCGACCTCACATCGGGATATCAAGCCAGCAACTCCAGCGCGCACCCGCGGCGCCGAAGATCGGAAGCACCCGCGGGCGGGCAGCGGATGCCGCCGCTTACAGGCTGAGCGCCGGTCCAGACGAGGCTGCCGCGCTCTGTTTGGCGACGTCCACTCGGTACTCGTGGGCCATGTTCCTGGGGTTCGTGACGGACGGATCGCCCTCAAACTCGCCACGCGCGGCGGCGGGCACCGCCATCAGGTTCGCATTGGTGACCTGCGGAGGAACCGCGCATTCGGGCGCAATGATGTCGATGCCGGCGGACACGATGTCCTCGACCTCAAATGCGACGTCCTCGGGACGACCGCTTAGCAGCGTGACGAAGTTGCTGACGTTGCCGACGAGCTTGAAGTCACCGACGACGGCCTTGGCCTCGTGCGGGTCGTTCTCGGTAGCGAAATGAAAGGCCTCGAATCCGGCGTCCTTGATGTACTGCATCCGGTCGAGGGTCTTGCCGCAGCAGTGAAGGACTACGGGCGAGTTAATCTGCGGCGTGATCTTCTGGTGGACCGGCATCAGGAAATCCCGGTAAGTCTCGGCTCGGACCAGGTCACCGGTGGAGTGGTCAGCCAGGCAGATCGCGTCGGCGCCGGCCTCGATCTGGGCGTTGGCGAACTCAATGGAGGCCGGCATAAGGCGGTCGAGGCAGGCATGCACATAGTCGGGGTCGAGAATGACGTTAATCAGGAATTCCTGCGGGCCGAACATGTGGTAGGAGAGCGTCCACGGTCCCATGACCTTGCCGATGACGGCGGCATCGGGATGGCGTTCGCGCAGGATCCTGATGGAGTCGATGACGGCCTTGGTTTCGCGGCGTTCGAGGAAGTCATCGGGGATGACGATCTCGTCGGGCGTGGTCCAGGGATTTGGCGGGCTGACGGCGGGCATGCGGGGGCCGGAAATGATCTTGCCGGTGCTCTTTTCGAACTCCCAGGGATCCTCGCCCCACTCAATCTCAGCACCCAGCGCCGCGGCGCCGAGGATGATGCTGAAGTAGGGCATGATCGAGTCGTAGCCGTGGTCGGTGTAGCTGCGCTCGGCGAGGAGCGCGATGGGCTCGGCCTCATAGTGGGCGTCGGGCCACTCGATGCCGAGGCGGCGCATTTCCTCGTAGGTCGCCAGGGACGTGGGACTGCCAACGCAAATGCGGTCCACGGGCTTGCCCTGGAGCGCGTTGAGGTAGCGCTCGCGACCGGTCATTGAGCCGTTGGTCTCGGTTGTACTCACGGAATCACTCCAAGGCGGGCACCGTCAGGCGAAGTATAAGCCGCGGGCGACTCACGGCTGATCGGCGTCCGGTCTTTGACCGCGATTTGGGGCGCCGAGTAGCATCGTCTCGCGGTGGCGTCACGTGGCGCCGCCCGCGTAGTTCCTGAATGCGATTCATTCGACTGTTCGTACAACACACACTTCCGGAGGCCATCCGTGGAAGCCCTATTGGCGATCGTCGCCGGCCTGGCGGCGCTCGTAGTAGGGCTCGTGGCGGGCTACTTCTATCAAGTTCGACTGTCCCAGGCGCGCGGGCGCGAATTCGCGCGCCGGGTGGAGCAAGAGCTGGCAGAAGTCGAAGCCCGACAACGAGCCAGTATCAAGGAAACCAGCACCAAGATTCGCGACGAGCGCGCGAATGCGGAGCGCGAGACGCGCGAGCGCCGTCGCGAGCTTCGCCAGCAGGAGCGGCGTCTTCAACAGCGTGAGGAGACGCTGGACAAACGTTCGGAGCGCCTGGACGACCTGGAACGCGAGTTCCTGAGGCGCGACGACTCGCTCGATGACCGCAAACGCGGGCTGGATAAACGCGAGACGGAGTTGGAGGACTTGCGGGAGCAGCAGGTCACGGCGCTGGAAACCGTGGCCACTCTGACTCGCGACGAGGCCAAGACGGAGTTGCTGGCCTCGGTCGAGCGCGAAGTTCGGGAAATCTGCGACCAGCGCGTGCGTGAAATCACGTCCGAGGCGGAGGAGACGGCCGAGGCGCGGGCACGTTGGCTGGTCGGGGTATCGCTGCAGCGGGTGGCCGCCGCGCATACGACCGAGATCACCACTTCGGTCGTTGACCTCAAGAGCGACGACATGAAGGGCCGCATCATCGGCCGGGAAGGCCGCAACATTCGCGCTCTGGAAGCGGCCACGGGCATCGACATCATCATCGACGACACGCCGGAGACGGTGGTGCTGTCGGGCTTCGACCCGGTGCGGCGGGAAGTGGCGCGGGTGGCGCTGCAGCGGCTGACGGAAGACGGCCGCATCCACCCGGCGCGGATCGAGGACACGGTGACCAAGGCGCGGTCCGAGGTTGAGGAGATCATCGAGCGGGAAGGTGAGCAGGCTGCCTACGACGCGGGCACGCCGGCGCTGCCGCGCGACATTCTTCGCTACATGGGTCGCTTGCGATTCCGCACGAGCTACGGACAAAACGTGCTGAGTCACTCGGTGGAAGTCTCGATGTTGGCGGCGACGATGGCCGCCGAGATCGGCGGTGAAGTTGAGGTGGCCCGCCGGGCGGGCTTCCTGCACGACATCGGCAAGGCGATCGACCACGAGGTGGAAGGGCCGCATGCGCTGATCGGCGGGGCATTGCTGCGGCGGTCGGGGCTCTCGGAAGACGTGGCGCACGCCGCCGAGGCGCATCACTTTGAAGTGGAACTGCGCAGCTTTGAGGCGTTTGCCGTAGCGGCAGCGGATGCGATCTCGGCGTCGCGGCCCGGCGCGCGGCGGGAGACGGTCACGCGGTACCTGCAGCGTCTGGAGAAGCTCGAGGAGATTGCGCGGTCGTTCGACGGGGTTGACAACTGCTATGCCATCCAGGCCGGTCGTGAACTGCGCGTGCTGATTCGGCCCGACCAGGTGGACGAAGCCGGGGTGCAGCGGCTGGCGAACGACATCGCCAAGCGCATCCAGGAGTCGATGGAGTACCCGGGCCAGATCAAGATCACGACGATCCGGGAGACGCGCGCGGTGGACTACGCGCGCTAGGCGCGACGCGCGGGTGAGGCCAGCGGCGGGCGGCAGACCGCCGCGCCTGACACTTGTGCTAAAGTTTTGTTTATCAAACTTTGCTTTATGTGTGAGGCGGCAGTGAACGTGGATTTGGCCGCCATGCGCGCGTATACCCGCGCGCTGGCTTCGCGGACGCGGCTGGTGACGCTGGACGAGTTGGCTTCGGCGGACGAACTGGACGTCAGCGAGCTGTCGCGCCGTGTCGGGGTCAGCCAGCCGCTGATGTCGTGGCACCTACGGCGCCTGCGGCGAGCGGGACTTGTTCGAGCGCGACGACAGGGACGCCGCATGCTCTACGCGCTGGACCGCCCCACCCTGAGCGCCCGCCACGCGGCGCTCAGCAACCTGATCGACGATCTGACGGCATCCGGAACGCGTGTGGCCGATGCCGAAGCTGCCGAGCCAGCCCCCGCGCTGGCCAAGGCCGTAGGAGGATAGACGTGTCCAAAGTCCGAGTCGGGATCATTGGCGTGGGCAACTGCGCCTCGTCGCTGGTCCAGGGCGTGAGCTTCTATCGCGACGCCGCAGCGGATGAGTTCATTCCCGGGTTGATGCACGCACAGCTTGGCCCGTACCACGTCGGCGATGTGGAGTTTTCGGCGGCAATCGACATCGATCGGGACAAGGTCGGCAAGGACTTGTCCGAAGCGATGGTCGCCGCACCCAACAACACGCCGCAGTTCGCGGATGTCGGCCACCTGGGCGTGCCCGTAGTTCGCGGGATGACGCACGACGGCATCGGCGCCTATATGGCGGACACGGTGTATAAGGCGGAAGGCGCGACGGACAACATCGTGGAACTGCTGCGGGATACGCACACGGACGTGGTAGTGAACTTCCTGCCGGTGGGCAGCGAAGAGGCGACCAAGTGGTACGTGGAACAGATTCTCAACGCCGGGTGCGCGATGGTGAACTGCATGCCGGTTTTCATTGCGCGCGAGGAGTACTGGCAGGGACGATTCCGCTATGCCGGGGTTCCGATCATCGGCGACGACGTGAAGTCGCAGGTAGGCGCCACCATTACTCACCGCGTGCTGACCCGGCTCTTCCGGGAGCGGGGCGTGAAGGTTCTGCGCACTTACCAGTTGAACGTCGGCGGGAACTCCGACTTCAAGAACATGCTGGAGCGCTCGCGGCTGGAGTCGAAGAAGATCTCCAAGACCGACGCGGTGACCAGCCAACTCGAATACGACATTGGCGCTGAGAACGTGCACATCGGTCCGAGCGACTTCGTGCCGTGGCTGGGCGACCGCAAGTGGGCCTACATCCGGATGGAAGGCGTGTCGTTCGGCGGGCAGCCGCTGAACGCCGAACTCAAGCTGGAAGTGGTGGATTCGCCGAACTCGGCCGGCGTGGTGATCGATGCATTGCGCTGCTGCAAGATCGCCATGGACCGCGGTCTGAGCGGCGCGGTTGAAGGGCCATCGGCTTACCTGATGAAGTCGCCGCCGATCCAATATTCGGACGAAGAGGCGCGCGTGATGACTGACGAATTCATCCGCACGGCGACCATCGCCGCCGGCGCCAGGAGCGATGCATAGAGCGTGATCACCCTAGTCGCCATAGCCGCGCAGGCCGAACGATGGGTGCCACGTCCGGTCAAGTTCGGCTTGGCCCGGTTGTTCGGGATGCTGGTGTACTGGCTGGTTCCGCGCATTCGCCGGAACACCACCGCCAACATGTCGGTAGTGCTGAACCTGCCGCCCACGGATCCCAGGGTGCGCTCGCTGGCCATGCGCTCGGTGATCAGCTACGCCGAGATGATGGTGGATTTCCTACGGACCTACAGGATGACGCCGGAGGAGTTGCTTCGCTATACCGTGGCCATCGAGGGCCTGCACCATCTACGCGCGTTCAAGAGCATGGGGCGCGGCGGCATCATGATCACGGCGCATTTCGGCAGCTGGGACTGCTGCGGCAGCCTGGTTTCGGTTGACCAACCCACGTACGCCGTGGCCGAGACGTTTGGCAGCCGATCGGCGACCGCGCTGCTGGACAACGTGCGAGCGCGCAAGAATCTGCGAACCATCCAGTTGGGAAATGCGGCGCGCGGGATTCTGCGTACGTTGCGGCGCGGCGAGTTCGTGGCGCTGCTTGCGGATCGACCCACACCGGGCAAGGGCGTGCAAGTGATGTTCTTCGACCGGCCGGTCTGGGTGCCGGAGGGCGCGGCGGTGCTGGCACGGCATACCGGCAGCCCGCTGCTGGTCGGTGGGATGATTCGGTACGCCGACGGTACGTACTCGGCGCATGGCATGGCACCGATCACGATCGACAAAGACCGACCGGCGGCGGAGGCGGTACAGGAGGCAATGCAGCAAGTGATGTGGGACCTGGAAGCGCTGATTCGCAAGGCGCCGGCGCAGTGGTACATGTTTCGCCCAATGTGGCCGGAGGCGCTTGAGGCGTGAGGATTCTGCAGGTCTCGCCGTACGACTTCCCCTACCCGGGGGGCGTGACCCAACACATTCTGAATCTGGATCGGGAACTGCGTGCGCGGGGCCACGACGTGTCGATCATGGCGCCGAGTACCGACAACCAGGTCGAAGAGAAGTTTCCGGGGTTCGTGCGCATCGGGTCGCGTGTGGTGCCGCTGCCGGTCAACCAGTCGCGAGCGAGGCTGACGTTGTCGCCACAGCTGGTACCGCGGGTACGGCGCTTCCTGCGACAGGAGCGCTTTGACATCGTGCATTTGCAGGAGCCGCTGGTACCGGCACTGCCGCTGACCGTGCTTCAGTACTCGACGAGCGTGAACGTGGGTACGTTTCACGCCGCGCGCAATTCGGCGCTGTTCTACCGGACCACGCGGCCGCTGATCCGGCGCCTGCAACGGCGCCTGCACGGGAAGATTGCGGTCTCGGAAGCGGCGAGGGAACTGGTGTTTCGCTCGTACAAGGGCGCCTACCGAATCATCCCGAACGGCATCGACGTCGACTTTTACGGCGCGCCGCAGCCGCCCGCCAGCGAAGTGCAGGACGGCAAGCTGAACATCGTCTTCGTCGGCCGGTTGGAGAAGCGCAAGGGGCTGGATTACCTGCTGCGAGCCATGTCGCTGGTGTGTCAGCTACGACCGCAGGCGCGACTGATCGTGATTGGCGCGTTTCGACCCGGCCAGCGACGGGCCTATCTTCGGCAGGTGCAGCAGCACGGCCTGCGGCACGTGGTGTTCAAGGGCTTCGTCTCCGACGAAGAGAAGCGGCAGTACCTGCAGACGGCCGACATCTATTGCTGGCCGGCGCTGGGCGGCGAGAGCCAGGGCATCACGCTGCTGGAAGCCATGGCCGCCGGAACTCCGGTGGTGGCCTCGGACATTCCGGCCTCCCGAACCATGCTGACCGACAACGAAGCCGCAATCCTGGTTCCGCCCAAGGATCACGTGGCGCTGGCGCGCGCCCTGATGCGGATCGCCGACAACCCCGAGAAAGGCCGGCGGATGGCCGAGGCCGGACGTCAGCGAGCCCTCGACTTCACCTGGAGCACCATCACCGACCGGGTGCTGGCGTACTACGAGGAACTTCTCAACGAGGAAGAGCTTGGCGGAGCCTATTGGTCGGCCGATGCGGACCTGATACGAGCCGGGGGCTCGCCGTCGTGAACAAGGCGCACATCGAGGCGAGTACGCGTCGAACGGTTGAGCGACTGGTCGTTCCGCTGGCGCGGACCGGGATCGATCCAAACGCGCTGACGATTGCGGGCCTGGTGGTCAGCGCGGTGACGGCGGTGTGTATCGGCTTCGGTTGGACCGTGGCCGGCGGGCTGCTGGTGCTGATTACGGGCGGGTTCGACATGCTGGACGGCGCGGTGGCGCGGGTGAGCGGGAACGGATCGCGCTTCGGCGCGTTCCTGGACTCAACGCTCGACCGGTGGGCCGAAGGACTGATCTTCACCGGCCTGGTCTGGTATTTCGTGGCGCAGGAGGCACGGATCGAGGTGGTGCTGGCCGTGACCACGATGGTGGGGTCGATGCTGATCAGCTACACGCGAGCCCGCGCCGAGGGCCTGGGCGTGGACTGCGAGATCGGGATTCTGCAGCGGCCGGAGCGGCTGCTGGTGCTGGGCATCTCGCTGCTGGGTCCGGCCTGGCTGTTGAGCGCGGGCATGTGGCTGCTGAGCGTTGTCACGCAGGTCACGGCGGTTCAACGCATCCTGCACGTGCATCGCGAACTCGAGCGCGAAAAGCACGTCGCCGCCGAGGACTCGCCGAAGGAGTAGGCGCCTAACCCAGCGGCAGCCTGACCGGCTGGCCGCTGAAGTAGGACGCGTACCCGGCGAGCAGCGATTCGACCTGGGCAACGCCTGCGTCGGCGTTGTTGAGGGTTTCCCTGCCTTCGTCGATGCAGACGATGAATTCGTCGATCAGCGCCTGGATGCCGCCCGAGTCCGCGGCGTCGATGCGGGTGGCTCCCTTGCCGTCGTCGCCGGGAAGGCCGTAGGCCATGGCTGTGGGCGGTGAGCCGTCGGCCACGATGGATCCGTCGGTTCCGACCACGGACACCTTGTCCACGCCGCTGCCGGGGTCGGTTTCGCGGCCGTAGCGACCGGTGGTGATGGTGGAGGTGACGCCGTTCTCGAAGGTCATGTGCATGATGGCGAAGTCTTCGAGGCCGCGCTCGGCGTGGGTGCCCAGCCAGTACTGTCCGAGTTGCGCGTAGACCTCGCGGACGGGTGATTTGGCCAGGTATTGCACCTGCCCGACGGGATACAGCCCGATTTCGTGCAGTTCGCGCTTGGCCCAGACGTTGTGCCCGGACCCGGATGGATCGGATCCGTGGGCGCGGTAGGTAAAGCGGGAGAGGTCTTGCGATATCGCGGTGGTCCAGTCATCGGGCACCGTGCCGGCCCGGCCCTTGGCGAAGATCAGGTCCCAGTGGATGGCCTTGAGTTCGCCGATTGAGCCGGCGTCCAGTTCCGACTTGATCTGCCGCATCATGGAGGACAGGTGGCGCCCGTAAATCACGGTTCGGACGTCACGGGCGCGGGCGGCATCGGCAATGGCACGGGCTTCGGCCACGGTGATAGCGTTGGGCTTGTCCATGAAGAGGTGCTTGCCGGCGTCCGCCAGGCGGGCGGACACGCCGCCCCGGCGTTCGAGTTGCGGGCAGACGCTGACGATGTCGATGGTTGGATCGTTCGCCACCGCGTCTATGCTCTCGACGTAGGGAACGCCGTAGAGGTCGGCCTCGGCCCGGTTGGTCTCGACGACGTAGTCGTCGATCTCGCTGGGATCGTCGGCCACGCAGACGACCTCGGTGCGCGGGTGATTGGCAAACGTCGGGGCGTACTGCTGCGGCTGGTGCATGGCGCAACTCACCAGCGCGACTTTGTAGGTCGGCTTGCTGCCCACGGGAGGTGCTCCTACGGCGCGGTGTGACGCCCAGCGTGACAAGCCAGCAGCCTGGTCGGCAAATCCGCCGACCGCCGGCGGACGTGAGACTGAGTCTAGTTGGCGCTTCGCAGCGGCGTGCCCCAGCCAGCGTCGGCTTCGACGTCGTAGGAGAGCTCCACGCCTGTTGCCGGGGCCATGTACTCGTATACGACGCCGCGACGCCCGTTAGGAGAGGTGTTTGGCGCCGAATAGTGGTACGTCAGGCAGTGAAACAACAGCGCGCCGCCAGTCTTGAGTTCGGCGGCCACGACCTCCGACAGATCGATCAGCGACTCGTGCAAGGGATCTTCGAACAGGCCGCGACGATGGCTGCCAGGGACGACCTGGATGCAGCCGTTCTCAAGCGTCGAATCGTCCAGGTAATACTGGATGGCGACGACCGGCACCTGCTCGGGCTGCAAGTCGGTTCCCCACGGGCGGAGACGGTCGGCTTCCTCGTGCGTGATGAAGCCTTCCGGCAGGTCCTGGTGCCAGGGCTTGGCTGAGCCTTCGAACGGCGGCTTCACCATCATCTTGGAGTGATGGAATCGGATGTCAGGACCGATCAGATCCTCCATGAGGTCCAGCACTTCGTCGCGGCGCATCAATTCGTCCCAGATCACCCCGCCGTATTTGTGAATGTGGTTGATTTTGCGGATCGCGAGTCGCTCGATGTGGAGCGCATTCGGTTCGCGCTGGAAGTCGCGGTGCTCATGGCTCTGCGCCCAACTCTCCAGAGCGTCCATGCTGGTCCGCAGGGTGGCGATGTCGTCATCGCTCAGGAAGTCCGGCAGGGCGAGGTATCCGTCGCGCCAAAACGAGTCGACCTGCGCGGGCGTCAGGCGTGCGAGCGTTTGCGTGGCCATGGTCTGTCCCTTCCCGTGTTCGGAGCGCGTCCGACGGGTGGACGGACGCAACCGACCCTCCGGCTAGACTGATTCTCCCATGCTTCCGCGACACGTCCACGCACCCGAGCAGGCCCTGTCGTGACTCCTGACGCGTCGACCGCTGACCTGGCGGCAGATCCGCTGGGATTCGCCCTGGAGGCGCTGGCGGATCAGCGCGTAGCCGACGACACGTCGCCCGGCACTCCAGACGAGGTTGCGGCAGCGCGGCGCGCCTGGGCGGTTCTGGATAGCAAGTCGTTTCCAAAGGCTTCCGTGGGTGCCGCTCAGGCGCTGGCGCGGGGCGTGCGGGCGATGGTGGTTGCCGGTCAACCGGTCGGCAGGGTCGCGGCGCTGGAGGCCATCGAGGCCGCGGAGTCCTGGATTGAGCACACGAAACAATCCGACGCGGAGGCCCGAGCCGATGCGCAGGAGGCGCGCGGGGTCGCGCGTCGACTGGCCGCCGAGAGCGGGGACGCTTTGGACGCTCGCATGCTGGAGGCGGCGGCGATGGACCTGCTGGCGGCCGCCCAGTTCAAGCAGACCGCAGGAGATCGCGAGGCGGCGGCGCGGACGGACCTGGAAATCGCCGAGGTCTTCGCTCGATACCCGGCCGATGATCGAGCCCCGCTGATCGAGCGGGCGGTAGGTCACGCACGCCGCGCGGCGGCTACGTTGACTCCGGACGTGGACTCCACATCACATGCGCGTTGCCAGCTTCTGCTGAGCGGGCTGCTGCTGGACCATCCCAAGACCGATCCGCGGCAGTTTGCTTCGCCGGCCGTGGGGCTGGCGGACATTGCGCTGAAGGTCGTGGACGCCGGGCGAGCGCCGTCGGTAGCGGCCCGCGCCTGGCAGGCGCGGGCTCGCGCCCTGGATCTCAGCGGAAGCGCCAACCACAAGGCCGCTTACGCCAGAGCGGCCGCGCTGCTGGATGCGGCGGGGCGCAACGCGGAGAGCCGACGGCTGCGCCGGAAACACGACTGCACGTGAACAACGGGTACGACGCGCTGATCCTGGGCGGCGGGCCGGCCGGGTCGACGCTGGCCACGCTGCTGGCGCAAGACGGACTGCGGGTAGCGCTGGTGGAGCGGGAGCACATGCCGCGGCCGCACGTGGGCGAGTCGCTGATTCCGGGCGTGCTGCCGGCGCTGGACGCAAGCGGGGCACTGCCGCTGGTCGAGAAGGCGGGCTTCACGCAGAAATACGGGGCGACGTACATCTGGGGCCGGACGCGCGAGCCGTGGACGGTGAAGTTCAGCGAGGTGTACCCGGACCAGGCATTCGCATGGCAGGTGGATCGGGCGAAGTTCGACAAGTTGTTGCTGGACCACGCCGCCGCCGAGGGCGTGGAGGTCCGCCAGGGGGTGACGGCACTGGGGCCGCTGGGGTCCGTTGACGCAGTTCAGGGCGCGCGCGTTCGCACCGACGACGGGCGCGAACGCGCGCTGCACGCCGACTTGACCATCGATGCGACGGGTCAGGACGCGCTGTTCGGTCGGGTCTTTCGGACGCGCCAGTACAACACGGCGCTGCGGCACGTGGCCTTCTATGGGCACTGGAGCGGAGGGCGCGACCTGGCTCAGGTGCTTGGGTCCGACGACGCCAAGGACTCGGGGAACATCCTGATTGTGACGGTGCCGGACGGGTGGATCTGGCACATCCCGATCGCGCACACGATGCGCAGCGTGGGAGTGGTGACGGACCCGGAGGCGGTGGCCAACCTGAGCGCGGCTAGCCGGACGGACTACTATCTGGAGCAGGTGCGAGCGTGCCCAGAGATTGCCGCGCTGCTGGAAGGCGGCACATGGGTCAGCGGACGGGTCGAGGCGCTGAGCGACTGGTCGTTCTTTTGTTCACGATTCGCCGGTCCCGGATTCATGCAGGTCGGCGACGCGGCGTGCTTTATCGATCCGATCCTGTCGACGGGCGTGACGCTGGCGGTGAATGGAGCACTGCGGGCGGCTCGGGCGATCCGGACGGGACGGTCGGCCCCGTGGCTGCAGGGCATGGCGATGGACTGGTACGAGACGGAGTACCGGAGCATCGCCACGGACTTTGCGGACCTTGCCGAGCACTGGTACGGCGGGCACGCGGACGCCGACGCGTGGTTCTGGCGGGCCAAGAAGCTGGCGGACCCGACGCGTAACTTCTCAATCCGGCAGGCCTTCATTCACCTGTCGGCAGGCGTGACCGGCACGCAGGGGGCGGGCGGGAATCTGCGATCGGCGGGCGGCTACAGCCCCCGGCAGTTGGAAATGATCTACGACAACCTGGCGACGGACCTGGATACCGACAGCCAGACCGAGATATCGGAAGCCGAGGCGGGTTTTGGCCGCGGCGCAGCGCGCGCGCCAACAGCCACGACCGTGCTCGGGGGCCGGCCACGGCTTCGCGAGGCGATTAGTTTTCGTCCGCACATGGCCGAGCATGACGAAATCCTGCGCCCGATTACGAGGGTAACGCGGCTGCATCCCAACGCAGGTCCGGAGCACATCGAACTGCCGATTGCGGCGCTGCCCGTGCTGGAGCGGCTGGACGGCCGCCGCAGCGGGCTGGACATCGCGGCCGACCTGCGTGAGCGCTACGCCGGCACACCGATTGAGTCCGACCTGCGCGACCTGGTGGCGACGACGCTGCAGCGCCTGGCGGAGACGGGCGCTGTCAGCGTTGCGTAGACGGCCGAGCGACCTCAGCCGCTGCGCTTCAGGCGGCCGTGGCGCAACGCGTAGCGTTCGGCCCAGCCGAAGACCCAGACACCTACGGGCATGGTGACGGCGGTGATGAGCATCAGGGGACCGAAGTGGGGCAGCAGGTCGATCAGGGTGACGCCATCGAGCACCGCGGCGCGCATGGCGTTGAGGACGTAGGTGGCGGGTGAGATTACGGAGAACCACTCCAGCCAGTCAGGCAAGACCTCCACGGGGTAGTAGACGCCGGAGACAAGCAGCAGCGAGGCCTGGACGACCACCGTCATCTGCGAGCCACGTTCCAGGAAGAGCAGGGGCAACGCGGCCGACATGATGCCGATGCCCAGCAGGCCCAAGCTGCCGATCGCGAGGACCGCGAAGGCGCCAACCCAGTTGGCCGCGCCCAGGTCCAGGCTGAAGAACAGCGCCACGACCACCAGGATCACGACGGCGCGGGCGAACGAGTAGAGCACCGCGAACGCCGAACTGCCGGCAATGAAGGTCACGCGGCGGATGGGGGCCATGAAGGTGCTTTCGATCGTGCCTTCCCAGCGTTCCCAGGAGACCATAAAGGCCACCGAGTCGAACACGCTGTTCAGGTAGGCCCAGACCACGGTGCCGACGACGAGAAACAGGATCAGGCGGTCGGCGTCGAACTGCTGGCCCGCCACGAGGACGCCGCCGGGCGCGATGTAGGCGACGGTGAGCGCGTTAACGATGGAGTAGAAGAGGAACACGACCTCCCAGCCCCAATAGCGGCGCACAGCGCGAAAGTTGCGCTCGACGAAGGCATAGGAAGCGCCGAGTTCACGTCCTAAGGCAACCATGCGGTCAACCTCCTCCGCCGGCGGCGGCTTTGTCGGGTTCGTGCACTTCGACGGCGTGGCCGGTGAGCCGGATGAAGGCGTCTTCCAGCGTCTCGCCCTCGAGGCGGAGGGCGCTGGGCTTGTCTTCGATCAGGATCCGGCCCTTGTCAATCACGGCCAGGCGGTCGCAGAGCTGTTCGGCTTCGTCCATGTCGTGGGTCATGAGGATGACGGTGGCGTCGTGGGTGTCGCAGACCTCGCGGACGAAGTCCTGGACTTCGCGCTTGGAGCGTGGATCGAGACCCGTGGTGGGTTCGTCAAGGATCAGGAGCACGGGCGAGGTGAGCAGGGCGCGCGCCACGGCGACCTTCTGCTGCTGGCCGCGCGACATCTGGTCCATGGGGCGGCGGATCGCCTTCTCCTCGATGTCCAGGCGCTTGAGGATTTCAAAGATGCGTTGGTGGGCTTCGCCGGCCGGCAGGCCGTAGATGCGGGCGGTGAAGGTGAGGTTCTCGAGCGGGCTGAGTTTCTTGAAAAACGACGCCTCCACGGAGACGCGGTTCATGAAGCGGCGGACGGTGCGGGCATCGCGGACGACGTCGTGGCCAAAGACCTGGACCGAGCCCGAGTCCGGTAGCAGTAGCGTGGCGACGACGCGAGCCAGCGTTGACTTGCCGGAGCCATTGGATCCGACGATGCCGTACACCTCGCCGCGTTGGACCTGGAGGTTGATGGCGTCAAGCGCCACTATCGGATCCTTGAGCGGCCGGCCCAGGGCGCGCCGCCACGCGCCGCCAACGCCGGCGGGGTCGAATTGCTTGACCAGGTGGTCAATGGATACAGCGGGTTGCATGGCCTCAATTCCTGAAAGTTCGCGACAAACAAAAAACCGCGGATCGCCCGATGAGTTCGGCGCCTGATCCGCGGCGGCGGCGTGCGACGGACGCGGGTCAGGGCACGGCGGAACTCGTTTGGCTCCGGCCGGGCATGGCCGGGGTGTTCAGGTGGCGGAATCGCATTGGACGAGTCTCAGGTGTAGTTCGGGCCGGAGCGGTTCTCGGGCCGTGAACTTGAGGATAGGCGAGCAATTGCGTCTGTCAAAACGAAGTTTGCGGCTGCCAGCCGCGTTCGAGCTGACGCTGCGCGCCGAGGCCGAAGGCGACGGTTGCGATCGCTTCGATTACCAGCGCGCCGCCGATGGCGATGACGCCGATCACACCGCCAGAGAGATTCGTGGCGTTGACACCAATCAACAGGATGGCGGCAAGCCCGACGAGCCTGATGGCGTTGACGTAGACAAGGAAATGGGCCCGCCGGACACGCAGGATGGCGCTGGTGAAGATGGCTTCCTGCACGAGAATCGGCGGCAGCAGGGCCAGGATGCGCAGGCCGGCTTCGGTCATTTCCTGCAGGCGTCCGGTCGCGCCCAGCCAGTCGTGGACGACGAGGCTGGTGAGCGGAGGGATGAACGCGACCACCGCGGCGGGACCTATCGTGATCAGGCCCACGATGTTGGCGAAGCGGCGAGCAGCGGCGGGACTCTCGCCGCGGCCCATGAGCGCCAGCAAGGTCGGTTGCACGCCCCAAAGGGCGATCAGGAATATCTGGTTGACCCCGAACGTGAGCGACACGGCGGCCACGCTGGCCTCGGGCTCGGGGGCGCGCGTGAGGATGGCGTTGATGACCGGCTGGGTGACGGACGGCAGGAAGGCCGCCACCAGCAATGGCCCGAAGAATCGGAGCAGGGTGGCATAGGTTGGCGGCGAACCGTCGGACGGCTCGAGGTCGCGCCGCAGAGGACCGGTGGTTCCGACCACCAGCACAAGGGATTCCACGCCGGCTCCGGCCGTGACGGCAATGGCGGCGATGGCCGCGCCAGCCGACGGATCGAGCCAGAGCACCAACGCGGCAACGACGATGACCGTGACCGCACCGGCTCCGGTGCCGACCCAGACGAGACGCGGACGGCCGATTCGGAGCGCGACGCCGTACAAGTGGGTGCGGACAATAGCCAGGACAGGAAAGGGCGCAAGTGCGACCAGAGCGGCGGCGGATTCGGCGCGCAGGACGCCGGTGGTGGCGAAGACGCCGTCCAGCAGCAGGTCGAGCACGGGCGTAAAGGCGACGACGGCGGCCACGAGGCCGCTGAGCAGCGCAAAGAACGCGACGAAACGGCGGAGCCGGCCGAGCGAGCCCTGATCGTCAAGGAAGACCAGTGTCAGTTGCTGGATGCGCATCTGCGGCAGGGCCACCAGGCCCATGACGCCCATGGCGATGGCGTAGCCGCCGATGGCGGCTTCGGGTTCGACACTGCGCGCCATGAGGCCGTTGAGGGCCGGCGCGAGGACGTGGGTGATGCCGAGATTCAGGGATGCGGGGAGAAGGAGCGTGGTCGCGCGCCGGTTGAACGATGGCGTGCTGTTCTTCGCGCCGGTTGCCGCTGAGGTTGCGGCCGCGCCGGTCAAGCCCGCGTCAGACGTCGAAGCCGTCGCTCGACCTTGGCAGCATAGGCGTGCAGGGAGCTTCCGAGATGGACCCAGGCGGGGGCCAGGGAAGCGTGGAGCTCGGCCTCGCGCAGGGAGGCCAGGAAGTCCCGTGGGTCATCCCAGGGGCGCATGGACTGGCAGCAGTGACCGATCTCGGCGGCGAGGTGCGAGTCGGAGCCGACGGACTTGATCAGGCCGTGTTCTTCCGCGTAGTGATCAGCGGCGGCGTTGTCGCGGCGCAGCAGGGTGCGGCCGTTGAAGACTTCGAAGATGTCGATGTCGTCGACGATGGAATCGACGGCGGCGCGCCCCAGCGCCGAGCGCCGGAGGCCGTCAAATGGGTGGGGGGCCAACACGAGGCCATCCTGCTCGCGAATGGCGGCGACGGTTTCAGCCGGCGACATGTCGCGAGGAATCTCGTGTGAGAGAAAGAGGCCAATGATGTCGCCCTCGGTGCTCTTGATTTCTTCACCGAGGATTACGGGAAACGGGAGGCGCTCAGCCATCTCGAAGGCGCCGGCCATGGTGTTGTGGTCGGTGACAGCCACGACATCGATATCGCGCTCGCGGTTGACGCGCGTGATGGTTTCGGCCGACAGGCGCGAATCCGGAGACGCGTGGGTATGCGAGTGAAGCTCGACGCGCAGGCGTTTGGACGTCGAGGCTTGCGCCTCGCTTGCGGGAGGTGTCAGGCCTGAACCGGCTCCGTCTTGCGCCCGGTGCCCATGATGCCGTCGCTGTTGATCTTGCGCTGAAGGGCCATGATGCCGTCGATCAGGGCCTCGGGGCGGGGCGGGCAACCGGCGATGTAGATGTCGACGGGAACCACACGGTCTACGCCCTGAAGCGTGCTGTAGCTACGGAAGGGGCCGCCGCAGGTGGCGCAGGCGCCCATGGCGATGACCCACTTCGGGTCGGGCATCTGGTCGTAGAGGCGCTTGACGACCGGGGCCATCTTGTTGGTGACGGTGCCGGAGACGACCATGACATCGGACTGGCGCGGCGAGGCTCGAAACACGGTGCCGAAGCGGTCCAGGTCGTAGTGGGGCGCGGCGCTGGCCATCATCTCGATCGCGCAGCAGGCGAGGCCGAAGCCCATGGCCCAGAGGGAATTCGACTGGCACCAGGTGAAGAGCTTGTCCACCGTGGTCGTGATGATGTCGAGTCCGCCGACGACATTGGTGGCTTGGACGAGCGGAATGGTGTCCTCGCCAAGCTCCAAATCGGCGCGGCCCCAGGGCTGGTGGCCCAGCGGAATCTGGTCGAGCCCGAAGTCGTGCCGGTGTTCTCCGCCCTGATCGGGGGCGTCCGCCATGGCGTGCCTCTCCTGGGTCCATTGCGTGGACCGCTCATTGTACCCATCTGCCTCGTTGGCATCGGTCAGGGCCGTGGGCATGCGAAGATCAGGCCCACCGTTCGCTTGCGCCGCCCCGGTGGGTTTCCTTGATCAACGTCGACCCTGTCGTCCGTTCGCGTTTTTTGCCCGAGGACCGCGAGATCACCACGTCCGAGGGCGTCACCATCCTGGACGCCGCGCAGGCCAACGACATTCCGGTGGAGACGGTCTGTTCGGGCAAGGGATCGTGCGGCACCTGTCGGGTGCTGATTCGCGAGACCGAGCCGCCCCTGCCGAACGCGCACGACCGCCGACGGCTGTCGGACCAGCAGTTGGCGCACGGCTGGCGGCTGGCTTGCCAGCACCCGCTGGTGGAGGGCGCGGTCTATACGCACCCGGTGGGGGTGCGGGCCGTTCGGGTGGTCGAGAGTTCGGGACTGGGCCGGATCCGGCTGGATCCGGACGTGCAGAAGATTTATGTAAAGCCGGCCGAGCCCACGCTGCACGATCAGAGCGCGGACTGGTCGCGCATCCAGGACGAACTGGCGGCGGTGGCGGGCGACCTGGATCCGTCGCTGGAGGCCTTGCGGCGCTTAGCGGCGATTGGCGAAGACATCGACAAGGGAATCACCGTCGTGATTGCCGGGAACCGCATCGTCTCCGTAGAGCCGGGCGACACGACCGAGCGTGGTTTCGGGCTGGCGTTCGACATCGGCACCACCACCGTCGTGGGCGCGCTGATGAACCTGGTGACGGGTGACGAGGTGGCCGTGGCGTCGGGCCTGAATGGGCAGCACATCTACGGCGGCGACGTGATCAGCCGGATGAGCGTGACGATGCGCGGCCCGGAATGGGTGGAGCGCCTGACGCAGGCGGTCCTGTCGACGGTCAACGACATCATCGAGCGGTGCCTGGAGGCCGGCGGCGTTGCACGGCACGAGGTGTATGAAGTCACGTTTGTCGGTAACACGGTGATGGAACACCTGCTGATTGGCGCGGATCCGTCGAGGATTTCGTACTCGCCGTTTGTGCCCACGATGGTCGACCCGATCACGGCCACCACAGCCGAGGTTGGGCTGGACGTTTTGCCGTCAGCCTCGGTGTGGGTATCGCCCAATGTGGCGAGCTACGTGGGCGGCGACATCGTGGGCATGATGCTGAGCGCGAACCTGGGGCGGCGGCGCGGCAACGTGCTGGCGATTGACGTGGGCACCAATGGCGAGATCGTATTGCAGAAGGGCCGGGAGTTGTTCGCCACCGCGGCGCCCGCGGGACCGGCGTTTGAGGGCGCTGAAATCTCGCAGGGCATGCGGGCGGCGCCGGGCGCGATCGAGCGCGTGCGCATTGAGGATGATGCGATAGAGGTCGACGTGATCGACAATGCCGAGCCCGTCGGGATCTGCGGGTCGGGGTTGGTCGACGCCGTGGCCGAGTTGGTGCGAACCGGACTTGTGACACCGAATGGGCGCTTGCTCTGGCAGGAAGAAGCCGAGCAGGCCGTCCCGGCCCATGCCGACCGGATCATCCCGGACCAGACGGGTGGGGCGATCGTGCTGCATGGATCATCCGACGACTCGGACGCAGCAATAAAGCTGCACGCGCAGGACATCCGGCAACTGCAGCTGGCCAAGGGGAGCATTCGCTGCGGCGTGAACGTGCTGATGGACCACGCGGGTCTGACGGCCGACGACCTGGACGAGGTGATCCTCGCCGGCGCATTCGGCAGCTACATCGATCCGGCCGGGGCCATCGCGATCGGCCTGGTGCCTGACGTCGGACCTGAGTCCATCCGCGCGGTCGGCAACGCCGCGGGGCACGGGGCGCGCATGTGTCTGCTGTCGCTCACAGCGCGTGTGCGCGCGATGGATCTGCCGGCTCGGGTGTCGTACGTGGAACTCTCGGCGGTGCCCGACTTTCAGGACGAATTCGCGTTCGCGATGGGCTTTCCGGCGCCGTCGTGACCGGCCGTCCGCCTGCCCACCCACGGCGCCGTCGGGAAGCCGCTGGCCTGCTGCTCGGGGGAGCGCTTCTGGCCGCCGCGGCGATGGCTTGCGGTGAGTCGCCCACGGATCCGCCTCCCGTCACTGAGACGGCGGACACCCCTTCGCCAGCCGCAGAACCAATAACGCCGTCCGCTGCGCCAGCAGCACCTCAGTCGCCGGCGGCGGACGCGCCGCCGCGGCTCCCGACGGTGAACCTGCGGGCCGGCGGGCCCATCGGCCGCGTCACGGCGACCCCAACCGCCAGTCCGGTGATTACGGCGCCGCCAGACTTTGCACCACCACCCGCCGCTCCGGGTGCGGCCGCAACGCCGGCATCGATTCAGGCCGACCTCGAGCGCGCGCTGGAGCTTCTGCGGGGCGGTGATCTCGAGGAGGCTCGGAAGGTATTCGAATCTGCCGCGAAGGCGGTACCCCACGACCCGCGTCCCCTGATGGGGATGGCGCTGGCGGATCAGTTCGCCGGCGACCTGGAAGGCGCGCTGGCCGAGGCGACGCGAGCCGTCGAGCTGGCGCCCGAGTTTCTGCCCGCGCTAATCACGCGCGCCGACATTCACCTGGCGTTGGGAAACTTTGCCGAAGCTGCCGACGATTACACGGCAGCCGTGCGCATCGAGCCGCTCAACGACGCGGCGCACTACGGACACGGTCAGGCGCTGGCCGCGCAGGACGACCTTCAGGGCGCCATTGATGCACTGACTCGTGCCGTCGACATTGCCGGCGACAACGCCAGGTACCGGATTGAGCGGGCGCGGTTGTACCTGGCCGCTGAGGACTTCGAGGCCGCCGCCGGTGACTA
The DNA here is from genome assembly GCA_022824865.1 of Chloroflexota bacterium. Lineage (GTDB taxonomy): Bacteria > Chloroflexota > UBA11872 > UBA11872 > UBA11872 > UBA11872. The sequence continues at coordinate 33,964 of JAJDZD010000041.1, read as the reverse complement.
CACGGCGGCGGTTCGGATCGAGCCGCTCAACGCGTTAGCGCACTACGGACTCGGTCGAGCCCTGGCGGCGCAAAACGACCCGGAAGGTGCCTTGGAGGCCCTAGACCGTGCAATCGATATCGAGGCAGAAAACGTCGGCTTTCTCATCGAGCGTGCGCGCCTGCACCGGGCGCTCGGAGACATCGAAGCCAGCATTCGGGATCTGGAGATGGCAATTGAGGCTTCTCCGGTCGACCCGCGCCCGGCACTCATCCTGGCCCTGACCTTGCAGGCGGAGAACGACCTTGAGCGAGCGCTTGAGGTGGCGACCGACGCGGTGGAGATTGCGCCCGACTTCCTGCCGGGGCTGTTCACGCGCGCCGACATACGCCTGGCACTAGGCGACGCGGCGGGCGCAGCCGAGGACTACGGCGCGGCCGCGCGTATCGATCCACTCAATCCACTGGCCCATGCCGGGCAGGCACAGGCGCTCAACGCGCAGGGTGACGCGGAGGGGGCCATCGAGGCCCTGACACGCGCGCTGGATATTGCCGGCGACAACCCCGACTACCTGGCAGAACGGGCACGTCTGCATCTCAATCTCGAGAACATCGAGCCGGCGCTGGCGGACCTGGAGCGCGCCGTAGAAGCGGCGCCGGAGCGGGTGGGCGTCCGGCTGCTCTATGCCGACGTGCTGCGGATCATGGATCGCCTTGACGACGCCCTGGTGGTCGTAAACGCGCTGATCGAGGATGTGCCCGGGCTGCCCCTGGCCTACGAAGTCCGAGCCAGCATCCGGATGTCCCTGGACGACGAGACCGGTGCGTTGGCGGACCTGGCCGCCGCCATCGAGATCAATCCGGAGAGTGCCGCCACCTATGCGACACGGGCCCTGCTTCACCACCAGGCCGAGCGCTATGACGAGGCGATTGCCGACTACGACCGATCGCTTGAGCTGCGGCCTGGCGACGCCGTGACCCTGAACAACCGGGCCGACGCGCGGATGTTGTCGGGGGACCTGGAGCTGGCACTGGAGGACATCGAGGCGGCGGTGGCCGCGAATCCGGAACTGGGAATCGCGCACTACACGCGCGGGCAGATCCTGGACGAACTGGGCCGCGCGGACGAAGCGCAGGCCGCCTACGCGGAAGCGGCGCGGTTGGGGTATGAGCCGCCGGAGAATGTGGGATAAGCCGGCAGCGCTACGGTCTAGGCCTAAGTTCGAAACAGCAGCGCGCGAGTGTGGGTCAGCTTGCGGACGGCTGCGAGGACACCGGTTCAACCCAAACGGCGCCGTCCTTGAAAAACTCTTTCTTCCAGATGGGGACGCGGGTCTTGAGGGTGTCGATGATGTAGCGGCAGGCTTCGAACGCCTCGGCGCGGTGGGGGGCGCCGACGGCGATGGCGACGCTGGCTTCGCCGATTTGCAATTCGCCGGTGCGGTGGGACAGCGCCACGGCGTCAAGATCCCAGCGCTGCATGGCTTCTTCCACGATCGTGCGCATCTGTGCGACGGCCATTGATTCGTAGGCCTCGTAGCCGAGCTTGACGACCGGGCGGCCCTCAGCGTTGTCGCGCACGACGCCCAGGAACGTGCAGATGCCGCCGTTGGACGGTTGGTTGACGTGGGCTATCAGCCGCGGAACGTCGATGGGGTCGGAGGTGAGTTCGACAATCATCCGCCGGATACCGGGGGGATGAGGGCCAGTTCGTCGCCGTCCGACAAGGGGGCGTCGGCGGTCACGAAGGCTTCGTTGACCGCGAACGACACGTGCGGGGCACGGACAGCCAGATCGGGCACATCAGTTGCCATGTCGCGCAGGGCGTCGGCAATGGTGGAGCCGGCAGGTAGGTTCAGAGTGCGCCGCCTTTCGCCCATCAGGTCGGCCAGTGAGGCGAAGAACAGGACACGCACGCTGATGGCGGCGGGCGCCACGGCGGGCGATGCGGACGGCGGGGGCTTGGTTCCGGCCATTGTTCGAGCCTACCAGCGGCGGCTAAACCGCTGGGTATGATTTCCGGTCTGAACCTGCAGCCAAGGCGAGAGCCGCGTGAGTGACGACCAAAAGCACGACGCATCGGCATCGACGCGCGAACACCGGCACGAAGCCGAGGGGATTGGCGCCGTGCCCTGCGCCGTCATCGTAATCAGCGACAGCCGCACCGAGCGGACGGATCGGTCCGGGCGAACGGCGGTCACCCTCATCGAGTCCGGCGGACACGAGGTCATCCATGAGGCCCTGATTCGCAACGAGGCCGACGACATTCGGGCGGCGGTCGATGCCGCCATTGAGGCCGGGTGCCGCTTCGTGTTTTGCACGGGCGGAACCGGGCTGGGCGACCGGGACATCACGGTGGACACGGTGACGCCGATGCTGGAAAAGGTGCTTGACGGGTACGGGGAGTGGTTCCGGCGGGCCAGCTGGGACCAGATCGGGGCGGCGTCGATTCTGTCGCGAGCGGTGGCCGGCAAGTATCGACGGGGGCTGGTGGTGTGCTCGCCAGGGTCAACGGCGGCGGTGGAACTGGCGTTGGGCGATCTGCTGGTGCCGGAGTTGCGGCACCTCATTCGCGAAGTCTCGCGCTAGTCCAAGCCCTCTACGACTCGGCTTCGTCGTCCTCGGCAGGCACCCAGTTGAGGCCGTCGGGAGGTATCTGCTCGAGTTCGGCGAGGGAATCCAGATGGTCGATAAACAGGACGCCGTTAAGGTGGTCGATTTCGTGCTGGAGGGCCTGGGCCAGCAGGCCTCGGGCGTCAAGGCGGGCCGGCCGACCGTCGATTCCGGTGTACGTCACGGTAGCGCTACGCGCCCGCTCAACCGGGGCGCGGAAGCCCGGCAGCGAGAGGCAACCCTCGGACATTTCCTCGCGCTCGCCCAGCCGGCGCACCTCGGGGTTGACGAGAACGTATGGCACGCCCGCCTGCGGGTCCTTTTCGTCGGGCGGGAGTTCAATAACGACCAGCCGCAGGAGTTCCCCGACCTGGGGCGCGGCCAGCCCAATGCCCAGGTTGGCGTGCATGGTGGCGAACATGTCGTCGACCAGCGCCTCGACTTCAGGCGTGATAGTGGCAATCGGTTCCGCGACCTCTCGAAGTACGGGGTCGGGGAGTTCGAGAACTCGACGGAGCATGACGCGATGCTAGCAGCGGCCCGGCCGAACGCCGATCAGTCAGACTTACAGGTGCTTGCAAGACTCGCGCACGCGGGACTACACAATGGGCGTTGCTGACGAAGTCCAGGTCGCCAAGTTGCCGGCGGCCATCCGGACGCGCCGCCTGACGCTGCGCCGGGTGCGCCTGGAGGACGCGGACGACGTCTTCAGCTTCGCCTGCGAGGACATCTGGATGCGGCTGCTACCAGAGGCGCGGCAGCCGTACCAGCGACGCGACGCCGAGCGCTGGGTTGCCCGGCGCTTCCTGGCGCACTGGCCAACCGAGCCGACCTGGGCCATCGAGATCGATGGCCGGATGGTGGGCTGGGTTGGGCTGAACATCGAGCCCGAGCACGCGCAAGCCGAATTGAGCTACGCCATGCGGCCTGACCTTCGAGGCCAGGGCCTGGCGACGGAGGCTGTCCGCGCCGTGGTGGATCGCGTGTTCCTGGACACGCAGCTTGGACGGGTCTGGGGTCGCGTCGACCCGCCCAACGTCGCTTCGGTTCGGGTACTGGAAAAGGCAGGGATGCAACGCGAGGCGGTGATGCGCCGCGCCTTTGTGCGCCAGGGCGAGCTGATCGACCTGGCGGTCTACGGAATGCTGCGGACCGACTGGACGCCGCGGGCACCGGGCGCATGAGCAGCGCGCCGATGTTGCCGGAACGAATCGAGACGGAGCGGCTGGTGCTGCGCCGGTGGTCGCTGGCGGATGCGGACGACGTGCTGGCATACGCCGCCGATCCGGAGTGGTCGCGGTTTCTGCCGGTGCCCAAGCCTTACGAGCGGCGCCATGCCGAGGAGGCAGTGGCCGGGTGGGTGCTGGAGGACTGGTCGACGAACCCGGATTGGGCGATTGAGATTGCCGGTCGCGCATCGGGTGGTATCAACCTCCGGATCGATCACCAGCACCGTCGAGGGGAACTCGGGTACGCGCTCGCTCGACGTCACTGGGGCAACGGCTTCATGACGGAGGCGGTGCGAGCCGTCATCGACGCAGCGTTCGCGTCGTTGCCCGATCTGGCACGCGTGCAAGCGGGGGCGAATGCCCGGAACACGGCCTCGATTCGCGTCATGGAGAAACTGGGCATGACCTGCGAAGGGACGATTCCGCACGCGCCCAGAGGAGAACAACTCGAGCGCCGCGAAGCCGGTGTCATCTATGCGGTCCTGCGGGAGGAGTGGGAAGAGATTCGCTAGTGACGGAGGCGATTAGGCGGTCGTTCTGACCTGATCTAGAAGTTCAGCCCGGCGAAGAAGACCCAGTAGTAGATGAGGTAGCCGCCCGCCCCGACCAAAAACAGCGAACTGGCGCGGTGCACGTGCGGCAGGGCGCCGCGCAGGAAGCGCGCCACGGCGTCGCGGAAGATGGCGGCACCGATGGTGACGGCGATGACGACGACGCCCATACCGAGGGCGAAGGCAAGGAACTGGCTGAATGAAGCCAGGAAACCGGCGGCGCCCAGCGCGCCGCCGACCACGACCAGGAAAATCGGTAGGGTGCAGCTGAGCGACCCGACGGCGTAGCCGAGTCCGAAAACAAAGGCGTTGCCGAGATTGCGCTGGGGCGTGACCTGAATGCGGCTGGCGGCCAGCACGCCGATGTAGCGGTGGCTGATGAGCAGGTAGGCGCCAAAGATCACCATCAGGACGCCTACGGTGAGTCCCAGGAACGGGAATACGCGGCCGAGGAAGTTCCCGCCCGCGGCAATGACCGCCCCTACCGCGGCAAAGATCAGGACGAAACCGAGCGTGGCCATCAACCCCACGGCCAGCGCCCGCCCGACGCGGCGGAAGCCGGAGAGCTGGTCGTAGCCGGCTTCTTGCGTTCCGAGCTGGTACGCCACGTAGCCCGGCAGCATGAAGAAGCCGCAGGGGTTCACACTGGCCACGACACCCGCGGCGGCGGCGAACCCGATCGGCAAGGCCCCGGCGAAGTCGGATACGGCGGCCTCGGCATTGGCCTGAACCGATATGAGCGCCCCGATCAGAACGGCCACGAGCAATGCCGGCACGCCGTACCCCAATGCCGTTCCCACCCAGGGACTGCGCGCCGATCCGACACTCACGGCGCGGTCACCTCAGCCTCCGGAGGCCTGAAGCAGCTCGTCGATCAGGTCGTTCAGCGCCGCCTCGTCCAGGCTGCCTGTCCACTGGCGAACGATCTGGGACTGCGTCGTGATGAACAGGGTGGAGGGCATGCCCAAGACCTGGTATCGCTGCATGACGGTAGCGTCCGACGTGGTTCCCACGGGGTAGGTTACGCCCAACTCCTGGGCCAGCGCCTCCCCCTCGGCGCGCGTCCCGAGGTTTATGAGCGGGCCAACGTCCAAACCCACCAGCAACACGCGGTCCCTGGCCGCCTGCCACGCGTGATCGAACTCCGGCATTTCCACCCGGCAGGGGGGGCATTGCGCCGCCCAGAAGTTGAGGACCACCGGCTTACCGGCCGCGAGGATCTGGCTGAACTGGACGGTTTCGCCGCCAACCAGGTCCGCCCCCTGGTAGGCCTCGAAGGAGAAGTCGGGCGCGGGGCGCGCCTCGCCCGCGGGAAAGCCGGAGACGTCGGTCGAGGCCGCCGTTGTCGGTGCAGGCGTGGATTCGGAAACAGCGGTCTCGCCGCAGGCCGTGAGAATCACCCCCACGCCGATACCGGCCAATACCCGACGTCGCCCCACTTCGCTCCGGCGTGCGCGCATGCAGTCCGCCCCGAGTGCTGCCCGTAGGCAATTATTCAAACATTCTGCGGGGCAACGCGAGTCTGCGGTGGTGAAATCGCCTACACAAGCGGCCAGATTGCGTCGCGGCTATGCTCGAATTCGCCGACGGACGGCACGGATCACGATTCAGGAGCAGCCAGCCGGTGGAACCGACTCAGCCTCAGCGGCTTACGGCGCCGCAGCTCGCGGCGGCGATCGCCGGCGTGGCGGCGCTGGTGGCGTTGATCGTGGTAATCGGGCTGGTTATGCGGGGCGGAAACGAGAGGAGCGGCCTGGGGATCATCTCGATCGGCCGCGCCACGGACGTCCGTCCGCGACCCGCGCCCGACTTTGTGCTGACGTCGTTTGACGGGCAGCGGATTCAACTGTCGGACTATCGCGGGCGGATCGTTGTATTGAATTTCTGGGCCACGTGGTGCCCGCCGTGCCGCGTGGAAGCGCCCGTGCTGCAGCGGGCCGCCGAGCGCCTGGAGTCCGCCGGCGTGACCCTCCTGGGCATCGACGTCTGGGACGACGAGGCCGCGGCCATCGAGTTTCTCAACGAGATGGGCGTGACCTATCCGAATGCCGAAGACGCCACGCGACTGATTCCGGTCGAGTTCGGCGTGACCGGCTTACCCGAGACCTTTGTGATTGACCGCCAGGGCGTGCTGGTGCGCCGCTGGGTAGGTCCGCTGACCGACGAAGAACTTGACGAACTGCTCGCGCCGGTGCTGGCCGCCGCGCCGGCCTAGGCCTCCGCGTCGCGTGTCGGTCGGAGCGTGAAGCCGGCTCGTCCACCCGTGGTTTGAATGGCCAGCGTGCGTCCGGCCAGGGCGTCGGCCACCTCCGGCTCCGCTACCAGGATGACTTGACCGTCGAATACGACTTTGCGGTCGCCCTCCCAGATGTCGCTTACGGACAGCCGCATCCGGTTGGATGTATCGAGCGAGATTCGGATAGCGCGGACCAGATCCTCGCTCCCGTTGCCGTCCTGCAGCGCCGTGTGAAGGGCGAGGGCGGCCTCAGGCGTGACCGTGAGCTCGCCGGCGACGGTTGAGGGCTCGTCTGCCGGCTCAGGCGTAGAGATTGCTGACCTCAACCATGCGACCGTCGTTCGCGGCTGACCGATAGGCGGCATCCAGCAGTTCAACGGAACGATGCCCGAACTCGGCCGGCGAACCGTTGGGCTCGCGGCCCAGGCACACGTCCACCAGGTTGGCGGCTGTCGCGAAGCGAGGGTAAGTATCGTCGGCGGACAGTTGGTCGCGCTCGATGGACCCGTCGCGGCGGTGGATCTCCAGCGCACCAGCGATCGCGTCCAGCAGCACATAGCCGTGTTCGCAGTAGGCGCGTACGTCCAGCTGGCCGGCGTCGCCCACGGGCACATTGCCGGTGCTGGACACGACGCCCAAGGCGCCGCCTTCGAATTCGACCGTCATTGCGTCCACGAGGTCGACTGGCACGTCGAACGAGTTCATCAGGGCGCTAACTCGCCGCAGGCGCAGACCGGTCACGAAGAACATAAGACCCGACGAGTGGGTGATCTGCAGGTGCCCCTGGCCCCCGCCGGATAGCTCGGGGCGGGCATACACGTCGCCAGGTCCGGCGACCGTCCAGTCGAATACCGGCTGATAGGCCGCATCGTTGCCCCGGTAGAACTCGACCACCATCGACGAAAAAGTGCAGACGACATGCTGGATGGCACCGAGCTCGCCAGAACCCAGGACCTCACGGGCACGGACGGCCGTGCGGGTGAAGTGCCAGGGGTAGCCGATGATGAGTTCCACGGCCTGAGCCTCGGCGCGTCGAATCAAGTCGGCGGCGTGCTTGGCCGTCAGCACCATGGGCTTTTCCAACATGACGTTGAGACCGGCGTCCAGGCAGCGCGCCGCCACGTCGTAGTGGGCGGCATGCGGAATAGCGATGACCACGCCGTCAAGCTCGGTTTCGGCAAGCATGGTTTCGACGTCCACGTAGGCGGCCGCACCGGGGAAGGCCGTGGTGGCGCGCTCGCAGGCCTCCTCGCTGCGGTCGCAGATGGCAGCCAGGTGGGCGTGGGGGTTCTCGATGAGTCCCGGAATGTGCGTGTAGGTGGACCACCAGCCGGCGCCTATGACGCCGATGCGAGCTTGGCGAGCGGACATGTTTCTGGATTCCGTCAATTCAGCGCGGCTGTCGATAGTACGCCGGACGACGGACTCACGCCGAAGGCGGCGGCCCGTAGCCGGTCAGTTCCACGTAGCCCAGGCCAGCCTCGCCATTGTCACCGCTGACGTGGACGGCGCCTTCCCAATAGACCACGCCGGTGCTGGCACGGGTGTCGAGTTCCTGGTCACGGAGCAATGGTTCCAGGCGCAAGCGCAGATCTTCACCGGGTACCGAGATCGTCCAGCCTGACGGATAGACAACGCCCGTGTGCGGACTGGTCCAGCGGCCAGTGGCTCGGACCTCCAGTTCGTCGGCGCGCAGGTGCCTCGTTTCGCCAGCGGGGCCGACCAGGGTGCCGTACCGCAACAGGGTGACGCCGAACTCGTCGCGGACGACGGAGGCGGTGAAGTCGCGTCCGTCAGCCAGCTGCACGCTGTACCAGTCCCAGCCGCCGGACGTGACGGAGATGAAGTCGCCCCACTGGTGGTCGATCCAGGCGGTGCCGGTCACCGGCCGCGGCAGGCCCCGGTCCAGCAGAACGCCGCGGACGGCGGCCCGGGTGTAGGAGTAGTAGTAGCTCCAGCCGTACGGCGAGAAGTCCAGGATGCCGTTCTCGTTGTGGATGGCGGCCGGCTTGGAGGGAATGAGTTCCACCTGGAGCGCGACAGCGTCGAGGCCGGCGGATATGGAAAAGCCTCCCGGAACGTCGCGCAGGGTCCAGCCCTCCACGGAGAGGTCGAGGCCGGTTGGCTGGGCAGGCCGCGTCTCGAAGAGGTCGGCCACCTCCGTGCGCTCGCCGAAGTGGAAGCGCTGGCGGCCGACGTCGGTGACGGCAAAGTGCGCGGCGTATCCCGGCGGGGCGCCTGCACGGACTGATTGGAACAGGGCGAACTCGAATCCGAAGGGGTCGCCTTCAGCCGTCCGCAGATGGCCGCTGACGTACCACCACTCGGTCAGGTTGGCGTGCGGGGCGTCGTCGCGCGGCAGATCGATGGGGGGCAGCGCGGAGGCATCGAATTGGTTCGGCGGCGGCTCGGGCAGCGGCGGCGCGACTACTCCGCAGGCCGCAAGCAAGACCGCCACCAGAACCAGGCACGTGGCGCGACGAATCATGTCGATGCCCGAAGTCTCGGCCGGCGCAATGACGGCGCCCACCAGTTCCAGCGGCCCAGCAGGTGCATCGTGGCCGGCACCAGCAGGGCGCGCACGATGGCGGCGTCCACGAACACGGCGATGGCCGCACCCAGGCCCAGCGCCTTGATGAGGACGATGTCGGCCGTTACGAACGCCAGGCAGACGGCAATGACGACCAGCGCCGCGCTGGTTACGACGCGGCCGCTGCGTTCCATGCCGATGGCCACGCTCTCGGTGTTGGAGCGGCCTTCGTCGTGCGCTTCCTTGACGCGGGAGAGCAGAAACACCTCGTAGTCCATGCTCAATCCGAAGAGCATGGCGAACAGAACGACGGGCAACAGGGAGTCGATGTAGCCGAGCGGCTCGAAGCGCAGCACGTTCGAGAGCCAGCCGTCCTGGAACACCAGCACCAGCGCGCCGAAGCTGGCGAGCAGGCTCAGCACGTTCAGAAGGACCGCCTTGAGCGGCAACACGACCGACCGGAATAGCACGGCCAGCACCACGTAGGTGATCACCAGGATCAGCAGTACGGCCTTGGGGAAGTCGGTGTAGAGCCGGTCGACGAAGTCCTTGAGTCCAGCCGCGCCGCCGCCGACCAACAGGTCGAGCCCGTTGGCGTCGCGGTAGGCGCGGATGGCCTCAACCAGGCCTTCGGCTTCGGGCGAGGTTGACGGCACGCTGGGCTCAACCAGCATGAAGGCGGCGTTCTCGCGGGTGAACGTCTCGGCAAGCGCCCTGGCCCAGGGGTCGCCGATTCCAGGCGCGTAGCGGTAGAGCAGTTGGTATTGCTCGAGCGTGATTCGCGGATCGATGGCGGTGATGCCGCCGACCCTGGCGACGCGCGGATCCGCTTCCAGTGCGCGCGTGAGGTCGTGCTGCGCGGCTACGGCTTCAGGCGCGAGCGCGCCCTCGGGGAAGCGCGCCACGAGGAACAGCGGCGTCTGGTGGCCTTCGCCGAATTCATCCCGCAGGAATTCATAGGCCACGCGGGACGGCGAGTCGGGCGTCAGCACCCTCGCGTCCGGCGCGTTGAGGCGAACGTGCAGGAACGGCAGGCCAAGCACTACGAGGAATGCGGAGACGCCCAGGAAAATCGGCAAGGGCCGCCGCATGACCGCCCGAGCCAGCCGCGCCCACCCGTTACGCGGACCGACCGCCGGCCGCCAGCCGCGCCACATGTTGACGCGCGGACCCAGCACCGACAGCAGGGCCGGCACGAAGGTCGTGGCGGCCGCGACGGCGATCAACACGACCAGCGCGCCGCCGGCGCCGATGGAGCGCAGCATCATGAACTCAAACACCATCAGGGACGCGAGCCCCGTCAGGACCGCCGCCCCGGAAAACACCACGGCTTTTCCGGCGGTCGCCACCGTGCGCGGCACCGCGTCCTGGACGGACTGACCGGCGGCCAGTTCCTCGCGGAAGCGGCTGACGAGGATGAGCGAGTAGTCGGCGCCGAGGCCCAATCCCACCAGCGTCACGACGTTTAGAGCAAAGATTGAAAAGCCGACCTGCTGGCCGAACAGCCAGAGCAGCGCCAGGCCGACGACTACGCTGGCGCCGCCAGCCAGCACGGGAATGCCGGCCGCGACCACGGACCCGAAGACCAGCACCAGCACGATCAGGGCGAACGGCAGACCCACGGTTTCGGCCCGCTGCAGGTCGGCTTCGCTGAGGGTCTGGATGTCCGAGTAGTAGACGGGCGACCCGGCGATGTGCACGTCGAGGTCCGACGGCGCCAGCCGCCCGCGAAGCTCGGGCACGATGCGGTGAGCTACGTCCGGGTGCAGGTCGAAGAACAGCGTGGTGTACGCGGTATGGCCGTCCGGGGCGATCTGGGTGGGGTTGTCCTGGAAGGTCGAAACCCGCATGACGTCCGGCAAGGCCGCCAATGGCGCCAGAACGCGAGCCGCCTCGTCCGCGAATGCCTCGTCCGTAACCAGCCATTCGTCGTGGTGAAAGGCGATCTGGATAGGGGAGCCAACGGCGCCGAAGTCCTCTTCGTAGCGGTCGAAGGCCTCTTGCGACTCGATGCCGTCGGCGGAAAATCCACCGGCGCGCAGGATGGATCCAACCTGGGGTAGAGCCAGGAGTGAGAGCGCCGCGGCAAGTAACCAGGCGGCGATGATGGGCCAGCGCCAACGCACCGTGAATCGGCCCAGTGCCTCCAGCGCGATACTCCCGGGGCGTCACGACGCTCTGCCTGGATTCTAGGCGCGAACGGGCCGCTGCCGGACCGTCACGGTGATTTCCGTTACCGTCGCGTTCGGCCGGCCGTCAACAGCCCGGGCGGGCAGGCGACTCGAGGGGCTGCTACGGTTCGCGCGCCCGACGCCGCCCTGGGATGGAATCTCGGCGGCGCCAACGACGGAGACTCGAATTGGGGAGCGCGGCGACCAGCCAGGCGTTTGATCCGCCGACGCGCCTGGGATCGCGACGCTTCGTCACGCTGATCGCGATCATGGGGTTGGGCGTGGCCGGCTGGCTGCCGGTCGTCAATTTCCTGTCGCTGTTCATTCGCGACGACCTGGGGCGCGGCGTGGCCGGCGCGGGCGTGCTGCTGGTGGCCATGCACGGCGCTCGGGCGGTGCTGGGGATCTTTGCTTCCGTGCCCATCGCCCGGTTCGGCAGCCAGCGGACGTACGCGCTAGGCCTGGCCGGACTGTGCGTCCTCGTGGCCGTGATGATCTTTACGCCAGACCTGGGCCTCTTCATCGTGGCGGCGCCGTTCGGTGGCCTGGCGCTGGGGCTGCACTGGTCGGCGTCGCAAACCTATGCCATGCAGGTGGCGCCGGCGGCGCGACGCGGGCTGGCGTCGTCGCTGGTCAGCTTCACGGTTGGGGTGGCGCCCGGACTCGGGGGACTGGCCCTTGGCGTGCTGGCGAATGCCTTTGGGTTTCGGGTTTTCGCGCTGGTCGCGGCCGTGACTATCGGCGCGGCCGCGCTGGCGGCGCTGACAGTGCTGCCGGCCGTTCCAGCGGCGCCGCGCGCCAGCAAAGTCAAGCTAAGCGAACTGCTTCAGCTCACGCGAGTGCCGGCAATTCGAATTCTGGCGTTCATCCGCGCCTGCACGACCGTGACGTACGGCGCGTTCATCATCCTGGCCGGGCCGAAGCTGGTGGACGCGGGCGGCGACCTGACGGCGGTTGGGTGGCTGGTGTTTCTATCAGCCGTGGGCGGGGCCAGCGCACAGGTGGCGGTCGGGGCGCTCTCGGACCGCTGGGGTCGGCGCGGCGCGTTGGCGGTTGCATTGGCGGTGGGTGCCGTCAACACGGCCGTCTACGGCCAGATCGACGCGTTCGGCGCGCTGCTGGCGTTGTGGGTGCCCTATGCGTTCACGCAGAGCGTGTTCCAGGGACTGATCGTGGCGCTGGCGGCCGACGTGACCCCGCACGGCCGGCTGGGCCAGGCGATGGCCATCGACTCGACAGCCTACTCCATCGGGGTGGCAATCGCCGCGTTACTGGCCATTGCCGCCGGAGACGCCGCGCCCGCCCTGTTGTTCTGGGCGGGCGCGGCGGCCGGCGTGGCGTCCCTTGTGGCGATTAGCCGACTTCGGGTTCGCGGTGCGGTTCAGTCGTGAATGACCACCAGCTTGTACTCGGTCATCTCCTCGACCGCGTACTTGGGACCTTCCTTGCCCATGCCGCTGTCCTTCAGGCCGCCGTAGGGCATCAGGTCGGTGCGCCACTGGCTGCCCCAGTTGATGTGGATGTTGCCTGAGTCGACGCTGCGGGCGAAGCGCATCGCCGTGTCGATGTCCTGGGTGAAGATCGCCGCGCTCAGGCCGTAGATCGAGTCGTTGGCCAGGTCGATGGCCTGGTCCACGTCGTCCACGCGGGTCACGCCCATGGCCGGGCCGAACAGCTCTTCGCAGGAAACGCGCATTTCGGGGCTGACGCCGGCCAGCAGGGTCGGCTCGAAGAGTTGGCCCGAGCGCTCGCCGCCGACCAGCAGTTCGGCGCCCTCGCCGACGGCCTCGTCGATCCAGTTCCCCACGCGTGCGGCGTCCGACTCCCGGATCATCGGGCCCACGGAGGTGGCGGGATCGAGCGGATCGCCGGTGGACAGGGCGGCCACGGCGGGAACCAGCGTCTCGACGAGCTCGTCGTAGACCGGCGCCGGCGCGATCACCCGCTGGGTTGAAATGCAGACCTGGCCGGCGTTGGCGAAGGCCGTCTGCGGAATGACGGTGCGGACCTTGTCCAGGTCGGCGTCGGGCATCACGATCACCGGCGCGTTGGAGCCGAGTTCCATCGTGACTTTCTTGATCCCGGCCTGCTTGCAGATGCGCTCGCCGATGTCGCGGCTGCCGGTGAAGCTGATCTTGCGAACGCGCGGGTCGGACACCAGGGCGTCGCCGATTTCGGCGCCGGAGCCGGTGACGCAGTGCACGGCTTCCTCGGGCACGCCGGCCTCGAGCAGCAGCTCGACCAGGCGCAGCGCCATCAGCGGCGTGTCGCTGGCCGGCTTGACCACCACGGCGTTTCCGCCGGCCAGGGCGGGACCGACCTTGTGGCAGACGAGGTGCAGCGGGAAGTTGAAGGGCGTCACGGCGGCAACTACGCCGCAGGGGACGCGCATGGTGAAGCCGAACTTGCCCTTGACGCCGGGACCGCCGTCGAGCGGAATGACCTCGCCGTCCAGCCGCTTGGCCTCTTCGGCGGAGAGGTAGATGATCTCGGCGGCCCGCTCGACTTCCAGCGTCGCCTCGGAAATGATCTTGCCCTCTTCGCGGGTCAGCTGCGTCGCCAGGTCCTCGGCATTCGCCTTGATGAGATCGGCCGTGCGGTGCAGCAGCTCGTAGCGCTCGAAGCCGGTCAGCCCGGCCATAACTCGGGCGCCCCGTACGGCGCTATCCAGCGCGCGGTCCACGTCCGCGGCGGTACCGCGCGGCACGGTGTCCACCACGGAGCCGTCGTACGGATTCAGCACGTCCATGCTCGACTGCCCGTTCGTCCAGGCGCCGGCGATGTACATCTTCATGGAAACTCGAGTCCTTTCTGACCCGGTCAAGTCGCGAGTGAAACGGGGCGTGGCGCCCGCCCGACGGGACGCCACGAATGGTCAGCGTATTGTGACAGCACCGGCGCGGCCGCGCCGGAGGGCTGGCCATAATCCGCGGGCCGAAAGCGTTTCTTGCGGTCCGGGTTGATTTGTGAAACATTTCACGTTGTCGCCCGGCCCGGAGACGAAATTCGCCTGATGCTGCCCTGCCCTCATTCTGTCGGTTGGGCCAATAATCGACGCATCGCCCGCGCATCAGGCGCACGGGTCGGATACCATGCGCCGCCGAACGTGTCGCGCCGGTTGCTGACGGAGACGCACGGGTGCAACTGAGCGAACTCTCGGAGGGCGACTGGGTCAGGCTCTCGGAACTGGTCGCCCACCTCTGGTTCTTCGCCGCGGCGATGATCGTGACCGGTCTCACGTACATGCTGGCGCACGCCATGATTCCTTCGCTCATGGACACCGGCGATCTGCCGGTGGCCGTGGCTCGGCGCATGCGGGCCCCGCTGTATTCAATCGTGGCGATGGGTTGTGTCGCGGTCGTGGTACTCGCGATCAAGGGCACGCTGCTGGCGCTGGACATCCTGCCCGAGATCTACCCGCGGCTGGCGATATAGCGGTATGCAATACCTGACCGCCCTCCTGCCTCGCATTACGCTCAAGCAGGCCCTAATCCTGGGCGGCGCCTCCGCGCCCCCACTGGTGGGTGGCGCCGGCGTGTTGGCCATCCTGCTGTACCTGATGGCCGCCGGCGGCACCGCAACGCCGGCGCCTGAACAGCCCATCGCGTTCGATCACTCGGTCCACGCGGGCGATGCCGCCATCCCCTGCGAGTTCTGTCACCGGGGCGTCGGCAGCCAGGCGGCGGCTACGGTGCCGTCGGTCGAGCAGTGCATGTTCTGCCACTCGGTCGTGAAGACCGACAGCCCACAGATCCAGTTGCTGCAAGCGCACTGGGATACCAATACACCGGTGAACTGGGCGCGTGTGCACCGGGTGCCGGACCACGTGCGTTTCGTCCACGCACCGCACATTCAGGCCGGGGTCGCGTGCGAGACCTGCCACGGCGACGTGGCCTCAATGGAGGAAGTCAAACAGGTACGCTCCCTCGCCATGGGCGACTGCCAGGGATGCCACCGCGAGAATTCCGCCTCGCTGGATTGCGCGACATGTCACAAGTGATCGGTCGGGAAGCATGAGCGGCCTCGGACGACGGCGTTTCCTCGTCGGCTCGGCCGCGCTTGCCGGCGGCGCCACGGTGGTGGCCTGTGCCGCCCCCGAGCGTGAGTCCCAGGTCCAGAGCTTTGTCCTCCAGCCGGAGCTGTCGCTGCCGGGCCAGGAACTCTGGTTCGCCACGACCTGCGCGCACTCGTCCTGCGGCAATAGCGTCGTGGTACGCACCATCGACGGGCGCGCTAAGAAGGTGGAGGGCAACCCGGCCTTCCCGGTCAACCAGGGCAAGCTGAACGTACGCAGCCAGGCTGGCGTGCAGTCGTTGTATCACCCGGATCGATTGACGGTTCCCAAGCGCCGGCGCGGCCTGCGCGGGGCGAACGAATTCGAGGACCTGGAGTGGCCGGCCGGGCTCGATCTGCTCACCGAGAAGATGTCGGAAGCCCGTAGCGTCGTGGTCATCACCGGGCCGATCAGCGGTACGCGGGCGCGCATTGCCCGCGACTTCGCCACGGCCTTTGGCGGCGAACACGTGGTGTACGAAACGCTGGAGTCGACGGTCTGGCGCAAGACCGTGCAAGACGGGCTGGGCGCGCAGCGCCTCCCGTATCTCGACATTGCCAACGCGCACTCGATCCTTTCGTTTGGCGCCGACTTTCTTTCGACCTGGGTGTCACCCACGCAATACGGCGTCGGCTACGGCGAGTTCCGCCAGGGACACGGCGAGCGTGGACGCCTCATCCAGGTCGAGCCGCGCATGTCGCTGACCGGCGCCAATGCCGATTCCTGGGTGTACGTGCATCCGGGGCAGGAAGGCGCGCTGGCGCTCTCGATCGCCCAGGTAATCGCCGCCGAGGGATTGGCGCCGCCGGACAACTGGTTCAACGTCGTGAGCGAAGTCGGCGGCCTGGATGCGCTCAATGCCTATGCACCCGACCGCGTCAGCCAGCGAACCGGCGTGCCGGTGGAGCGAATCCAGGAGATTGCCCGCGAGTTCGCCAGCCATCAGCCCGGCTTCGCCATCGCCGGCGGCCCGGCCCTGGCCAGTACCAACGGGCTGGACAACGGCCTCGCCGCCATGCTGCTGAACCACATGGTCGGAAGCGTCGGGCAGCCGGGCGGGCTGCTGCCGAACCCGAACCTGCGCAGCACGGTGACACCGCCCACGGAACCGACGTCCTTCGCCGATCTGGCGGGGCGCGGCAACAGTTGGCTGGAGGGCGAGCCCCCCGACGTGGCGATTGTCTTCGAGGCCGATCCCGTCTACGGCATGCCCGAAGCCACGCGCTTTGCCGACGCGCTCGGCAAGATCCCGTTCGTTGTCGGTATCGGCACGATCATGAGCGAGACGCTGGGGCACTCCGACCTGGTGTTGCCCTCCTCGCATCCGTTCGAGGAGTGGGGCGACTACGTGCCCGACCCGGCGCCGCGACAGCACGTGGTGGGTCTGCAACAGCCGGTAGTCCGGCCGACAACGTCCGGTCGGAGCTTTGGCGACATCCTGCTGACCCTGTGGCACGACCTGCGGCCTAACCTGGCTCCGCCCTGGGAAACCATGCGCGACGCGGTACGGGCCAACGCCGCCGAAGTATTCCGGGGCGGCGACTTCAATGAGCGCTGGGTGGAACTGCTGAAGAACGGCGGCGGCTGGAACGACGATTGGGCGCCTGAATTCAGAAGTAGTCCGGACTGGCACATCAACCTGCTGGCCGAGCCGGCATTCAGCGATAACGGCCTTGATTACCCGTTGCACCTGATCCCATTCGAGGGCGTGGCGCTGGGCGGCGGCGACGAGACCGCCAACCCCTGGCTGCAGGCCACACCCGACCCGATCTCCACGGCAACCTGGACGACCTGGGTCGAGATGAATCCGTCGACCGCGGCGGCGCTGAACGTCTCGCGCGGCGACGTCGTGCGGATCGAGACCGCCCATGGCGAATTCGAGGCGGGGGTGTACATCTCGCCGGCCGCCGCGCCCGGCGTGCTGGGCGTGCCGATCGGCCAGGGTCATAACTTCGGCGGCCGCTGGCGCGAGGACCGCGGCTCGAACGTGCTGGCCAGCCTCGCGCCGCTGACGGTGGCCGGCTCCGGCGGCCTTGCCTGGGCGGCCACGCGGGCTCGCGTGCGTGCGACCGGCGACTACCGGCAACTCCCCACGATCGAGGTCCTGCCAAACGCCCGTAACGATGTCGAGGAAGTAATCGTGCAAGTCACGAATGGCAACGGTGACCATCACAAATGAGTAGCTCAGCCAACGAAGCTGCCTCCCGCGCGAGCGCCGTGTCGTCGATGGGGCAAACAATCCCCACGGATGCCGAAGTCGGCCATCCGGAGGGGGTGCGCTGGGGCATGGTGGTGGACCTGGACCGCTGCACGGGCTGCCAGGCCTGCGTGGTGGCCTGCCAGGCCGAGAACAACATCGCCCTCAACGAAGAACAGCGGGTCCTGGAGCGCCGGGCCAAGACCTGGATCCGCATCGAGCGATATTGGGAAGGCGAGTTCCCCAACGCCAAGGCGCGCTTCATCCCGGTGCTCTGCCAGCACTGCGGTAACGCACCCTGCGAGACCGTCTGCCCGGTGTGGGCCACCTACCACAACAACGAAGGCCTGAACGTCCAGGTCTACAACCGCTGTATCGGCACTCGCTTCTGCGCCAACGGATGTCCGTATTCCGTGCGCTACTTCAATTTCTGGAACCCGGAGTGGCCGGAGCCGATGAACAACCAGCTCAATCCGGACGTGACGGTCCGGACCAAGGGCATCATCGAGAAGTGCACCTTTTGCGTGCAGCGCATTAACCGCGTCCAGGTCACCGCCAAGACCGAGGGCCGTGAAATCCGGTCCGGCGAGGTGCAGCCCGCCTGCGCCCAGTCGTGCCCGACCAGCGCGCTCGTCTTCTGCGACCTCAACGACCCGGAGAGCGCGCCCGCGCAGCTGGCGGAAGCCGAAGCCGGCCGCAGCTACACGCTGCTCGAGCACTTTGGGACCGATCCGGGCGTTATCTACCTCAAGAAGGTGGACCCGCACGCCGAGATTCACGAAGACGAGCACGTGCACGCCGGGGCGCACGCATGATCGCTCCGGAAGCCGCCGGACTGAAGATGTCCCTGCGCCCGCCCTACCGGCCGCAGGCGCTGAGAATTTCGCTGAACCATGCAGGCGTCGCGCTGCTGGCGGCGCTGGGCGTGCTGGGTGTCGTGGTGTACATCATCAAGCTGATCACGGCCTGGGGCGACCGAGCCGAATGGGCCTATCCGACGGTCGTGCTGATGTTCATCCTGTCCACAGCAACCGCCGCGCCCCTGATCGCTTACGCCTCCCGCATGGCCAAGGGCTATTGGGCGCTTCCGCTGCGACGCGTGGCGGCGCTCTATGCCGTGCCGTCGCTCCTCAGCTTCGTGCTGCTGATTCCGATCATGGCGTCATTGCCGCCGCTCGACGGCCGTTCCACGTTGTGGTTCGAGTTCAGAGCCGGCGCGCCATTCCTCACCGACGCCCTGGCGCTGGCGATCCTGCTCCTGACCGGCATGGCCCTCCTGTGGTTCTCGGCCGTGCCGGACCTCGCCGGCCCGCCGAGCCGCGTTCGGGCCATGGGGCGCTGGCAGCGACTGCTCTTCCTGAATTGGTCGGGGACAGCCCGCCAGTGGAAGGTTCTGCGGGCCGCCAACCTCGCGCTCGGGGCCTTCTACCTGATGGGCTACGCGTTCGTGCACATGCTGCTGACGACCGACCTGGGCCAGAGCCTGTTGCCAGGCTGGCGCTCAGGCATCTTTCCCGTGTACAGCGCCGTGACGGGCATCCAGGCCGGCATCGCCATCACGCTGCTCACGGCGGCACTGATGCGCCGATTTTCGCCCGAAGCCGGACGCTTTATCGGCGATGAGCAAGCGGCGGCGCTTGGCAAGATCCTGGTGGCCGCCACGCTGATGTGGTTCTACTTTTTCTGGTCCGACTTCCTGCTGATCTGGTATGCCCGGCTCCCCAGTGAAGTCGCCGCAATGCAAGTCACCGTGGCCATCACCTACATCCTGCCGTTTGCGCTCACGGGCCTGCTGATGTTTGCGCTGCCCCTGGCCTTGCTCATCTTCAACAGGGTCCGCCAGTCGCTTTCGCTGATCGCGGGAGTATCGGCGCTGATTGTGGTGGGCCTGCTGTTCGACCGGATTCGATTTTTCGTCGCACCCATGGCGAATCCGTCGCCGTTCGGCCACGCCATGCACGAATTGCCGGCGCCGTACTGGCCCAACGCGCTGGACGTGCTGTTCGTCATCGGGTTCATTGGACTGATGGTCGCGGTCTTCGTGTATGCCGCCTCGCGCATTCCCGTCCTCAACGGCTGGGAAATGCGCCAGGGAGCCATGCTCCGTAAAGAACGAACGTTCATGAAGACGCACGTGTACGTGATCGGGAAGCCGGACTAATGCAAGAACCGGTCGTCGCCGACACCAAGACCTCGAACCGCGAGCTGCTGGACTTCGTATTTGCCTGGCCGGCGTGGTTCTTCGCGGTCGGCGGCGCGCTGAACGGCCTGCTGGTGGCGGCCTTCGTCGTCGTAATCCTCATGCTGATGTTCGGCCTTCAGTTCCTGGGGTACTCGCATCCGGTCTACTGGGGCTTCCTGATCGTCAACTTCGTGTTCTGGATCGGGGTCAGCCACGCCGGAATCATGGTGTCGGCCATCCTGCGGCTGACCCAGGCCGAGTGGCGACGGCCCGTCACACGCGCCGCCGAGGTCCTGACGATCTTCTCGCTGCTGACGGCCGTGCAGTTCCCGCTGATCCACTCCGGCCGACCGTGGCGCACGATGTACTGGACGTTCCCGTACGACTGGAACCGGGGCGCCTGGCCCAACCCGCGCTCACCGCTGGTCTGGGACCCGTCGGCAATCTTCACCTACCTGACCTCGACGATTCTGTTCGTCTACGTGGCGCTGCTGCCCGACCTGGCACTGGCTCGCGACCGCGCGCCCAACCCGGTCAGCCGGGCCATCTACGGCGTGCTGGCCATGGGTTTCCGAGGAACCACCCGCCAGTGGCGGATCCAGACTGTTGCCGGGCTCTTGCTCTCGGCCATCATCCTGCCGATCTTCGTCTCGGTGCACTCGATCGTGTCCTGGGACTTTGCGGTCACGTCGGTACCCGGCTGGCACAACACGATCTTTGCCCCGTACTTCGTGATCGGGGCCGTGCATTCGGGTGTGTCGGCGGTGGTGACCGTGATGATCGTGATGCGCTACGCCTTCGGGCTGAAGCGATTCATCACCCGGGACCACATCGACTCGCTGGCCCGCCTGTTGATCGTGGTGGCGACGGTCTGGCTGTTCTTCTTCCTGCTGGACTTCTTCTTCGGCCTCTACGGCACGGAGCCGGCGGAAGTCGACACCTGGCAGCGGCGACTGGTCGAACCGCCCTGGGTGGTGATCGCCATCACCTTCATCATCTGCGCCTACATCATCCCGGTGCCGATGTGGATGTTCCGCGCCATCCGCCGGAACTTCTTCTGGATGTTCGTCACGACCATCCTGGTCAACGTGGGCATGTGGCTGGAGCGCTACATGGTGGTGGTGCCGGCGCTTGAGCGAAAGAGCGGCCTCACGTTCACGTACGGCGACTACGCCCCCTCGTTATCCGAGTTCATCCTGGTCGCCGCATCGTTTGCCCTGGTGATTCTCGGGTTCCTGACGTTCTCGAAACTGCTGCCGATCATGCCGGCCGCGGATATCAAGGAAGGCCAGATTCTGGCCGACCGCATTAGAGTCGGGCGGGCGAACGTCCCGGCCGCCATGCGGGAGTGAGGTCTATGGCAATGCAGTCCCAAGCCAAACGCGAACTGCTGGCCCTCTACGAGGAGCCGGACCAGGCCGCCGACGCGGTCGAGCGCCTGCATAGCGCCGGGTTCGAAGACAACGACATCGAGATCCTGAGCAGCACGCCCTATCCCGAAGGCGCGTTCGGCGAGGGTCACACCAAGCACCGGCTGTTCGCCTTCCCGTTCGCGGGAGCCGCCTGCGGAATGGCCGTGGGCATCGCCTGGATCGTGGGCGCGCAGGTTTCCCTGCCGATCATCACCGGCGGCAAGCCCGTGGTGGCGGTTCCGGCGATCATCCAGATTCTCTACGAGGGCACCCTGCTGGGCGCGGTGCTCTTTACCGTCCTTGGCGTGCTGTTCGAATCGCGCCTGCCCGACGGCGTGGGTCTCTACGACGACCGTATCTCGGAGGGCTACATCGGCATCTCGGTCATGGCGCGCGAGCGCCGGCTGCCGGACGCCCAGATCGCCCTGGAAGAAGCCTCACCAATCGACCTGCTCTCCAAGGAGGGCAGCCTGATGCACGCCCCGGGAACCACGTGACGCTACCCCGCTTCGGACTCCGCAACCTCGCCGCCCTGGCCGTAGGGCTGGTGGCTGCGTTGGCGCTCGTCGGCTGCGAGACGGGCGCCTACCCGATCGACCTCTTTCCGGAGATGCACTATCAAGCCTCGTACCGGACACAGGAGCCGTCGCACCCCGGAGCACCCGAGGGATCGATCCCGACGACCGGCGGCGAATTGCCCGTCACGGACTTCGTGGCCATGATCGCGAAGGAAAACCCGGTGCCGTTCACGGGCGAGTCGATTGACGCCGCGCGCGCGGTTTTTGAGACGAACTGCGCCATGTGCCACGGCGCCAACGCCGATGGCGACAGCTTCGTGGCCAGGCAGTTCGAGCAATACCAGGAGAAGGCCCCGCCATCGCTGCGCCGTGCCGAGTTGGCGGACCAGCAGGACGGAGCGCTCTTCTGGACGATCACGAATGGCGTGAACCGCATGCCGTCGTTCAGTTCTCTGCTGACGGCCGAGGAGCGGTGGTCGCTCGTCAACTACATACGGTCGATCCAGGAGTCGCCGGCGCCTGACGCCGCCTGAGCGGAAGCGGTCCCATGGCCGAGAGTCCGGTCGCCTTGCTGGTCGTGCTGCGCTTCGTCCACGTCCTGGCGGCGGCCCTCTGGGTGGGCGGCGGGATCGTCGTGCTGGCCGCGCGTGCGGCGCCAAACATGGCGCCGCTGGCAGGCGTTTCCCAGGCCGTCCTCGGACGCACCGTGGGACGCCTGGTCGGCACGGGCTTCGCCGTGTTCGTGGTGACAGGCGTGCTCCTGACGTTCAATCGCCTCGCGGAGCAGTCGATCGACGCGGCCTACGTGGCGGTGCTGGCAAGCAAGGCGCTGCTTGCGCTGGCCATGTTCCGGCTTGCGATTCCCGGCCGCCGGCCTGCGGAATCCCGGGCTGCTTCGTCGGACCGCCGGCCCTGGTGGCAAAGTCGCACGGCCTTGATCGTTGGCCTCGGACTTGCGATCTACCTGCTGTCGCTGATCCTGAACGAAATGGCCGAGCTCAGCTTCAGAACCGTCGGCTAGGCTGGACCCGGACCCAATGAACGCTGCGACGACCACATCACCCCGCCCCAGGCTGTCGGGGAAACTGCTGCTACTGGCGGCCGCGCTCGCGGCAGCGGTGGGATTCCTGATCTGGACGGGCACCCAGGGTGCCACGGTGTACTACCACACGGTAGGCGAGGTGCGCGCCATGGACTCGGAGGCGTACTACCGCCTGATTCGAGTCAATGGCATCGTCGCCGACGGATCGATCCAGACGTCTAGCGACGGCAACGTGATCAGCTTTGACCTCCAGGACGACTCCGGCCGCCTGCCCGTGGAATACCGCGGCACCCCGCCTGACCTGTTCGGATACTCAGCCGAAGACCGCTACCAGGAAGTGATCGTCGAGGGCCAGCTTGAGCCGAGCGGCGCCTTCCGCGCCCGAAGCCTGATCGTCAAACACGGGCCTGAGTTCGAGCCGCGCGAAATCCCGGCACAGTAGGGCCCGACGAGGTCACGGCACCCGCAATCGCCGCCTTGCAAACCACACGCACGACCTCGCCGGCAATAGTCGCGGACGACCTGCATGTTCGGCTGGGCCAGCGAAATGTCCTGCGCGGCGTATCGCTGGCGTTGGCGCCCGGCGAACGGATGGCCGTCGTCGGACCTAACGGCGCGGGCAAGACCACGCTCCTGCGCGCCCTGGCGGGTTTGCTGCGCCCACGTCGCGGCCGGGTGGCGTTGCGGGGCAGCCAGAGTCCGGAGGACCCCGCCGCGCGCGGCGGACTCGGCTTCCTGGGACACCGTCCCCCGCTCTATCCGCATCTCACCGCCCGCGAGAACCTGGCCTTCGCGGCCCGTCTGCAAGGAGTGCCTGAGGGCGCCGAACGCATCCAAAGCGCCCTGGAAACGGTGGGACTGGCAGCGGATGCCAACCGCCTGGTGCGCCACTTCTCGCGCGGAATGCAGCAGCGCCTGGGACTCGCCCTGGCTCTGCTGGCCGAACCTGACGTCGTCCTGCTGGACGAGCCCGACGCCAGCCTCGATTCGGCCGGCGTTGACGACCTTCCGCGAATGCTCGACGCGCTGGCGCCCCAGGCAGCCGTGCTCTTCAGCACCCACGACGAGCGCGTGGCCCACGCGCTGGGCGCCCGCATTGTGCGGCTCGAGGCCGGACGCCTCACGGATGACCCGCGCAAGACGCCAGATCTGACTCCGCCAACTGTCCCCACACAAGTCCGACCGCGTCCCCCGAGCTTCGGACGCGCCGTCTGGGCCATGATTGCCAAGGACACTCGCGTCGAGTGGCGGGCGCGCGAGCAGGTCCCAACGCTGCTGATGTTCACGCTGCTCGCCGCCGTCGTATTCGACATGGCGTTCATTGCCGCGTTGGGATCCGAGGTCGCCGCTGTCGCCGTCGGGGTCCTCTGGATCAGCGTGCTGCTGGCCGCAACCCTGGCGGGCACCCGCCTGTTCGCCACCGAGCATGAGCGGGGCACGCTGGACGGACTGTTGGTTGCGCCAGTCGACCCGAGCGGAATCTACCTCGCCAAGTTCACGCTGCTGGCGCTGGAAACGGCATTCGTCGGGGTCGCCCAGTTGGTGTTTCTCAGCCTGCTGTTGAACGTTTCCCTGTTTCAGGCAAGCACGATAGGTGCGGTGGTCCTGGCAGCCGCGGCAATCAGCGCCATCCTCGCTCTGCAGAGTTCCCTGGTCGTCAACGCCCGCGCGCGCGAGATGCTCATGCCCCTGCTGGCCATACCTCCGGCGGTTCCGGTGCTGCTGGCCGGTGTGGGAATCACGCTCGGAGCGCTGGAAGTCACTCCCGCCGGTCAACTAGGCGCCTGGTTCGGGTTGCTGGCGGTGGTGACGGTCGTATTCTTGGCTCTCGGGTCGGTGCTCTACCCGCACGCGGCCCGTAGCTAACTGGAGGCAGGAATGAGTCAGGTTCGCACGTCGGAGTTGGCTAGGCCCGGGTGGCTCGGCGCGCTCCGGCACCCCGGGACCGCGGCACTCTACGCAGCACTGCTGCTGAGCATGGGCCTGGCGCTGTTCATGGCGTTCATCTTCGCGCCGGCCGAGCGGGTACAGGCCGAGGTCTACCGCCTGCTCTTCGTGCACGTGCCCAGCGCTTGGCTGGCGTTCGCCGCCTTCGGCGTGGTGGCCGTTGGCAGCGTGATGTACCTCGTTCGCGGGAAATCCCGCTGGGACCGCCTCGCGCTCGCCTCGGCGGAGATCGGCGTGCTGTTCACCACCCTCACCCTGGTCACCGGCTCCGTCTGGGGCCGCAGCGTTTGGGGCGTGTGGTGGCAGTGGGATCCACGGCTCACCACAACCCTGATCATGTGGTTCATCTACGTGAGTTACCTGGCGCTGCGTTCCTATATCGACGACCCGGACGCCCGCCAGCGCATGGCCTCCGTGCTGGGCATCGTTGGCGTGGTCAGCGTGCCGATCGTGTGGTTCTCGGTGGAATGGTGGCGCAGCCTGCACCCCACGCCGTCGGTCACCAGTCCCGGCGGCGGCATGCCGCGCGAGATGCTGACGACGCTGATGGTGTCAGTCGCCGCCTTTACCGTCTTCTACGTCGTGCTGCTGCGACAACGCATGCAGCTTGAACTGGCCGCGACCGAACTGGGAAGCCTGCGCGAGCGGCTGCACGAACGAAACGAGGAATCCGCATGAGCGATCTGCTGTATCTTTTCATCGGCTTCAGTGCCGTGTGGATCGGGATTTTCGGCTACCTGGTCTACGTCACCGGCCGCGTGCGTAACGTGCGCGACGAGTTGCATGATCTGCGCGGGCAGCTCGACGCGCCACAGGCGGGGCGGGAAGCGTCGAGCCACTGATTCAGACTCGGCGGCGACGACGCTCGCGTCCCTAGGGCGAACCGGACATGCCTGATCTCGTCGATGCCGGCCGGCTGGGACTCGGTATCGCCTTCGGCGTCGCCGTGCTTCAAGTGCTGCTTGGACTCGCCGGCGCCGTACGTCGCACGCCGGAATTGAGTCGTAGCGCCGCCAATGCGGCGTCGGTGCAGGCGGCCCTGCTGACTGTTGTGGTTGCGGGCCTGGCGGCCGGCTTCCTGGCCCGCGACTTTTCCATCCAGTTCGTGGCCGACCACTCCAGTTCGGCCATGCCCACCGGCCTGACCATCGCCGCGCTGTGGGGCGGCCAGGAAGGCTCGCTGCTCTTCTGGACCTGGTCTATGAGCCTTTTCGCGGCGGTCGCCACCCGCCGCATGCTGACGGCGGATGGCGTCGTCGGCCCGCACGGAATCGTCGTGCTCAGCGGCCTGCAGCTGTTCTTCCTGGGCGTGCTCGTCTTCACCTCGTCACCCTTCGCGCGCCTAGTGGCCGCGCCGGCCGAGGGCCGCGGCCTCAATCCGCTGCTCTGGGACAGCGGCATGCAGATCCACCCGCCAATGCTGCTCTCCGGCTATATGAGCTTCGGAATCCCCTTCGCGTTTGCCGCCGGGCTGCTGCTGGCCGGACGCGTCACCCAGCCCTGGCTGCGAGAAATGCGGAACTGGATGCTCCTGGCCTGGGCCATCCAGAGCGCCGGGCTGCTGCTGGGCGCCTGGTGGGCCTACCGCGTGCTGGGCTGGGGCGGCTACTGGGGCTGGGATCCGGTGGAAAACGTGGCGCTGCTGCCCTGGCTGGTGGCCACGGCCTATCTGCATTCCGCGCTGGCGCAGGAGCGGCGCGGCCAGCTGCGGGCCTGGGCCATCGGCCTGGTGCTGGTGACTTACGCGCTGGCGATCTTCGGCACCTTCGTGGTTCGTAGCGGCATTCTGTCGTCCGTGCACAACTTCGCGCTGTCCGACGTTGGCCCGATCTTCTTCGTCTTTGTCGGCGCCCTCCTGATCCTCTCGGCCGCGCTCTTCATCTACCGCCTGCCCCTCATCCGCTCGGACGAACCGATTACCGATGTCGCGTCGAAAGAGGCGGGCTTCCTGATTAACAACCTGCTAATGCTGGCCATAGCCGCGGCAACCTTCTGGGGCACGGTTTTCCCCATGGTTACCGAGATCGTGCAGGGCGCCCGCATCGCCGTCGGCCCGCCCTTCTACACCCAGGTCAACGTGCCGTTGCTGGTCGCCACGCTTGGGCTGCTGGCCATCTGGCCGCTGCTGGCCTGGCGCCGCACGTCCTTGCGCGCCGCCTGGCGGGCCACGCGCTGGCCCATCGCCACGCTCGCGCTCGTTTCCGTGCTGCTGGCGGTCCTGGGTATGCGCGACGGCTTGCCAATCATCGCCATCGGGCTCACCGCGGCCGTCGCGGTGGGTGTCGCCCTGGAGTACGTGCGCAGCATGCGGGCGGGACTCGCCCGCCGGCGCCAAGCGACAACCGGACCCTACCCGCTCATGGTGGGCAACCGGCGGCGGCTGGGCAGCTATCTCGTGCACCTGGGCGTCGCCATCCTGGCGCTTGGAATCATCGCTTCCGCCGCCTTCAGCCAGGAGACCGCCGCAAACGTCGAGCGCGGCGAGGCCGTGAGCCTCGGACCGTACGATGTCGTCTTCCAGGGTCTCCGCAGCAGCGTGCAGCCGGGTCTGAATACCGTCGTCGCTGAGGTGGATGTTCTGCGCGACGGCGCAGTCATCGACCGCTTGTCCCCCTCCCGTCGTATCCACGCCGGCTGGGAAAACCAACCGACCGCCGACGTAGCGGTCAGCACGACGCTGCCCCACCTGGACGACGTGTACGTGCTGCTGAGTTCATGGGATGGAAGCGGCGCATCCGCGACCATTCGCTTGCTCGTCAATCCGCTTGTCGTCCTGCTCTGGATCGGCGGAATCGTCTACTTCGTCGGCATCCTCGTTATCGCCTGGCCGGTCGAGCGTCGGGAAACGGCGGCGATTCCGGGCGTCGCTTCACAGCCCGCCGCATCGTGAAGCGGTACCGCGCGAGCCTGCTGCTGGGTCTGCTGACGGCCGTGGCCCTGGCACTCCCCGTCCGTGCCGCCGACGAGCCTGACCTGCCAACCCGCAAGCGCATGTGGTCAATTGCCGAACGGCTCGACTGCCCGGTCTGCCAGGGACAGTCCGTGCGAGAGTCCAACGCCCAACTCGCCGCCCAGATGCGCGAAATCATTCTCATCAAGCTCCAGGCGGGCGAGTCCCGCGAACAGATCATGGACTTCTTTGCGGATCGTTACGGGCCCGGCGTACTGCGCGAGCCGCCTCGAGAGGGCCTGGCGCTGGGCGTCTGGATCGGACCGGTCGTCATCGTCGGCCTGGGCATCCTGCTGCTGGGTTGGGCGCTGGCTCGGGGACGTCGACCGGCGGAGGCGGCAGCCACCGGCGATCTGGAGGCCTACGAGCGGCAGGTCGACGACCTGCGCCGGGCGGGGCGCAACTCGCCACCCCCAGCGTGACCGCGCCGCTGCTGAGCCTGGCGGTCCTCTTGATCGCCCTTGCCGGACTGACCTGGATAGTCGCGCCGTTGCTGCGCCGATCTCTCGCACCCGACGACTCACTCGGAACCGAAGACGACCTGGCCGTGGAGCGCGGGCTGCGAATGCTGGATGACCTGCAGGCCGAACGCGACCGCGGCGCCATCAGCGAGCCGGACTTTGAGCGGGTCAGCGGCGACGTTCGCCGGGACACGGCGCAGCGTCTGCACGACCGCGACCAGCGACGCCAACGACTGGACGCCGCGGTCGAAGCCCTGGTTGGAGGCGCGGCACCGGCCACCGTCCCGGCCGCGGCTCGCACGCCGACGCGCGCCCGGACCGTGGCCTGGGTCGCGCCCAGCATCGCGCTGGTGGCACTGCTGGGCGCGCTGGTCGTCGTCATCACCGTTGGAGCCCGATCCTCCGCCGCCGAACAGGAGCCCGTGGGGAACGTGGGCGTCGCCGCAGTCTCGGGCGCGGCGGTAGCGGCCGGCAATGCCGATCTCCTGCTCGTAAGCCACGCCACCGGCGCGCATCTGAGCCGCGACGGCGGCCGGACCTGGACGCCGACCGAGGGTCCGGGAGAAGCCGTGGGCGCGGCCGCTGGCTCCGACGCGCTCTATGTGCTCGCCAGCAACGGCGTGTGGTCCAGTCTCGATCAGGGCGCCACCTGGGGCCGCGAGTCCGACTTCCCCCGGTTGCGGCGACTCGCCATTGGATCGCGAACCCAGGAACTCGCGGGCGTCAATGAGGCCGGGTCCCTTTTCGTCAGCAACGACCTGGGCCGCACCTGGGCGCTGGGCCCCGCCGACGCGCCGCGCAGCCTCACGGGACTGGCCGTTGTCGACTTCGGCGCCCCGTTCCTGTTGGCGGCCACGGGCGCGGAGGGCGTTCTTGCATCCGAGTCCAGCGGCGGCTGGCGCGGCGCCAATGGGTTTGTGAACGGCGTCTTGCCCACCATCACCATCCGGGCCATCGTCTACGAGCCCGAGACGGGCGACTCCTACAGTTCCGCGTCCGGTGAGCAATTCGAGGGCGCCGCCTTCGTGGCCACCGACGCCGGCGTGTTCAAGTCCGTCGACGGCATGCAGTCGTGGGTGCAGCTCTCCCTGCGTGCGGACGTGCGCGCGCTGGCGATCAGCGGACGCACGCTGTACGCCATCGCGGCTGACGGGTCGGTCTTCCGCAGCCGTGACGCGGGAACCACCTGGCGATGAGACGAGCGATCGGGCTGGCCGCCGTGCTGGTTCTTCTGGCCATCGTCGCCGTGGCCGGAGTGAGGGCCGAGGGCAGCGGCGAGATCGTCGGGCGCCTGCGGCCGGCCACGCCGGGCGCGGCGCTGCAGTCCGGCCTGGTGGTCCAGCTTGACGGATTCCGTCAGACCGATCGCCTGCCCACCAGCGAGGCCGCGGTTGGCGCCGATGGCCTCTTCGTCTTCCCGGACGTGGCTGCCGGCGGCGAATACGCCTATCTCATCTCGTTAGTGGCGGAGGGCGTGCGTTACAGCAGCGACGTCCTGCAGGTCGTGTCCGGCGAGCAGTCCCTCGTCGAGATTGACGTCTTCGCCGTCACCGAGATGGATCCCGGCATCAGCTTTCGAAGCCTCACCCGGCTGCTCAGGCGCCAGACGGCCGACACGCTCTCCGTTGTCGAAGTCGCCGAGGTCCATGTCCCGGGCAATCGCGCTTACCTGCCGGTGCAGCAGCCGGGATCGCCGCCGCCGCTGCGCTTCGGCGTGCCCGACGGCGCGTTCAACCTGCAGCCGGTCGCCGGCTTCGGGCCCGGCGACGCCGTCATCGGCGGTCCCGGTTTCGCGGTCTTTGCCGGACTCCAACCGGGCGTGACGACGATGGTTTACGGCTACCAGCTGGCGCTCGACGGCGGGACCGTCGCCTTTGACTGGGCGCCGGCGCTGAATACCGACATCGCAATCCTGCTGGTTGAGACGGGCCAGCTGACTTCCACCATCACCGGCCTGGAAGCTCGGGGCGCTGACTCATTCGGCGGCAACCAGGTGCATCGCTGGCAGAAGGAAGACGTTGCCGCGCGCGAGTCGTTTGCCGTCCGCATCACCGACACGTCGCTCCCCGGCATCGTGCGCACGCTGCGCGCCACGACCGCCGACCGCTGGGCGATCTTCGCCACGGTGCCGGCGCTAGTCGCGGGGCTGGCGCTCGTGATCTGGCGGCGCGGCTGGCGCCGTCGACCGGCCACGGACCCCGAGGCCCAGGCCGCCGAACTGCTTGCGGACCTGCGCGCGCTGGATGCTTCCGGTGACTCGGACGCGCCGGAGCGCCGGGCCGCCGCCAAGCACGCGCTCCTGGCTCTCCTGGAGCGGCGCCCCGAGGTGCTGGGCGACCTCCGGCGCTCCGGCCGCTCGCCGCGCGAGACGCCGTCGGACGAGACGTGAGCCAAGGTCGAAGGAACAGTCCCCTGTTTCGACCGGCCCAATCGGACGGACCGAGCGCGCAGATTGCGGCCCCCGCCCGGCGTCCCTAAGATCACTTTCGTGAACGAAATCCGACACGACGTACTCATCATCGGCGCCGGCGGCGCCGGTCTGCGTGCCGCCATGGCCGTCGTCGAGGCCAACCCCGACCTCTCCATCGGTCTCGTGTCCAAGGTCTACCCCATGCGCAGCCACACGGTGGCCGCCGAAGGCGGCATGGCGGCCGTCATCAAGGACAACGACGCCCGCGAGCACCACATCTACGACACGATCAGCGGCTCCGATTGGCTGGCCGACCAGGACGCCGTCGAGATGTTCGTGGACGAGGCCCCGCGCGAATTGATCCAGCTGGAGCACTGGGGCTGCCCCTGGAGCCGGGAAGACTCCGGCCACGTCGCGGTCCGTCCGTTCGGCGGCATGCAGATCGAACGCACCTGGTACGCGGCCGACAAGACCGGATTCCACGTGCTGCACGCGCTCTTCCAGACTTCGCTGCAGTTCAGCCAGATCACCCGCTACGACGAGTACTTCGCGACCAGCCTGCTCACCGCAGACGGCCGCTGCCAGGGCTGCGTGGCGCTGGAACTACGCACGGGCGAGTTGCACGTGCTGCGCGCCAATGCCGTCATCATCTGCACCGGTGGGTTCGGCCGCATATTCCCGTTCACCACCAACGGCTCCATCAAGACCGGCGACGGCCTGGCCCTGGCCTACCGCGCCGGCGTCGCGCTCAAGGACATGGAGTTCGTGCAATACCACCCCACCGGCCTGCCCGGTACCGGCATCCTGATCACGGAAGCCTCCCGCGGCGAAGGCGGAATCCTGCTAAACAACGAGGGCCGGCGCTACCTGCAGGACTACGACCTGGGCGAGCCGCTGGATGTCAATGACCCGCGGCACCCCCAGAACCGCGCCATGGAACTCGGACCGCGCGACCGTCTGTCGCAGGCGTTCATGCACGAGCAGGCCGCCGGACGGACATTCGACGGAGAGTATGGCGACTACGTGCAGCTGGACGTGCGTCACCTCGGCGAGGACCGGATCGACACGCGGATCCCGTTCGTTCGCGAGCTTGCCTCCAACTACGCCGGCATCGATCCGGTCGTCGAGCCGATTCCGGTTCGACCGGTCGTGCACTACACGATGGGCGGCATCGACACCGACGTGCACGGCGCGACCACGCTGCCGGGCCTCTACGCCGCCGGCGAGTGCGCCTGCGTCAGCATCAACGGCGCCAACCGGCTCGGATCCAACTCATTGACGGAACTCGTCGTCTTCGGCGCGCGTGCCGGACGCCACGCCGCCGCCGCGGTCGCTGGACAGCCGCTGTCCGTCGGGCCGGAGATTCACCGGCAGGTGGCCGCCGAACGCGACCGCATCGCCGAGCTTCGCGCCCGGCCGGCCGGCGGAGAGCGCATCGCCGTCATCCGCGACGACCTGAATACGGCCATGGAAGCCGGCGCGGGAATCTTCCGCGACGAAGAATCGCTGTCCGCCTGCTGCGCGACCCTTCGTGAACTGGAAGAGCGCGCGGCCCGCATTTCGCTGGACGACACCAGCCCGGTCTACAACACCGAGTTGATCAGCGCGCTCGAAATCGACGGCATGGTCGACATCTCGCGGGCGCTGGCCCACGCCGCCCTCGACCGCACCGAGTCGCGCGGCTCGCATCAGCGCACCGACTACGCGGCCCGCGACGACGCCAACTATCTCAAGCACTCCATGGCCTATCGCACCGAAGGCGACCCGCGCATCGAGTACAAGGATGTCGTCATCACACGCTGGCCGCCCGCCGACCGCGTGTACGGATCGTCCGCTGGGAAGGACGGGAAGTAGGCACCGTGAGCGAGACGACTATCCAGCTCGAGGTCTTCCGCTACCGCCCCGACAACGGCGGCCCGACCTTCCAGTCCTACGAAGTCCCGTATCACGACGACTGGGTCGTGCTGGACGCGTTGAATTATGTCAAGAACTACATCGACGGCTCACTGAGCTTCCGCTGGTCCTGCCGCATGGGCGTGTGCGGCTCCTGCGGCATGCAGGTCAACGGCGAACCGTCCCTGACCTGCGCCGAGTTCCTTCGCGACCACATGCCCGGTCCCATTCGCGTGGAACCGCTGGTCAACTTCCCGGTCGAGCGGGACCTCGTGGTCGACATCAACGGCTTCATGGAGAAACTCGACCACGTCAAGCCCTACCTGGTACGTGAGGACGAATCGGACGACCTGAGCGCCGAATACATGCAGACGCCGACCCAGCTGGACCGCTACAAGCAGTTCAGCATGTGCATCAACTGCATGCTCTGCTACGCCGCCTGCCCCGTGATTGGGCGCGTCGACGACTTCATCGGACCGGCCGCGCTTGCGCTGGCCCAGCGCTACAACCTGGACTCTCGCGACCAGGGCAAGCAGATGCGGCAGGACGTGATCTTCCAGAACGAGGGCATCTGGGAGTGCACCTTCGTGGGCGAGTGCTCCGAGGTCTGCCCCAAGCACGTCGACCCTGCGGGCGCGATTCAACAGGCCAAGCTGGAAGGCGCGTTCGATTACTACAAGCGGCTGCTCACGCCCTGGGCCAGGCGCTCGTGAACCGGCCGCTGGACCGGCGCCTGGGCTGGACCTGGTGGACCCGGAACGGGTCCTATTTCCGCATCTTTCTCCGCGAAGCCACGTCGGCCTTTATCCTGGCCGAGGTCGTGCTCTTCATGCTCTTGATTCACAAGGCCGGACAGGACGCGGAGACCTATCTGGCCTACCGCGACTTTCTCTGGCATCCGTTGATGGTGGTGCTCCACCTCGTGGCGCTCGCGTTCGCCCTCTGGCACACCGTCTCGTTCTTCCTGATCGCTCCCAACGCGCTTCCAAACCAGGTCGCCGGGCGGCGTATCCCCGCAGCCTTCATCATCGGCCAGCAATTTGCCGGGCTGGCGGCCGTTACCTTGCTTCTCTTCCTCTGGGTCGCCTGGGTCGGGGCGACATGAGCGGTCGCTCGCACGAGCCGCTGTTCTGGTCGCTGTTCGTGGTCGGCAGCGTGCTCGCCGCCGTGATCGTGCCGGCGCTCATTCTGGTGACTTCGGTCTTCGGACCGTTCGGCTGGCGCTGGTTCGCCGACGCGTTTACCCACAACGGAATCCGCGACCTACTGCAGCACGCCATCGTGCGGCTGGCCATTGGAGCCGTCATCGCCCTCATCGCCGTCCACGCCTGCCACCGGCTCCGCCACTTGGCCATTGACCTCCACGCGCCGCTTCCGTCCGGCCTGATCGGGGTGGTGGCCTACGGCGGCGCGGCCGCCGTCGCAGTCCTCACCGCAGTCTTCCTGGCTCTCGTCTGACGCCTTGCTGCCTCGTCAGGGCAGGAGTCGAATCAGGCCCACAATCAGCGCAGTCGTGATCGTGGACGATGCCGCGATCATCACGCCTGTGCGAATCGTGAGACGAAGTTCAAGCTCCTGTAACTCAGCCTT
>JAJDZD010000026.1 GCA_022824865.1 Chloroflexota bacterium | reverse complement strand
GAGGCAATTTTGCGCACGACTCGATGGCAACGCTGGAGTGGATTGCTCTTCATCGCGCCCTGGCTGATAACGTTCCTTTGGTTCACACTGGGACCGTTTATTGCATCCATGTACCTCAGCTTCACCAACTATCGGTTTATTGGCCTGCCATCGTGGGTGGGTTTTGATAACTATGTGAGGCTCTTTACTGATGATCCCAAGTTTATTCGCAGCATCATAAACACCCTGTACTACACGGCAGTACATGTGCCAGGAATCATGGTCATGGCATTCTTCGTCGCCTTGTTGCTAAACCAGAAGGTCAAGGGACAACCGATCTATCGCACCGCCTTCTATCTCCCATCCGTCGCGGCCGGCGTCGCAACGGCCTACCTCTGGATTCTGCTATTGCAGCCGAACGGCCTGGTCAATCAGTTTCTCGGCCTTGTCGGCATCGAAGGTCCCCGTTGGCTGACCAGCCAACACTGGGCCATGCCGGCGCTGATTCTCATGAGCTTCTGGGGCCTGGGTACCACGATGATCATCTATCTTGCGGCGCTGCAAGGCATCCCACAACATCTGTACGAGGCTGCCAGCGTCGACGGAGCCGGCGTCATTCGCAAGATGTGGCATGTAACCGTACCGATGATGACGCCGGCAATCTTTCTTACCGCCGTGCTGCAGATCATTGGTTCCTGGCAGGTGTTCACGCAGGCGCTGATCGTAACGAATGGCGGACCGCGCGACGCCACGCTTTTCATACTCTTGCATCTCTATCGCACCGGATTCCAGTACTACCAGATGGGCTACGCGTCGGCGATTGCCTGGATACTGTTCGTGATCATCCTGGTGTTCACAATCATCCAGTTCGGCATAGCCAGGCGCTGGGTCTACTACGAAGGCGCCACGGAACGGTAAGCCATGACCGCACGAGCAATCGACACAGGCTTGGCGCCTTCTCAGGCGTCCGCTGGCGGCAGCACCATACGGTCCAGACGAGCCCAAAGCCTGCGATTGATTGTGCGTTTCGTGATTTATGTCGCCTTGATCGGCGGCAGCATCATGTACGCGATTCCATTCTTCTGGATGATCCGTGCATCGCTTATGCGCCTGGACATGTTCTATGAGGTCCCGCAGCCGCTATTCCCCAACCCCCCAGCCTGGCATAACTTCACGGATGTCTGGCAGGTCGGACCGGTCGGCTGGTGGCTTGTAAACAGCACCATCGTGTCGTTTATTGCCGTGACGGTGGGGACGTTCATAAGCGCGATTGTCGCCTTCGGCTTCGCCCGTCTCAGGTTCCCAGGGAATCGCATTTTCTTCCTCATCGTGCTTTCGACCATGATGCTTCCTCAACACGTCACAATCATTCCTCAGATCATTCTCTTTCGCGAACTCAACTGGCTCGACACGCTGCTGCCCCTGACCATACCGTTGCTTGGCGGTACGCCTTTCTACATTTTCCTCCTCCGCCAGTTCTTTATGACGCTCCCGCTGGAACTCGACGAAGCAGCCCAAATCGACGGCGCGTCGCGAATGCGTGTGTTCTGGACCGTCATCATGCCGCTCTCGAAACCTGCCGTAGCCACCGTGGCGGTGTTTTCCTTCATTAGCCACTGGAACGACTTCTTCTTCCCACTGATCGTCTTGCAGTCTTCCGAGAAGCTTACGTTGGCAGTAGGAATGCGCTGGCTGCAGGCCGGACAGTACGAGGCGCAGCGGCTGCATCTGCAGATGGCTATTGCCCTGATCGCCGTAGCGCCGATCGTAATCGCATTCTTCCTTGCGCAGAAGCACTTTATCCGCGGAATCGCGCTGACGGGCATCAAGGGCTGAGGTTCGTAGCCTCAGTGCGCGACGCCGTAACACCCATCGCGGTTCCGCTATGCGGCGTCGAATAACCGACCACGGATCGCTGATGTCGACCCCCGGGCAGCGCTCAGTAGCCGCGCGCACACATCCGGCCGGCTCATCCGCAACTCCAAGCCTCGGCACCAGTCTGACAGCCCCCATCAATACGTCAGGACAGGCCGCTGCTCACTCGGGCAAGCCGATCACCGTACGCTCGACTCCCATTCGAGTGATTCGCGCGCTGTCTCGAGCCCTGATCTACCTGCTGCTTCTAGGCGGCAGCGTGATCTACGCGATCCCGTTCATCTTTATGGTTCGCTGGTCTTTCATGAGCACCAGCCAGGTGCATGATCCCGACTTGTTCTGGCCGATGCCCATGGCCTGGGAAAACTACACCTACGTATGGGGCAGCACGTTTCTGGGTTGGTGGATATTCAACTCGTCACTTGTGACGTTCATTGGAGTGACAGTCGGGACCTTCGTAAGCTGTGTCGTTGCCTACGGATTCGCTCGTCTCGATTTTCCAGGCAATCGAGTACTCTTTATCGTCTTGCTTGCGACCATGATGCTACCGCTGCACGTTACGATTATCCCCTTTGTTATCATCATGCGGGAACTCGGTTGGCTTGACACACTCTGGCCGCTAATCGTTCCCGGTCTGGGTGGCGGCGCGTTCTACATTTTTATCCTGCGGCAGTTCTTTATGACGATTCCCATTGAACTCGACGAAGCCGCGCGAACGGATGGCGCCTCTCGCGTCGGAATCTTATTCCGAGTCATCCTACCGCTCTCGAAGCCGGCAATCGCAACGGTTGCGGCGCTTTCTTTCATTGGCAACTGGAATGACTTCTTCCTGCCACTGATCGTTCTGAACTCGCCCCAACAGGTAACCCTAGCAGTGGGGCTACGCTACTTTGGCGGCGGACAACTCGTGGAGGCGCAGCACACATATCAGATGGCGTTGGCCATGATATCCGTAATGCCAATAATTGTGATCTTCTTCTTCGCCCAACGCCAGTTCGTCCGCGGCATCACACTTACCGGCATCAAAGGCTAGCGATTAGCGCGCACGTGGCTTGACCGGAAGCGGGTCGGGCGAATCGCCGTACCTTTACCCTTGGCCAAGAGCCGCCAAGTTATCGCGAACCTTCTCGGCGCCTTCGATGATCTCCTCCATGGCCTGGGGGCCGCTGAGCATCATGTTCTGGGTAATCCAGAGGTCTTCGGTCGCGCAGGCGCGCTCGGCGTGTGGGCAGGACATCGAGGCGTAGTCCACGTCAGGTCCAACATCGCCTCGCGGCCAAACCAGCGATAATTCGCCGTTGGGATCGCTGAACAAGTCGGCTCGGTTCATGGGTCGTCTGTAGCCGGACCGGATCCCGATTCCCTCCGCCTGCATGGCCTCGACGAAGCGTTCTCGAGGCAGCCCCTCAAAACCTTCGGCGTCATAGCGAACGATGTGCAGGTGGTTGGCGTTGCGCGTTACGTAGGGATCTTCGCGGCGCGAGGACAGCCCATCCACATCTTCCAGCAGTTCGGCAAGGTACTTGCCGTTCTCGGACCGTCGCCGAGTCTGTCCCTCCAGCCGGTCGAGTTGCGCGCTGGCCAGGGCCGCCAGCACGCCGCCGAGACGGCGATTGCCCGAGCTATACGGGAACCATTCGTCAGACTCGGCAGCCGGCACGTCGATGTCCATCTCGCTGAACCGCATGACTCGTCCGCCGATATCCATCTCGGAATAGGCGATGGCGTGCTTGTAGATGTCCAGGTCGTTCGTCATCACCGCGCCACCCACGCCTGGCGTCAAATTCTTGCCGGGTCCCAGGCTGAAGCAGCCGACGTCGCCGATCGTGCCCAGGCCACGATCATTCCAGATGGAGCCGTGCGCGTGGGCTGAGTCCTCGATTACCTTCAGGTTATGTTGGCGCGCAATGTCCAGAACCGCGCCCATATCGCAGGCCAGCCCGCCGAAGTGCACCGTCATGATCGCGCCCGTGCGGTCGGTAATCGCGGCCTCAATCAGGCTCGGATCGATGTTGTAGGTCTCGGGGTCCATGTCCACAAAGATGGGTACCAGACCCACGTTGAGCACCGCGGTCGGACTGGCCATGTAGGTGTAGGGCGAGAGGATGACCTCGGAGCCGCGTGGTAGCCGCAGCGCCCGCAGCCCGATTTCCAAAGCGCTGGTTCCGCTGCTGACCGCCAGGCAGTACTCGGCACCCTGGTAGGCCGCGATGGAACGCTCAAAGTTGGTCAGGCTTCGGTCGCCGTCGCCGGAAGCCCAGTTGCCGGTTCGCAGTGCGTCCACCACCGCCTCGATTTCGGCCTCGTCGAACTCGGGCCAGGCGTTGTAGGGCTCAGTCCGGATGGGCGTTCCACCGTGTAGCGCCAGCGCTGACATGCCTGAGGCTCCTTTCGTCGCCGTTCCAGCCGAACGGGATATGGCGCGCATGCTACGCCTCCGCGCCGTCGCGCGCTTAGCCCTGGCCGCCAGGAACCGCCGGTTCGTCTACTATCCTCTCAATCCCGGCGGCTGGAGGGAACGGACATGGACCGCAAGCTCAAAGTCGGATTCATCGGCTGCGGCGGAATCTCTCGGCTCTACACCGACATTTACGCGGGCATGACCGACCTGGCCCAGGTGGTGGCCACTGCCGACCTTTATCCCAGCCTTGCCAAAGACCGGGCCGCGGCCATCCACGAGGCATACACCGCCGAGGCCGCCCGCCAGCGCGCCCTGGCAATCAACGCCCGTGACGAGGAGTCCCGAGAGGCTGCCCGGCAAATGGCCGAGCATGCCCAAGCGGCGGCCGACAACGACATCCGCACCTACGACTCACACGAGGCCCTTCTGGAGGACCCCGAAGTCGATGCCGTCGCCGTTCTCACCACCCCGCCGATTCGCGGCGTGCCCGTCGTGGCCGCCGCGCGGGCGGGCAAGCATGTCTTCACCGAAGGCCCCATGGCCAAGAGCGTGCAGGAGGCAGACGAAATCCTGGCCGCGGTCGAAGAAGCCGGGGTGACCTACGTTTCGCAGTGCGGCGGCCGCTATACCCGTGGCCTGCAGCACGCCCGGCGCGCGATCGACAGCGGCCTGATGGGCCCGCTGGCCGTGGCCAAGATCGAAATCAACTGGTACCACCAGCAGTCCTACTACATGGGCGGTTGGCACGGGAAGTTCGATACCGAGGGCGGCGGCGCGGTATTCCACCATGGGCGTTACGTCATCGAGCCGTTCCTCTTTGCCCTCGGCTCGCCGATCGTCGAAGTCACGGCCTACTCCGGCGGCTTCCTGCGCGAAATCGAGCACGACAGCTACAGCCTGGCGCTGGTTCGCTATGCGAACGGCGCCGTGGGAATCGTTCAGGGCTCCCTGCTGCATCACGAACATCCACGGACCGAGCAGACGCGCTGGGAATTCGTCGGCCAGAACGCCTCGATGGTCGTGACCCACGAACACCTCGGCTGGGGGCAGCCGACCGTGCTGCTGAACTCCGGTCGCGAGAGCGTGTTCAAGCACACGCTTTCGTTCGGTTCCACCAACACTCCAGGCGTCGTGGAGGAACTGGAAGCCTTAGGCGACGGCTTAGAGGACTACCCTGAGGCTCCCAGCCAGCTCCATCAAAGCCGGCTCTGGGCCAGTTGCATTCTTGAGGACCGTCCCATTCCATTCCCCCAGAAGATTGCGCGTCAGCACGTCGAACTCACACGCGCCATCTACAAGTCGGCCGCCACGGGCACTACCGTCCAACTGCCGCTCGACCGGGACGACCCCTACTACAGCTTCGAGGGCCGCCTCCCGCGCCCCGACTGGATGCCGCGGCTGCCCACAGACTGATTTGTGGCGGGAGGACGGCGACCCCAGAACGGGTGGGGCACCGCGCCGCTGGCGACTCAGCTTGCAGCGCCAGTCCAGTCCAACACGACACCCGTCCAGCCAGACGGGCCTCGCGAGATCACCGCGTACATCTCCGGTGCCTCCGTGTACGGCACGTGGTGCGACACGAGGTGGTCAACAGCCAAGCCGCCCCGTTCCATCAGTTCGTAGATGTATGCGCGATTCGCCGGGCGCGTCCAGCGCTGCATGTGGTAGGCAGTTAGCGGGTACAACCGCGTCTGGTAGGTGCCGGTGATCGTCAGCTCCTTGCACAGCAACTCTTCCTGCAATCGAATGTCCACGGTGCCCGGCGGGCTGCCCGTCAGCGTCACCGTCCCGCCCGCCGCCGTGGCTCGCATGCAGTCCGGCAGGATCGCCGGCGTGCGCGTGACCATGAAGACAACCCGCGCGCCTTCACCGCCCGTCAACTCCACTACCCGGTTCACCGCGTCCTCTCGGTTGGCGTTGATCGTATGCGTGGCGCCGCTCTGACGAGCCAGCGCCAGCCGGTCGTCCTGGAGATCAATCGCCACTAGCGGATACGGATTCACCATGGCCGCGAACTGCGTCACCAGCTGGCCAACCACGCCTTGACCGAACACCGCCACGGAGTCGCCAATGTAGGGACGCCCGCGTCGCACGCCGTGCAGAGCCACGTCGGCCAGGGAGAGGAACGTCGCCTGCACGTCGGTGACCGTGTCGGGAATCTTGGGAGGCGGGTAGTGTTCCTTTCCTTCAACCACCCGCGGCTTGTCCACTTCAACCAGATGTACGCCCTGGTGCGGGGCGGTCGCATACACCCGGTCGCCCTCGCGATAGCCCACAACCTGACGTCCGACCGCGTCTACAACGCCTACGCTCGAGTATCCGGGAGATCGCCGTTCGACGGTCGTCGACTCAAAGCTGTTGCGTTCTGAGCCGGCGCTGATCAGCGATTGCGTGGTACGAACCCGGATTTGGTTGGGCCGGGGATCCGGCACCGTCACGCTGGCAATCGTCACGCGACCCGAGCCCACAAACGCCACCCGCGGCACATCAATTGCCGCCACGTCCACTCCTCCTGGTCACGGCGAGCCCCAACGTCACCTGCCGGCGGGAGGTCGCCAGGCTGAGGCGATACGGCCACCGCATTGAAGGGCAGATCATGGCTTTATGTCAAACTGCCAGGAGAGAGCAACTGTCTAGACTGCGTCACTGCGGCGGGCACCCTCGGCTCGTTTCGCGAGCAACTGCGAGGCCACATGCAAATCACCGAGCTCGAGACCATCGTCATTCAGCAGCCCGGGCCGCTGCGTGTCATCGAAGACTCTATCCACCGCATCGCGTCCGGCCGGGACCTGGTGGTGCGCCTGCACACCGAGAGCGGCATCTATGGCACCTACACGCTTAGCATTGCCGGCTACGGTGGCGAACTCACGCGCCAACTCTTCGAAGTCGAAATGCGGAAACTGGTCGTCGGCCAGGACGCCTCCATGCCTCGTCGCCTGCGCCGACACCTGTTCGATCAGACCGAGTACTACGGGGTCAGCGGCCTTGGCGTCTTTGGCATCTCCGTCATCGACTACTGCGTCTGGGACATCCTCGGCAAGGCGAGGGACACGTCGGTTGCCCAGTTGCTCGGCCAGTACCGCACCGAGATCCCGGCCTACGGCATGGTCGGGTGGCTCAACTTTCCCGAAGACGAGCTGATCGAACAGTGCCAGCGCGCCATCGACGCCGGTTATCGAGCCGTCAAGATCAAGGTCGGAGCGCCAGACCTCGCCGATGACTTGCGCCGCCTCGAAGCCGTGCGCAACGCCCTCGGCCCGGACATTCACGTGATGGTCGACGCGAACCAGATTCACCCCGTTGACGAAGCAATTCGTCGCGGCAACGCCTACGAGCCGTACGACCTCTATTGGTACGAGGAGCCGCTGCGCCCCTGGATGAACACCGAATACGGCGAACTTCGAGCCGCCGTCTCAATCCCCATCGCCACCGGCGAGAACATCTACGGCAAGTACGCCGTACTCGATCTGCTCGAAAAGCGCGGCGTGGATATCCTGCAGCCCGATGCCCGCCGCGCCGGCGGCGTGATGGAGATCATGGAAATGGCCACATTGGCCGACGCCTACAACGTGCGGATCGCCACCCACGGCGGCTGGCAGCACAACGCACAGCTACTCGCCGCCATGACCAACAGCATTTACCTGGAAGCCAAAGGTACAACCCACGACGAGTGCTGGGTCGAGCCCATCCGCATTGTCGACGGCATGGTCCAGATTCCCGACCGGCCAGGCTTCGGCCTCGAATACCGTGAAGACTGGCTCGCCGAACGCCGCGTGGACGGGAGCCGCTCCTAGGATTGCCGCCGGCTACCCGGCCACCACCGGATTGCTCAGCACGCCGATGCCGTCTATCTCAACCTCAATCGTGTCCCCTGGCACCAGCGACCCGCCGCCCGACGGCGTTCCGGTGTAGATGCAATCACCGGGCTCAAGTCGTATTGCCTGCGCCAGGTAGGTAACCAGCGACGCCACGCTGAACAGCAGATCGGACGTACTCGTGTCCTGCGTCACCACGCCGTTGTGCCGCCCGCGCAGCCGCAGATCTGTCGGATCCAGATCAGTGGCAATCACGGGTCCCAGTGGCTTGAAGGTCTCCAGGCCCTTGCCCAGCATCAGGACCCCCGTGGCCATTTCCGCCAGCTGCAAGGGGCGCGCGCTCACGTCGTTGCCACAGCTGTAGCCCAGCACGTAGTCCAGCGCCTCGTCCGGGTCGATGCGGTGGCACGGCTTGCCGATTACGGCAACCAACTCGGACTCGTAGTCCACGGGGCTGAACGGTTCGTCCTGCAACTCCGGGTTGTTGACGGCGTGCGTGAAGCCCACCTTGTCGGGAATCACGATGGAGTCGCCCGGGCCAATTACTGAAGTCGACGGCAGCTGGAACACCATTGGAAACTGCGGAACAAACGCGTCCTCGCCGCCCTCTTCCAGGTGGGCGAGATAGTTCCCGCCAACACCGATCAGCTTCGGAGGATCAACGGGTGCCAGGATCTTCAGATCGTCGGCGTCCGCGACCCGTTCACCAACGTCAAA
Source organism: Chloroflexota bacterium (assembly GCA_022824865.1). Lineage (GTDB taxonomy): Bacteria > Chloroflexota > UBA11872 > UBA11872 > UBA11872 > UBA11872. The sequence goes on along the minus strand of JAJDZD010000026.1, from coordinate 7,956 downwards.
GTCGCCAAAGATGTCCCCGCTGATGGTGTGAACCGCTCCGCTCGCCTCAAGCGAGCCATGGGCTGGCCCCGCGTCCGTCTGATAACGCACGAACTTCATGATTGTCCCCTAGCTGGATACCGCTCCGTGGCTTCGAGTTCGTAGCCTACCCGAGACTAGGTTTACCGCGATGACGACTCGGACTCGCACCGGTTGCTCGGCATGCCTGACGCGGTAATGCCAGGAACTTGCGACTCACAAGGCGAGTCAACGCCATGCCGAGTCGTTCAGGTCCCGCTCGCCGGTGGTTGGCGGCGGACGTTGGGGCGGCGGTTGGCGGTGACTTCGTCGAGGCGGCGGACGGGGGCGTTGACTGGGGCGTCGTGGAGCTTGTCGGGATCGGATTCGGCTTCGCGGGCGATGCGGCGCATGACGTCGATGAAGTTGTCGAGCGATTCGCGGGACTCGGTCTCGGTGGGCTCGATCATCAGGGCCTCGTCCACGATGATTGGGAAATAGATCGTTGGCGGGTGGATGCCGTAGTCGATGAGTCGCTTGGCGATATCGAGGGTTCGCACACCCAAACGCCGTTGGCGGGTGCCGGCCAGGACGACTTCGTGCATGCAGGTGCGGTCGTAGGGCAGGTCGTAGTCGTCGGACAGCGCGGCGCGCAAGTAGTTGGCGTTGAGCACGGCGTCATCGGCGGCTTCGCGCAACCCATCGGCGCCCAGCGAGCGGATGTAGGTGTAGGCGCGAACGAGATTGCCGAAGTTGCCGAGATGGCTGTGCACGCGCCCGATACTCGTAGGCGGTGGGTCCGCCAACTCGTATGTGTCGCCGTTCCGAACCACCCGTGGTCCGGGCAGGAAGGGTTCCAGGTGAGCCTGCACGGCAAGGGCTCCGGCACCCGGACCGCCACCGCCATGCGGCGTGCTGAATGTCTTATGTAAATTCAGGTGCATCACGTCTATGCCCAGATCGGCGGGACGGACACGGCCCAGCATGGCGTTCATGTTGGCGCCGTCGCAGTAGACCTGCGCACCCGCGGCGTGAACCAGCTCAACAACCTCCGCGATGCGGCGTTCAAACAGGCCCAGGGTGCTCGGCAGGGTGAGCATGATGGCGGCCACGCCCGGGCCAAGGCTCTCCTTGAGGTTTTGCAGGTCAATTCCCCCGTCATCGGCGGTGGGCAGGCTGATGACCTGAAGACCACTCATCGTTCCCGTGGCGGGATTGGTGCCATGGGCGGAGTCGGGCACCAAGACCTGGGTTCGGGTTTCTCCCCGCGACTCGTGCCAGGCCAGGATGCTGAGCAATCCGCAAAGCTCGCCCTGCGAACCGGCGGCGGGCTGGGTGGAGACCGCCGGGAAGCCAGTAATTGCGGCCAGCAAGGCTTCGAGTTCGTAGATCAACTCCAAGGCACCCTGGGCTGTTTCGGGCGGCTGGTAGGGGTGAATGTCAGCCAGCCCGGGGGTGCGAGCCGTGACCTCATTGACCTTGGGGTTGTACTTCATGGTGCAGGAACCGAGCGGATACATGGCCGTATCCACGCTGTGATTCTTGTGCGACAGGCGGAGGAAATGGCGCATGACGTCTATTTCGGACGCTTCGGGCAACGGCAAGTCGGATCGAAGCTCCGAAGATGGCAACACGTCGCCAGGATCAACGGGATCGAATTGCGGCAGCGGCGAACGCACCCCCTGCCGGCCTGGGCTGGAGAGGTCGTAGATCAGGGGTTCTTCGGTCATCGGGTACGAGCCCAGGCCGCAGCCAACGCTTCAACGTCACTTGCCGTCGTGAGTTCCGTGGCGGCCACAAGGATCAGGTCGTCGAACCGGGAAGACACGCAGCCAAGATCCACGCCCGCCAAGACGCTGCCCTCGCTGCGGAGACGGTCAAGCCGGGCCGCAGCGCCTTCGGGTGCATGCACGGCGAATTCGTTGAAGTACGGGGCATCGGTGGCAACCACAGCTCCGGCGCTGGCGAGAGCTTCGGCCGCCTGATGAGCCGCGGTCAGGGACTGCTCCGCGATTTCGCGGAGACCTCGACGGCCCAGCGCGCTGAGCGAGATGGTTGCGCCCAGAATCACCAGTGCCTGGTTGGTCGTGATGTTCGATGTCGCGCGTTCGCGGCGGATGTGCTGTTCGCGGGTCTGCAGGGTCAGCACGAACGCATCCTTGCCCTCCAGGTCCACCGTACGTCCGGCGATTCGTCCAGGGACGCGGCGAATCAACTGGGACCGGACAGCGAACATTCCGGCGCCGGGTCCGCCGTAGGCCGGGGGACCTGCCAGGGAGCGGAGCTCGCCCACCACGATGTCCGCGCCCAGGTCGCCGGGCGGAACCAATAAACCGAGAGAAACCGGATCGCCGACGACGACAACGACCCGGGCGCCGTGGCGGCGAGCGGCCTGGACGATTGGATCGGCGTCGACCACCATGCCCAGGAAATCCGGGCGCTGGATGACGACGCAACTCGTCCGGTCGTCGATGGCCTCGACCAACGGCTCGTTGTCGGGTCGGACACTGGTTCCGTCGCGGGAGGTGGCCGGCACGACCTGAAGATCGACATCGAGGGCGCTGGTGTAGGTTGCGGCCACGTCCCGGTACGCCGGATGCACGGTTTCGGCAATGACGACGCGTGGACGCCTTGTCAGACCACGGCACAGGAGAATGGCCTCCGCAAGCGCCGACGCGCCGTCATACAGCGAGGCGTTCGACACGTCCATGCCAGTCAAGTCGCAGACGAGCGACTGGAACTCGTACATAGCCTGCAACGTGCCCTGCGCCATTTCCGGCTGGTACGGCGTGTAGGCCGTGTACCACTCCGACCGCAGCAATTGCTGATCCACGAGAGCGGGAACGAAGTGTCGATAGAACCCGGCGCCCAGGAACGACGGCAGGTCATCCGACGTCGCATTCAGCGCGCCGAGCTGTCCCAAATGGCGGATGACGTCGATCTCGGGGAGCGCCGGCGGCAAGTCCAGCACGGGATCGCGGTGCTGGACCGGGATGTCTACAAAGAGATCGTCTATCGATTCAACGCCGACCGTGCGCAGCATGGCCGCGCGGTCGGCGTCGGTGTTAGGCGCGTAGCTCATTCACGAACTGTTGGTACGCCTGAGCGTCGAGCAGGGCGTCGCGCTCGCTCGGATCGCTGGCGGCCAGCCGGATCATCCAGCCAGCGGCATATGGCTCTTCGTTGATGAGTTCGGGCTGCGATTCGAGTGCTTCGTTCACTTCGAGAATCTCACCTGACATTGGCACGTAGAGGGGTGAGACGGCCTTGACGGACTCTACCGTCCCAAACTCGTCGCCCGCGGCAAAGCTCTCCCCCGGCGTCGGCAGTTCAACGTAGACGACATCCCCAAGCTCTTCCTGCGCATACGCCGTGATGCCAACGAGCAGGTGGTCGCCTTCGTCGCGCACCCACTCGTGCTCGCTTGTATAGCCAAGGTCGTCTGGATACATGAACTCACCGGGGCCAAGCCAACAGGATCACTGTCTAGAATATCGCAGCGCATGGCGGCAACGGATGAATCCCAACTCTCGTCGATGAACGCCCGGGTTCGCGTGGCGTTTGTGCGAGAGGGTGATCCGCTATGGGTCGACACCGCAGCCCCGACTCCTGCTGAGTCAATGATCTCGTGGGCGTGCATTTCAGCCGCCCCGATGGCGGCGCTGTTGCCATCGCCGCCCGAAGCTGAAGCCTGGAAACGTGCTTTCGAGGAACTCAGAGGCACGCACGCGCTCTACCTGGCACCCGGATACGGACCGGACGACGACCCGGGCGTTGCGGTGCTTCAGGAATTGGCGAATCGTGGAATCGTCAGCTTGACTGTCGGCCCGGAGTCCGCGCCGGCCGTTGACGGCCCGACTGTCATTGGGCCGGCCCGCACGGACTGGCGGCCAGCGCCCGGAATGCAGACCTTGGTGCGAGGCATCGCCGATGATCGCCAACTGGAGGCGTGGCGAAGCCGGCTGCGCGCCGCCTACGGGTCGGATTTGGCTTGCGAAGTCAAGCCGTGGTCCTGCACGCTCTGGCGCGACGACAGCCCGGCGGAATCCATAAGGTTCCCGGCATCGCTTCGCGCGCTGCCCACCGAGCAGTCCGAACTTCGCGATACCAACACCTTGCTCGACGTTGTGCGCCGCCTGCGTGGCCCCGATGGCTGTCCGTGGGACAAGCAGCAGACGCACCGAACGCTGCGCCCCTACCTGGTTGAGGAGGCGCACGAGGTACTGTCCGCAATCGATCGAGGCGATGATTCGGCGATGGTCGATGAGTTTGGCGACGTGTTGCTGAACCTGGTGCTGCACGCGGAGATTGCTCGGCAGCGCGGCGGATTTGACTGGCCGGACGTGGTTGCGGCCATTAGCGCCAAGATGATCCGACGCCATCCCCATGTCTTCGGTGACGCGCAGTTTGAAGCCCTGGAAGACCTGCGTCTGGCATGGGCCGAAATCAAGGCCGCCGAACGTGGCGGAGATGTCGGCCCACTCGATGGCCTGCCGGACTCGATGCCCAGCCTGACCCTGGCGAAATCAGCCGTTCGTGCGCTACGCCGAGCCGGTCGGTCGGTGGACATGCCGAGTCTCGAAGCTGAAACCCTTGCGGCGCTATCGGCCGGAAATGACGCAGAACGACTGGGCGACGCCCTGCTGTGGGTCGCCGCGCGCGCAGAGGCGGGGGACCTTGACCCGGACATGGCGCTGCGTGACGCGAACGCTCGATTGCGACAACGGCTCGAGGACGATGACGATCACAGCTAAGCCATGCACCGCAACCGGGAGAATCGGGACCGGTCGTGGCTTGTTAGGAAGTTGTCGTTAATTCGTTGCGGTCGAGTCGAATCCGTCCAGGACTTCGAGCGCCGCGGCAGCGACATGGAATGCGGACAACAGGTAGTCTGCCGAAATCTCGCCGGCGCCGGTTCGAGTAAGAAAGACGTACGGCACGCCTCGAGCGGCGAATACGTCGTGGTCGCCGCGTCCCACTCCAAAGTCGCGCGTCACGCGAAGTTCAGCCCCATCAGACGCAAGTCGCTGATTGATCAGCGGCGCCAATTCGTCGGACGCACCAAGCTGCAACGGGTAGGCGCGCCCAGGGCGATCAAGCGCAAGGACAGCGTCAATGGACGCGCGCTCGTCGTCTGACAGGTGCGCCAGGTACCAGCGGCTGCCGACGTAACCGCGATGAGTAGCGTCAAATGCGACGAAGGTGATCGAATGCCTGGCGCGCATTTCGTCGGCGTGGCTCGCCAACGCGAGCAGCAGGGCAAGTCCGTCGGCGTTACCGCCATCGGAGTAGTCGCCCAGCGGAGTGTCGGCCGGCGTGGCGACGACGATCTGACGCCGCAACGGCCCGGCCCGATGCCCGATCACGTTGGCGCCCTCGAACGACCGTTGCGGCGGCGAGACGTCCACCACGGTCTGGGGCTCGCCGAGATTCAGACGCCCGACCAGGTCCTCGCCCGCCTCCTCAGTCACCGAGACCACAGGGATGCCCGACGGTTGACTGAGCGTGCCGTAGAGAAACCCGGGCCGGTTGTTGTGGATGATGACGGCCACTGCGCCGGCGTCTTCCAACAGCTGGCCGATGACACGAAAGGGCGTGACACCCCGAGCTATCAGCACCACGGCGCCTTCGTAGCCCGAGCCGCGCAGCATTCCCTCGTCGTCAACCTCGGCCTGGCGCAGCGGGCCCTCGACCACGCCGACGGCCGAATAGATCATGCCTGCGGCGAGGACAAAGTCGCCGTCCACCCGCAAGCTCACGGCGGGCAGTCCGTGAGCGGCGGCCAAGAATTCTCGGCGTTCGGCGTCGAGTCCAAGCTCATCAATGGACCGAGCGAGAGCGTCTCCAAGAGCCGAAGTCCGAAGCGATGTCGTGGCATCCAGTCGAGCCAGCCTGGCAGCGTCGGCCATCAGGCTCGCGCGCAATTGGCGGTTGTTGGCTCCCGCCTTCGACGAGCCGACCTCGGGTTCGTCGCCGGCCGCAACCACCATCGTTTGGGGCAGGTCGCTTGATTGAACCGCAGCGCCGCAGGCGGCAGTGGCGAGAGCCGCCGCTGCCACGAACACGCGCCGAGAACAACGTCGCACCATGAGTGATTCTATGCAGGCGGGTCGGCGCTTCTGTGACAATCAGTCCACATCCGCGACCAGTCCGAGGCAGCGCGTGGCCGACGCGAATTCAACGCTGACTGCACTGCCGGGAATACGCGTGGGCCACTGGACGCATGCGGCGGCTGGAACCGGCTGCACCGTCGTGCTATTCGACCGAGCCGTGCCCGCCGCCGTGGATGTCCGCGGATCAGCCCCTGGGACTCGCGAGACCGATGCGCTGCATCCAGGGGGGTTGGTTGCGCAGGCTGATGCGATTCTCCTGACCGGCGGCAGCGCGTACGGACTGGCTGCGGCCGACGGCGTGATGCGCTACCTGGAAGCAACGGGTCGCGGGTTTCCCACGACCGCCGGACCTGTGCCAATTGTGCCGGGGGCTGTGATTTACGACTTAGCGGTCGGCGATCCGTCGGTCCGGCCGGATGCGGCCGCAGGCGAGGCGGCAACCGATGCGGCATCCGCGGACCCTGTCTCACAAGGCAATGTGGGTGCGGGAACCGGCGCGACCATAGGTTTCGGCGATGGCTGTCTGAAGGGTGGCCTTGGCAGCGCGCTGTCGCGCAGCGGAGATGTCCTGGCGGGCGCGTTGGCCGTCGTGAACCCGGCAGGCGACGTCCATGACCCGGCCACCGGCCGCCCGGTGGCCGCAGCTTCGGACACACCCGGTTCGGGATTCGGCCAGAACACCACGATCGGCATTGTGGCCGTCAACGCCGCGCTGGAGCGATGGCAGCTTCGGAAAGTCGCCGAAATGTCGCACGATGGTTTGGCGCGAGCCGTGCGCCCGGCTCACGGTATGCACGACGGCGACACAATCTTCGCCGTGTCGGTGAGCCCCGCAGGCAACAGCGGCGACCTCACAACGCTGGGGCACGCCGCCGCCGAGGCGTTCTCGGCGGCTGTGGTGCAAGGCGCGCTTTGCGCACGCCCCGCCTTCGGGCTGCCGGCGGCTCAGGCATGAACCGCCTGGTCGCGTTGCTGACCGACTTTGGCACCAATGATCCCTACGCCGGGCAGGTGGCCGCGGTTGTTGCTGCTGAGACCGATGCGCGGGTCATCAGCCTGACGCACGGCGTGCCTCCGCATCACATCCAACTCGGCGCGCACATCGTTGATGCCTCGCTCGACGTTCTGCCACCCGGGGCCGTGCTGGTAGCCGTGGTAGACCCCGGTGTCGGAACGGAGCGGCGTGGACTGATCGTGCGACGCGACAGCCGATGGCTGGTCGGACCCGACAATGGGTTGTTGACGCCCACTGAGGACGACGTCCGATGCTGGACGATTGACCGACCAGAAACCTGGCGGGCTCCGGTAGCGCCGACATTTCACGCTCGCGACATCTTTGCACCCATAGCTGCGCGTCTGGCGAATTACGAACGCCCCGACTGGCTCGGTTCGCTCGTCCAGGATCCGGTACGAGTCGCCCGGCGATCCGCGTACGCTGACGGCCCGAACATCAGGGGCGAGATCATCCACGTCGACGCGTTTGGAAACCTGATTACAAACATACGGGCAGCGTTCGTGCAGACTGCACACATGTACGAAACCCAAGTCAGCGACACGCGCATCAGGGGCCTGGCCTCGACATACGGTACCGGTCACGAGCCAGTTGCCCTGATTGGAAGCTGGAACCTGCTGGAAGTTGCGGTGCCGGGCGGATCTGCTGCGCAGGAGTTGGGCTGTCGCATCGGCGACGCAGTGACAATTGAGCGCGTCGATGATTGAATCCCACCGACTCATGCCTGCAGCAGTGGGGCGTACTTGCGCAACGCGGGCAGTAGAGTTCGTTCCGGCACCACGCCGCGCGTTCGCCGGTTAGGGGGGAGCAGAGCAACCGCATGCTGCTTCGCCT